>NZ_JBHTHA010000045.1:0-9551 GCF_042676385.1 Paenibacillus sp. GCM10027628
CCTTCGCCATTCGGGACTTGAACCCTATAGATAGCGCCCATGCTGGGCGCACACGCAAAAACACTCCAAACTTGGGAAGTTTGGAGTGTTTCCTGCTTTACTGTATGGCTCGGAGTAAAGTCGCTATTTCTGAATTCGTCTCCATGGATCGGAGAATGACTGTAATTGCTTCGGCCCGAGTCGTGTTTTTATCCGGTGCAAAATCTTGATGATCTCCCCCAATAACTATCCCCGCTCGAGCTGCAGTTTGAATCTGTTCTTTGGCCCAGGAGTTATTGATATCCACAAAGTTTGTGCTGCCCGTACCCCGAACTGCATTCATATTGATGATGCGGGTCATGATGGTAACCATTTCTGCACGGGTAATATATCGATCCGGTTTAAATGATCCATCCTCATAGCCGTTGATAATGTGATGCGAAGCTAAACTTTCAATCGAGTCCTTTGCCCAATTGTTTGTAATATCAGTAAATTGTACAGGGGTCTCCGCACTCTTCTTTAGAGCAAAGATTTTTGCAATCATGGTTGAGAACTCAACGCGGGTAATCAGCCCATCAGGTTTGAAGTTCCCATCGCTATACCCGTTAACAACTCCTAACTTAGTAAATAACTTAATATTTTTGTCCGCCCAATGATTTTTGACGTCCTTAAATTCTGCAACGGGACGGGATTGGCCTACTTGGATCATCTCTAAAAGCGTTTTTTTCATTTTAGCAACGGATGCGGGATCACTGGGATCAAAGATCACCGACTTTGTTGATGTATTTTGAACTGGTGCTGTACCGTTCTGATCGGGTTCACCAGTCGTCTGCGAGGGCAATGGCCCAGTGGAATCCGTTGAACCAGAAGAATCCGTTTCTTGGCGATAGGCCAATCGAGTTACTGTAATCGTATAGATCGTTTCCGTAATGCCGTCTTGGGCAACGGCCGTAACGGTAACCGTGTTTGTGCCTACTTGAAGCTCGATCGGTGCCGAAGCCTTCCCGCTCTCAACCAGGATCCCATTAATCAATATGGTTGCTGCTGGATCATAAACAAAGGACGTTACCGTTGTGGTGCTCACCCCGTTCGGAACGGTTAATATGTAATTTAAGGTGCCGCTCGAGAAACTCGGGATAAGGCTACCCGCAGATACATTTAGATCGGTCAAGATGCTGTTTGAACTTGGCAGACGTTTGACATGGACGGTATATGTCCCTTGAGTGACTCCATCTGGGGCCGTCACCTTCAAAACAATTTGATTGTCCCCTACTTTCAAGTTCATCGGATTCCCTACACCGCTAACTGCAGCCTGCCCGTTGATTGTGATCTTCGAATTGGGGTCATACACCGAAGCAGTGATAGTAGTTGCATAAACACTGTTAGCTACTGTTACCTTGTAATCCGTAGTAGAGGATTGGAAAGACGGTAACAAAATCCCATTTGTGAGCATTAAACTTTGCAATGCCGTCACATTTGCCGGCGGCGCTGGAACTGTTGCGGGAGTTGCGCTCACCGCATTCGATGCCCTACTAAGGCCTACCGGATAGCCTGCTTTTACGGCGAAGTAGTAGGTCGTTCCGTTAGTCAGGTTGTGGACGGTATATGTATTGTCCGTTACAGTTCCAACAGCACCTTGGCCAAATTGATCTGGAGTGTTTGCCATATAGATTTTGTAATAAGTCGCCCCCGTTACCGTTTCCCAGTTCAGAGTCACCTGACGGTCCCCACCAACAGCAACAATAACCTGCGGTCCTGCAAGCGTACCTGCATCCTCTACAGTGACCGTTCTTGTGACTTCCATTGCTGCGTTTCCGGCTGCGTCTCTTACGTTGTAAGTTACCACGTAAGTACCTGCTTTACTTGTATCGACTTGATCGCCGCCGACAACGACTTTAGATATCAGATCCACATTGGAGTCATCAGTCACAGTTACACCAGGCTCCGTAAATGTATCCCCAACCTGCAACGTAACTATGGCTCCTCCTAGAAGCTTGATGACTGGAGCCGAGCGATCCACATTTGTTACGGTGATAGTGAACGCTTGCTCCACTGTTGCCCTGCCGTCGCTAACGCCGACCCGAATCGAATAACTTTTCTTCGTGACGGCCTCCGCTGTTACAAGCATATTTCCCACTATGCGGAAGCTTCCGTTGTCGTCATCGCCACTGCCCGCTGTCAGCAAGTACGACAATGCGTCCCCTTCGGGATCGAACGCCTGCAGCCATCCCACAATTGTGCCGATATCGGCCCCTTCCACCACTTCTGTTGACGACAAACGAAGATCTCCCGGGGGGTTATTGTTTGACGACGCCGGAACAACTGTAACGATAAAGCTGTCATCCGCTGTGCCGCCTTTTCCGTCTGAAACCGTTACTGTCACGATCGCGCTTCCCCCGGCCTTCGGCTTTAGCGACAATGTCGTTCCGTCCAAAACAACATCAGCCACTTCAGGATGATCGATCTGAACCGACCAAGATAACGTATCGCTGTCTGGGTCGGTAAACCAATCATGCACGTCTTGGGAATACGTTGGACCATTCGCTATGATTGTCTGATCCGCAAGCTCATAGCGTCGAATCGGCGATCGATTAGCGACTTGTGTTACCGGGCCAATGAAAGAGCTTTTTGCCGCCTTTCCCTGCTTGGCCCCACTATCAGACATCGGCGTTACCTCAAATGCAATATACAGCCCTTCGTCTTCCGGCTGCAAAGTGTACGTTGTCCCCTCAGCTCCAGCAATGGCTACGGCGTCACTGCCTGCAGCATTCGTTGACCGATACCAACGATAAGCGGAGTGGCTTTCCAAATCCCCGTCCTGATCGTTGAAATGATATTCCCCATACACGGCTTGTCCGACTGTCGCCGAACCGCTTACCTTAACCCCGGTAGCTTCAGGAGGATAATCGATGCGCAGTTTTTGAATCCGCTGTAGGTTCGTATCCGCCACATAGGCAAGCCCATCCGATGCTGCTGCCAGGCCTGCGGGAGCATCGAACTGTTCCTCGCCAGACCCGAGTCCTCCCCATGCTTTAAGGAAATCTCCAGTTGCGCTGAACTGCTTTACGCGATGATTGCCCGTGTCAGCAACATAAACTTGACCGTAGGGATCCACCGCAATGCCGATAGGTGATGAGAACTCCGCCGCCCCATTCCCCAGACGTCCCCAACTTCGGACGAATACACCGTCAGCTGTAAATTGCTGTACACGATGATTGCCGGTATCCGCCACATACACCGATCCGTCCGGGCCTAAAGCTATACCGCTCGGATTCAGCAGCTCTCCTGGCCCGGAGCCATGGCTCCCCCAACTCTTCTCAAAACCATCGGCGCCCAAAATTTGAATGCGATCATTCCCGGAATCCGCAACATAAATCTTCCCCGTCGAATCATTCACATCAATGGAAGCCGGATGTAAAAACTCTCCCTCGCCCGAGCCCTTCCGTCCTAAACTGGCTACAAATGTGCCGTCGGAATGAAACACCTGAATGCGACCGTTACCAGAGTCTGCCACATAGACATACCCGCTTACGCTAACCGCAAGATCGGCCGGCGAAGAAAGCTCCCCTTCACCGGTACCTTCTATCCCCCAGGTGCTCTGGAAGTTTCCATTCGCATCAAATATTTGAATGCGGTGATTTTGCGTATCCGCCACATAGACGTTTTCCTGAACATCGACATCCAGTCCAAGGGGGTTATAGAAATCGCCCGGTCGGCTCCCTAGCACTCCCCAATTGCTTGCAGATGCATTGGCTGTGCCTAAGGGCAAAATAATCAAGGTAAATAGAAAGAGAATGGCGATATTCTTCATTTTAATCATAGCAATACCTGCTTAATTGATCCTTTGGGTAGTAATATCATAACTGACGACGGGTTGCTGAACACCGCGGCTGTCCCATGTTGTAACGGTGATCCCTGTATAATTAACGGAAAAGGTCTCCTCGGGAGCGAAACGCGCCTTATTGCTTATCTTGTAACTATTGATTACAGGCTCCTTCAAGGTATATTTCAGATAAGGACTCCCATTATCATCTAGAAATACGATGGCCCAATCACGATAAGGGTTGTTCCCGCTCCCAGCGGTTGTGGTAAGCAAATGTTTTCTAAAGATCGCAGGGCTGGAAGTGTCCACCTGTCTGGTGACCGAAATATCGTCTTCTTTAGGTAAACCCATCCCTCTACCTGTACCCGAAGTATTCACGACAATTGAACTGGAGAACCCCACTTCCGACAGTTCAATCCATTTGGTATAGCCCTCCACTGTAGATTCTCCTTGGATATCCGGAATTTGCAGCAAAACATGGGAACTCCTTTCCACAGGCGCCGCGGATACTCCTGGCATCGTAGTTCCCATGCAAATGATCAATAAAGCAACTGCAATGAATAAAAATTTCCTTTTTTTCATCATTTCACACTCTCCTAGATTCGTAGATACAAGACATTTTATGAGTTATTTCTACATAGTAATGCTGTTATAATATAAACTTCTAAGTTTAAAATTGGTTTAAAAAATATGAGATATATAGGCATCCACGATTTGACGCCTACTTCAATGAGAAAAACGTCTATCGACGTCCTTTCGAAGATGAGCGACCGCGTTTAGCGGAAGTTTTTATCGCCAATAGGAAAGTTTGTTAAGCACTTTAGTGCTTTAACGAAGTTAAACTTTCCTATGTGGTAAAAAAGAGAACAGGCCACTCGTGGCAGCCTGCTCCCTGGTTATCTTTAATGCCCCTTACTTGACCACTATCATTATCATGCATACAAACATTAAGCTGCATTCCGTTTGTATGCGCGCACCGCAAACAGATATGCGACGATCATTATCCCTAAGCACCACGCTAAAGCGACCCAGATATCATTGCCTACCGGTTGGCTTGACAATAGTGCACGGATGGTCTCTACGATAGACGTCACCGGCTGGTTTTCGGCAAAGGCGCGTACGACTGACGGCATCGTCTCGGTCGGCACAAAGGCAGAACTGATAAATGGCAGGAAGATCAATGGATAGGAAAAGGCGCTTGCACCTTCCACTGTTTTTGCGGACAGACCGGCAATGGCCGCGATCCAAGTCAAAGCCAGCGTAAACAGCACGAGTATACCTGCTACGGCAAGCCAAGACAATACCCCTGCCGACGAGCGAAAGCCCATAATGAGCGCTACGAGAATGATGACGACAATAGAAATGACGTTGGATACCACAGAGGTCAGCACGTGCCCCCACAGCACAGAGGAACGCGCAATCGGCATGGAGTGGAATCGCTCGATAATGCCCCGTTGCTTATCCAAAAACAGGCGGTAAGCCACGTAAGCCACCCCGCTGGCAATAGCCATAAGCAGTATGCCAGGCAACAGGTAGTTCACATAGTTATCCGTACCGGTTTTGATTGCGCCGCCAAACACATAGACGAACAGCAGCATCATTGCAATCGGAGTGATACAGACCGTGAAGATCGTGTCCATACTGCGGAAAATATGGCGCATGGAACGTCCAAGCATAACGCTCATGTCGCTGAAAAAATGTTTTTTTGCCGCCTCCATTTACATGGCCTCCTTTTTACCGATGATTGCGAGGAATATTTCCTCCAATGTCGGCTGTTTTTCAACATACTCCACCTTTGCGGATGGAAACAGCTTTTTCAGTTCCGCGAGCGTGCCGCTGGCGATAATCCTGCCCTTATGCAGAATGGCAATTCGGTCGGCAAGCTGCTCGGCTTCCTCTAAATACTGCGTGGTCAGGAATACCGTAGTGCCGCCGTCGGCAAGCTCCTTTACAATCTTCCAAACCTCGATACGTGCCTCGGGGTCAAGCCCGGTGGTTGGCTCGTCGAGGAAAATGATCTGCGGTTTTCCCACAAGGCTCAAGGCGATGTCGAGCCTGCGGCGCATACCTCCCGAATAAGTAGATGGCTTACGGTCGGCCGCGTCAGTTAAGCCGAAACGTTTCAGTAAATCGTCCGCAACTTGACGCGGATGATCCAGATGCCGCAGCTTGGCAATCATGATCAGATTTTCCCGACCGGTCAATATCTCGTCTACGGCGGCAAATTGCCCGGTCAGACTGATCGCATGCCGCACATTCTCGGGTTTTGAACCAACGTCAAATCCGTTTACGGTGGCGGTACCTCCGTCCTGTTTGAGCAGCGTGGTGAGGATTCTGACAATCGTCGTCTTGCCCGCGCCGTTGGAGCCAAGCAGGGCGAAAATCTCACCTCGCTTCACTTCAAAATCGACACCCTTTAGGACTTCTGTGTCCTTGAAAGACTTTCGCAGACCTTTCACTTCAATTGCTTTTTCCATCCCGACATCCCCCTTTTACTTTTCCTTATCCGTAACCTTTTTCATGGCCTTGTTACCTTCTTGGCCAACAGATTCTTGATAGATGTCAGCGTAAGTTTTTGAATCTTTGATTAGATCGTCGCAGAAAGCCGCTACGTCACTGCCCGTCACTTCGAGCACGCCTTTCCTCAAGGCCACTCCCTCTTCAAAAAGATCGATAATCCCCGAGAGTAAACCCGTCCCCTCAGTTAGCTCAAGAGGGCCGACCTTAAAGAGATATTTTTGAATCTCTTTATAAACAATCTGATAATCTTGCGGGAGCGCTTTGACACGCGCCACGTGCGCTCGCCACTCTTTTTTGCCTTCGATGATATCTCGTATTTTCATTTTATCCTCCTCCTATTTACCTAATTTTTTCGCGATATTATTGTTGAGTTGCTCGCGCCACTTGTCGCGAAGAGACTTCGCCCCTTCTTCGCCGGCCAGCGCTGAACAGAAGCCCTTGATATCGTCACCCAAAACCTCTTGGACACTCTGACCGTCCGCCGCCGATTCTTCCAGCAGGCCAAGCACACCGTCAAAAATTGGCATGAGGTTGCGACCGGTGAAATTGGAGTGCGGCCAAAGATTGACATTAATTTTTTCCCATGCCGCTTGATAATCAGCCGGCAGCTTTTTGACTCGCGATTCAAAAGTCTTAAATTCTTTAGTCATGTCGTTGCCGGTGATTTTTTCCCAAAAATTCATAATTCCTTCTCCTTTAACTCGTTAATTTTTGATGATACGAATTCCCATTTTTCCCAGAACCTCCGCAGCTCCTCGCGCCCCGCATCGTTGATCGCGAAAAATTTTCGCGGCGGTCCCATGTCGGAGGGCTTCTTGGTGATCTCCACCAACTTGTTTTTTTCAAGCCGGATCAGGATGGTGTACACCGTTCCCTCCACAACATCTGAGAAGCCGAGGGCGTTCAGCCGCCGCGTGATTTCGTATCCGTAGGTTTCTTCGCGGCTTATAATTTCAAGAACACAGCCCTCAAGCACGCCTTTGAGCATTTCCGTTATGTTTTCCAGCACAATCACCCTTCACTATTCTGTATGACTGGTATGCAGTGTTACTTACTACAGCTATAAAGTATCACGTAGTAGATTATTTGTCAATAGCGATATCTCTGATACGGATTTAAAATTTTCAACTATCCTGCCCGTTCGTTCAACGCCGCCGCGTGAGTCTAATACTTTATTTACCTAGTTTATACTTTATTTTCTCTGTACACCGGGAATTGCATGACGGCATCGGGTAAAGCCTGTTTTCCCTGCTGATCCAAATGGATCGCTTGATTGGCGATGAAGCGAATCCCGTGCAGGTGCATGTACGTAAAGGCGTATCCGATTCATCAAGGAGGTTCGCGATCCGGCCTGGCAGCTCTGCCCTTCCGTACTGGACGATCTGCGCGTCGTGCCGGTGATTCGCACCCACATTGCCAATTACGCGGAGCATTACGGCATACGCGTTCAATTGGAAGCGACGCTGCGCAAAAGGCTCGACGCCTTCGTCGAGACAACGATTTATCACGTTATCCAAGAGGCATTGACCAATATCGCCAAGTATGCCGACGTCTTCGAAGCGGCACAACCGTGACATTAATTGTCCCCCGTCAGTGACGGACATCACATCGGTTTGTTTCGTTTGGAGCTAAACTGGATATATCCAATCGAAAGAAGGTGCATGTTATGTTTTGCTCTAAATTATTGGTAGCGTATGACGGTTCGGAATTAGCGGAAAAGGCACTCGGCAGAGCTGCGCTTATTGTCAAAACAAACCCGCTCATCACGGTAAATGTGCTTGTCGTCAGCCCAGGCTTTAACGGCGGACGCGTGTATGCTTCCATTAACGAAAGTCTTTATGAGTCAGAAGCGAAATATTGGGAAGAAGTTGTCCAAAAAGTAAAACGAAGTCTGAGCCACCTCGCGAATCCTCATTCCGTTACACTTGCTCATGGCACGCCTCAAACCGAAATTGTGAAGTTTGCGGAAGAGCAGGATTGCGACCTGATCGTGATGGGCAGCAGGGGGATGTCGGGAATGAAGGAGCTGCTGCTGGGCAGCGTCAGCCACTATGTAGTCCAACATGCGCATATTCCTGTGTTGATCGAGAAATAGCGGCTGCTTCTATGGGATTTCTCAAACCGGGCCTGCTCGCCGGCGGCGAGCTGCTGACAGGCAACATAATGGCCGTGTCGGCGACCGTTCTGGCCGGCAAACTCCAGTGACGCACGTGGCGGGGAACTGGTCCGTCATTACCGCATGCAATTTTGCCGGCGCGATATTTGTCGCCTATGTGTTCGGACATCTGCAACTGGCGGGTCGCGTTGGCCGTATGGTTATCGTAAGGCGCGGAGGACGGAACCGGGAAAGTATGGGGGCATCTGGTTTCCAACCATGGCATTCGTCGCCATCGGTTTTCAACATGTTTTGGCCAATATGTTCGTCATCCCGGCGGCCATATTTGCCGGCCAAGCGACGTGGGGGCGTATGGGCGCAACTTCGTTCCGGTCTTTATCGGCAATGCGATTGGCGGGACTGTCTTCGTAGCCGGTGTATACCGGACGAGCTTATCCCTAAAGTATTAGATTGGGCCCGACAATCGAAACATCGGCAGGTCATGGACGAGAAAGTCTCAGACTACAGCTGTTTTTTTGAACTAACGTATCCGTTAGTGCAATCATGGTTTGAACGAAGGATATGTTCGAAAAATCATATATAAATACCTTTTAAGCAGTAAATTCCATAGTTCTGTGTGAAAATTCATACAGATTAGTGCTTTTTAAAGAAAAGAGTATCATTCTGTTCGATAATTCATACAGATTCGATCTTGTTTCGATAACTTTACCTTACTTATTCCGTTCAACTATACTGCCAGTTTGTTGAGCGAATTACGAAATAACCAAAATAAGCGATGGATCGGTTCCATCGCCGCGCTATCATGTCCCTTTAGCGGAGCAGGCTGCAATCATGTCTGCAGCCTGGTTGTCTTAGACTATCGTATCTTGGATTTTTATTTGATAATCATGGGATGATTCAGTTCCTTAAGAATCGAGAAAAAAGCTTTTGAGAACCTCCGCCACTTTGTCCGGTCCCCCCTCATTCTCTGGTCCAAAATGGTCCTGTTTGGGGAGGATTTCTATTTTGGAACAGAATATAGTGAGGTTCAACTCCTAAGCTATCGTGCCCGTTTCGTATTATGAGGTCACCAGATATTTCTGGTCGACCTCATTTTTTTGAAGCCGTAAGATA
>NZ_JBHTHA010000046.1:0-182429 GCF_042676385.1 Paenibacillus sp. GCM10027628
GTGAATGGATAAAGAATTGGAATGAAGAAAAGCCTGCTGAGGTTTCTCAACAGGCTGAAGACACCAAAATGGTGTCTTTTTTCTTTAGAAGATTGGTATTCGAGCTTTATTGCCGTTACCGGAATAAAGGATGGCTTCCGCGCTAAATAGTTCGATACGTTCAAGTGAGGGCTTGAGGGTATGTAGGGTAAATTTGTTGGTACGAAGGGCGGTAACGAGGGAAGGAATCAGCCTTTGATCGGTTCCGATCAGATGAACGGCGACTGCCTGTTCGTTAAAATGAATGTTTGTGCTTACCATGAATAATCATCTCCTACTTATATGTTCTTGAATAGTCTATGCAGGGGCAGGCGGAAATCTTTGAAAAAAGATTGATCAATTTGTGACATTTTGTTTCAAAGTTGAGTTGATATAGAGATGAATGAATAAACCTAATTTGTGGCCTGATGGAACTTTTATGTTATAATGAACCACAATTGACTGAGAAGGCAGGCGAATTCAACCAGATGAATGGTCAAAACCGTAAAGACATTGTGCCCGGAGCCCGAGTGGACATTGTATTAAAACAAGATCAACGCAGCGGTAAATTAACGCGGGGCATCGTAAAAGATATACTAACAAAATCGCCTAACCACCCGCATGGGATAAAGGTCAGATTAACGGATGGACAAGTTGGACGCGTGAAACAAATATTAACACACGAGGGTTAATTGCATCGTTGGATGATTTAGGGGGAATGTACGTGGCTAAGGCAAAAGTAGCAAAAAGACCAACGCGGGATGAATTTGTTCTGGAAGAGATTGGTAATCAACTTACGGAAGCGAAAATGGAAAATTCCGAGATCGTACTGACGGTATGGGGAGTAGAAGAACCGGTGCGCGGCCTAATTACAGCGATGGATTCGCGTACAGGCAAAGTACATATCGAAAGAAACGGGGTAACGGTGAAGGTTCCGTTCATGGATATCATGCAAGTTAATTATCCCAAAGATTAGGTATATATTCAAAAAACTGACAGCGAGCATTCACGGCAGTTTTTTTATTGTAAAGGAAATTATGAAAGATGCTGATTGTAGGTAAATGAGCATTTATTTTGGAATCTCATAACCGAGTGTGTTTGGTTGATGTTTACGCTTAGGCACACGTCACCTTGGACTGCTGACTATATCCGTAGAGAACGGTGTTCTCTAATAAGGCTCCGGAGGGACGCTAAAAGGGGAGAAAACTCCGTCTTGGATCGAATAAAGAAAAAATGACCATATATAACGAATATGGTTCTTTGACCACATCAGAATGATAAAGTTCTTTAGAGCGCTAAGCACGTAGAACGGCATTCTGATTGGCGAATAAACCAACCTCTGAACGCGGTCGCTCATCTTCGAAAGACCTCGATAGGGGTTTATCTCAATAAAGACCTTTGTTCTTTCGAGACTCATTTGGAACATGCTTCCAATGAAATTGCGTCCAAGAGGTGCGCTAATAGCGACCCTTATTCTCTAAGCATAACAGGCATGATAATTTAGTGGAAAGACGAAATGAGTTTGTCCGCCAGCACCGATGTGTTGCTGTCTTAGCGTGTGATCTACGAAAAAAAGCCAACCGACATGACATTATTCATGGCGTTGGCTTTCTACTGGGCTATTTATTACTTTTTAGGTTGTAATCATCTTCATTTGCAAGACCTTCACATAGGCGTCCCAACGGGCGACTTCGCCCCATTGCCAGACCTTTCGTAAACGATACCGGAGAGATCATTGGAGCAATCCGTCAAACGCTATCCCTGCGAATGGTACCTGTTAAAGATAAAGTGCGCCTCTCCATTGTCGCCTGTCACACCTGTCAAAGCTGGCACAAAGCCGTTGATTGGTAGTACCCAGTCAAGCGGATAAGCTTTTTGCCAGCCTCCGTAAGCATAACGAACGGTATGCCACGCCTGCCCATCTTCTGTAGTAAAGACGAACTGAGTGTCTCCGCCAGAACCGGGGCAACCACCTACCGCGATGACTCGTGTCTCCATATCCAGTATCATTCTCCCCAGATCATATACACGTTTCCACTTTCCGTTCGCTTGACGAAGAGTAAACCAAAGGTGTCTGTCATTTGTTGCGAAGACAAACTGCGTTTCCCCGTTCGCACCTGCAGCACCTGCAATCGCGGTTACAGTTCCGGAAAATCCAAGCTCGCCGGCAAGGTTTCCTAGCTGCTGCCAAGTTCCGTCAGCATGCCGAATGGTGTGCCAAAGGTGTCCGTCATTTGTAGTAAACACAAATTGCGTTTCCCCATCGGAGCCGCTGGTTCCACCAAGAGCTACCACGTTCCCAGGCACCTTATCTACGAATTTCAGGTCGCCTAGCGGCTGCCAACTCCCGGTCGATTCACGGACAGTATGCAACAATTGTCCATCGCTGGTTGTAACAATGAATTGTGTGGTCCCATTTAGCCCTGCCGCCCCTGCGACTGCTGCAACACCTACGGAAATTTGAAGCAACTGAGATAGATTGACCACCCCCGACCAACTGCCATCTGAGTGGCGAATCAAGTGCCACAATTCACCAAAGTACGTGACGTATGCAAACTGAGTATCGCCGCTTTCACCATTCGCTCCTGCAACAGAGATGATCGACCCTTGAATACCTAGTTTTTCATATAGATCAACCAGGGGCTGCCAGCTTCCGTCCGAATAACGCATGGTGTGCATGAGCCGCCTGCTAGCGTTAGCCTTGGGATACAAAAGTGATACGGCCTCCATGTCTGAAGCGACAATGTCAGTACCTCCTGCGATAGCAATACCATTCTTCATGATGGATGCTGGCAAGCCGTAGCACATGATGGAGTTAGGGTCTGCTGCCACCGTTTCACTAAGGAGATTCGGGTCGAGAGGCGTAAGTACCTGCCCTTTAGTTTTCTCAGGAGGCCAGTTGTAGGTCTCTTTGAAATATGCGATTGCCTTCTCTGGGTCAATGAGATTCACGATCTCTGCACGGAGATGCTCGTGAGGAAAGCCAAGTGTATGACCAGTTTCGTGACGAACGACACGTCGGAATTCAGATTCCGGCGTATTCATACTGAAACCTTGAAGATTCATCGTAGCCTTGTCAGGAGGGATCAGCAGAATATCGGTCCCGAGATAGGACCAATATCCGCCATTTTCGAAGCTGATGCGGACCTGCGGATTGTTAGAAGATGCCGAAAAACGAACGTTTCCTGTCACGTCCCACGCATTCATGTGACTGATAATGCGAGCTTGCAAGTCAGCCGGCGGGTTCCCGATGAATCCTACGGTCAGGTTCACCCCCGTTCTACTCCAACGTTTCAACGTTAGTAAAGCCAATTTGATGGGGTTTGATTGCTCCTGTTTTGACAAAAGTTGTATCTGGTGGGCTTTCGGTGCATTCTCCGGGTTAATCTCGATCGCTTTCTCTGCCGCTGCTAACTGAAGTTCGGAAGGTAGTTCTTTGAGGGTACACATGATGGGGTCGGATGAGTGAGTTGTTCTGGATGGGGGTATACTGCACATTTTTGACACCTCCAGTTCAAATTATATTCAGAAAACAGATCAGATTCCAAACTGCATTTAGATAACTAGGGAAAAGAAGTACCAGCAAAATTGTCCAGAACGGTTAAGGTATGCATAATAGGACTCCTTCGCAAAATGAAATAAATGATTAAGATTCCGACAAATTCACCTGTTCAATTTCAAAATCGAAATAGAAGCAACGAGCCCCTCCTTTCTATCAGATTATAGGTAAGTAGGATGAGTCATAAATAGGGTACACCCTGAAAGAATCTTTCCTGTTCACCTATCTTATTCGAGTGCTACTTCTAAATATTAGTGTACTTTAGCCGAATAAAAGAATAATGAAAGAATCGGCCATAATTAAACAGAAACCGCGCAGAATCAAGCCTTTGCGGTTTTTTGACTGTTATATATTTATTTTCTTTCGGTGAACCTGGGTTTCTGGATCAAGGCATAAAGGTAGTCGGCGCCAACGTCCGGGGGCTGGGTTCGTTTACTGCAACTATTGAAGTAGTAGGAAAGCCTGGGTTGAACGTATCAGGGACGAGCGTAGATTGCAAAGCCGGCATGAACGCGGCCCTGCTGGTACGATTCGTGTTTAATATGGAACGCATTTCCGATACAGCGCTACAACTTTATTTTCTTTGTGCAATTTGATGCAAATATATGTTGCCCGTACTCCTGTCTCATCGGAGAGCAGGGCTGTTTGCATTCCAACGATCTTTTTACAGTATGTAAAAAGCGAGAGCCTATTTTTTAAACATTATGTACAATGAAAATTAATGTTATATAATATAACATATTAAGTAATTTAAAATAACAAATACATTACAATCTGGTTTTCTGATTTGGAGGGGAAGGAAAGAGTTCAGAGATTTCCCAAAGGAAAGTGTAATTTTTGGTGGAGGGCGTTTAAATGGTGGTCATTAGGAAATATCGCCACTCCATGGTCCGTTTCGCAACGCTAATCCAAGTTTTTTTCAAAAACAAGCAGCATCAAGGGATGTCACCATCTTTTAGATCATAGAACTTAAATATGGAGAGGATTTGTCGGTTTGAAAAAGAGAATCCCAGCTGTTCGTTTTACCCTACTCTTCATCGCATCGTTCCCACTTGTCATCGTAATGCTTGCGCATCAGAGAAAACAGCGACAACTTCTACTCCAGCACCAGTAACACCGACTGCATCCAATGGAACAGCAGGCGCCTTCGAGCGACCCGCGGAAAAAAAGGGAAGATCTAGCTGAAGTGGGTGCCTCAAGCGCAATTCGCCGGTATTTTCGCTGCTAAGGAGAAGGGCTTTTACAAAGACGAAGGGATTGATGTCGAGATCATGCCGGGGAACCGGATGTCATTATCGAGCAGCAGGTTGTGAATGGCGCTGCGGATATCGATCAGCTGATGTTGAGACGGCTACAATCTATAACGAGTATTACGTTGTTCTAGGATGCGGTGTGAAAGAGACGGATATGAATGTGTTTAACTTCGATGATGCTGGAGTCGCGATGCTGGAGGATACGCTCATTGCCAAGAAGGACTGGGTGGATAAGAACCATGAGCTTGTCGTCAAAGTGGTAGACGGAGCGAAGTAATCACCGGAAGCGGATCGTGGACCGAAAGGAAAATCGGGCTCACGATTCCCAACAGCGGGAGAGGAGAGCTTGTATGAATGCAGATGAGGTCAGCGATGCTGTGACTAAGGAAGGGCTGCTTGAAAAGGATCGCAAGTATGTATGGCACCACATGTCCCCTCACAACGATCACCCGATGATCATTGAGTCCGGTGAGGGCAGTTGGGTGCAGGATATCGAAGGGAACAGGTATCTGGATGGCATGTCAGGTCTATGGTGCGTCAATGTCGGGCATGGCAGGAAAGAAATTGCAGAAGCTGCGGCAGCTCAGATGATGAAAATTGCTTATTCAACGCTCGTACAGTCGCATGTGCCGGCCATTGAGCTCGCCTCGAAGCTGAACGAGTGGTTAGGTGGGGAGTATCGAATATTTTTTTCAAATTCAGGCTCAGACGCAAATGAGGTCGCTTTTAAAATCGCCCGACAATACCATCATCAGACAGGCAAACCGACAAAACATAAATTCATTTCCAGGCATCGCGCTTATCATGGCAATTCTATGGGCGCTTTAGGCGCTACGGGTCAAGCCCAGCGCAAGCTGAAGTACGAGCCGCTTGGCGTTGGGTTCCAGCACGTTCCGCCGCCTTATTGCTACCGGTGTCCTTTCGGGCAAACGAAGGGTGCGTGCCAAATTCAATGCGCACAAGCGATTGAAGATGCTATTCAGTGGGAAGGGCCGGATTCAGTAGCTGGCGTCATTGTGGAGCCGACGATTACAGGAGGCGGCATGATTGTTCCGCCCCAGGAGTATCTGCCCATGGTTCGCCAGATTTGCGACAAATATGACATTCTGCTCATTGTCGATGAAGTCATATGCGGGTTCGGGAGATCAGGCGAAAAATTCGGGCATCAGAATTACGGTGTAAAACCTGATATCGTGACGATGGCCAAAGGGTTGACCAGCGCATATTCGCCACTCTCTGCAACAGCCGTTGCGGCTGAGTTGTATGAAACTTTTAAAGAAAAACAAGCTGATAGCCATTTCCGCCATGTCAATACGTTCGGAGGCAATCCGGTTTCGTGCGCGGTCGCTTTGAAAAATATCGAGATCTTAGAGAATGAAAATCTTGTGGAACGTTCGGCTCACATTGGACAGGAGCTGATGCGCGGTTTGGAACCGCTCCAGGATCATCCAAATGTCGGAGATATCCGCATATTCGGTTCAGCGATTGGCATAGAGCTCGTTGAAGATCAGGTTACAAAAGAACCGGCGACTGCCGAAAGGGTGATGGCGATTATCGCAGGCTGCAAGCAGAAAGGACTTTTAATAGGCAAAAACGGCGATACCGTGCCTGGCTTTGCCAACATACTGACATTAAGCCCGCCGTTCTCAACATCGGATGACGAGGTTGCCTTCATCATAGACACTTTGGTCGATGTGTTCGCTTTGAACAAGGGGAAAGGATGATTCACACATGAACCAAGCACCCGTTCTGAAAATTAACGCTAATAGGCTTCAGCAACGAATTTATGAGCTTGCGCAGATTGGGAAAATCGGGGAGACCGGCGTCTGTCGGCTAGCTCTTTCTAAAGAAGATCGGGCCGGTGTAGACCTGGTGAAATCATGGATGGAAGAGGCAGGGATGGAAGCCTCCATAGATTGTTTCGCAAACTTGATAGGCGTCAAGCGGGGCAGCGACCCGAATGCTCCTGTGCTGATGTTGGGATCACACGTCGATTCACAACCTTACGGCGGGAGATTTGACGGAGCCATCGGTGTACTTGGCGCTATTGAAGTCGTTCAAACGATGTCGGAGGCAGGCATTGTTCCGTCGTGCAACATTGAAGTTGTCGCCTTTTGTGATGAAGAAGGCTGCCGGTTCAACAAGGGTTTGTTCGGCGTCCGCGGTATGACCGGCAAGCTTGAAACGGATGAGCTGGAGCGAACTGACAAGAACGGGATCTCGCGCAGAGAGGCGCTGATCCAATTTGGTTGTGATCCCGCTAATTTTGAAGGTTATACGTTCCAGGAGGGGCGGATCGGTGCTTTTCTGGAACTGCACATCGAGCAGGGGCCCGTACTGGAGTCACTCGATGCGCCGATCGGCATCGTGAGCGGGATCTCCGGACCGCTTTGGCTCACGGTGGAGATGACCGGCTTCGCCGGGCATGCCGGCTCGGTGCCGATGCCGATGCGACATGACGCGCTCGTCGGCTGCGCTAAAGTGATCGTGGCGCTGAACGAGCTCGTTCAGCAGGTGCCCGGCGCACCGACTGTCGGAACCGTCGGCTCATTGACGGTGTTTCCGGACTCGCGCAACATCATACCCGAGAGGGTGACCTTCACGGTTGATTTGCGCGATATCGATTTGGCCCGCCGCAATGCATTAGAGGCGGAGCTGCTGAACGTGATCGACAACGTGGCGAGAGAACACGGCCTTGCGTACTCGATTCGCGAGGATACGAACAGCGAACCGCGATACTGCGCGGATTGGATCAAGGCAGCAATGCGCGAGGAGGCGGAGAAGATCGGTTATGCGCCGCCCGAGCTGATGAGCGGTCCTTTTCACGATTCGTTGACCATGTCCTATGTTTGTGACTACGGCATGATCTTCGTCCGCTGCAAGGATGGCATCAGCCACAATCCCAAGGAGTACTCCAGTCCCGAGGATATTGCTCTTGGCACAGAGCTCTTATACCGTACGGCAGTTCGCATATCGACAGGAGGATTGGGCCATGAGTAAAGTGAAAATCGGTTTGATTCAAGCTGCAAATGACGTCCATGGAGATGAATCCGTTGAGCTTCATAAGCGTAAAGCGATCGAGAAGCATATCACTCTGATTCGCGATGCGGCGCAAAAGGGCGCTCAAATCATCTGCCTGCAGGAAATTTTCTACGGCCCTTATTTTTGCGCCGAACAAAAGACCAAATGGTACGATGCAGCCGAGGAAATTCCGAACGGCCCGACGACAAAGCAGTTTCAGGATCTGGCCAAAGAGCTTGGCGTTGTCATCGTGCTGCCGATCTATGAGAGGGAGGGCATTGCCACGTATTACAATACGGCGGCGGTGATCGATGCGGACGGCACCTATCTCGGTAAATACCGCAAACACCATATTCCGCACGTCGCTGCAGGCGGCGGTTCCTGCGGGTTTTGGGAGAAGTACTATTTTAAACCAGGAAATTTAGGGTATCCGGTTTTTGATACGGCATTTGCTAAGGTCGGCGTTTACATTTGTTACGATCGACATTTTCCGGAAGGCGCGCGTGCGCTTGGATTAAATGGAGCGGAAATCGTTTTTAATCCATCTGCAACAGTAGCGGGCACATCGGAATATCTTTGGAAACTTGAACAGCCTGCGCATGCAGTGGCAAACGGATACTACGTAGCGGCGATTAATCGCGTTGGCGTCGAAGCTCCCTGGAATATGGGCGAGTTCTACGGCCAATCGTATTTGGTCGATCCGCGCGGGTCCATTATCACCATTGGCAGTCGTGATGAGGATGAAGTCATCATCGGCGAGATGGATAAAGAGCTCATTCGTGAGGTCCGAAACATTTGGCAGTTTTATCGGGATCGAAGGCCGGAAACCTACGAACAGATCGTGAGTCTGTAGTGGACTTATTAATCTCTTATTGAATAAGGGGAGGCGCAGCAAAAATGAGCACGACATTCATTTCATTAAGCGATCTTAAACGTAATTTTGCTGAAGTCAGAGCCGGTATGAAACCGAAAGAAGCGATCGAGGAATCGAACCGCTGCCTGTACTGTTATGACGCTCCGTGCGTACGTGCCTGTCCGACGGGAATCAATATTCCCTCTTTCATCAAAAAAATTGCCTCGGGGAATCTAAAAGGCTCGGCGCGAACGATTATGGAAGCGAATCCCGTAGGTGCGTCTTGTTCTCGGGTTTGCCCAACGGAGGAATTATGCGAAGGCGCTTGCGTACTTAACGAATCGTCCAAGCCGATTTTGATCGGTGATTTGCAGCGATACGCGACAGATTGGGCTATCAAAAACGAGCAAGTGCTGTTCAAAGCGGGCGCTGTCAACGGCAAGAAGGTTGCGGTGATCGGCGGAGGTCCCGCTGGTTTGTCGGCGGCGAGAGAGCTCGCGCGATTCGGGTTTGCAGTGACCGTATTTGAAGCGAAAACGCAAGCGGGCGGTCTGGATACATACGGGATCGTTTCCTTCAGGCTTCCGCAGGAGATCTCGCTCTGGGAAGTGGAACAAGTGCGGAAACTCGGCGTAGAGTTCAAATTGAATACGCGGGTGGGTGAAGACATCACAGCTGAAGAACTGCTGAACGAATATGATGCAAGTGTGTTAGCGGTAGGCATGTCCAAGGTGCCGATGCTTGGCATTGAAGGCGAGCATCTAAGTGGTGTATATGACGCAATCGATTTCGTCGAAACGACGAAAACAACGCTCGACCCGCATCTGGTGGGCAAACGAGTAGCCGTCATCGGCGCAGGCAACACGGCAATTGATGCGGCGACATGCTCCGTACGCCTCGGAGCCGAGAAGGTGCAAATCGTGTATCGACGAACCCAAGCGGAGATGACGGCTTACGATTTCGAATTCGACTTCGCCAAGCAGGACGGCGTCGAATTCAGATGGCTGACCGCTCCGAAACGGATCATCGGAGGCGCGAATGGTGAAGTGATCGCACTTGAATGCATCCGCATGAGTTTAGAGGAATCCGAACCTGGCGGTCGGAAGCGTCCCGTACCTATCGCGGGTTCGGAAATTGTGATCGAGGTGGATGCCGTCGTGAAGGCGATCGGGCAAACGCGTCACGCATCGCTCGTGGATCAATTCGGCCTGACCCATACGAAAGGCACGGTAACCGTGAATACGCATACGGGGGAAACGTCGAATCCGAAAGTGTTCGCGGCCGGCGATGTCATTTTCGGCGACGGTCAGGGCGAAGCAATGGTCGTATCGGCCGCTCAACAAGGCAAACAGGCGGCGTATGCGATTTACAATAAGCTTGTAAAGCAGCAAATCGAAACCGCGTAATCTTCATCGATAGGTAACAGGAGAGGCCATATAACACCGCTTAATTGAACTGGAGGGATTCGAGATGGCAGATTTACGCATCCATTTAGCAGGAATTTCATCGCCTAATCCGTTCTGGCTGGCCTCCGCACCGCCGACAAACACAGGATATCAAGTGCAGCGAGCGTTTGAAGCCGGATGGGGCGGCGCGGTTTGGAAAACGCTGGGAGATCCGATTATTAATACGTCATCGCGCTTTGCGGCTGTTCATTTCAATGGACAGCGCGTTGCGGGTTTTAACAATATTGAACTCATCACCGATCGGCCGCTTGAGGTAAATTTGAAAGAAATCTATGAGACGAAAAAGCGATTCCCTAACCATGCTGTTGTTGTTTCGCTTATGGTGGAGCCGAAGCAGGAGAAGTGGCATGAAATCGTCAAAAAAGTCGAAGCCGTTGGCGTAGACGGCTTAGAATTGAATTTCGGCTGCCCGCACGGGATGGCTGAACGCGGTATGGGGGCTGCTTCCGGACAGCAGCCTGATCTGGTAGAGTCTCAGACGATGTGGGTGAAAGAGGTCGCGACGACGCCTGTCATCGTGAAGCTGACGCCGAATATTACGGATATTACCGCAACCGCGAAAGCTGCGGTTCGAGGCGGCGCCGATGCGATATCGCTGATAAATACGATCAATTCGCTCGCCGGCGTTGACCTGGATTCGTGGAACACCATACCGCACGTTGGCGGCAAGGGCGCACACGGCGGGTATTGCGGACCTGCCGTGAAGCCGATTGCGCTGAACATGGTTGCGGAATGCGCCCGCAATGCGGCAGTTGGGGTACCGATCTCGGGTATCGGCGGGATTTCGAATTGGCGTGACGCCGTTGAATTCATGCTGATGGGCGCAACGGGCGTGCAGGTCTGTACGGCGGCCATGCATCATGGTTTCAGCATTGTCGAGGACATGATTGACGGTCTTAACAACTATTTGGATGAAAAAGGTCTCGCCAGTGTCACCGAGCTGATCGGTAAATCCGTTCCCCGTTACTCCGACTGGGGCAATTTGGATTTGAACTACGCGGTCGTGGCGCGCATTGATACAGAGACCTGCATTAACTGCAACAAGTGCCATATTGCTTGTGAGGATACATCGCATCAATGTATCGACATGCTGACGGGTGAAGATGGCAAATCATACTTGCAAGTGCGGGAAGAAGATTGTGTAGGTTGTAATTTGTGCTCCATCGTTTGTCCGGTGGACGGTGCGATTTCGATGGTTGAGGTGCCTTCGACGGAAGCACCGATGACTTGGAACGAAAGGCAGGAAGCGCTTGCTAAACTGTCATCCGATAAGGATACCACAAAGAAGGAGGCTGTATAGCCGATGGCCAAACTCATTAAGCATGGAACGATCGTGACGGCTGCAGATCAATATCAAGCGGATGTACTCATTGAAGATGGCGTCATAAAGCAAATCGGTCTGAATCTGCAAACGGAGGAGGCGGAGATCATTGACGCTTCGGGGCATTATGTGTTCCCGGGTGGCATCGATCCGCATACGCATCTTGATATGCCCTTCGGCGGCACGGTGACGGCTGATGATTTTGAAACGGGGACCAAGGCGGCTGCATTCGGCGGTACGACGACGATCATCGATTTTTGTCTGACGAATAAAGGAGTTCCTCTAAGCCAATCCGTACAGACCTGGCACGATAAAGCGGCGGGCAAAGCGGTCATTGATTATGGGTTTCACTTGATGATCGGTGAGATCACGGACGAAGTTTTGGCGGAGCTGCCGAAAATGATTTTGGAAGAAGGCATCACCTCTTTGAAGGTTTTCATGGCCTATAAAAATGTATTCCAAGCCGACGATGGTACCTTATTCCACACGCTGCTTGAAGCAAAGAAGCATGGAGCGCTTGTGATGGTGCATGCGGAGAATGGCGATGTGGTCGATTATTTGATTAAAAAGGCACTCGAAGAGGGGAATACCGAGCCGATTTACCACGCATTGACGCGTCCGTCGGTCGTTGAAGGGGAAGCGACAGGAAGGGCCGCCAAGCTTACTGCTCTGGCGAACTCCCAGCTCTATGTCGTTCACGTTACGTGCCAGGAAGCCGTAGAGCAAATTGCCGAAGCGCGAAATAAGGGTGTGGATGTATGGGGTGAAACATGTCCGCAGTATTTGCTACTGGATCAATCTTATTTGGAGAAACCGGATTTCGAAGGGGCCAAATACGTTTGGTCGCCTCCTTTGCGAGAGACCTATCATCAGAATGTGCTGTGGAACGCTTTGAAAAATGGACAGTTGCAGACGCTCGGCTCCGACCACTGTTCGTTTAATTTTAAAGGACAAAAGGACCTGGGACTTGGCGACTTCAGTAAAATCCCGAACGGCGGGCCGGTTATCGAGGACCGATTCTCGATTCTGTACTCCGAGGGCGTGGCCAAAGGCCGCATCACGATCAATCAGTTCGTGGATATCGTATCCACGCGGGTTGCCAAGCTTTTCGGGCTGTTCCCCAGAAAAGGAACGATCGCGATAGGCTGTGACGCAGATATCGTTATATTCAACCCGAACGTAACGCGTACGATTTCGGCGGCATCGCATCATATGAACGTTGATTATAATCCGTTTGAAGGCATTGTGATTACCGGGGAACCCGTAACCGTGATGTCCCGTGGCGAGTACGTCATCAAAAATAAACAGTTTGTAGGTACGCCGGGCTCCGGCCAGTTCGTAAAGCGGGGGACATATAACTCGGAATCGCTTGGGGTTACTTCAAAAAAGGAAGCCGTTCAAAGCTAAAGTTTGAAAATGAAAGGAGCGCTGCAAAATGTCCGAATATGAACAGTTTATGCGCGAGAAGCAGAAGCTCGACGACTTCGTTTCCCAGAACTTCAAGATCGTCAGGGTGGAAGAAGACTTGAACGGCGCCGTGCTCGATTTGGAACACCCCGGTGGGGAAACCGCGAGCCTGCACCTGGAGACAGCAAATGCTCGGAAATATTATGCGGTGCTGCTTATTCGGCAGCAAAATACGCTTGCTTAAAGAATAGCTCCGTATAAATTGTCATATCCGTGCAGAGCAAGCTCAATAGCAATCCGTTTACTAACATGCATTTCATCATAAAACGGCTCAGCAAGCGCACTTGTGTCTTTTTGAATGAGAATTGTTTCTTGAGCCGTTCTGAAAAATCTTGGAAATTTTTTCGCGAGGAATAAGGGAGTAACTGTCTAAGGGCCGCAGTGGTTTGCGGTTTTTTGTGCTGAGCAGAAATCTTTGAATCGTTCATTGTGGCAATACAATTCATATTACAAAAGCTAGAAATTATCGGTAGATATAGGATACTATAAGAATATCAGTTCCAATAGTTTCTAATTTGGGGCATATATGTGGAGGAATAGGGAGACAACCTTTTTATGAGACGCAACAAAAGTAACCACTCGATTAGACCGTATTACGAACTGCTCTATCGTTATTTGCTCCCGCAACGAGGTACACTCATTGCCTTAGCTGTCCTGTTATTCGCATCCATCGGCATGCAGCTCATTAATCCGCAAATTATCCGCTATTTTATCGATACGGCTGGGGCGCAAGGGGCTCTGCAACCGCTTGTTATCGCAGCGGGAATGTTTATCGGATTTTCTCTGATTCAATCTGGCGGAACATTGCTTGACACTCGACATGACGTTCCACAAATCCCATACATCCGGCTCGCTGATTGAACGGGTGGATGGAGACGTCAACGCGCTGGCGAATTTCTTTTCGAGCATGATCATTCATCTTGTCGGCAATTTGTTGTTGATGGTTGGCATTATTGTTTTACTTTTTCGTGAGAATTGGCTGATCGGAGCGGGAATGACTTTTTTCGTGCTGTTTGCGGTCTTTGTCATTCAATGGATCCGCAAATTCGCCGTTCCCGTCTGGACAGGATGGCGGCAAGCGAATGCGGAATTTTACGGTTTTATCGGCGAGCACCTGGAAGGTACGGAGGACATTCGCGCGAACGGTGCGGTCGGCTTCGTGATGAACCGCTTCTACATGATGCTCCGGCGCATGCTGCCGCTGCGCGTGAAAGCGTTTCTAGGGTTCTGCGCGATGTGGAATACTTCGATTCTCGTATTCGCGCTTGGAAATGCGATGGCTTTCGCCATTTGCGCGTATCTCTGGCGCACAGCGGGCATTTCTTTAGGCACTGTGTATCTGATCTTCTTTTATACGGAGCTACTGTCCAAGCCGATTGAGAAAATCCGTACGCAGATGGAGGATTTGCAAAAGGCGGACGCCAGTATTTCACGGATTCGCGAGCTCTTCGCTACGCGCTCGGCGATCGTTGACGGACCGGGAGCGCCGCTACCGAATGGGCCACTGAGCGTTCAATTCCGCGACGTGACGTTCAGCTACGACGGGGATCAGCCTACGATCAAAGAACTTGACCTTGAGCTGAAGCCCGGTGAAGTGCTGGGACTGCTGGGCCGCACTGGGAGCGGCAAGTCGACGATGGCACGGCTGATGCTGCGATTCTACGATCCGCAAAGCGGTACGATTGCACTTGGAGGCACGGACATTCGCGACTGTAAGTTGTCGGAGTTACGTAAGCGGGTAGCCATGGTGACTCAAAATATCGAAATCATCCAAGGTACGGTTCGTGATAATTTGACCTTCTATGACGAATCGATTTCAGACGAACGAATGATTGAGGTTCTGGAAGACCTCGGACTGGGAGCTTGGCATGAATCGCTTCCTGAAGGACTCGATACGATGCTGGCATCCGGCGGCGGCAGCCTATCGGCCGGTGAGGCGCAACTGCTCGCATTCGCACGCGTATTTCTGACCAACCCAGGGCTGGTCATTATGGACGAAGCTTCTTCGAGATTGGACCCATTGACCGAGCAGCGTATGGAGAAGGCAGTATCCAAGCTGCTGGAGACGCGTTCCTGCATCATAATCGCCCATCGGCTGAGCACGGTTCAGCGGGCGGATCACATTCTTATTTTAGACAGTGGTAAAGTGATGGAATCGGGTCGAAGGGAGCAGTTGGCCGCCGATCCGAATTCGCGATTCAGCCAATTGCTGGCTACTGGGCTTGAGGAGGTGCTGGCATGAATACTTATCAATACTTATGGCGGCTTATTATGTATAGGCCGGTCCGTTATTTCATTAATGCGCTTGCTTGGACGGTCATCTATCTGGCGCCGATTGTGCCGGGACTTGTGACAAAGGAGTTTTTCGATTCATTGACCGGGAATTCCAAGCTTGGTTATAGCGTTTGGGGCATTATTGCGCTCCTTATGGCGGCAGCTTTAGGAAGAATTGTGCTTATTGTGGTTGGTTTTATCACAGACGTTAATTTCCGTTTTCGGATGGGTATGCTGCTCCGCCGAAATTTGCTCGAGCACGTGCTCAAGCAGCCGGGAGCTCGCGCTATTCCGGTATCGCCGGGGGAAGCAATCAGCCATTTCCGCGACGATGTCGATCAATCCGAAGAAGCGGCGAGTTGGTCGGTGGATGTGTTCGGATTGACCTGCTTCGCAGCTGTGTCCAGCTATATCCTCATCCGCATTGACGCACAAATGACGCTGCTCGTTTTCCTGCCGCTGGTGCTTGTGATTTCGGCCGCTCAGCTTGCTACCACACGATTGCAAAAATATCGTGCCGCGAGCCGGGAATCGACCGCCAAAGTGACGGGAGAAATCAGCGAAATGTTCGGCAATGTGCAGGCAATTCAAGTCGCCGGCGCAGAGAAGCGCATGATTGAGCGCTTTCGCCGATTAGGCGAAACCCGCCGAAAAGCGATGCTGAAGGATCGCCTGATGACGGAGTTGTTGGATTCGATTTTCTCCAATTCCGTCAATCTGGGGACAGGTCTCATTCTCCTGCTTGCCGGACAGAAAATGAGAGCCGGCACTTTTACGGTTGGCGATTTCGCGCTGTTCGTGTATTATCTGACATTTGTCACGCAGGTGATCTCGAATGTCGGCAAGTTCATTACATTTTTCAAACAAATGAGCGTAGCTCTGGAACGGTTGACCTTTCTGCTGCAAGGCACTTCGGCTAAAATCTTGACGATGGTCAAATCATTGCATCTGGATAAAAGACAACTGCTGCCTGCAGAGAATGGAGAGACTGACGATCTTTCGATCGTATCAGCTGCCGGGGTGAGCGCAGAGCATGAGAATTTCTTGCGCCGTCTGGATGTGCATGGACTATCCTATGCGTACCCGGATACGGGCAGGGGCATAGCCGATGTGCACTTCAGCCTTACGCGAGGTTCGTTCACCGTCATCACCGGAACCATCGGTTCCGGAAAGACGACGCTCGTCCGAACCTTGCTGGGCTTGCTGCCGAAGGATGAAGGCACGATTGCCTGGAACGGCAATCCGGTCGAAGACGCCGGCACATTCTTCACGCCGCCGCGGAGCGCGTACACGGCGCAGGTACCGCGGCTGTACAGCGATACGCTGCGCAACAATATTTTGCTGGGGCAAGCGGAGCAAGAGGATAGCTTGCAGCAGGCGCTTTACGCGGCCGTCATGGAGTACGACGTCGCGCAGCTGCCCGGCGGGCTCGATACGGTGATCGGCCCGCGCGGGGTGAAGCTGTCCGGGGGCCAGGCACAGCGGACGGCGGCCGCCCGCATGCTCGTGCGCGACGCGGAGCTGTATGTGTTCGACGACCTGTCGAGCGCGCTCGACGTCGAGACGGAGCAGAAGCTGTGGGAGCGATTGTTTCAGCGGCGCGGCGACGCGACGTGCCTGGTCGTCTCCCACCGGAAGACCGCACTGACGCGGGCCGACCATATCATCGTGATGAAGGATGGACGTATTGAAGCGGAAGGTACTTCTACAGAGCTTCTCAAGCGCAGCTCTACGTTTCAGGAGCTGTGGTACGGCGACGATCATTCATCGAAGGAGATGGAACTGAATGAATCATTTAGATCCAAATAACATGTGAATCATAGAGGCCAAATTCGTTGGATGAGAAAAAGACTACCTAGATAAATACACGAGCGCCCCTGCTAGTCTTGATACCGAATAACGTTAAGGAGAGATGATTATGACAAACGGAAAATTAGTCGGTCAAACAGCTTCAGTCGGATTTCAAATCGGCGTCCGCAGATCGCTGCCGGTGACACAAGAACAAGCTTGGAAGCTGCTAACATCATCCCGAGGTCTGCCGTTATGGCTGGGCCAATTGGAGGGGGCCAGCTTCATAGCGGGACAAGCTTATCGGACTGCAGAGGGGACAAGCGGTGAATTTCGTGTCGTGAAGCCCATGGAACAGCTGCGTTTGACATGGCAGCCATCAGGCTGGCCGAAACCGTCAACGGTGCAAGTCCGTCTGCTGCCAAGCGGCACGGAGAAAACAACGATTAGTTTTCATCAGGAGAAACTGGCCGATGCAAGGCAAAGAGAAGCGATGAAGCTGCGCTGGGAAGAAGCTTTGGCAGCGATTGGAGAGCTGCTTAAAGAAGGATTCGGGCGATGACGAACAGCTTGATCGTAGTCTTCATCCTGACGATGATTATTCATACGTCGGAGACACTGTCTTATTCCGTCCGCTTTGCCGGAGTGAAGTTGAACAAAATCGCGGTAGCGCTATCACTGACCGGAATTATTGTACTTGTTTCACGAACCGCCAACTTGATTCAAGCGCCGCTAACGGCCAAATTTGTCGATTATGCCAAGATCGATGCCGCATTTGATTTGGAGCGCTATTTGCGCATTATTTTATTTGCATCCTCGATCGGTACGATCATCGCCATTGCCTTATTTCCTTCGTTTATTAATATCAGTGCGAGAATTATTGCCAAATTGGAGGTTGCCGGTTCCATCCCCAAGCTCATTACAAGTGTGACTATTGACCAAATCAAGAACACGAAAAATTATTTGAAAAAGCCGACGATCCGGCTGAGTCATTTTCGTTATTTGGGCATTCCCAAGCGATTTCTCCTGTTAAATATCGTCGTGACTGCGTTTTACTCGGTCGGTGTGCTGTCCTCACTGTTCGCAGCGCATTTATTGCCTCAATACAGCACGACGGCCTCCCAGGCCTCCGGAATCATTAACGGGATCGCTACGATATTGCTCACGATATTCATCGATCCGCAGTTAGGCCTCATTACGGATAAAGCTTTGCATAACGAAGAGCACCGCGATCAACTTGGTAAAATCTATGCGCTGCTCATGACGTCGCGCTTCCTGGGGACACTGCTGGCGCAGATCGTTTTGATCCCGGCTGCTTATTTTATCGGATTGGTTGTGCAATGGATCGTCTAACTCTGTTATAATAGCTACTATCGTGCAGATTCAGCTAGAGAGAAACGGAGTCATTGAAATGAAAAAGTTCAAAAAATTTTATATCGAAATTACGAGCATTTGCAATCTCGCCTGCACGTTTTGTCCGCAAACGCAGCGCGCTAAAGGCTTCATTGAAATTGATACTTTTACGAATATATTGGATCAAATTAAACCGCATACCGACCATATTTACCTGCATGTAAAAGGGGAACCGCTGCTGCATCCGAAGATTGACCAACTGCTCGATATCAGCCATGAAAAAGGGTTCAAGGTCAATATTACGACGAACGGTACGCTAATTAACAAAAATAAACAGAAGCTGCTCGGTAAACCGGCTTTGAGGCAAATGAATTTCTCCCTGCATAGTTTTGACGGGCATGAGGGCTCGGAGGATAAAGAGGGATATGTGATGAGCATCCTTCGATTCGCCAAGGAAATTGTCGCAGCTTCAAACGTCATCATCTCTTATCGGCTCTGGAATTTGGATACGGATAATCAGACAAATCTGGAGCGGCAAAGAAATCGTGAAGTGCTGGAGATGCTCGAGAGGGAATACGAACTCGATTATAAAATCGATGAGAAATTCATCCGCGGCACCGGCGTGAAGCTGGCTGATCGGGTCTATCTCAATCAGGATCATGAATTTCAATGGCCGGATTTGAAGGCACAGGAAATTGAAGGACCGGGGTTCTGTCACGCATTGCGCAACCAAGCTGGCATTCTTGTAGATGGCACCGTCATTCCGTGCTGTCTGGATGGGGAAGGGGTCATTAACCTCGGCAATATCAACGATACGCCTTTTTCGGATATCGTCGAGGGCGAACGGGCGAATCGGTTGTTTGAAGGCTTTTCCAGACGTGAAGTGGTGGAAGAGCTGTGCCGAAAATGCGGATATCGAGAACGATTTAGCGTGTAAAAAAAGAGAAGTTTAGCCTCGCAGTTGCTGCTGTTAGGCTAAGCTTTTTCTTCTTTTCGGCGATTTCCGGTCATTCCTTTGCTTTTCTGTATCGTTCATGGGATAATAATCTTTTGCTTAAATCTGTTTCCTGGAGGCACACATTCCTTGGCACGGTATCCTTTTGCATATGATCGCGGACAACCCTATATTCAGCAGGTCTCGGATTGGATCGCTGATATCTTTTATGAAATTTTACCCGAAGCGGGCTTTGAAGTCCGCGATGAACAAATTTATATGGCATTTCAGCTGGAACGCGCCTTTGCCGAAAAACAAACGATCTTTGCCGAAGCCGGCGTAGGAACGGGCAAAACGTTAGTTTATTTACTCTATGCGATCTGCTATGCCCGATATATGAACAAACCCGCCATTATCGCTTGTGCCGATGAATCTCTCATCGAACAGCTGGTTAAGCCGGGAGGGGATATCGATAAATTATCCCTGCATTTAAATCTGGCCATCGATGCTAGACTGGCAAAATCGCCGGACCAATACGTCTGTCTGGTGAAGCTGGACGAGGCCCGGTTAGGTTATGAAGATGTGAAGCTCTACAAAGATCTGCACCGGAGTCTACCGGATTTCGTCCATTCTCGTGAAGCGCTGCAATCTTTTCATGCGTATGGGGATCGTAAACACTACCCGCATTTAAACGATGAACAATGGAACCGGATCGGCTGGGATGCTTTCCAGGATTGCTTTGTTTGCGACCTTCGTCATCGCTGCGGCCAGACGCTTTCAAGGGACAACTATCGTCGAGCCGGCGATCTGATTATTTGTTCTCATGATTTTTATATGGAGCATGTGTGGACTTACGAAGGAAGAAAGCGGGAAGGACAGCTTCCGCTGCTGCCTGAGCATTGCACGGTCGTCTTCGACGAGGGGCATTTGCTGGAATCGGCCGCACAGAAGGCTCTAACCTACAAGCTGCAGCATATTGTGTTTGAAGAGCTCGTCATACGTCTTCTTAAAGGGGAAGTTCGCGAAACGCTCGCGGTTCTCATTGATGAAGCGATCGATCAAAGCGAAACGATGTTCGGTGTGCTGGAAAGCTGTTGCCTGCCCATTGCGGGATCGGATCGCAAGCAGATTGTTATGAATGAACGATTGCTTCAAGAAATCCATCGGTTATGCGACATTCTTACCGCTATTGAAGAAGAATTGGTGTTCGAGAGCGAGCTTTTCACGCTAAACGAATATCAATTGAGGATCGTTGAAGAGCATTTGGAGATGATGCAGAAAGCGCTAGGCTTGTTTCAGCACGATCAAGCTTTCATTTGCTGGGCGACGGAAAGTATAACCGGACTCAGCTTGGTGGTGATGCCAAGAACGGTGAAGGAAGTGCTGCGCGAGCGCGTGTTTGCCAATAAAATGCCAATCGTCTTCTCATCGGCGACGCTATCGGTGGAAGGATCTTTTGACTATGTAGCCGGAAGTTTAGGGTTAGACAATTATTTATCTTTCTCTGTCAATTCTCCTTATGATTATCCGGGACGAATGGAAGTAATTGCGCCTAAATGGTCGGCAGGCGGATCATTTGATGAGAAGATGGAGGCCGCGGTCAAACTGTTATCACGGGCAGGGGGACGAGCGCTCGTTCTTTTCCCGACGCAGGAGGAACTGCAGCGGTTCAAGCGGGAAATCGTTCTCCGGGCCGAATGTGCAGGGATGCGCTTTTTGTTCGAAGGCGACCAGGAGATTAGTCATCTTATTAGAACTTTCCAGGAAGAGGAAACTAGCGTGCTAGGTGCGGTCAGTTTATGGGAGGGATTAGACGTACCTGGACCGTCACTCTCGAATGTGATCGTCTGGGCGCTGCCATTTCCACCGCAAGATCCTGTTTTTATGGCAAAACGCCTATCGGCAGCAGATCCATACGCTGAGGTGGATATTCCCTATATGCTGCTGCGGCTTAGACAAGGAATGGGGCGTTTAATCCGGTCTCGAGAGGATCGCGGTATGATCGCGATTTTCAGTGAGGAACTGCATTGTGACACGGTCCTGCGGGATCACGTTATCCGGGTGCTGCCGGAAGGTGTTCATTTGACGGACGGACAGGCTCAATCTTTATCTCTTGGATAAAATCATAATGAAATGTACGGTAAAACGTAATAAAATGACATCATGATCTAAATCTAAATGACAAGGTGAAACCAATGAGAATAGCTTTTTTTGATTCGGGTATAGGCGGTATTACGGTATTAGCCGAAGCCATGAAACGATTGCCGAAAGAGGACTTTGTATATTTTGCGGATACGCTTCATGTTCCCTATGGGACTAAATCGAAGGAAGAGGTTAAGTCATGTATTCAAGACGCAGCAGCTAGGATCATGAAGGAAGATGTGAAAGCTCTCGTTATCGCATGTAATACGGCGACAAGTATTGCCGTGACCGATTTAAGGCGCATTTATGATGTGCCAATCGTAGGGATGGAGCCGGCCGTAAAGCCGGCCGTAGAAATGAACCGCTCCACGGGAAAACGCGTACTCGTCTTTGCGACGGCTTTAACACTGAAACAAACCAAATATACGGAGCTCATCTCTCGGGTTGATGATCAGAGTATTGTGGATTCGTTACCTTTACCGGAATTGGTTGAGTTTTGCGAGAAATTAATTTTTGATCGTGAAGTTTTGCATGAATATTTTACTAGGGTTCTTTCGGAGTTCGACCTCAGCACGTACGGAACGGTTGTTCTAGGCTGCACCCATTACCCATTTTATAGATATATTTTACAAGATCTTTTACCTGATCATATCCAAATCGTGGACGGCGGCGCCGGTACCATTAATCGTCTTTCACAGATCTTGAACGAGAAGGGGCAGTTCAATTCGCACGGAGATTCGAGGGTTAAATTTCTGTGTTCCAGTAATGATCCCGATTATATCCAAAAAATGGAGCGAGCCCTTGCGCTGTTTCAAAACATGGGTTGATTCCGTTTATCAATAACGCCAGCCGAAGTGAGCGATCACTTTGACTGGCTTTTTGCGTTTTTCGGATGAAAATGAGATCAGGGGTGCTAGATGATACTGAATAATCCACAGACATTCGGCGAATAATTTCCTCTATATGCAAAATCTGGTTACATGTGTGGCTGAATTGTACATGAGGGGATGGGAGTGGAACAAATGAATGAACATGTCTGTATTTCTGTTGCCCAGAACCTGGACAAGCTTCGTAGTCAATTTGCAGATAATGAGCTGCTTGTTGTTCGAGATTTGAATGATTTCGCATGTGTTGTTTACTTGAATGTCCTCATTGATGAAAAAAGTTTCAATCAACAGATTTTCCGGAAAATGTGCGAAGATCTTATTCAACAGAAGAAACCGTCAGCCGAGACGATTCTGGAATCCGTCTACTCCTTAGGCGAAGTTAAAGCGGTGTCGCACATGAATGAGGTTGCGAGCGTTGTTGCCGATGCAGGGTTTGTGATTTTTATCGAGGGCTGCTTAGAAGCATACGGGATGGTTTTACCTGGATACGAGACGCGTCCGATTGAAGAGCCCAAAATCGAATTGAATGTCCGGGGTCCACGCGAGGGATTCACCGAAAATATTCAAATCAATCTGGGCATGGTTTATAGGCGATTGAAAACTCCGAATTTAAAGTCAAAATTATATCGTCTGGGTAAGCAGAGTCAAACGAAAGTGATGATCCTCTATTTGGATAACCAGGTAGAATCAGCAGTTTTGAACGAATTGATGCGAAGGATTGAATCCATTGACCTGAACGTGCTGGTGGATAGCGCACAAGTTGAAGAATATATTCAGGATCATACGTTTTCGCCGTTTCCTCAAATTCTGAATACGGAACGGCCCGATCGGGTCGTTACCGCCCTCAATAAAGGGAAAATTGCGGTTATGATGGATGGTACGCCGATTGTTTTAATCGCCCCGACTACGTTCTTTGAATTTATGCATCCGAGCGAAGATTTGTACGAAAGGTTCATATTTGCAAATTTTTTGCGAGTCATTCGTTTAATTACGTTGTTTGTTTCCTTATTCGGTCCTTCTTTATATATCGCCTTGACGACTTTTCACCTGGAAATGATCCCGACGCCGTTAATGCTTGCCTTTCTTTCCACGAAAGCCGGTATACCATTTCCAAGCTTTATTGAGGCATTCATGATGGAAATTTCTTTCGAAGTGCTGCGGGAAGCCAGCATTCGGCTGCCGCGAACGGTGGGTCAATCCGTCAGCATCGTTGGTGCGCTAATCATTGGTGAAGCCGCCGTGCAATCAGGCATTGTCTCGCGTCCGATGGTTATTGTGGTCGCCATGACAGGAATCGCTTCGTTTACCATTCCTTCTTTCAGTACGGGAATCGCATTTCGGATGTTGAGGTTTCCTCTCATGCTATTAGCGGCTTCAACGGGTGTTTTTGGCCTCTCATTGGGACTGGTTTGCATCCTCTTGCACCTTTGCTCCTTGCAATCCTGCGGAGTCCTGTTTTTAGATCCGAGCAATTCAGGCCGTTTAAGAGACACGATGATGAAATTTTTCCTCTTTCCGGTAAAAACCAGAAGCACATCTAAGAGAAGGGAACCGTGATCGGAAATGCTGCGGAGCCAAGCTTCCTTCGTGCATGGGAACGAAGGGCATGAGTATGAAATACGTTAAATGGATCCTGATCGTGTGCGCAGGCTTTGTTTTCATGACAGGCTGCTCCCCCGATGTTCATGAAATCAGCGATATTGCTTTGGTCATGGCGACTGGAATCGACTATGACAAAGAGCATGACAAATATATATTTACAGCTTATGGTGTCCTGCCATCGACGGGAAGTGCAGAAAAACCAGGTAAACAAGCGGAATGGGTCGCAAGCGCTGCCGGTAACTCCATTTTAGATGCAGCTAAAAATCTACGAAGCCAGGCGGGCAAAGCATTGATTTGGCAGCATAACAAATTTTTCGTTATTGGGGAAAAAGCAGCCCGTCAATCCATCTATGAAATCGTCGATTTTCTGTCAAGGAATCGAGAAGTCCGAATAACCAGCTACCTGATGGTCAGTGAAGGAGAAGCAGCAGATAAATTAAAAGTAAAATCACGCTCAGGAGATTTTATATCGAATGAATTGTTAGGCAAAATCCGTAATGAGAAGGACTGGGGAAAGAGCATCAGCCTTACAGTGAAAGATGTTGTCAATTGTTTTCCGCATCAACATCGGGGCTTTGTAATAGGGCGTTTAAGCACTTCTGATGGTCAAGATCAGCACAACAAAGTGCTTGCTTTAAAAGGCGGCTCAGTGTTCGGTAAAGGGAAATTTATCGGTTGGATGGGTGGAAAAGATGTGATCGTTGTGCAGCTGTTGGCAGATAATGCCATCTGGAAGAAAATTGAATTCACGGAATCTGTGGATTTTAAGTCCACCAGAATAACAGTGCTATACCGGGTTTCCAAGAAAACACTCCACAGCAAAATGGATGGTGGAAATCCCCATTTCGACATTGAGGTGAAACTAAATGCAATTATCGGTGATATGAATCAACATCTGGCGGTCACCAACCGGGATACCATCAGGCAGTTGGAACAAGCAGCGGCCAAACAAGTAGAGCTGATGATAAAAGATTCTTTGAAGTATTTTCAAAAAGACTTAAATGTGGATGTACTGGGTTTTTCTGACTATCTCAGAAGGAATCATGCCAAAGACTGGAAGCGGATTGAAAGTGAGTGGGAAAGCATTTATTCGGAGATGCCCATTCAAGTTCATGTCGATGTTAAATTTGAAAAATTGGGAATGACCCAAGTTTTAGGAGAATCTTGATATGTTCATCGGATCCGTTTGTCTTTTTTCGCTTTGTTACGGGGTCGTGCGATTTATTGAATTATGGAAAAAACAAGCCAAGTCCGATGGGATTGTGCTTTTATTGCTGTGTGGGGTCGCTGCTGGCTACTTAACTTCTTTCTCCGGCGGATGGCCTACTGTAGAATCATTGAACAGGGCTGTGTACAGTTCGGTCTCGCACTATATGATGAACCTCATGAAAATAAAGCTGGAGGATCAATGATGCCATCTGAAGAGAAAATAACACATGTCCAGCTCGGCTGCCTCTGTTTCGGTTATTTATCCGGATTCTCCACCTTATTCTTACTTGAGGCTAAATTCCTGAAACAGGATGTTTGGATGGCCAATGTATTGGCCATTGCAGCTGCTATAGGCGTGCTATGGCTCCTATGCTATGTTCAGAGAAAGCATCCTGATATGAAGTTTACGGAGTCTTGCGAGAAATTGCTTGGAAAATGGATAGCCAAATTCGCTTTCCTCATTTACCTAGCCTATTTTCTTGAATTGGGCGGATTGGCGGCTCGCGCGATCTCTACGTTCTACACGACGGCCATCCTTCCCAATACCCCGCCTAGCGTACTGATTCTATTGGTTTTACTGGTAACTTCCTATGCCATTTCTCTTGGACTCGGTACGATCATGAGAACGCTTCAAGTCATTTTGCCGTTTTTTATTCTAGCGAGCATCATCATCAGTTTGTTTATTTTCCGTGAAGTGGAAATGAATCCGCTTCTTCCGCAGTTTCAAAACCGGCTAACGAATATCATTTACGGAGGGATGATTTCTTTCGCTTTTCCTTTCGGAAAAACGGTGATGTTCGGTTTTCTTTTATCGCGCGTGAAAAATACAAGAAAAATGTTCGTTGGCGGCACAATCGGTATAGCTTTATCCGGTGTTTATTTATTGTGGGCGACTTATTTGACGTTCGGTTCGCTGGGAATGAGCTTGACTAGATCCGCTACATTTCCATTTTTCACAGCTATTCAGTTAGTGAAATTCGGTGAATACATGGAAAGAATTGAAATAACGATCATCGGAATTTGGACGATTTTCACTTTGTTCGAACTTATTGTTATCCAGTACGTTTTCACGGAGCTGATGGCGCATTTGTTCTCCATCAAACATACAAGAGCATTCATTTTGCCGATAGGTTTGTTGTTCTTCGCCATTTCGTTCAGGAGCTTTGGGCGAGTAACCGATCATGCGATGTACAACTATGAAATACTGCCGTTTTCCACGCTGATTCCGACAACCGTCATCCCTATCCTGTTAGCTTGCCTGACATTAATAAGAAAACGACGCTTTTCTCAGGAAACGGTGCGGGGACGCTGATCGAGGCAGGAACGTTGTTTTTCAGCGTTACAGAGGTAAAAGTAAATGGAAATGAGTGAATAGCGATGTTCTCCATTGTTACAGAGTAGATAAAGGCAGTATCGTGAACCAGAGCGAAGCAACAGTGATGTTTTTCATCGTTACAGAATTGAAGCGGGCAGATGCCAAATCAAATTTTCACCTTAGTCGGAAATAGAAGGCGGAAAGACCCTGACGGTTTTTCTTGTTTTCCTTGGGGAATTAAGCATGCAAATCCTGTGTATATATAAATGGAGTTCCATTTTAAATGAAATCGCTTTCAAATGTGGTGGGATTAGGGTAACGGAATAGTCTTCGCAGCAACGATTGGAACGGCGAGCATGTTGAAGGAGGCTATCGCATGGACTTTACCTTATCGGATGAGCAGGAAATGATTCGCCGGATGGTGAGGGAATTTGCCGAAAATGAAGTAGAACCAAGCGCAGCTCAGCGGGACGAGGAGGAGAGGTTTGACCGCGCATTGTTTGACAAGATGGGGGAGCTCGGCTTGACCGGCATCCCGTGGCCTGAGCAGTACGGCGGACTCGGAGCCGATTATATTACGTATGTGATGGTCTTGGAGGAATTGTCCCGGGTCTGCGCTTCCACTGGTGTTATGCTCTCCGTGCACACTTCGCTTGTCGGCTGGTCTCTGTATACGTATGGTACGGAACAGCAGAAACAGACGTACTTGCGGTCGATAGCCGAAGGGAAAAAGCTAGGCGCCTTTAGCTTGACCGAAAGCGGCTCCGGATCGGACGCAGGAGCCATGAGAACGACGGCGAAACGGGAAGGCGACAGCTATGTTTTGAACGGTTCCAAGATTTTTGTAACGAATGCGGGCGAAGCGGAAATTTATATTGTATTTGCTTTGACAGATCCGCAGCAAAAACAAAAAGGATGCAGCGCTTTTATCGTCGAGAAGGGAACACCGGGCTTTTCTTTCGGCAAAAAGGAAAGAAAACTGGGCATCCGTTCTTCGCCAACGATGGAAATTGTTTTTGACAATTGCCGCGTGCCTGCAGAAAGCCTTCTCGGTAAAGAAGGCGAAGGTTTCACCATCGCCATGCGGAGTCTCGACGGAGGGCGTAACGGCATTGCCGCGCAAGCGCTAGGCATTGCGCAAGGCGCGCTGGACGCCTCGATCGCCTATGCAAAAGCGCGCAGGCAGTTCGGCAAGCCCATCGCGCAGCAGCAGGCGATTGCCTTTAAGCTTGCCGATATGGCAACCCAAATCGAAGCCGCCAGACTGTTAACTTACCAAGCGGCGTGGAGGGAGAGCCGCCGCCTGCCTTATGGCAAGGAATCCGCCTATGCCAAACTTTTTGCAAGTGATACGGCCGTGCAGGTGACCGTAGAGGCCGTGCAAATTTTCGGCGGTTACGGGTACACCAAAGATTTTCCGGTAGAACGCTATCTGCGCGACGCAAAAGTGACGCAAATTTATGAGGGCACGAACGAAATCCAGCGTCTGGTTATTTCTAAAATGCTGCTGGCCGATTGAAGAAGGGAGAGGAAAACGTTGAGTGAATCATTACGGCCCGGACTTGAAAATGTTATTGCCAGCGAGACGAACATCTCGTATCTGGATGTAGATCAGGAGGAAATCGTCTTACGGGGCTACGATTTAATTGAACTTGCCCAGCATGTAACGTATCTGGATATTGTGGGGCTGCTGCTCGATGGGGCATTACCAACATCTGAGCAGCGTCAATTGTTAGAACAAAAATTGAAATCGGAATACACATTCCCTCAGCCGGTGCTATCCATTCTGCAGCTGCTTTCCGAGCAATCGAATATGATGGATGTTTTGCGAACAGGGATTTCGGCCATCGCAGGTTTCGATGGTGAATTGGATGACCGATCAAGAGAGGCCAATTCGCGCAAAGCGATCCGGCTGCTCGCCAAAGTGCCGCAAATTGTAGCGAACGGCTACAGGGCACTAACGGAACAACCGTTTATAGCGCCGCGTGAGGAGCTTTCATATACGGCCAACTTTTTGTATATGATCACCGGAAAAGTGCCCGACATGCTGGAAGAGGAGATTTTCGACCAATCGCTGATCGTTTACAGCGAGCACGAAATGCCGAATTCGACTTTCGCGGCACGGGTCATAGCGTCTACCCAATCCGATATGTATGGCGCGTTAACAGGAGCAGTCGCCTCGCTGAAAGGCACGTTACACGGCGGAGCGAATGAGGCAGTTATGCTGATGCTTCTGGAAGCAGGCTCGGAAGCCAATCTTGAGGCGTTGATGCTGAAGAAACTGGCGCAAAAGGAGCGTATCATGGGCTTCGGCCACCGAGTCTATATGAAAAAGGCCGATCCGCGGGCTATCCTGATGAAAGAAGCATTGGAGAAGCTCACAAAGGCCAAAAATCAGCCTGAACTTTACCAAATGTGCGTCGTCGGAGAGCAGTTGATGAAACGCGAAAAAAATCTATATCCTAACTTGGATTATTACGCCGCTCCGGTGTATCATCTGCTGGGGATTCCGATCGAATTATTTACACCGGTATTCCTCGCTGCGCGCACCGTCGGGATTAGTAGCCATGTCATCGAACAGCACGAAAATAATCGATTGTTCAGGCCCCGTGTCCATTATACAGGTCCGCGGAATTTACACCCTCCAAGGCGAAATGAGCCGCTGGAACAGAAGGGAAGACAGCTATGAGCGGCACTGAATACACAATGGACAAGGGGAAGACATTTGATCAGATAATCGTAGACATTGCTGAGTACGCACTCCATTATGAAATTGAAAGCGACGAAGCATTCCGGATCGCACAGCATGTGCTGATCGACTCCATTGGTACCGGTCTGCTAGCCCTTCGGTTCCCGGATTGTACGAAGCATTTGGGACCGGTCGTTCCGGGTGCGGTATTGCCGGGAGGAGCCCGTGTGCCGGGCACGCAATTCGAACTCGACCCCGTTCAAGCCGCATTTAATATCGGGTGTATGATCCGCTGGCTCGATTATAACGATACGTGGCTCGCTGCCGAATGGGGACATCCGTCCGATAACCTGGGCGGCATACTGGCAATCGCTGATTACCTCAGCCGCAGAAGGGTTTCGGAAGGGAAAGCGCCGTTATCCATGAAAGATGTGCTGACCATGGCGATCAAAGCGCATGAGATTCAGGGTGTGCTCGCCTTGGAGAACAGTTTAAACCGGGTGGGGCTGGATCATGTTCATTTTGTGAAAATCGCCTCAACGGCTGTCGTTTCCGCGATGTTGGGCGGAACTAAAGAAGAACTGCATAATGCGCTATCCAACGCCTGGATTGACGGTGCCAGTTTAAGGACGTACCGGCATGCCCCCAATACAGGTTCGCGTAAATCATGGGCAGCAGGGGATGCAACGAGTCGCGCTGTTCGTTTGGCGCTGATGGCCGTCGGCGGGGAGATGGGCTATGCTTCGGCTCTGTCGGCGAAAACCTGGGGATTTCAGGATGTGGTATTGAAAGGACAAGAGCTAAGATTAGGTCGTCCGCTCGGCTCTTATGTCATGGAAAATATTTTGTTTAAAATTTCATTTCCCGCTGAATTTCATGCGCAGACTGCGGTCGAATGCGCTATTGAGCTGCATCCTGAAGTGAAAAACCGGCTCGACGAAATCAGAGAAATCCAACTCATCACCCATCAATCCGCCATTCGGATTATCGATAAAAAAGGTCCTCTGCATAATCCGGCCGATCGGGATCATTGTCTGCAGTATATGGTAGCGGTCGGGCTGATTTTCGGAACGTTAGTTGCTGAGCACTACGAGGACGAGGTGGCAAATGATCCAAGAATTGATGCATTGCGGGGGAAAATGGCCGTCTTAGAGGATGAACGGTACAGCCAAGATTATTTGGACCCGGAGAAGCGTTCAATCGCCAACAGCGTACAAATATTTTTCAAGGATGGCACGGAGACAAAGAGAGTGATTCGTGAATACCCGATCGGGCATCGCAGACGCCGTGAGGAAGGGCTGCCGATGGTCGTACAGAAGTATGAATCCAATCTGTTAACTCGCTTCCCTCGGAAAAAGGCAGCGGAAATTGTTAAGCTTTCTCTGGATTATGAGCGACTCATTCAAACGCCTGTTCATGAATTTATGTCGCATCTCGTCATTTGACCGATGGTTATTTCAAATCAGACGGAAGCTGGAGGTCGGTCCTCATGACCTGGCTCATTGAAGAAGAACCGGAGCAAAAGCAATTGGCGATTGATTTTCGCAAGTTAATAGAAAGGGGTCCGATTGTCCAAATCCCCGGCGCCCACGATGGCATGGCGGCGAGAATAGCCAAGCAGTGCAATTTTAAAGCCATTTATCTGTCTGGAGCTGCGTATACTGCTAGTAGAGGATTGCCTGATCTTGGCCTCATCTACTCGAATGAGGTGGCGGAACGAGCACGCGAGCTGGTTCGCGCATCAGGACTTCCGCTGCTTGTCGATATCGATACCGGCTTCGGAGGCATCCTGAATGTCGCCCGCACAGCCAAGGAAATGGTGGAAGCCAAAGTGGCAGCGGTCCAGATCGAGGATCAAGAGATGCCGAAAAAATGCGGTCATCTGAACGGCAAGAAACTGATTTCCAGCCAGGAAATGGTTCAGAAAATACGAACAATCAAAGAAATCTGTCCTACTTTATTTATTCTTGCCCGGACGGATGCCAAGAGTGTAGAAGGCATGGACGCTGCGATCGAACGAGCCAAACAGTACGCAGCTGCCGGCGCGGATGGGATCTTCCCGGAAGCGCTCGAAAGTGAAGATGAATTTCAGCAATTCAGCCAAGAAGTCGACGTCCCCCTGCTGGCCAACATGACGGAGTTCGGGAGGACACCGTATTATACGGCTGAACAGTTCGAGCAGTGGGGCTTCCGTATGGTGCTCTATCCGGTAACGTCGCTAAGGGTAGCAGCAAAGGCATATGAACAAATTTTCACTGAAATTCGCCGCTTCGGCACTCAAAAGGGGATGCTCGGTCAAATGCAAACCCGGAAAGAATTGTATGAGACGATCGGGTATTACGATTACGAAGCATTGGATGGAAGGATAGCGAAAACCGTTTTGCCTGAATCAGACTAAGAGGCACTAGAGACCATCAAATTATGATCGCAGACCAGTCCCGCATAGATCGGTAGAAGGCCTCGCTGATGCAGTAGTATCGGTAGGGGCTTTTGCTGCGAGTTATTTTGTTAACCGATGGTTAATTAAAGTTTGCCAGATTGTGAGCGAAAGGGAAGAGTCCTGATGGGATCGGATACCAGCTATCGTTCGACGCATAAAGTGCGATTTGTTACCGCTTCCGCTTTATTTGACGGCCATGATGTATCCATCAATATGATGCGGCGCATGCTTCAGGCAAGCGGGGCCGAGGTGATTCATCTCGGGCACAACCGGTCTGTGGAAGAAGTTGTTCGGGCTGCGATTCAAGAAGACGTCCAGGGGATTGCGATTTCTTCCTATCAAGGCGGGCATATGGAATATTTCACTTATGTGCTCGATGCTTTGCGGGAAAACGGGGCGCCGCATATTCGGGTTTACGGAGGCGGAGGAGGCGTCATTCTTCCTTCTGAGATCAAAAAGCTGCATGCCTATGGGGTAGCCCGCATTTTTTCTCCCGATGATGGCAGAGAGTTAGGGCTTCAAGGCATGATCGATGTGATGATGCAAGAATGTGATTATAGCACAGTAACCGACACAGATCTCGATCCGGACGCGTGTATGCAAAGAAAAGAGCGCAGTATCGCGCAGTTTATCACATTGGCCGAAAATAGAAGCGATGGTACGCTGCTCGTTTCCGACAAGACGCTTGATGCATTCAGTCGAATTCAAGCCGTGTCTGCAAACTGTCCGATCGTTGGGATTACAGGTACAGGCGGGGGCGGAAAAAGCTCGCTCACTGACGAATTAGTCCGCCGATTCCTTCGTCATTACCCCGAGAAAACCATTGCCATTTTATCTGTCGATCCCACAAAGCGGCGTACTGGCGGCGCATTGCTCGGGGATCGGATCCGGATGAATGCCGTTCATTCCGATAGGGTGTATATGCGGAGTCTGGCCACACGGGGATCGGGACATGAGCTGTCTGACGCCATCCGGGATGTTGTTCAAGTCGTGAAGGCGGCGGGCTTTGATCTGATCATGGTGGAAACAAGTGGCATCGGGCAGGGAGATCATCAAATCACCCAAATTGCCGACATCTTTCTTTATGTCATGACCAGCGAGTTCGGCGCGCCGACACAGTTAGAGAAAATTGATATGCTCGACGATGCCGATCTGATCGCGATGAATAAATTCGACCGGAAGGGCTCATTGGACGCTCTTCGCGATGTGAAAAAACAATATCAGCGCAATCACGGTTTGTTTAACCAAGATGTTGAGACCATGCCCGTATTCGGCACGATGGCAAGTCAGTTTAACGATACGGGCGTACATGCTTTATTCCGCGCTCTGATCGATGTTTTGAACCGAAAGTGTTCGCTGCAGTGGCCCTCGCCCCAATTTTCTTCTGAACGAATAGCCGCTAAAAAACAAGTGATAATTCCGAATGAGCGTATTCGTTATTTGGGGGAAATTGCACAAACGGTCAGAGATTATCATGCTTTAATGAAACGTGAAGCTGAGCTGGCAAGCAGCTGCTATCGGGTTGATGGGGCGATCCTCGCGCTGCAGCAGCAAGAACCGGAAGCAAGCTTGACGCCGTTGATCAAACTAAAGGAAACACTCGAGAACAGCATGCAAAAGGAGACAAAGGAACTGTTGACCCGTTGGCCGGACATACAGCGACTATATAAAGGAGATACCTTCATCGCTCGGGTTAGGGACAAAGAAATCGTGACTGAGCTTACGACCCAAAGCTTGTCGGGGCTTAGTATCCCTAAGGTTTGCTTGCCGGACTACCGAGATTGGGGAGACATTCTTCGTTGGGTTTCTCGCGAGAATGTTCCCGGTGAGTTTCCCTATACGGCGGGAGTCTTCCCGTTCAAACGTACGGCGGAAGATCCCAAACGGCAGTTCGCCGGGGAGGGGGCGCCGGAGAGAACGAACCTGCGGTTTCATTATTTGTCGCAGAACGATCCAGCCAAACGTCTGAGCACGGCTTTCGATTCTGTCACGTTATATGGAGAAAACCCGGATTATCGCTTGGACATTTATGGGAAAATTGGCGAAAGCGGCGTCAGTGTCTGTACCTTGGATGATATGAAAAAGCTGTATGCCGGCTTCGATCTATGCCATCCGATGACATCCGTCTCCATGACGATCAACGGCCCGGCCCCCATCATTCTTGCCATGTATATGAATGCGGCCATCGACATGCAGCTTGAAACGTTTAATAAGGAGCAAGGGCGAACGCCAACCCCCGAAGAAGGGGAAAGAATTCGCAGGGAAACGCTTAGATCGGTTAGGGGGACAGTTCAAGCTGACATTTTGAAGGAAGATCAGGGTCAGAATACATGCATCTTTTCCACCGAATTCGCGCTGCGGATGATGGGCGATATCCAGCAGTATTTTATCGATCATGAGGTCCGCAATTATTATTCGGTTTCCATTTCGGGCTATCATATCGCGGAGGCCGGAGCGAACCCGATCTCTCAGCTAGCCTTTACACTGGCTAACGGTTTCACCTATGTCGAATACTACTTGTCCCGTGGCATGAGCATAGACGACTTTGCGCCCAACTTGTCGTTCTTTTTCAGCAATGGGCTTGATCCGGAATATACGGTGATCGGGCGTGTGGCCCGGAGAATATGGGCTATCGTCATGAAACATAAATATAGGGCTAACGAGCGAAGTCAGAAGCTGAAATACCATATCCAAACGTCCGGGCGTTCCCTGCACGCTCAAGAAATCGATTTTAACGATATTCGAACAACGCTTCAGGCGCTCATGGCGATTCTGGATAATTGCAACTCCCTTCATACGAATTCTTATGATGAGGCCATAACGACACCTACTGAAGAATCAGTGCGCCGGGCAATGGCGATACAGCTGATTATTACGAAGGAGCTTGGCTTTGTAAAAAGTGAGAACATGCTGCAGGGCTCGTTCCTAATTGAGGAACTGACCGATCTGGTTGAGGAAGCTGTCTTGCTGGAACTGGAACGGATCAGTGAGAGGGGCGGCGTGCTCGGTGCGATGGAATTCCAGTATCAAAGGGGCAAAATTCAAGACGAATCGATGCTGTATGAAATGAAAAAGCATAACGGCGAGCTGCCGATTATCGGCGTGAACACATTTCGCCATCCGAATCCGCGAGCGGACAAAGATTTGGATATTCCGTTAGCGCGTGCAACTCCTCTTGAAAAAGAGCGGCAAATCAAGAACTTGATGGCGTTTCACGCCAGAAATCAAGCGGAAGCGCCAAGCGCCCTAGCCAAACTTCAGCAGTCTGCCTTAGCGGGCGGCAATATTTTTGCCGAGTTAATGGAAACGGTTAGGGTAGCAAGCCTGGGACAAATCACGCATGCTCTCTATGAAGTTGGAGGCCAATACCGCCGAAATATGTAGCTTTTATCAAATGGGATGAACCGCCGAAGGAGGGAGAGGGAGTCCATGTCCTTTCAACAAGTCCCCAAGCATCGTCAGCTCGGTCTAACGAATGAGCAAGTGGTGAGCATGTATGCGTTCATGCTGATGGCGAGAAAGTTCGACGAACGCGCAACGCTGCTACAACGCTCAGGCCGGACTGCATTTCATATCTCCAGCGTCGGCCAGGAGGCGGCGCAGGTCGCTGCAGCATTTGCTTTAGAAAAGCAGCATGACTTTTTTCTCCCGTATTACCGGGACTACGCATTTGTTCTTTCGGTCGGAATGACTGTGCAGGAGCTGATGCTGGCCGCGTTTTTTAAAGCGGACGATATCAACGGAGGCAGACAAATGCCCGGGCACTTTGGCTTTAAGAAGCATCACATCGTCTCGGGATCGAGTCCCGTGGCTACCCAGGTTCTGCATGCCGTCGGGATCGGGCTTACGACATTGATGAAAAAAGAAGAAAGGGTCGCTTTTGTAACCTTCGGAGAAGGGTCCAGCAACCAGGGTGATGTCCATGAAGGGTTCAATTTTGCCGGCGTTTTCAAGCTGCCGGTCATATTCATGTGTGAGAATAACCAGTATGCGATATCGATCCCGGTTCATCGGCAAGTAGCCGGTCGCGTCGTTGATCGTGCCGCCGGATACGGTTTTCCCGGGGGTCGTGTAGACGGCAACGATGCTCTGGAGGTTTATCGCGCTGTCAAAGAAGCCAGAGAGCGCGCAATTCGTGGCGCCGGACCGACGTTGATCGAGGCGATGATGTACCGCATTCCGCCGCACTCCACGGCGGATGACGACATGCTGTACCGGACGAAAGAAGAAGTGGACTATTACAAGGAGCAGGACGGTATCGAAAGCTTCCGCCGTTATTTATTCGAATGCGGCCTGTTAAATGAAGAGATGGATAGCGCCATGCACGAATCCATTATGAACGAAGTGAATGAAGCGACGAAGTATGCGGATAGTGCTCCCTATCCGGCCCCGGAAGACGCACTAAAGCACGTGTACGCAGATGATGAAGCTGGAGGTGATGCTTGAGATGGGGATCATCACCTATTTGGAAGCGATCCGCTCTGCGATGAGCGAGGAGATGGAGCGGGATGAGCGCGTTTTCGTCCTTGGCGAGGATATCGGCAAGGGCGGGGTGCTGAACGCGACCAAAGGCATGCGCGACCGCTTCGGCGAGCTTCGCGTGCTCGACACGCCGCTTTCCGAATCCGCGATCGTCGGCGTCGCCATTGGCGCCGCTATGGTCGGCATGCGGCCGATAGCGGAGATCCAGTTTGCCGACTTTATTTTTCCGGCAACGAACCAAATCATCAGCGAAGCGGCGAAAATCCGTTACCGCTCGAATAACGATTGGCACTGTCCGATTGTGATCCGCGCTCCTTATGGAGCGACTGGCGGTGGCGGGTTATACCACTCGCAGTGCCCGGAGTCGGTCTTTTTTGGCACGCCGGGACTCAAAATCGTCGCGCCGTCGACCGCTTATGACGCGAAAGGGTTATTAAAGGCGGCGATTCGAGACGAAGACCCTGTGCTGTATTTCGAGCACAAAAAATGTTATCTCTCCATCACGGATGAAGTGCCTGCCAATGATTATATCGTTCCCATCGGTAAAGCGGAGGTGAAGCGCGAAGGCGAAGACATTACGGTTATTTCCTATGGATTGGCCGTTCATTACGCGCTAAGAGCTGCAGTCGAGCTTGAGAACGAAGGCATCAGCACGCATGTGCTGGATCTGCGCACCTTGCACCCGCTGGATAAGCAGGCGATTTGCGAGGCCGCTGCGAAAACCGGGAAAATTCTCATTTTCCATGAGGACAACAAGACGGGAGGCATCGGCGCTGAAATATCGGCGATCATTGCCGAAGAGCTTTTATACGAACTGGATGCTCCGATCATGAGATGCTGCCCGCCCGATATTCCTCCGGTAGCCATGGCGCCTACGATTGAGAAGTTTTATATGCCGAGCGTCGATATGGTGAAGGAGGCCATGCGCCGATTAGCGGAAATTTAACTGACCTGAGCAGAAACGGGGGAATTGACATCATGCAAAGCGAGCGAGGTAGCAAGGTAACCGTACCGCATCTGGCTGAAAGCCTCGTTTCGGCAACCATCGGTAAATGGTTGAAGCAACCGGGTGATTACGTTCGCGAATATGAGGTTTTATGCGAGCTGCTGACGGATAAAGTGAATGTGGAAATGCCATCGCCGCTGGAGGGTACGTTGGTTCAGATCATCGTGCAAGAAGGCGAGAGCGCGGATGTAGGTGCACCGATCTGCCTCATTCAGGAGTCTGCGGAAAAGATGGCAAGCGCTCAGGAAGCTTCGAGAAGAGACGAAAGCGGGGAAATCGAAGGAGGCGAGCATCGCTCCCGCTACTCACCGGCCGTTCTCCGTCTTGCCAAAGAACATGGGACAGATTTGCTGAAGGTCAAAGGAACAGGGCTTGGCGGCAGAATTACGCGTAAGGATATCATGACACATGTCAAAAACCAAATGGGGTCACCCTCTCAGGCGAAGCCGGAGCCGACCGTGGTTAAACGTGCTGTTCCAGCATTGTCAGCTGAACCCAGCGATAAACCTATGATGTCTCATGAACAAAAGCAACCGGCACTTGACCGGCAAAGTTCATCCGATACGATGCTTCCCGTAACTCCTTTGCGAAAGCTGATCGCTTCCCGCATGCAGCAGAGTGTAACCGAGATTCCGCACGCTTGGCTGATGGTTGAAGCGGACGTGAGCCGTCTCGTCGCTTTACGTCACAAGCTGAAGGCACGCTTCCTAAGTGAAGAAGGCGTACAGCTAACATTCACTCCCTTTGTTGTGAAAGCGATTGTTAATGCCATTAAAGATTTCCCTATATTGAATTCCACTTGGGCTTCGGACCACATTGTCATAAAGAAAGAGATTCACCTTTGTATCGCTATCGGCTCAGAGAATTCCGTCGTCACACCGGTGATACGCAATGCGGATCACAAAACGATCGCCGGACTCGCATTAGAGCTGGATGCGATGGTCAAGCGTGCGCGAGCCGGTACACTGACATTGGCTGACATGCAAGGAGGTACGTTTACCTTTAACAATACGGGGGCATTCGGTTCGATTCTTTCCTACCCCATTATTAATTATCCGCAAGCGGCGATCATTACTTTCGAATCGATTGTCCGTAAACCGGTTGTGATTCAGGACGATGCGATAGCAGTCCGATCCATGGTCAATCTCTGCCTTTCGCTTGATCACCGGATCTTAGACGGGGTTATTTGCGGCTGTTTTATGCAGCGTGTGAAGCAAAACTTGGAGCAATATGACCCAGATACGGTTATTTACTAGCCGTTTGCTCCATATGATCAAAGTAACCGCACGCAATGAAAGAGAAAGGAGGACGATGCGTATGAGACAAAGTGTCATTGTCAGTGGTGCGCGAACGCCATTCGGCAAGTTTGGAGGCGCATTGAAAGATATCGAAGCCGTTGCGCTCGGCGCTACAGCGATGAAAGCAGCTATAGAGCGTTCAACGCTCGATCCGGCGGAAATTGATGAAGTGATGATGGGCATGGTGCTGCAGGGCGGCGCCGGTCAAATACCCTCCCGACAAGCGGCCAGACTGGCGGGCTTGAATTGGCATGTGACTACGGAGACGATTAATAAAGTATGCGCTTCCGGTATGCGCAGCGTCACTTTAGCCGATCAAATCATTCGCTCAGGCGATGCGGATACGATCCTGGCAGGCGGCATGGAAAGTATGAGCAACGCGCCTTATCTGGATCCCGGCGCCCGCTGGGGAGCGAGAATGGGGAACCGGGAACTGATTGATCTGATGATTCATGACGGTCTGGAGTGCGCATTTGATAAAGTTCATATGATTGTACACGGCAGTTATGTCGCCGAAGAGTTTGGGATCACGCGAGACGAGCAGGATGAATGGGCGCTTCGCAGCCATCAGCGTGCGATCTATGCGAGAAACAAGGGGTATTGGGCTGAAGAAATCGTTCCGATGCCGATTGTGAGCAAGAACGGAACGACGTATATGGAGCAAGATGAGGCCCCGCGTGCAGACACTAGACTTGATAAGCTTAGCGCATTGCCTTCTTTGTTCGTCAAGGAGGGTACGATAACTGCCGGCAATGCACCCGGCGTAAACGACGGTGCCGCTGCTGTGGTCGTCATGTCCAAAGAGAAGGCGGTCTCCAAAGGGCTCATGCCGCTCGCGACGATCATCGGACATACGACGATTGGACAGAAAGCGCGCTATATCGCAACGACACCGGCACTTGCGATTCAAAAGCTGCTGCAGCAAACCTCCATGTCTTTGGAGCAGATCGACCGCTTCGAGGTTAATGAGGCGTTCGCGGCTGTCGTATTAACATGCGGAAAGTTAACCGGCTGGGATTTGGATAAAGTCAACGTGAATGGCGGGGCGATTGCGCTAGGCCATCCGATAGCCGCTAGCGGGACCCGAATCATTCTTACGTTAATTCATGAGCTGCGAAGAATCGGCGGAGGTTACGGCATTGCTGCCATTTGCAGCGGTGGCGCGCAGGGAGATGCCATTCTTTTACGCGTGTAAACGCCAATCTCAAAGGAAGGTCGATCTCATGAACATTCAAACGATTATGGTTGCAGGTGCAGGGCAAATGGGCAGCGGCATCGCGCAAGTGGCTGCAGCTTCGGGAAAGCGAGTGCTTTTCCACGACGTTTCCTTAGAACTCATTCATAAAGGTCTGGCTGCAATGAACAAGCAATTAACGCGCTCTGTCGAGAAAGGGAAAATTACAGAAGAACGAAAGGAAGAGATCCTAAGCCGGATACAGCCTACTGCGCGTTTGGAACAAGCCCAACAGGCTGAGCTTGTAATTGAAGCGATTACTGAGCAGATGCCGTTAAAAACGGCGCTATTCCAGAAGCTGGACGCCATATGTCCGGCACATGTCATTTTGGCATCGAACACCTCATCGCTGCCGATTACAGAGCTTGCGGCTGTAACGGGACGGGCTTCACAGGTCATCGGGATGCATTTCATGAATCCTGTACCCGTTATGCCTTTGGTCGAGGTGATTCGCGGCTTGGAAACCTCACAGGAAGTGTTCGACTCCGTCTATGACCTCGCAAGACAGATGGGCAAAACACCGGTGGAGGTGAATGACTTCCCGGGGTTTGTGTCGAACCGCATCCTGATGCCGATGATTAACGAAGCGATTTTCGCCGTTTATGAAGGCGTTGCCAATGTGGAATCGGTTGATCAGGTGATGAAGCTCGGCATGAACCATCCGATGGGACCGCTTGAGCTGGCTGATTTTATCGGGCTCGATACATGTCTCTCCATCATGGACATCTTATACGAGGGCTTCAAAGATCCCAAATACCGTCCTTGCCCGCTGCTCCGAAAATATGTGAAAGCGGGGCGCTTGGGCCGCAAATCCGGCCAAGGATTTTATCCATACCCATCAAGTCGTTGATCCGGGAGGGATTGTATGAAACTGTATACCAAAACAGGCGACAAAGGACAAACGAGCGTTATCGGGGCGCGTGTCGATAAAGACAATTTGCGTGTAGAGGCTTACGGGACTGTTGATGAATTGAATAGTTTGATGGGGCAGGCTGTCAGTATAATAAGGGATGATCCTCATACATCCTTCAAAAAGAGCTTACAGCAGATTCAACACGATCTGTTCGATCTGGGCGTGGATTTGGCGACGTTCTCCCCAAAGGTGTACAAAATCTCAACTGAGAAAGTGGAATTCCTGGAAAAGCGCATTGACGAATTATCCGAACAAACCCCGGAAATTACTTATTTTATTTTACCGGGCGGGACTCCGTTATCTGCGTCATTGCATGTGAGCCGGGCCGTATGCCGCAGAGCGGAAAGATCCATTGTGCGTTTATCCAAACAACATGCGGTTCATCCGGAAGCCATACAGTATATGAATCGCTTGTCGGATTTCTTATTTGCAGCTGCGCGATGGGTCAATCATTTGGAACAAATCGCAGATATACGATATGAAAGCCGCACACCCGGGTCTCCGTAAATCGGAGATTTTTTTGTATTTCAATTTATAGTTACAAAGTGCAGGAGGGAGGAATATAGTGTAGGTAACAGCACCGTGGGGACAGGGGGACTTTTCCGTGATTGCCAATGAAAGAACTTTATATTTATTCGAAGGGATTAATAAAAGCTCTGTGAAGATGATTATTGAACAAATGATCAAGATTAACCAATTCGATGATGATAAAGATAAAAAGGAAAAAGATTATAAGCGTCTTCCCATTGATCTTATCATCAACAGCAATGGCGGTAGCGTATACGACGGGCTTGCGCTGATTAATGTGATTGATAACAGTAAAACACCTGTACACACGCATGTTTTCGGACTTGCTGCCAGTATGAGTCTGCTTATTGCGGTTAGTGGCCATAAGCGATACTCGGGAAGATTGAGCACGTTTATGTACCATTCCGTCTCCAATCATATTGGCGGTCAATTCGAACATTTGAAAAACCGGCTTGATGAAACTGAGCGATTGCAATCCATTTATGACGAGTATCTCATTTCGAAAACAAAATTTCGGTTAGAGGACCTGAAAAGTGTTCAAGAACATCAGAGAGATTGGTTTATCAATCCGGAAGAAGCATTGGCATTGGGGATTATTGATGAAATTACATAGTAATTTCCGATCGGACGTAAAAAAAAGGAGGCTTTTGCCACCTTATAAAATATTGGGATTACACCCAGACATTTATAGCCATATGCACATAAAATGTGGTGTGCGTAATTGCATTATTCAACCTCTTCTTTGTAAACGGCCTTCTGGAAATTGAAGGTCGTTTTTTTTGTTTTGGCGCGACTCACGGCTTATACACGGTCTTTAAGTGCTGCAAATTCCAGCTGACGCTGTTCCCATTGGCGGTAACAAGTTCTACTAAATGGTTATCCACTTTCTTAAGCAAGCCGATCTTATTCGTGTTATCTCCGAGATCAAACACAATCAGAGTTCCTTCCAGTTTTTTGCATTGTTCTTCAAATGTTCTTGCTAATGAAATTTGAACCGGGTTAACAGGCAGTGACTGGTTGCTAATCGTGTAAGGAGTAAGATTGGAGCGATAAGGGATTAACCATTTCAAATGATTCATGGATACGAACATCGCTTTGTATACAGGCGAGTAGAAGACGAAATAATCGTTCATAATGCTTGTTAAATAGCCATGAATCGTTTTATTCCCGGTCACATAAATTTCTACGAATCGTCCCTTTGCATGATTTAATATTTTCCGGAAGGAAAGGCTATCCGATTGATATTCAATAGGCTTATCGTCTGAGAGATTTTCTTCCTCCATCGTCGTGTCCAAATTCTCTTGTACGTTCTGAATATGGACGATTGGGATGTAGTAGAACCGTTGTTCATGGACGATTACGATCAGATCCAAACCCATGTCAATAAATTTGCCTGTACATATATTATTTCCTGAGATTTCGACGATCACTTGTTTGCCCAAAAATGGTTGAAGAACATTCATCCTAGTAACCTCCCGGTTATTAAAAATGCCATATTAAAATACCCAGGACACCCAAAGTGCGAGAACGACTAGCGTGAAAAGCAAGGTAATTGGGATTACGGTTATGGTCACCTTCAAGTATTGCCCCCAGCTTAATTTGACTTTTCCTTTCTTGATCATATGCATCCACATTAAGGTTGCAAGCGTTCCAATCGGTAATAGAAGGGAGCCGATATCGCTGCCAATAACACTCGCCAGGTATGAGATTTTTAATGTAAGGGGGTCTAGACCCATGCTTGTCAAGGTTAGGGTCCCCACCATAAGGGCAGGATGGTTGTTGAATAAATTGGATAGAATCGACAGAAGTACCCCCATCATGATACTCGCGTGAAGTAAACTGCCGGATACGATCGGTTGAAGTAACTGGATGAGGAACTGAGTTAAGCCGATATTATGCAAGCCATAAATAATCACATACATACTGAAGGCGAACACGAGTATATACCAAGGTGTTTTTTTTATCATATCCGCAGGCGAAATTTTCAAAAAATACCACCGCCATGCCAATAAGAAAGCAGAGCCGATGACAGCCATTAGTGGAACAGGGAACTGGATATATGAAGCAACGAATAGACTAACACGTACACAGAATACAAAAATTAAAATATTACGCATGAGTTTGGTGCGATTCTCTGGAAGGATCTGCGACGCATCTTCTTTTAAAGGATGTGAGTGCTTCAATGATCCTATCGTCATTACAGGCAGTTTACGCGGCAAGACACGATAGAAACAGACATAGAGCAGGAAGGAAAGAAGCACAAGTCCAAGTGAAGCAGGGACAAACATCATCGCAGTGTGCATATACAAGTCCATATGAACGATTTTTAGAGCGATCAAATTCACAATATTGCTTACGCCGATAGGCGCACTTGAGGCGGTTGCGATTAAAGCTCCGGAAAGAAGATAAGGTATCTTTTGGCGATTTTTAAGCCCTAGTTTTTGCAGCAGCATCAATAGAATCGGTGTCGTAATTAAAATACTGCCATCATTGTTCACAAAAAGTGTCATCAGAAAGCAAAATTGGTTCGTATACCAAAAAAGACGTATCCCGGAGCCCCTGGATCTCTCCATTAACTTCTCAGCTGCCCAATAGAAAAAGCCAAAGCTTTCCAATACAATCGCCATGACGATCGTCGCCATAATCGTTATAGCTGCTCCGCTGATGGTTTCCGTTATTTTACCCAAATCCGATAGAGAAACGCTGCCGCTGAGAAGAACAACAATGGCTCCGACTGTAGCTGGGTATGCTTCGTTGACCGTAGGACGCAAGAAAATAAATGTAATCGTACATAAAAACGTGATGACCGTAATGGGAACCATAAAATCTTGCAGCATTTGACTCAACCTCTTTTCGCTTAGATGCACGGTGCTCCATTTATATCTCTAGTAAAATTATGGTTGAATGATCACTACATAGTTGTTTTCACTCCCTCTTTATATGACTTATATATACATTTGCAGTGTATGTATAAATAACATAGAGGGGACTAGCCGATTTCCTCATCTTTATAATTATCAACGGTTAACTAGGAGATATATATCTCGGCACTATATGTATCTATTAAATATTTCCAGCAATTATTTTTGGGAGCGCCCCCACAAAACCGCGATAGGCGATGAATACTATGAGTACGTGTAATCCACCTCCAAACCATGTTTAAATGACAGATCAAAGGAGGAATTAGTAAATGTTTAAACAGTTTGACAAATTATATGGGATTGACTTAGGTACATCCAACACCGTGATATTTGAGAAAGGGAAGGGGATTGTGCTCAACGAGCCAACGGTCGTTGCCTTTCATCAACACACGGGCGAGTTGCTTGCTGCCGGTGCCGAAGCTCAAGCCATGATTGGCCGAGCCCCTGCACATGTGGATATCACGTATCCCTTAATGAATGGCGTTATTTCCAATTTCGAGAAGACAAGCAGCATGCTGCAATATTTTATTAAAAAAATCCAAGGCAGATCCTCTTTCTTGCGGAGCTCACAAATTTACATATCGGTGCCTTGCGGGATCACGAACGTACAAAAGCGTGCGATTGAAGAGACCGTCGTCCATAAGGGAGCCAAAAAGGCGATCGCAGTGGAAGAACCGCTCGCGGCTGCTCTCGGTGCCGGGATTAATTTGGATGAACCCATAGGGCATTTAGTGCTCGACATCGGTGGCGGGAACTGTCAAGTTGCCGTATTATCGCTTGGAGGCATCGTCGCCAGTCATACGATTCACCGTGCAGGGATGTCGATTGACCGCGATATTATGGATTATGTGAAACGGCAGTACAACATGGAGATTGGTGAGCGGACGGCTGAGGAGATTAAGAAACAGATTGGCACGGCTGTAAACACGGTGGAAGAACGGACCATCGACATTCGAGGCCGCGATTTGATCAACGGTTTGCCACGATCGATTCAGTTGACATCCAGTGAAATATATGCAGTAGTTAATGATTTTTTAGGAACACTGATTGAGGCTATTCGTGCGACTTTGGAGCTTTGTCCTCCTGAACTTGCAGGTGATGTGATGGAGCAGGGGATATTGCTTTGCGGAGGCGGAGCATTACTGGATGGCATCGATGAGCGGATTCGTGCGGAGACGGGTGTCGCTGTTCATATCGCGGACGATCCGCTTGCATGCACAGCACTCGGGACTGGAATGATGCTCGGTGAGCATAGAGTGAAGAACAGACCGGTAAAGCCAGAGAGTAAAACGGAAGAAATGGCAACCCAGCCTTGATTACAAAGAAAGCTTAGTCCGAGCGGTTACAGCTCGTGGACTAAGCTTTTTTCGTTGTGAATGAGTGATTCAGGGATGGACTTCCCTGAGCTTCTTGGTCTTGCTTTTCGGTTTTCTAAACAGTTGACTCAAATTGTCCAAATTGACTACGACAACACCCGCGATAATGGTGATTACGCCTATCATCGTTATCCAACTGATGGATTCGCCATAGAACAAGACGCCAACTATGAGAGCGATCAGCGGCGAGACATAGAGCCATGTTGAAGGGAAGATAGGGTTCGTTTTGGCTACGAGCCAGTAGAAAAGGCTATGTCCGACCATCGATCCGATGATTATCAGATAAAGGAGCGAACCAATCGCACCGGGTGACTGCAAGCTTGCAAACGGATTGTGTTCCGTACAAACGGACAGCAGCAGTAACAACAACCCGCCATAAATCATTTGAGCCGCATTAAGCGCAATAGGTGAGGCTTCCGGGAATTGTTGGATAACTCGTTTCGCATACAGGGCGCCCCATGAATAAAAGAATTCGCCGATCATAATCGCGATGCATCCGATTACCCACCAGCCGCTTGCGGAGAAAGTAAGACTGGGAAGCAACAGCAAGATAACGCCGCTGAATCCAATGATACAGCCGCAGAACGAACGGGCAGCCGGTTTTTGCCGCATTACAATCATCTGAAGTACAAGGATCATGATCGGTCCTGTAGCCGATAGCACGGCTGCGATACCGGAGGTGACATGTTGTTCGGCCCAGTACAGGGTTGCAAAGGTGCCGAAGGTCAACCCAATGCCTGTAAAGAGCATTTCTTTGCGGAATAGAAGATTGAAGCTTGCTTTTTTCCTTCCGACCATCCAAACGAATAACACCAAACCTGCAATGAAAAAGCGTGCGCCCGCAGAGAAAAATGGCGGTGCAGCGGCGTCGACACCAATCTTAATCGCTAAGAAAGTCGTGCCAAAGATCAAACATACGAGCAAGTAATTAAAAATAATCATAGCTGCTCCTCCTTTGATATGTATCATACATGGAGGTGAATAGAACAGATGAATATACATAGAACAGATTTCTGGTAATTGGTGTACAATAAGAAAACAAGAGAAGGGGGCTGCCATGCTTTTCAGACAAGTCTATGATTATATCGTCAACCGACTGGATCGCCAGGTGTGGCAAGCGGATGAGAAGCTTCCTTCGATCCGGATGCTTGCACAAGAACTGGGCGTGAACCGGCTCACCGTTTTCAAAGCGTACCAACTATTGAAACTGAACGGGAGAGCCTATGTAAAAGAAAAATCAGGGTACTATGTAAGCCCCTGTGAGTCGAAGCAATTGCAGACCGAGTACACGGAGATCGCGACCGAACCATCTCCCGGGCATCTCAAAAACAATTTATCCGAAATTCACCAAGTCCCGGTCATCTATCAATTCTCACAGGCGCTCATTGATCCGAATTTACTGCCGAACCTGTTTCTTTCCGAATATGTGAAGAAAGTGTTCGATATTTATCCGAAATTAATGGGAACATACTCTTCCGCGCAAGGGGATGAAGAGCTGCGTGAGCATCTATGTCAGCACTTGGTTCGTCATCATAAGGTTCAACTAACTTCCGGTCAGTTATTGATTACGACGGGAGCGCAGCAAGCGATAGACTTGCTTGCCCGCATCTATATTCGTCAACTGGATGCTATTTTAGTAGAACGACCAACTTATAGTGCAGCTATCGATACTTTCCGCAGCTATGGCGCCCGTTTTCTTCCCGTCGATATATCAGCGGATGGCTATGATTTGGAAGAGGTTGAGAGGTTGATGAAACAGTATCAGCCGCGATTCTTTTATATGAATCCTACTTTTCATAATCCGACGGGCTATACGATTCCTCCGGCACAACGCAAGCTGCTGGTCGAGCTGGCCGAACGGTATCAGTGCCTCCTGATCGAAGACGATGCTTTTCACGATATGTATTTCGAGGGGCCGCCGCCTCCGCCAATGTTCACTTATGACACGGAAGGCTGGGTCGTATATATCCGAAGCTTTAGCAAATATGTGGCTCCCGGCTTGAGAATTAGTGCGATCATTGGCCGAAAGTCTGTCATTGCGCATTTGATTACGGCCAAGTCACTTGCGGATAACGGAACGCCGCTCGTCAATCAAAAGATTTTTCTGCATTATTTCGCGTCGGAACGGATGCAGCAGCATTTGGAGAAGCTTCGGACGGCTCTACAAATTCGGAGAGACATCATGGAGGAAGAACTGGCTGCAATCGGATGGCAATGGGTGAGTCCCAAGGGAGGACTGAACCTGTGGCTAAAGCTGCCGGACACTTTTCCTGTAGAGCCGTTCTTAGATGAATGCATCAGGCAATCCATTTCCTTCGTTCCAGGAACGATCTGCGACCCGTTGAAGGAGATGCATGCTTGGATCCGGTTAAGCTACTCTTTCGTAAATGAAGGGCAATTGCGTGATGGTGTTAGGCGGCTTGTGGAGATTGCTCGCAAGTTTTAACTACCTTTGACAGTTGATTCGTTACCTGTTGCAAATCAGCAATTTTATGATAAGATAATATAAAAAAAGTGCGGCAAAGAAGCCCCCGCCATTATTGACGGGGGCTTCTTTTTTTTCGGGAGAGGGGGTGATTTTCGATGCAAGAAGAGAAAAAACGATTTATTCAGGAGTTTGTACCCGGCAAACAGGTAACGCTAAGTCATTTAATAGCAAATCCCGATGAGGATTTGTTTAATAAACTTGGAATCGCGCAAGCGGGTTCCATTGGCATTCTAACACTAACGCCTAGTGAAACGGTGATTATTGCTTGCGATCTGGCGACCAAAGCGGCGAACGTTTCGATCGGGTTTCTGGATCGTTTTACCGGAAGTCTCGTTTTGGTAGGAAGTGTATCCGAAGTCGAGGTGGCGATGCAGCAAATTAATACTTTTCTTTCTGAACAGCTTGGATATACGCCATCACGTATCACGAAGTCGTAAAGGAAGTGCATGCCATGAATACCAATCATCGCGCTATGATTATAGGATCTATTGGCGCAGGGAAATCAACAATGACGAATGCGTTACTTGGCCGGAAGGTCGATGCCGTAAAAACCCAAGCTTTAGTTTATATGGATTGGATTGTCGATACACCTGGCGAATATACGGAGAATCCCTTTTTTTACAAAAGTATTATGGCCACTGCGCTTGAAGTTACTCATGTCATATTTATCCAAGATGCTACGAATTCGAAGACGATCTTTCCGCCGGGATTCGCTACAGGGTTTACCAAGCTGCCTATAGGCGTTGTAACCAAGTCTGATGCGAAAGATGCGAATGTGGATCGAGCCTTGAACCAGTTGAAGCAAGCCATTCCGAAGGGGGCTATCGTTATTTCTTCCTCGTTTACCGGGCAAGGCATCAAGGAGATCCAAGAGCTGGTGCAATGCGCGACATTAGCGGACATGAAAACATATTGCATCCAATCGGCAGCAAATTATATATTTTATCATGAAAGCCTTTACATTTAACTGAATTTTAAGTATTATATCCTTAATAAATGAATATCTTATTGGCAAAGGCGCCATCAACAGTAAGTGGAATCCATGTTGAAGGCTCTTTTTTTATTCCTAAAGGAGTCTTAGACGATGAATGCTGTTCAGCAGATTCAACATTTATGTAAAACGTACACTTCTTTAAGCGATGAAGATGTAGATCTTATCATTGAAAAGAGTAAAACCATTCAAGCCATTGCGGATATCGCGCAGGCTAATATTTTTATCGATTGTCCGGTAAAGGGCGATCGTAATGTCCTTGTAGTCGCAGAAGCCATTCCGACCACCTCACATTCACTTTATAAAGGAAGTGTTGTTGGGAAAATCATCTACGAACGTTACGAACCGGCCGTATTCCGTGTATATCGAACAGGAAAGCCTGCATTGATCAATCGTGCTATCACGCATGAAGGCGTGCATGTCAACCAGAATGTAATGCCCATTAAAAATGATAGCAATAAGACGATCGGCATGCTTATTTTGGAAAAAGATATTACGGCACAAGTAAGACACGAGAACGAACTTGCTATTCTTTCAGAGACAACCGAAGAATTTAGCCGTACGTTCTTTGATTTAATAACGAAGAATCGCATCATTCCCGATCTGATTGAAGAGGCTCTTGTCTTATTAAGAGCGGATGGGAAAATTATGTATGCGAATAATTTTGCAATCGGGCTCATGGAAATCCATTGTGATAACAGTCTGACGAATGGAGATTATATTAATAGTCCCATTTGCGAGATGCTTCCCTTTATTCAAGAAAATGACTATTTGAATAACGGTGTTATTCAACGAGAGGCCATTCATAAAGATAAGGTGTATATTCTTCGCGGCATTGATTTGCAGAACAAAGATGAAGTGATGCGAATCTTAATTCTGCGTGATATTACTGACCTTCGCGATAAGGAGCGTCAGTTGATGGTGAAATCGGCTGTGATTAAAGAAATCCACCACCGCGTTAAAAATAATCTGCAAACGGTAGCGAGCTTATTAAGGCTTCAGCTCCGGCGCGGTGTGCCGGACGAAGCGAAAATCCTTTTTCAAGAAAGTCTTAACCGCATAATGGGTATCGCAACCGTCCACGAAGTACTTTCCTACAGTGGAATTGAAACGGTTCGAATGAATCAAGTAATCGAGAAAATATCGAAAATACTCGTGAATAATATTCAAAATGACCCATGCAAAGTAAGCATACAATTGGATATCGAGGATATTGAATTATCATCCAATCAAGCGGTATCATTGGCGCTTATTCTCACGGAGCTTGTACAGAACAGTGTAAAACATGGCTTTGTCGGATTTGTGGAAGGCATGATTACGATTCAATTGCTTGTCGATAACGGGCAGGTTCAACTCATCATTCAAGATGACGGAGTCGGATTTGAACATCAGACGGATACCGAACATTTGGGACTTGAGATTGTCAGGAATTTGACGAACTACGATCTGAATGGAGAGTTTGAAATCGAACGGCTTTCTGAGAAGGGGACGAGGGCGAAGGTCGTCTTTCCAATCGAATAAATTGCGGAGGGATCACGATGAGCAAGTCTCGTATTATGGTCGTTGACGATGAGTCCATTATACGTATGGATATTAAAGAAATGTTGCTTGAAGCCGGTTATGACGTAATCGCCGAAGCGAATTCGGGAGAATTGGCCATAGAACTTGCTGCCAAACATCGTCCAGATCTCATTGTTATGGATGTCAAAATGCCGCGTATGAACGGGATCAAGGCGAGTCGCATTATCCAACAATCTTGGCAAATCCCTGTCGTATTATTAACCGCCTATAGTCAGACGGAATTTATCGAAGAGGCCAAAAATGCGGAAATTGTGGGATATCTGGTGAAACCTATTACAGAAAATGATTTGATCCCGGCCATTGAAATTGCGCTCAATCAATCCAAACGCTTGCATTCTTTAATGGGTAATATTAAAAAGCTAGAGCAGAAAATCGAGGATCAAAAAATCATTGAAAAAGCAAAAGGCATTATCATGGAGACGTATCTTCTCAATGAAGAGGGAGCTTATAAAAAATTACGCTCTTATTGTATGAACCATCAGGTTCAGATGATCGCTGTCGCACATGATGTGATCAAAACTCGCAGTTTAGATGAAAATATAATAAAAACGTATTAAACCGTTTCATTCAAAAAAAATAGCTTAGGCAAAGACGCCTTTATCACTATCTCAAGCAGATAGTGCTAAAAGGCGTCTTTTTCTTCTGGGGGGTGATGATATGAAGCAACATCAACAAGCAGAAACGATTATTAGCGCCGGTATCGATATTGGCACGAGTACGACCAAGCTCATCTTGAGCCGGTTTTCTCTGATGAATACGGCTGGAACCAGCCATGTGCCGCGGATTGAAATTATCGATAAACAAGTTTTTTATAAAAGTCCCATTTATCGGACGCCTTTACGCTCGAATGTGTTAATTGATTTAGAAGCGGTTCAAAATCTCGTAAAAAAAGAATATGCCAAAGCTGGCGTTAGGCCGCAGGATATCAAGACGGGAGCCGTAATTATTACGGGAGAAACCGCTACCAAACATAATGCAGAGGAAATGATTCACAGTCTTTCCTCAGAAGCGGGTGAATTCCTGGTCGCCACGGCTGGACCCGATTTGGAAGGAATTATTGCAGCGAAAGGATCCGGAGCGTATCAGTATTCCAAACAATCGGGCAAGACGATAGCGAATATAGATATTGGCGGAGGAACGGCTAATCTTGCTGTTTATCAATCCGGAAATTTCAAAGGGACGTGTACGCTGCATATTGGCGGCAGATTAATAGAGCTAGATAAGAAGAGAATAAAAACCATATCTCCACCCATACAAAACCTGCTTAGCCATTTAGGACATTCGCTTTCTCCCGGCGATCCCATTCATATGGATGATATTCATAGTGTGATCAAGGAAGTCATCTACGCCATGGTCCGTACACTTGTTCATATTCTCGAAGGGAAAGTTGACAACATAGACAAAGTACTCCTTCTAGGACACCCGCCTGATTGGGGGATACCTATCGATGAAATTATGTTTTCGGGCGGTGTTAGTGAATGTATGTACGGGTTGGAAACAAATTCAGAACAAGCGCAAAGCGTCGAATATGAGGATATCGGTTTCATACTAGCTGAATCATTACGGCAAAGTGCTCCACTGAAGCGATGGAAGTGGATCACACCCATAGAAACTGTCAGAGCTACCGTGCTTGGGGCCGGTACGCAAACAACGGAGATAAGCGGAGCTACAATCCAGGTCGAGAGTTCGCGTTTACCCATTAAAAACTTGCCAGTTTATCATGTGCAGTTGAGTGAAGATCTTGACAATGGCAAACAAATCATTCATCAGGCGATAGAACAGGCGTTACAGATTTATGATCCACTAAGAGAAGGAATCAATTTTGCTCTCTATATGACGGGTCTATCGGTGCTAAGATTTCGCGAAGTCCAACAGTTGGCCGGGTGGCTGCTTGAATCCTACCAAGCCCAGCCTAATCAACTCGAACCGCTGATTGTCATTATGGCCAATGACATGGCTAAAGTTCTAGGCCAAACTTTGCAGGCAATGAACCCCGGACGCGATATTATTTGCATCGATCAAGTTCTCGTCGAACACGGCGATTACCTGGATATTGGAAAAAAGCTGCAAACGGAAGTCGTGCCCGTCGTTGTGAAGACACTCGCGTTTCATTCTTAAAATGAGAGTTTCATTTTTAAAATAAAAGTTTAAAAAGTCCGCTTTCAGAACCGAGAAAGTTGGACGAATTCCGGAGAAGGAGGAACGGAGCGTAGAGATTTGCTACGAGAGTACCGGACTTCCCGGATTCGTTCAAGATTCGATGCCGATTAGGCTTCTTGAATTGCTTCGTTATCAAAGTGGGCTTTTTAAACAACCTTTAAAGAAAGGATGGTCGGTTCATGATACTGAAGACTTCGCTCATGGGTCAAGTTTACCAATTTAATAACTTGAAAGAAGTATTTGCCAAAGCGAACGAAGAAAAATCTGGCGATAGGCTTGCCGGGCTTGCTGCTGAGACCGTTCAAGAGCGGATCGCTGCCAAACAAGTTCTTGGCGCACTGCTGCTGAGCGACATTCGCAACAATCCCTTGCTCCCGGCGGAAGAAGATGAAGTGTCCCGGATCATTGAGGAACAAGTCAATGAACCTATTTATAAGAGCATGCAAGGGTGGACCGTATCCGAATTGAGGGAATATATTCTCGATGACCGTACTTCGGGAGAAGATTTAAAGCGGATAAGCAGAGGACTCACCAGCGAAATGATTGCGGCAGTGGCGAAACTGATGTCGAATCTCGATCTGATTCATAGCGCGAATAAAATTGAAGTCATAACCAAATGTAACATCGCGATTGGGCAAAAAGGGGTTCTTGCCTCAAGACTTCAACCTAATCATCCTACGGATCATGTTGACGGAATGATCGCTTCTTTAAAGGAAGGCTTATCGTATGGGATGGGCGATGCGGTTATTGGCATCAACCCGGTCGACGATTCTGTCGAGAGTGTCAAACGGCTGCTGTACGCGACACATGATTTTATGAAAACCTGGGAGATCCCGACGCAAAATTGTGTGCTGGCCCATGTGATCACACAGATGAAGGCCATCGAGCAAGGCGCTCCTGCGGATATGATTTTTCAAAGCATAGCAGGTACAGAGGCCGCGAATCGCTCATTCGGCATCACAGCCGCTTTACTGGATGAGGCCGATGATATGGCTAGAACGCTTGGGACGGGAACAGGCCCTGAGCGATTATATTTTGAAACAGGGCAAGGATCGGAATTGTCGGCAGAAGCTCATTACGGAATTGACCAGCTGACCATGGAGTCGCGCAATTACGGATTTGCCCGGCGTTATAATCCCTATATTTTAAACACGGTCGTCGGGTTTATCGGCCCGGAATATTTGTATGACAGCAAGCAAGTGATACGCGCCGGCCTTGAGGATCATTTTATGGGCAAAATGCATGGGATCTCCATGGGGGTAGATATTTGTTACACCAACCATATTAAAGCCGATCAAAATGATATTGAAGATTTAGGTGTACTGCTTACCGCTGCGGGTGTCAACTTTATTATTGCAACCCCGATGGGGGATGACTGCATGCTCAATTACCAATCCATGAGTTATCACGATGTGGCAACACTGCGCCAAACGATGAATCGCAGACCGGCCCCGATATTCGAAGCCTGGTTAGAGAAAATGGGGATTATGGAAGATGGTAAATTAAGCAGAAGAGCTGGAGATCCTACCATTTTTACTCGTTAGCCTAAGCTAACGATGACAGTTTTGCTAGGAGGTGATAAACATGAATGAAGGGCTCATTGAAGCGATTACAAAAATCGTTCTGGAGAAAATCAATGCCCGCCAAGATACGCCATCTACAATCCAAGACTCAGAAGTGTCAACACATGCGGATGGGATGGTCAAGGTTTGGAATCATCTGCAAAGTGGAACGGATTCACAAGAACCGTTCACGTTAGTACAGACATCATTGCCTTTTACCAACTCCCCCTATGAACCAACAGAAGATCAGGGTGGAATGGTGAAAATTTGGGATCATAGATCGGATTCCAAACCCTTAGAGGAAAAGAAACTTTTGCTGGATCAGCACGATGAAATTCTTCCGGAATTACAAACCCGTTTGGGCATAGAGGAACCTCTTTATAAAGAGGAATTATCAGCACTCAAAAGTAAAACGCCCGCCAGAATCGGAATTGGAAGAGCCGGTTTACGGCCGAAAACAGAAGCTTGGTTACGCTTCCGGCTTGATCATGCCGCTGCGGTAGACGCCGTCTATGGGGAAGTTTCGCCGGAATTGCTGGAAAGTCTGGATTTATTTTCGGTGCAGACTAAGGTTTCGGATAAAGAAGAGTATATACGTCGTCCGGACCTTGGAAGGCGATTGTCGGATGAAGCGATACAAATCATTTCCAAGCGTTGTGTGCATAAGCCCAAAGTACAAATCATTGTATCCAACGGTCTTAGTTCACAAGCGATTGAGAAAAACCTGGAAGATGTGCTTTTATCGCTACAGCAATCCTTGAAAAATCTTGGTCTCGAGTATGGGACTTCGTTCTACATTCAAAAAGGCCGGGTTGCGGTCATGGATGAAGTCGGAGAAGTTTTGCAGCCTGAGGTTGTCGTGCTGATCATCGGGGAACGGCCGGGCTTGCTAAGTGCCGAATCATTAAGTGCTTACATGTGTTATAAGCCTAGAAAAGGAACGATTGAAGCCGAGCGGATGGTCATTTCAAACATCCATTCGGGAGGCATTCCCCCCGTAGAGGCTGGAGCCTATTTGGGAAATGTCGTCGAGAAAATTCTCAAATATGAAGCGAGTGGCATATCACTCGTTCAAAAGGAGGCGTCGGTCAGCGATGCTAGACAGAATTAAGGCTGAAGTGCTAGCTGTCCGTATCATTCCTAATGTAGATGAGTCGTTGGCTGCTCAATATCAGTTGAAACCCGGATTTAGGAGCTTGGGTATTCTTACGACGACGATTGACGATATCGGGTATACGGCACTTGACGAAGGGACCAAGAGAGCGGAAGTGGAAGTCGTGTATGCCCGTTCCTTCTACGCCGGCGCCAGTCACGCATCCGGTCCATTATCGGGTGAATTCATCGGAATCATTGCCGGGCCCAATCCTGACGAGGTAAGAAGCGGGATCGAAGCGATCGAAAATACCATTCAATATGATGCGTTTTTCGAAGCCTTAAATGAGGAACGCACTCACGCTTTGTATGCGCATGTCGTAGCGAGAACCGGCAGTTATCTTTCCCAATTGGCGGGCATTAACGAAGGTGAGCCGCTCGCTTATTTAATCGCTCCACCACTCGAGGCTATGTACGGACTCGATGCCGCTTTGAAGGCGGCGGACGTGCGGCTAGTCAAGTTCTTTGGCCCTCCTTCGGAGACAAACTTCGGCGGCGGATTGCTTACAGGCACACAATCGGCTTGTCGCGCTGCAGCGGATGCTTTTCGGGAAAGCATTATCGAAATTGCTAAACATCCTATCTCATATTAGGAGTGATGCCCATGTAGAAGAAGAAGTTTTAAATGATGAGAAGAAAGGAGCTAACGAAAGATGCTATTGGAAAAGGATTTGCTATCCATTCAGGAAATGAGAGACGCCGTTAAGAAAGCGAAAGAAGCTCAATTGAAGTTTCAAGCTTTCTCACAAGCAGAAGTGGACCGCGTCGTTAAATCTATGGCGGATGCTGCTTATGAGAAATCCTACGAGCTTGCCTCTCTCGCCGTCGAGGAAACAGGACTCGGGGTTATCGAGCACAAGGTGATCAAGAATCAAGTCGCTTCTCGAGATGTGTACCAGTCCATTAGTGATCAGAAGACCGTTGGAGTCATAAACGATTATAAAGATAAGAAAATTGTAGAGTTAGCTGCTCCCTTTGGTGTCATTGCAGGAATTGTACCGACAACGAATCCAACATCCACAGCTATCTTCAAAAGTTTGATTGCGCTGAAGGCGCGAAACGCTATTGTCTTTAGTCCCCACCCGTCCGCCGCAAAATGCACGGTCGAAGCAGCCAAGATTTGCTTGCAGGCAGCCGTGGATGCGGGAGCTCCGGAAGGAATCATTGGCTGGATTACTCAGCCGACGATGGAAGCTACTGAAGGCTTAATGAAGCATAGAGATGTTAATCTGATCTTAGCAACAGGCGGCGGCGCTTTGGTAAGGGCAGCTTATAGCTCCGGTAAACCTGCTTACGGGGTAGGACCAGGAAACGTGCCGGTGTACATTGAAAAATCGGCCGAAATTTCCAAAGCCGTACAGCGAATTGTCGACAGCAAAACTTTCGATAATGGAACCATTTGCGCTTCTGAGCAGGCCGTTATCGTGGATCGGAACATCCGTGAGATGGCCATTTGCGAGTTTAAGAATCAAGGCGCTTATTTCTTGAACGCGGGAGAGAAGAAGAAGCTGGAACCGGTCATTTCTCCTGCTCCCGGCAAACTCAATCCTAAGATTGTGGGACGCAGCGCGCGAGTTATCGCGGAAATGGCAGGCATTACGATTCCCGCTGATACGCGCTTGTTGATCGCGGAGGAAACAAATATCGGGAAAGACATTCCTTTTTCCATAGAGAAACTGGCTCCAGTCTTTGCTTTGTATACCGTTGAGGGTTCGAAGGAAGCTTTGGATATCTGCGAACGTCTTTTGGATTTAGGCGGAAGAGGGCATACGCTGGCTATTCATACAACGGATGACGAAATTGCCCGCACATTTGCTTTACGAATGCCAGTATCAAGAATTGTCGTCAATACGCCATCCGCACTCGGCGCAGTTGGCGGAACGACTGGACTCAAACCTTCATTTACGCTAGGTTGCGGGTCGTTCGGAGGCAATATTACCTCTGATAATTTGACAGCCCATCATTTGATGAACATTAAACGTCTTGCTTACGGCATCAAACATGTGGATGTCCCTAAACCCGGTAGTGCAAAGGCTCCGACAAATTCAAAACCAGAGGCACCGCATTCGAAAGATGCTCAGATCGATGAAGTCGTAGGCAAAGTTTTAGCCAAGTTTGGTTCAGCAGGAAATGTTGACAAGGAAACGATCGTCAAATTAGTCAATCAAGTGATTTCCCAAATCTAATTTAATTAAACTCTAGGAGGAATTTCAAATGACAAGAGAACTTACTGCATTAGGCATGATCGAAACAAAAGGGCTGGTAGCGTCTATTGAAGCGGCGGATGCGATGGTAAAAGCGGCGAATGTTCATTTGGTCGGCAAGGTCCATGCAGGCGGCGGACTTGTAACGGTGCTTGTTCGTGGAGATGTTGGCGCAGTAAAAGCGGCGACAGATGCAGGTGCGGCGGCAGCGCAACGCGTTGGTGAGCTTTTATCCGTTCATGTTATCGCACGCCCACACAACGAACTGGAAAGCATTTTGCCTAAATTTGAATTGGAAAAATAAACGCATCTGATGCCTTAACGGAAAGTGAGGTGTGCGAATCATGGACCCGCAAATGATAAAATCGATTGTTGATGAAGTGGTGCTTCATCTCAATCAGGAAGAAAAAATAAAATCAGCTATACCCATCGGCGTCTCTGCACGACATGCGCATTTGTCGAAAGAGCATTTGGCAGCATTATTCGGTTCCGGATATGAGCTAACGAAGAAGGCGGATTTATCTCAACCCGGTCAATTTGCCGCGAATGAAACTGTGCTCATCGCCGGGCCTAAGGGGAGCATTGAAAGGGTTAGAATACTCGGGCCCGTTAGGGGAGCAACGCAAGTCGAGGTAAGCAAGACGGACTCCGTTAAGCTCGGACTCGAGCCGCCCCTTCGAGAATCGGGGGATATTAAAGGTTCTTCGCCCGTGACGATTGTGGGCCCGAAAGGCAGCATTCATATTTCTGAAGGGTTAATCGTAGCCCAGTGCCATATTCATATGACACCTGATGACGCGGCTGCATTTGGGGTTGAGAATGGCGAACTGGTTCAAGTCCAAACACAGGGCATGCGACCGATTATTTTCGAAAAAGTGCTCATTCGCGTTTCGGAACGCTACAAGCTTGAAATGCACATAGATACCGATGAAGCGAATGCCGCGTTTCTTACCACCGGCGATACCGGGACTTTAATAAAATCAGCGGATTCGAAGGGTTTATAATGACATTATCCATCGATAAAGCCGTCATTGAACAAATTGTCAGAGAAGTTATCAAAAATTTGCAAGCGGCGAAAACGGAATCAATTTACCAGAAATCACGCTTGCTTCTCGTTCATGATGATAACCATGACCAAGAAGAAGTCAACAACATTGCAGCGGGTCTACAGGCGAAATGGCATGTTACTCCGATGTCATTTCGCTCTCCCGATCTTTTATCTGTGGTAAGCGATATCCAGCATGCGGTTTTGTTGGACATTGACCAGGATATACTAATCCGGGGAGCATTAGGATTCACCGACTCAGCTCCAAGCGAGCTGTTGGCAAGTATTTTGCAAAATGGAATACCGGTGACGTTGGTGCCTTCACAATCTTTACTATGGATCCTTCAACCTGAAAATTCAGATGAAGAACGACTGCCAGAGCATGCAAGGTGCTATAAACAGCATATTCGTATGCATAAAGACATGCTCGTTTCTTTTGGGGCAACATTTGCCGGGCCATCCGAATTGCAAGTTGCACCTAGGGATAGCGGTAGTACAGACCAAGATAACGTCCAGAACGAGAAGACATTGTATTTTGATAAAAGAGTACTGACCCAGAGAGATGTGCAGGTTGCCGATGTTGCCACTATTCTTGTTTCTCGGTCGACCCTCGTTACCCCGTTAGCACGCGATACCGCAAGGGACAAAGGGATGACGATCCTTGTCAAAGAATCATGAGGTGGTGAAAACATGCAAGTTGGCACAGTAATCGGGAATGTGTGGGCAACGCGTAAAGAGGATGATTTAACAGGTCTGAAATTTTTATTTGTCCAACCGGAAGGGCCGACCGGGACACCGATTGATGCTCCTTTTGTCGCATTGGATCGTATTGGCGCAGGTATCGGAGATAAAGTTATGGTGACCAAAGGGAGCGCGGCCCGGTTCGTTCTCAAGGATAAGGATTTGCCGATTGATGCCGTCATTATCGGTATTGTAGACTCAATAGATGTAGAAAGCAGGTGATGGGGATGTCAAAAGCGCTAGGTATGATTGAAACGAGAGGATTTATCGCGTCAGTCGAGGCAGCCGATGCCATGATTAAAGCGGCGGATGTAAAACTTATTAAACAAGAACAAGTGGACGCGGGCCTCGTAACGATCTTGGTTGAAGGCGATGTTGGAGCCGTTCAAGCTGCTCTTGAAGCAGGGAAAGAAGCTGCTAAACGAGTCGGGGTATTGGTTGCAGCTCACCTTATTCCTAGACCGGATGATGGTATTGATTCGATTCTAAAAAAAAAAGTGAATTGACAACTCCCGCCACTCAGCAAGCTGAAGAAAGTCAAGGAAAACAGGATCAAATCGCTGAAACTCTTGATGTTGTAGAAGAAACGCCGATTAACGCAGAAACAACTACTACTGAAAGTCAGGAAGAACAACCAGCTACTGATCAGCAGACCGATCCAACAGGAAATACAAGAAAGAGAAGACGCCCGAATAATCACTCTTAAATTCGTAAAAGAAAACTGGGGGATTGCGTATGACGTTAGGATTGACTTTAATTGCTGTTGCTCTTATTGTGATGATTGCTTTATTTTTGAAAGCTCGAAACGGAGTCAAGCTGGCTCGCCTGAAGGGGCATACTGGTGACGACCTGAATGCATTCGGATACAAACAGGAACTCATGCGCGATATGGGGGGATTCTCCAATTTCGCTATTTCTTTCTCGGTCATCTCGATTCTGACAGGTGCGGTTACGCTATTCGGTTTTGGTTTTAATCAAGGCGGACCGGCAATGATGGGGATGGGTTGGCCGATTGTTGTTATCTTTGTTTTGTTTTTATCGGCAGCCATAGCGGAATTGACTTCTGCGATTCCAACATCCGGGGCCATTTACCACTGGGCATCTATTCTTGGAAATCCGGGATATGGTTGGTTCTCTGCATGGTTTAACATGATTGGTCAAGTTACAATTGTTGCGGGTATTGATTATGGATGTGCCGGTTTTGCATCTTCGCTATTATTCCAAGATCCGACGAAATCCGAAACCTTACTCGTTTATGCGATTATTTTGATTAGCCATGCCTGTTTAAATCATGTTGGCATTCGAATTGTATCTAAACTCAATGATGTATCTGCCTTCTATCATTTGCTCGGGGTAGGTTTGATTATCGGAGCTTTGATTTATTTCGGACCTACACAGGATGTTAGTTATTTGTTTGATACAAGTTTCTCAACAGTGGCGAACAGTTCTACACCTTATTGGTTTGCGTTTATCGTGGGATTGTTACAAGCACAGTGGACGATTACCGGATATGATGCTTCTGCCCATACGAGTGAGGAAACGGTTGATGCGAAGGTACGTGCTCCTTGGGGTGTATTTACATCTGTTGTCGTATCCGGCATTTTCGGTTTCATTATGCTGGCGTTAGTCACGATGTCCATTAAGGATCCTGCTGCTGTAGCTGCCGGCGGCGGAAATGCTTTTATCGTAGCTATTGAGCAAGCAATGGGAGGAGTCTTCGGTAAGGTTATCCTTTGGATGGTGACGATTGCGATGTGGTTCTGCGGTTTATCCGGGGTTACTTCCGCTTCCCGAATGATTTACGCTTTCTCTCGAGATAAAGGATTACCGTTATCCAACCTGTGGGGCAAAGTCTCTGAGAAATTCCGCACGCCTGCCAATGCGATTTGGATTACCGTTATTTTAGCCTTCTTATGCGGCCTTCTCGATAATGTATATGCCGTTGTAACCGCGTTAACTGTAATTGGTTTGCATAGCTCTTATCTAATCCCTCTTTTCCTCAAACTTCGCGCACAAATGAGAGGTGTCTGGACGAAAGACGATGACGGTCCGTGGTCATTAGGAAATTGGAGCGTTTTTGTGAATGTGGTTGCAATTGCCTGGGTACTCTTCTTAGATGTATTATTTTGCATAGCTCCAAACGATGTTAAAATTACGGAGCAATGGACTGTTCACTATGCAACGGGAAAAGCATTCATCGTATTATTTGTCATTTTGATCATTACGTATGCGCTGCGTGCTAGAAAGCACTTTAAAGGGCCGCATTTGGGGACTTATAAAGAAATCAATGAGAGACTCAACTCAGGGAATACAACTGTGAAAAGTAGTGGACAACTTGAGAGGGGGTAATCCATATGGCGTTTAAAAGGAAGAAAATCGCAGTAGTCGGGGCTGGATTTACAGGGGCCACGGCAGCGCTTATGCTAGCTCAAAAAGAGCTTGGAGACGTTGTATTGGTTGATATTCCAAATCTGGAAAACCCCACAAAAGGAAAAGCTTTAGATATGCTTGAAGCAGGACCAGTGCAAGGTTTCAATGCTAATATAACAGGCACATCCAATTTTGAGGATATTCAGGATGCGGACTTGGTTATCATTACGGCGGGCATTGCCCGTAAACCTGGCATGAGCCGCGATGATTTGGTGAATACCAATGCAGGCATCATGAAGGGAGTTTCCGAAAATGTAGCCAAGTATGCGCCTAATAGCTACATTTTGATCTTGAGTAATCCGGTAGATGCCATGACGTATGTATGTTACAAAACGACCGGGTTTCCGAAACATCGTGTAATAGGCCAATCCGGAGTTCTGGATACAGCCCGGTTTAATACATTTGTTGCTCAGGAATTGAATGTATCTGTAGAAGATGTTACGGGGTTTGTACTTGGCGGCCACGGGGATGATATGGTTCCGCTAGTTCGGTATTCGAGTGTTGGAGGTATTCCCGTAGACAAGCTTATTTCTGGAGAACGACTTGACGCCATTGTCGAGCGCACACGTAAGGGCGGCGGTGAAATCGTAAACCTTCTCGGAAATGGGAGCGCTTACTACGCGCCTGCAGCTTCTTTAGTACAGATGGCGGAAGCCATCCTTAAAGATAAGAAGCGCGTTCTTCCTTCCGTTGCCTATTTAGAAGGGGAGTACGGGTATCGCGATTTATACCTTGGCGTACCGACGATCATCGGCGGGGACGGTATTGAAAAAATACTAGAATTGCAATTGACGGAAAAAGAGAAATCAGATCTTGATAGATCGGCACAATCCGTTCGTAACGTCTTACAAATTATTAATTAAAAAGAGAAAGATCAAGTCTATTCATTAATGAGACTTGATCTTTTTCTGTTCTTGGAACGTTCAGCGCCGAAGTCTTATTAGAAACCTTGCGAATATAATAGAAAGAGCAGCGGATCAACATGGATTTGGAGGTAGAGCCGCAAGAATACGAGAAGGAGGTGGGCAGGAGTGAGTCTAGTGATCGGTATCTTATTGGTTGTCTTAACTTGTGCGTTTGCTTGGTGGATTGTACGGATTGCGGGAAGAAACGTTCAGAATTTCGATGAAAGTAAGCATGAAAGCTTTCTAGGGAAATAACCTGTTTTTCTTATGAAAAACTCAGCCTATGCTTACGATGCAAGTTTTGCTAAAGCAAAACTCTAGGGAGGTATAACATGAGCACACATGCTAACCACCACGATAAAGATAAACAGGATTTGAACAAATTCGGTTATGCGCAGGAGCTGCTGCGGAGTATGGGGGGATTCTCCAACTTCGCGATTTCGTTCTCGATCATTTCCATTCTCACCGGTGCGGTGTCCTTATATGGTCACGGTTTGACCTATGGCGGTGCCGGTATGATGGGGTTTGGCTGGCCGATCGTCGCTCTATTCGTTATGTTCATCGCTGCCGCGATGGCTGAACTCGCTTCGGCGATTCCGACAGCCGGTGCTCTTTATCACTGGGCCGCCATTTTGAAAAACAAACGATGGGGCTGGTATACAGCTTGGATCAACCTGATCGGGCAAATCGGAATCGTCGCCGGTATCGATTATTCCGTCGCTTTGTTTGCCGACCCGCTGCTTGGCAGTGTATTCGGTTACGAGTCCAATAATACGACCGTACTTATTGCTTTTACCGTCATCCTGCTGACGCACGGCATTTTAAACCATATTGGCATACGAATTGTCGCCAAGCTGAACGACTTTTCAGCGTGGTATCATATCGCCATCGTTGCCGTTTTGGTGGTTTCCCTTGCTTTTTTTACAAAAGGGGGCTTAAACAGCATCGATTATTTGTTCAAAGTTGGCGAGACATATTCCGATAAACCTTACATGCTCGCGTTCCTCATAGGGCTTTTGCAAGCGCAATGGACATTCACGGGATATGATGCATCCGCGCACACCATCGAAGAAACGATCAACCCACGCGTACGCGCACCTTGGGGTATTTTCACTTCCGTCGCTTACTCTTTCGTCATCGGCTTCATCATGCTTGCCTTTGTCACACTTTCGATCAAAGATGCCGCCGCAGCGACCAGCTCGGGCAACGCCTTCATCTACGTAATCAGCCAAGCGCTCGGCGGTACATTCGGTTCCGTCATCCTTTGGCTCGTCACCGCCGCCATGTGGTTCTGCGGATTGGCTTCCATCACGTCCTTTTCGCGGATGATGTACGCCTTCTCACGCGACAAAGGGATGCCGTTCAGCAGCCAATGGGCACAAATCTCCAAAAAATTCCGCACCCCCGCCAAAGCCATTTGGCTGGCCATTATCCTTTCATTCCTACTTGCCTTCATCGATTACATCATCAAAACGATCAATCCGGATGCTACATATACAACAATAGCGTTCTTAACAGCCGTGAGCGTCGTGGGACTGTACGTTGCATACGGAATTCCTATTCTGCTCAAGTTGATCGCCAAATCACAAGGGAAGTTCCAAGATAAACATCTCGGCCCTTGGAACCTTGGCAAGTATAGCGATTTTATCTCCGTTGTTTCACTTATTTGGATTGTTTTCATCTGCGTCGTCATGGTCATTCCGCCGAATCAGATGGCAGGATACGCCTTGGGAGGCATGCTGATTCTATTGATCATTATGGACTTTGCCTACTACAAGAAACATTTCCCAGGCCCGCAAGCGGCTCTGAATACTTCGATGGATGAAATCATTCGCAGGGAAAAGGAATTGGAGTAGATTTCTGCTGCGGTTGGGGAGACTACGGAGAAGATATAGATAAACGCCAACGCTCTGACGTATTATGAAACTGACAAAAACATACATATTGCCGAAAGAATCGGAGACAACTGATTGGAACAGGTTGTCTCTTTTTTGTTTTCATGCTGAAGGGAGGAAATTATGGGGGTGAAGCGAATTTTAATCAATAAGAAATTTCTGTAAAAATAGGGGAGCAATCGGCTTTATGGATCGAAATGCCTTTTGTTCAAGAGAGGAATCGGACTATGAACAAAGAGCTTTGGCTCGGCTCCATGAGATTTTGAAACGAAAGGGTTATAGCTTAAAGACCATGAAAGCTTATTTGGGCCATGGGGAGCGATTTTTGGGTCAACTTGTGGTCCCCTTTGAATCGGTCACTTCAGAGCATATTCATCGCTATATCCTGTAATTGCTGGAGCACCAACTTTCGCATACCTACATCAGTCAGGCCCGTCGTGGCCGCCCTTCGGGCTTAAGTCGGTGAGGCGTCGGGAACACTACAATGTTACATGATACCTGCGGAGAGCATTTAAAGACGAAAATACCTTAGATCATAAATACATAAAAAATCTTTTTAAGGAGTAAAGCGATGAATCCACCAAAACATATCGTTTCGGCAGCTGCAATTGTAATAAATGACAATAACGAATTATTACTTATCAAAGGACCAAGAAGAGGCTGGGAGATGCCTGGTGGTCAAGTTGAAGAAGGTGAGTCCTTAAGTCATGCTGCAATAAGAGAAACAAAAGAAGAATCAGGAATAGACATAGAAATTATAAAATTCTGCGGAATATTTCAGAACGTAGGAAATTCAATTTGTAACACCCTATTTTTAGCGAAACCAATAGGTGGAGAATTAATACAAACATCAGAAAGCTTGGAGTCAGGCTACTTTCCGATAGAAGAAGCACTAAAAAAAGTTGAATGGAAAGATTTCAGACAAAGAATAGAGTATTGTTTAAAACCTGAAATGCAACCTTTTTGTGTTGAGTTTAATGATGTAAAGAATATTTGAGGGTCTCTCTCAAGTAGCCGCAGGCATCATCTAACACCGTATTCACGCTGCGGGGCCTACGCCCCTTGGTCTGCCAGAAGCATTTTCGGGGAAGTGGAATCAGGCAGACAACCCTGCACTGGCTAAGTCCGTCGGACCCGGGTCTAGCGCCTTAATCCAGTGAGGATTCGTGAATACAAGAACGTTAGGTGAAATCATTGCAATACTATTTAATGCAAGCCTTTTCATGGGAGTGATTGATATAAAGATCCGAATCATTGGAGCTTGCGGAAGCGGCAAATCATATATTGCGAGAGAATTGTCAAAGAAGTATGGAATTCATTATTACGAAACTGATAATCTCGTTTGGGATCGATGCGCGGAAAACCGCAGAAATTCTATTGAAGTTAGAGATTCAAGGCTTAATGAAATACTAAAACAAGAATCATGGATTATCGAGGGTGTTCATTACAAGTGGGGTCAAGATAGCATTAATAAAGCTGATTTAATCTTTTTATTAACCCCTAATAAATATTTGAGGGATTTTCGGGTCATCAGGCGATTTGTTAGAACACGATTGGGTTTTGAAAGTTGGAATTATAAGCAAACAATAAGGAATTTATATACAATAATTTTTAATTGGAATAGAGGATATGACAAGAATGGAATAAAAGACATTTTGGAACTGACTGATGAATATTCAGAGAAGAGAATTATCATAAAAGATAATAATGAAATTTTCAAACACATAGAAGTCCATTTTGTAGGTATTTCATGAAGGCAATGACATCACCTAACACCGTATTCACGTTACGGGCCTTACGCCCCTTGGTCTGCCAGAGGCATTTCGAGGGAGCTCAATCAGGCAGACAACCCTGCACTGGCTAAGTCCGTTGGACCCGGCGCTACGCGCCTTAAGCCAGTGAGGGTTCGTGAATACAACAACGTTATCTGAAAGGGCATGAAGGAAGGAAGAGGAGAGACCAAGCCAATGGACATTCATAATATCCCTGTTGAATTTGTAGATCAAATAGGAGCGATTCAGAACATCTCATTCCCTCGACAAGGGCATACTTCGCTTGTTATTAAAATTGAAACTCGTGATCATCAGTTCATTATTAAAAAGACTGAGCATGCCTTATTTAATGAATGGTTAACGGAGGAACATAAAGCATTACAATATCTTTCGACTACTGGACTACCGGTTCCAAAGGCCTATGCTTTCCATATTCAGGACAAAACTAGATGGCTACTCATGGATTACATTGATGGAATTAGTTTGAAACATTTCTTAGGGAGTAAACCTAATCTTTGGGTTAGAGAAAAAGTTATATCTCACTATGGTTTATGTTTAAAGCAAATCCATGAAAGCCAATGCCCTGTTGTCTTGCGCAAGAATGATCAACCTTGGTTAGATACTATGCTCATAAAGGCAAGTCACAATCTAGCTAATTATCATGTGGATGGCACTGAAGAATTTTATACGACTGAAAAATGATAGACCCAAACCGATTGAGAACACTCTGATTCATGGCGATTTTCACACTAATAATGTATTGGTTAACAACAATAATGTAATTGGTATTACCGATTGGCCTAGAGCTGCGTTTGGTGATCCACGATTTGATATCGCGTTGGCTATCAGATCTAAGCAGAATGTTTTTGATCAAAAGGGGGATAAAGAATTATTCTTTGAATCCTATGGTAGATTAAGGATAACAGATGAAGAATATAGGTATTTCCAAGAAGGTTTGTATAAGTTCTTTTAAGTATCGCTTCGAAGGTGCCCCATCAGATAACACCGCACTCACGCATCGGGGCTAACGCCCCTCGGTCCGCATGTAGCATCTCCTAAACAGCTGTTTCAGCGGACAGCCCTGCACTGCCTAACCGCGTCGCGGCCGCTCCCGTTGGTCGCTTAAGGCAGTGAGGGTTCGTGAATGCACAAACGTTATCCGAAACATTAGAAGATAAGCTTATAAAAACCCATATTTAAACCTATAAATAATAACACACATAATTAGATGTGGTTTATAATGAAATAAAATAATAATTTGCGCGAGGTGAATTACGATGAGTATTAAAGGCGAAGTGATTAAGCTCATACAGGAGTTACCAGAGGATGTAACAATGGAAGATATCCTTTACAAATTATATGTTCGGGCAAGGATTGAAGAAGGATTAAAAGAAGTAAACCTAGGTCAAGGAATACCTCATGATGAAGCAATGGAGAAAATCTCTAAATGGCTAAATTAACATGGTCACCCCGTTCATTAAATGATTTGGAAATTATTTTTGAATATATTAAACCAGACTCAGAAGAGAATGCTCGTAATTTTATTAAACAATTAATAACCTCAACAGTTGATATTACTGAATTTCCGTTCTCAGGTAGAGCGGTTCCAGAATTTAAAGAACATAGTATACGTGAAAAGCTATATAAGAATTATCGAATAATTTACAGAATAAGCAAGAATGAAGTAGAGGTATTAACGGTTTTACATCAATCTAGAAGACTTAATAAATGACTTTAATTTAAGAACATCATGAATTCTTTAGCGAAATCAATGATGTTTTTTTATTTTGCGGGCAGATTCAAGCATGCTTCGGATAACACCGTATTCACGCTGCGGGCCTTACTGCCCTTGGTCTGCCTGAGGGATTTCGAAGAAGCGGAATCAGGCAGACAACCCTGCACTGGCTAAGTCTTCGACCCGCCGCTAACGCGGCTTAAGCCAGTGAGGGTTCGTGAATACAAGAACGTTAAGCGAAAGCACTGAAAACTAATGTAAAAAAGAGAGGTAACAAATAATGAACAAAGAAGAAACCAATCAAATATATAAAGAACATGAAAAAAAGATTAAAATCTGAAGATTAATAAGAATTTCATAATCAGGACCATCTTGAAGATGATTAAAGAACGATTTGAGGGTTATTTCGAAGAAGACGGGGACATCCGATAACACCATATTCCTGCTACGGAGCTTATGCTCCTTGGTCTGCAAGAGGAATTTCGAGGAAGAATATTCAGCAGACGCACCTGCACCGACTAACCGCGTCGCGGCCAGCCCTTTGGGCTTTTAGTCAGTGAGGCGTCGGGAACACAACAACGTTATATGACATTCCCCAAGAAAATTATAAGATCTTTTACGAAGCGGAGGTGTTGAATATGAAAGATAGAATAAAAGTCAGACTTAATGTAGATCTAACTCAATATTTGAAGGGACTGATTGCGGGATCTGAAGGATATACAATTGGCAATTACGGGACGTGGTCGCGAGCTAAATGATAATTTTACCGGTGTACATTTTCCAGGAATAGGATCATTAGATGTATTGTGGTCATCTCTTGAAATTATTGACGAAGAATATCTTTTGGAAATAGAAGAAAGAAGAAAACAAAGCAAGAAGAATATAAAAGTGCGAGAGATATTGTTAAATATATTGGTCCAAGAGGTGGATTTAAGGGTTTAAGTTTTACCTATACTAATTTAAATGGGACGATAGTTAGTTATTCAATTGGATTTAAACAAGAAGCAGAAAAACTTATTGAATACTTCAAAGAATTAAATCTAGAGATTAAAGAGAAGACTATGAAATAAAAAAACCTGTGGGAAATTTCGAAGATGAAGGGAACTTCATATAACGACTTATTCACGCGCCGGTCCTTGCGGCCATTGGTCCGTCTGTGGCATTTCGAAGAAGTCGTATCAGGCAGACAAACCTGCACTGGCTAACCGCATTACGGCCGGTCCTACAGGCCTTAAGCCAGTGAGGGTTCGTGAATACAGGACACGTTATTTTGAAACCGACGGAACTCTATCAATAAAAGATTGAAAAAATTAAATCGATTATAGAAAATGTAATTGAGGAGGAAATAAACATTGCAACCCATTAATCAAAGGATTGAAGCTATACTCCCAATTTTATTACCACTTCCAATTGAATTGGATTTTGATGAAATTACTAATCAAGTTATTAAAGAGTTAATTTCATCAGAATATATTTTCCCGTTAAAAGCTGAGCAATTATCATCATATCAAGTTATAGTAAAATTTCAGCTGTTGGATGAAAGTGATAGTAGAATAAATTTCTTTAAAACAGAAACACTTGGAAGAAAAAAGATATTTCTTTTAGCTTATACAACAATGGAGATTATTGATAAACCTGTTGCAGGAATTGAATCATGGAATATCCCTTCCATTGTTTTATGGAGTAAGATTTCAGTTGACCATTTCATTAAACGGCTATATGATTTCATCATTTGTATAAACATAGCAAGGGTAGGCTCTATTCGAGTAGATCAAGGAGTTATTTTCATTGACAATCAATTTTATCAGAAATTAAAAATGATGAACAATAATTTTCAAGAAGTATTCTTATTTACTCAAAAAACAAGATGGCCAGTCCTTGAACACTTAGAAATTCATACTGTTTGGAACTGGATCACAGAAAAGGCCGGATTTCTTGATGGAGTAGGTGGCACACCAGTTGATAGGGCACTTACAGCATTAACTTATCTTTTTGGTTCTAATGGAGAAACAAACGAGGGAATGGATTTATTCTTTACTATGATAGGTCTAGAGTCACTTTATTGTACAAGTAATAATGGAATTAAAGAACAATTGTTAGAAAAATCACAGGTTTTTCTTGGAAAACAAACCGATTATAAGAAATTGTTTAAAGGCATGTACGATTATCGTTCAAAATTTATACATGGAAGTTTGAACTTTCCTGTTAAATATCATTTTTTTGATGGATCTGATGAGTATGATCAATTTATGAAAGACTCCTATGATGCTACCTTAATGGCCCAATCTGTTTTAATTGCTACTCTACAACAGTTATCCAAACGTAATATGAATGAGTTAAACTTCGAATATACATTAGTAGACTAGTTGTTTATCCTGGCAGCTAACAACATAGCTTTATTAATAACGTGATAATGATCCAATACTAGTAGTAAGATTATTCAGAGAAGTCGTCGGCATCATATAACACTGTATTCGCGCATCGAGCCTGACGGCTCTCGGTCTGCAGAAGTGATCTCGAGGAAGCGGAATCAGCAGACACATCCGGCTGACGCCGGACGTCGCGAATATAAGAACGTTAGGTGAAATTACAGCAAATCATATAAACCTGATAAAACTGGGGGCAATATCATGAGGAGAATATTATTGATTATTCTTTCTATGCTATTGCTTTCTTCATGTAATACATATGACTCGAATAAAGCAAAAGAAAATGGAGATATAATTCCAGGTCATCCTGGCCCTGTGAATTTAGATAAAATCGATATATTTATTAAAGATTTTGAAACACAGAAAGAATCAAAAATTAGAATTACTAGTTACACAGAGGAAGGAGATCCAATAATAAGTGACCTTAACTTCAATGGGAAGGAAATAGAATATATATTTGATAACTCAAGAGATAAACATGGTGGAAAACAAAAAGGAAAATACGATACCACATGTAAAAGCATTGAAAAGAAGAATGTAACAAGAGGAGACAGTGCAAGGGGAGTTGAATACATTTTAACTAACTGTAAAGAAATTATTGGAATACACTATTCAGAAAAACAAGAAATATATTTAATGTTTAAAGCACAGTGATGTTTGTGAGTAGATTCGAAGAGGGCTGTAACATCGCCTAATACCGTATTCACGCTGCGGCGCCTGGCGGCTCCTTGGTCCACCCGAGGAATTTCGAGGAAGTGAAATCAGGCGGACAACCCTTCGAACCTAACCGCGTCGCTGCCGCCCCTTTGGGGCTTAAGGTTCTTGGGTTCTTGAATACAAGAATGTTATGGGAAACCACTGCAAAGCTAGAAAGGGACGAGCTAGATGATTATATTAAGACTTACCCAAACATTGTTGAAGGACATGAAGGTCAATCCGGAAGATGTTAATGATGAGCTAACTTTATTGAGTTGGCATGTTAACATTTATAAACTCAATAACCGAAAGCACATTGTATTTATTAATGACTTATCTCGTTTGTGTGTAATTATAGATGGAATTAGAACGGGACAATTATCAATGTTGAAAGAAAAGTTTCTAACAACACTCAGAGAATATCTACTAAGTGAAGGTGTTAAAAAGGATAAAATAGATAGGTATGTTCAAGAAGGATCTGAATTTTTGATTGCTAGAACCAACAATAGAAGTGTTTTAGGTACGATGAAAGAAGCAACATTTTTTACCGAAGATGATTTTAAAGATAACATTGAACGGCTAAAATGGCTTAATAAGTTGATTCATAAACCGATAAATTATCAAAAACCGATTCAGGTATTTAAAGAGGCTATTGAGAGGAATAAATAGAAGAGCTTGAATGTGTATTCGAGAAGGCACTGGCATTGCATAACACCGTATTCACGCATTGGGGCTGATGCCCCCGGTTGCCAGAAGTATTTTCGGGGAAGTGGAATCAAGTAGACAACCCTGCAAGGGTAAGTGGCGGAGCCACCCAGTCGCTGGCGCTCCTTAAAGCCTTTCGGGTTCGTGAATATAACAACGTTATGTGAAATTCTCTAAAAAGGAGTGATACAATGACTGATAAAGTTGAAAAATTTGAAAAGATAATCCTTAAGTACTACAAAAATACAATACATGATGGTGGATCAGGGAGTTCCTTAAAATTACCTAACTTCGAGTTGTTCGCGAGAGATTATTTAAAGTTTGCCGAAGAGGGGTTAAATAATGGTTCGAATGCTAGTTTAATTAATTGTGTGTCAAACTTAAAGAGGGCTATGGATTGCCAGATCGACACATTTTTTTCTATGGTAAATTTATATGAATATATTTCCAAGCGAAATCTAAAATTTGAAAAGAAGCTTTCATTTATAGAAGAGATAGGATTGTTTAGTTCTAGGTCTTTAAGTAAGTTGAATACGATTAGAAATAAAATGGAGCACCTATATGAAGTACCAAAAATAAATGAAATAGAATTATACTTTGAATTAGTACATGCTTTAGTTAGATCCTTAGAAATTGCTATAAGTCTATTAGAATGGCACTCTGGTTTAGATTTTGTAATTTATGAAGATGTTGAGAATGAAGAGAAAGAACTGGGTTATATTGGTATTCACTATAACCCTGAGAAAATTAGTTTCAGTGTTTCATGGAAGATCAACGAAGATAAGGATGATTTTGAAGTTGGTATAGATAATTATAAAGAATTTGGTTATGTATTTAGAATTCATTTGCTCATGTATCAAATTAAATGTATTGGTAGTAACGAATATGTTGAATCAAAACTAAAGTACAATTTAAGTTAATCATAGGAGAGAGAACTTCACATAACACCGTATTCACGCTGCGGCGCTGACGCCCCTTGGTCTGCCAGTAGTTTTTCGGAGATGTTGTATCAAGCAGACAACCCTGCATAACCTAAGCGAATTGCGCCTGGCCAATCGGCCTTAAGTCGGTGAGGGTTCGGGAACAAGAACGTTATATGAAAGATAGGCAACTTATCAATAAATACACCAAAAGAGGTTGATACATGGAGACACATCTAAAAGAAATTGCAGAAAAGACACTAAAATATTTATGTGTTGGTTCATACATTGAAGGGATAAATTTCTACGGACTCAAGGTAATCTTCTCAGAATCTGATACAAACAAGAATCGTTTAGATGGGCAAATATATTTGAATATTGAAAGCAGGTTTATTATTTATAATACTTGGCCAGAAACCTTTCCTCAATCTGAAGATGAAATGCCGGTTTCAAGTTGGCTTGAGGATTCAAAAAGAATATGTGATTTAAGATTAAAACATGTAACTAATGTTAAATTAGGAGATTCGATGCCTCATTTATTTATCGTTTTTGATTCTGGAGAAGTATTATTTGTTTATGGTCATCATGATAAGTATGAAAGTTGGCAGTTAGGGGTCTTAAATAACAAATTCAATAATGAAGTTTGGGAAGTTGTTGCTTGTCCTGGAGATGCAATAGCCATATGGGTACTTGAAGACATTTTGTAAGCAAATTCAAGGCTGGCTTATCCCTCGTATAACATCGTGTTTCCACTGCGTGGCTTACGCCCCTTGGTCTGCCAGAGTCATTTCTGGGAAGTCGTATCAGGCAGACAACCCTGCACCGACTAAGCGCATCGCGCCCGGCCAATCAGCCTTAAGTCGGTGAGGGTTCGGGAACACAAGAACGTTAGATGAAATAACCTGTTAGAATAGGAGAAAACATGAAACAACTTAAAATCCTAATTATTTTTATTTATCTCTGCTTATTCATAGGAGGTTGCAAAAGCAATTCGATAGATGAAGCATTTCGTAAACAATCTCCTAATAAAAACTATGAACTACTTTATATAAACCAAGTAGATGAGAAGAAAATAGGTTTGTTCAAAGCACCATTTGATAATGGCAATATTGGAATCGGGGTAGCAATATTTGAAGGAAATGATAAGGATGGTTGGAAGGTAATCGATTCATCTTCTTATTATTCGCCTACCAAAGTAATTATCTCGAGGCTGATAGAATTCATTTAGATCTGAAAGAGAGCTTTAGAATCTTATATGGTTTAATTGATACTCCAGATATAACAAAAATCGAAGTTACAGATAAACATGGAGAAATTATCGAAGGGAATATTATAGATACTAATTGGAAGAGAATTTGGTATGCGATAGCAGAAATAAATGAAATGAAAGTAAAAGCATTTACGAAAGATGGAAAAATAGCTATTGAAGTACCCTAAAAAAATAAGGAATAGTAAGCAATTTCAAGTAGCCAGGTTACTTCATCTAACAGCGTATTCACGCGGCGTGCCTAACGGCCCTTGGTCTGCAGAGGCTTTTCGGAGAAGCGGAATCAGCAGACAACCCTGCGAGCCTAAGCCTGACGGACCTGGCGCTAAAGCCACTTAAGGTTCTTGGGTTCGTGAATACAAGAACGTTAGCTGAAACTTGCGGAGAGCATTTAAAGACGAAAATACCTAAGATCATAAATACATAAAAAATCTTTTTAAGGAGTAAAGCGATGAATCCACCAAAACATATCGTTTCGGCAGCTGGGAGATGCCTGGTGGTCAAGTAGAAGAAGGAGAGTCCTTAATTCATGCTGCAATAAGAAACAAAAGAAGAATCAGGAATAGACATAGAAATTATAAAATTCTGCGGAATTTTTCAGAACGTAGGAAATTCAATTTGTAATACCCTATTTTTAGCGAAGCCAATAGGTGGAGAATTAATACAAACATCAGAAAGCTTTGAGTCAGGCTATTTTCCGAAAGAAGAAGCACTAAAAAAAGTTGAATGGAAAGATTTCAGACAAAGAATTGAGTACTGTTTAAAACCTGAAATGCAACCTTTTTGTGTTGAGTTTAATGATGTGAAGAATATTTGAGGGTATCTCAAGTAGCCGCAGGCATCTTCTAACACCGTATTCACAGTGCGGGGCTAATGCCCCATGGTCTGCCAAAGGCATTTCGAGGAAGTGGATTCAGGCAACCCTGCACTGGCTAAGTCCGTCGGACCCGGCGCTACCGCGCCTTAGGGTGGTGAGGGTTCGGGAACACAAAAACGTTAGACGAAACCATTCAAAATATAGGAGACTAAAAGAAAAAATGAAATATATTAATATAATAATTTTAATAATAATTCTTCAAGGATGTTCAACTAACAAGGATATTAATAGTGTAGATGATATACCGATTGTTGATACAGTTAAAGAGCAATCAATCCCTTCGGAAAAAGATGAAATTAATAATAAAGAAGTTGTTACAGATATTAGTTCATGGGTTCATCCAACAAAGGAATATATTAATAGTATTGGTACATTAGAAAAGGTTGAAATAAAGAATAAGAAAATCACTTTTTATTTAACAACTAAAGGTAATGGTAATTTTTCCTATGAGATATTTTCTGATTTAGCTAAATATAATGATTTTCAAGATTATAAGATTATTAGTATTGATAGTGAATTAAAGGCAAGGGCAATTGATATCACTTGTAGTAAGCCCGATAAGAGAGTTATTAAAATTGTATCAGAAATACTAAAATAATTATTTTATAAACATAAGGTAAGGATATAGTTAGTATTTTCTATGAAGTCGAATGGCATCGTCTAACAAAAGTATTCACGCGTCGGGCTAACGCCTTCAGTCCGCGGGAAGCTTTTGGCAGGGGAGCAGATTCAGCGGACAAGCCTGCTAGACTAAGTGCTGACGCACCAACTCCCTCCAGTCGTTTAAGTCTCTCAGCATCGTAAATACCAAACTTTATCAGAAATTAATGTTAAGGAATGATTTTTAAGATGATATTTCAGAGAAGCCTATTAGCAAAGATTTTTTTAAACATCTTAATGATTGGATTCAATGTTATTTTATATTTCAACATGCAACATACGTTGCTTGTTGTAAGCGTGATTTTTTCAGCAATAATGAGTTTGATTATAGTAGGAAATAACTATCGTATTTCTGACGGTAAGTTGAGTAAGCACTTTTTTAATATTAACAATTTAGAGATCGAAATTAATGAAATTAAAACAGTAGAATTTTATAGTGAAAGAAAAGCAGGGTACATAAGAATTAATATAGCCAGTCCAGATGAAGACGAGTATAGGTTACTATTTGAGAATGGGGAAGTATTGAAGATACCTTCATATTATATGAGCAATAGAATGACAGTTGGAGAATTTTTATGCAAACAATATAAAATAAAAAAGAAAGTAACAAAGAAAATAAAATACATATATGGAAACCCATAACTTGAAAGTAGCTCTACGAGGACATTAACATCTGATAACACCGTATTCACGCTAAGGGGCTGACGCCCCTTGGTCTGCCAGAAGTGATTCAGGGAAGTAGATTCATGCAGACAACCCTACAAGGCTAAGTGGCGGAGCCACCCAGTCGTTAATTTAAGCCTTTCGGGTTCGTGAATACAAGAACGTTAGCTGAAACCGTCGAAATCGTATATTAAACAAACACTATATAAACAATGAACCCATTTTATTAAGAGAGTTGATTCTATGAAGTTGATATTCTTAGATATAGACGGAGTAATGGTAACTTCAAGACATATGATTCAGAGCAACAAATACTTTGGACATGAGTTTGATCCAGACTGTATTAGTAATTTACAAGACATATTACATAAAACAGATGCGAGTATTGTTGTTAGTTCATCTTGGAGAGAAGGAAGAACATTAAAACAATTACAATCGATCTTTGAAATCAATGGAATAAATAAAGTTATAGGAATGACGCCCATAATTGACGGGGCAATTCGAGGGAGAGAAGTTAAAGAGTATTTAAAGAATACAGAAGAATCAGGAATGAAAATAAGTAAATTTGTAATAATTGATGACGAAGAAGAAATGGGAGACTTAAAGACATTTTTAATAGAAACGGAATTTAAGACAGGAATAACAGACAATATTAAGAACCAAGTAATAGATTTTTTAAGTAAATTCGAAGAAGCCGACGGCATCAGCTAACACCGACTTATGAAGGAATGGTAGAAGAAAGCTTGGCAGTCAGTATGAAAGAATCTTTATATGAGGGTTTTGTTTGATATTGTTATTCCCGTAAAGAAATCCCGACCATCTTATAACACTGTATTCACGCTACGGGGCTCACGCCCCTTTGTCTCCCGAAGTACATCGAGGAAGTGGAATCAGCAGACAACATTGCTCTGCGTAAGCCCGTCGGACCTGGCCTATCGCGCCTTAAGCAAGTGAGGGTTCGTGATACAATAACGTTTGATGAAACCATTGCAGAGCTTATATTGAAAGAAGTGAAAATAATGAGAACCGTCATTTACTTTGTCAGACATGCCGAGTCTCCATATATAGAGGGTATGGAGAGAACGAGAGGTCTCTCAAATAAAGGAAAAGAAGATGCGCTTAAGATCAAATCAATTTTGAATGATGAAGACATAGATATTTTTATTTCTAGTCCGTATGAAAGAGCAATTCAGACTATTAAAGACTCAGCTGGAACTAAGAAGATTGTAATATTTGAGGATCTTAGAGAAAGAGAAATAGGCCTGATCAAAGAAATGAATTTTAGGGAAGCGAAGCTGAAAGTTTATAAAGACATTTATTACTCATTTCCTGATGGTGAATCGAACGTTAGTGCTCAAGGAAGAGCAATAAAAACAATAATGAAAATATTAAATGAATATAGAGGAAAGAAAATTGTAATTGGGACACATGGGGATATCATGACTTTGATTTTAAATTATTTTAATAACCAATTTGAATTTGAATTTTGGGAATCAACATCGATGCCAGACATTTATAAATTAGAATTTAAAGATCAGAAATTAATAGAAGTAAAGAGACTTTGGTTTGATCAGCTCGAAGAAGGCAATGGCACTTGCTAACAGCAGACAACCCTCACAGGTTAACCGCATCGCGGCCGCCCCTACCGGGCCTTAAGCCAGGAGGGTTCGTGATTACATCTAGTTAAGTGAAATTCTATCTAAGGCTTTTGAAACCAAAAAATGATAAAATGAAATCTAAACGCAATGGAACTCATAAATGCAAGTCGGAGAGGGTTCGCAGATGCAACAACGTTAACTGAAATCATTGCTGATAAAAATCAATAAACAAATTGGAGCGATTATAATGCTAGATGCATTTACAAAGAAAAGGATAGAAAAAATCCTCGATAATTATATTGAAAGAAAAATACCTAGACATCTTAAAGAAGAATTTGAAATCAAGTATAAATTCAGAGGCAATACTTTAACATTAGTTCAAGAAAGACCTTCATATATTCCTGGCAGTCGAGTAGAGTTGCCTATAGCTCAATTTAGGTTAGAGGATAACAAATGGAAAATATATTGGAAGGACAGTAAAGACAAGTGGCATTTCGTGGATGATATTAAATCTGATGAAAGCTTTGAAACACAATTAATGATTGTAGATCGGGATAGTAAAGGTATATTTTGGCTGTAGTATGGACCAAGAGTATTTGAAAGAGATGTGAAGTTCAATGAGTACAAATAAAAGATCTTTAGTGATTATCCTCCATGAAATATATGGAATTAATAATCATATAAATTATTTCTGTGATTTGATGATGAATGAAGGTTTTGATGTATTTAGTCCAAATTTATTACATAGAGAATCATTTCCTTATGATCAAGAAGATAAAGCGTACTCCTATTTTATGATGGAAATTGGTTTTAATAAATCTATAGATGATGTGAAACAAATTGTGCGGGTAAATAAAGATAAATATGATCGGGTATATATCATCGGATTTAGTATAGGTGCAACTCTTGCATGGATGAGTAGTGAACTTGAGATTGATGGAATAATTGGGTTTTATGGATCGAGAATTAGAGATTATGTAGAGATAGAACCTAGATGTCCAACTTTATTATTTTTTTCAAGCAATGAAAAGTCGGTAAATGTACTGGATTTAGAAAGAAAATTAAAGGAGAAGAAGGAAGCAACAGTTGAAATCGTTGAATCTGAGCATGGATTTATGAATCCTTTTTATAAAACCCATGATCTCCAGAAATATAGGGAGTGTTTAGAAAAGAGCATAGATTTTCTTAGGAGAATCGAAGGGGACAAGCATGGCCATTAGTAGGCAAGGTATTGTTAGGGAAGATTTGAGAAAAATCAACCTGATCCAAATCAATTGGTTGGGCGGAGGTATTCATTGCATTACGCAGCAACAACTGGTTTTTACACCGTAAATGCAACTCCTCAATCTCATTGCAAAAAGCGAATTTAATTAACTTGGCAAAAACGCTGGATCAAATTCTTGAATTTGATTCGGCGTTTTTTTTATTTGCCCGGTTTTTAGTGAAGTTGTACTTATTTCAGAAAGTTCTTAATAAGAATTGTAATAGAAAACTTTGTTAGTCAATTTTACTATCAAAGGGGGTGAACAAGGTGCTTGGTCGCAATCAGACAGGAAATAGCAAGTTTGTGAAACAAATGAATCGGCAGGAAATTCTTCGAAAGCTTCGGGAGAATAAGCGGGTTTCGAGAGCGGATCTGGCAAAGCTTACTGAGCTAAGCCGTCCATGTGTATCTTCTTTGGTTGATGAAATGATCCATGAAGGACTTATCCATGAGGTGGGTGTTGGCGAGTCCAAGGGTGGTAGGAAACCGATTCTGCTTGAATACAATTATCAAGCTTATGGTGTGGTCGGGGCTATCTTTGAGGGAAGTATGCTGAATATGTCCATCGCTGATTTAAGCGGTGACTTGTTAGTGGATTACAATATTCGCTTGCCGCAGCCAACCAATGGAGAAATGGCCATTCGTAGTTTGGAACTGGGTCTTCGGACCTTGCTTAGTAGAAGCGGGTTCGATAAATCCCGATTGCTTGGGATCGGTTTAGGCTTGCCTGGAATTACACAGCGTCGTGATGGAACCGTGAGTTATGCGCCAAGCACAGGGTGGATGGGGCTTCCGGTTAAGCAGGAGATAGAGGAGCGGTTAGGTCTGCCTGTTATGATCGATAATGACGTTAATCTGATGACTTTAGGGGAGTTTCATAAGGGTGTTGGTCATGGTGTACTGAATCAGGTTTATATGTATGTGGGGACGGGAATCGGTGCCGGCATCATTATTGACGGTCAATTTTATCGGGGCTCTCGTGAAGCATCCGGAGAGATCGGTTATATGATGGTGGGGCAGGTTGATAAGCTTAGCCGAGGTGAATATGGGGTTTTTGAAAGAAATTATTCAGCGCCAATGATTCGTGAAAAGGCCCGAAACGCTCTTCCTTCCCTCGAAAGTGAGTCTGGCGTGATGAGCCAGCTGATCCGACATGCTGAAGATGGCCACGAAAAGGCTAGCCAATTATTAAATGATATCTATAGGCATTGGGCGTACGGAATCGCTAACATGGTGAGCATACTCGATCCAGAATTGTTGATTTTAAGCGGGGAGATGATTTACATCGGAAAGAGCGGTGTAGAGAAAATCCAAGAGATGCTGACGGAATGGGTTCCCTATGTGCCTCAAATCAAGATGGCGGCCTTAGGCAACAAAGCAGGCATCATCGGGGCGATTCACAGCGCACTAGAAGCATTCCCCGTAGATAATTCCAACAACAAAATATACCTTACAGGAGGTTATTCCATTGAAAACAAGTAAGGGGAACGTGTCCAAATTGCTCGCAGGCATTCTAGTCAGCATCTTTATGGTTGTGGTTACTGCATGCGGAGGCTCGGCGCCAAGTAATGTAAAGACAAGCGAATCGCCCCAGGCGAAGCCATCTGACAAACCGGCTGCTACTGAAGCGCCTAAACCTGCGGAGAAGCAAAAACTGGTCATCTATACGGCAAGAGACAAAAGTGTCGTCGATGAAATCATTCCAAAGTTTAACGCGAAGTATCCGGATATTGAGGCCGAGGTACTAACGATGGGAGCGCAGCAAATTCTAGAGCGAGTTCGCGGAGAAAAAGCTAACCCGCAAGCCGATTTCTGGTGGGGCGGCACGCAATCCGCATTGATGACAGCGGCGAACGAAGATCTCCTGGAAAGCTTCAAACCAAGCTTCGCTGACAGCATACCTGCTCTGTATAAAGACGCTAAGGATCGCTGGTATGGCGAGATGCTGCTGCCGGAGGTCATCATGTACAATTCCAAAGCGCTCAAACAAGAGGACGCTCCTAAAGATTGGGACGGATTGCTTGATCCGAAATACAAAGGCAAAGTCATCATCCGTGGCGTTCTTGCATCCGGAACGATGAGAACGATCTATTCCGCCATGATTTTCAAGGAAGGCGCTGCCGATCCTAAAAAAGGGTATGAGTGGCTCAAGAAGCTGGATGCCAATACGAAAGAATATGCTCAGGATCCAACCAATCTTTACTTAAAATTAGCTCGCGAAGAAGGAACGTTGTCGCTTTGGAACTTGCAGGACATCATGATTCAGAAGCAATTAAAAAATCAGCCGTTTGATTTTATTTATCCGGCTAGCGGAGCACCAATACTTGTAGACGGTGTTGGCATGGTGAAAAATGCAAAGAACAAAGAAGCAGCCAAGAAGTTTTATGAGTTCTTATTCGACTCCAAACTTCGTGTGGAATTGGCCGACAAATTGTTCCAGATCCCTACGCGCACAGATATTAGTAAAGATTCTCTCCCTGCTTGGTTGAAAGGCATCGAGCTCAAGCCAATGAATCTCGACTGGACGGTCATGGCTGACAAGGAGAAAGAGTGGATGCAGTACTGGGATGAGAATATTAAAGGAAAAGGCGCCAAGTAAGTGAATCAGCTCCTCGGGCAGCGGTGAATTAGAGTCGCTACCCGAGCACTTTATAAGGGAGGTACCGTACGTGATCGAAGTCGCTCTAGAACATGTAACCAAGCAGTTTGGGAAAGTATCGGGCGTTCAGAATGTGCACATTCGGATTCAGCCCGGTGAGTTCTTCACTTTCCTTGGCCCTAGCGGATGCGGCAAAACAACAACGCTGAGAATGATCGCAGGCTTTTACTATCCAACCTCAGGCCGTATTGTATTTGGCGATCAGGATGTAACGACAGTGCCTCCCCATAAACGTAATACGGGGATGGTGTTTCAGAATTACGCCTTGTTTCCTCATCTGACGGTTTTTGAGAATGTAGCCTTTGGCCTCCAGGTTAGAAAACGGCCGAAAGAGGAAAGGATCCGAAGAGTGGAGCGTGCCTTACAACAAGTACACTTGCAAGGTTACGGCAGCCGGCGCATTGACCAGTTATCGGGTGGACAGCAGCAGCGGGTTGCCCTTGCCAGAGCCCTCGTCATTGAGCCGAATATTTTACTCCTGGATGAGCCTTTATCGAATCTGGACGCCAAATTAAGAGAAGAAACACGGTTGGAGATCAAAAGGCTTCAGCTCGAATCCGGCATTACAACCATTTATGTGACGCATGATCAGGCTGAGGCGATGGCGATGTCAGACCGGATTATGGTCATGCAAGGCGGCGTTGTACAGCAGGTTGGAAAGCCGGAGGACATCTATAACAGACCGCTGAACCGATTTGTCGCTTCATTTATCGGCGAGTCAAACCTGTGGGAAGGCATCGTTGAGCGGATCGAGGGCGATCAGATCTATGTCCGGGTTTCTTCTGAGCTGGTCCTGTGCGGATTCATGAAGAATAGCGCCCCTGATTGTCGGCTGACAGTGGGAGCACAGACGACCATGTCGATTCGACCTGAGGCGGTGCGCGAAGTTCAGACAGGGGCTTCACAGTCAGAGAACACGTTCTTAGCAAAAGTTGTCATTGCCGAATTCACCGGAGTGAATGTCAATTACTTGACGGAGGCTGCCAACAGACCGTTGAAAGCGATGTTCGTCAATCAGGGTCACCAAGTTCGTCAGCGCGATGAAATGCTTGCGATTCACATTCCTAGCGAAAGCATTTATTTCTTAGAATAGGCGGAGGATGGGACGATGAATCTCAAAAAAACAAGCTCTTCCGCACCTAATATCAGACATCCATCTCTCACAGCATCGCCTTACTTTGTGTATATATTAATCGCTCCTTTGTTTCTTGTGCTGCTTGCTTATGTACTGTTTCCGCTGTATCAGACATTTATCCAGAGTATTCGAATGGAAGGCAGTCTTTCTTTGAAAAACTATGTGCGGTTTTTTAGCTTGGAGCATACCGCCAATTTGGAGGCCCTCTGGACGAGTGTTTATATCTCCATTCTAAGTGTAGTAACTTGCGCGATCGTTGGAGTTACCATGGCCTTTCTATTGGAACGCTATGAGTTTCCCGGCAGGAAGGTGCTGACGGTTCTCGCCATGGTGCCGATGGCGCTGCCACCACTCGTAGGTGTGCTCTCGTTCACTTTTTTATATGGAGAAAGCGGCATTATTCCCCGGACTCTCAAGTTGTGGTTCGAGATGGACCACGTGCCATTTTCGTTAAAAGGCGTCTGGGGCGTTCTCATGGTTCACACCTTTACGATGTACACCTACTTCTACATGACGGCATCGGCGGCAATCAAAGGGTTGGATCCGTCGCTGGAGGAAGCGGCAGCAAGCCTCGGAGCAGGACGAATTTACATTTGGCGGCGAATCATACTGCCCATGCTCACACCCGCTATCGTCGCTTCATCCTTACTTGTATTTATGATCGCCATGGCTTCGTACACGGCTCCTCTCATCTTTGGAATCGAAAGAACGATGACGATGCAAATTTATTTATCGCGCACCAACGGGAATTTGGATATGGCGGCAACGCAGTCTACTTTATTATCCGTTGTGTCGATCGTGTTTCTAATCATCATGCGTTGGTATCAAGGCTTGCGCAACTACCAAAACTTGAGCAAAGGCGTTAGCGTACACCGGACAGAGGTCAAGAGTGTTTGGGGAAAATATACGGCCATGCTGCTCTCTACGCTCGGTGTTATCATTCTGCTCCTACCCATTTTGGTGCTGATTCTTATCTCCTTTTCCACAGATGGTACCTGGACGACACAAATACTGCCACCTGAATATACGTTCAAGCATTATGTGGAATTGTTTACTAACGGAAAAACGTGGCGCCCTATTGCGAACAGTTTCAAAATGAGTTTTATTGCTACGGTTGGCAATGTGATATTCGGGGTTGCAGCCGCGTATGCGATGATTCGTCTCAAGTTTAAAGGAAAGACGTTATTGGATGTGTTCATCATGCTTCCTTGGGCCTTACCTGGTACGGTCGTAGGGATTAATTTGATAACTGCTTTCAGTGCACCGTCAGCCTTCAGTTTCGGGCAAGTGCTTATCGGGACATTCTGGATTTTGCCATTAGCCTACTTTGTCCGCCATTTACCGCTTGTGTTCCGTTCAACGTCGGCTACGCTGATGCAGATGGATCCGTCCATCGAAGAGGCAGCCCGTAACTTGGGGGCCTCATGGTGGTATAGCTTTCGCCGTATCGTTTTCCCCTTATCGCTTAGTGGCATCTTGGCCGGTACTTTATTGGCCTTCGTTACAGGCATTGGTGAATTCGTATCATCCATTCTCTTGTTTACATCCAAAACAGCTCCAATATCCGTAGAAATTTTCCAAAGAATGTATTCGTTTGAATTCGGAACCGCTTGCGCATATGGCGTGTTGCAAATCATCCTGATCATTATCGTTCTCTTTCTCTCTAAAAAAATAACCGGCGACAAAGCGGGGACGGCTGTCTAAAGGTTGATCATTCTGCGGGAATCCTAAGGTTCACAACCGCTGCATGATAAGAGTCTTAGCGCTCAGAGGTGAAAAAGGAGGAATCAACTTGAAGAAGGGTACATGGATGAAAGTGTTAACCAGCGTCACAAGTGTTGCTGTACTAGGAAGCTTGCTGCTGCCTGGTATGACGCAGACTGCCAGCGCCGATAGAGGCGTTGTTGATCTCTGGAAATCGATTAAGCCGCTTACCACGATAGCAAGTGCCATGAATACGGGGGCACACCCTGACGATGAGCACAGTGCCATGCTCGCCTATCTTTCATTAGGAAGAGGCGTTAATACATCAAGTGTCATTGCCAACCGTGGGGAAGGAGGCCAGAACGAGATTGGCAGTGAGCTAGGCAATGCACTAGGCATTATTCGTACACGCGAACTGCAAGAAGCCTCTAAAATCACCAATATTAACCTGAATATATTAAGCGAGCAGATTAATGATCCCATTTTTGACTTCGGATTCTCCAAAAGCCCGGACGAGACGCTGCAAAAGTGGGGAGAATCCGTCGTTTATGAAAGACTTATCCGGAAAATAAGAGAGCTGCGGCCTGATGTGGTCATTCCCGCTTTTCTCAATGAAGAATCGACACACGGCCATCACCGTGCCATTAACGTGATAACCGTTCGCGCTTTCAAGGATGCCGCTAACCCTGAAGTGTTCCCGGAACATTTGAAAAAAGGCCTCCAGCCATGGCAAATCAAGAAGCTCTATCTTCCTGCTGACGAGAAGGATTACAACGTTGCTGTACCTGTAGGAGATTATGATGAAATCTATGGCGCATCTTATGTTCAATTAGGCGAAGAATCCCGCTTCATGCATAAAAGCCAAGGAATGGGCAGGCACGTCGATGAAGGCCCGAGCTTCAACTATTACAAGTTAAGCTCATCCGCTGTATCAGGGAAAGAGAATGATTTCTTTGATGGGATCGCCTTCACGTTCGAGGATTTGGCCAAAGAGGTCGAAGCAAAGGGTAAAGATCAGAAAGTGATCAAAGATTTGCGTACCTTGAACAAGGATGCAGGCGAAGTCGTAAAAGCGTACCCTGTTTTCACCGAAGTAGCTCGTGAAGTACAGGAAATGAAAGCGGATGTTGAAGCTGCCATAAGCGATATTAAAGCTTCGACGCTCGAAGCGAGCGTCAAGACAGATCTGCTGTATCGCCTTCAGGTGAAAGAGGAGCAGCTGAATAAAGCCGGTATGGAAGCAACGTCGATGGTGGTTAAGGTGAAGCCGGAAACCAGTGAAATTGTTGCAGGTCAAACCGTTAAAATGACGGTCACTGCTTACAATGGCGGCAAAAGCAATTTGAAAGATATTCAGCTCCAGCTGAATGTGCCAGAAGGTTGGACGGCAAAAGCAGCCGGAACCACCAAGTTTGATCAATTAACCTACAATCAGACGGTATCCGCGACTTACGAGGTTCAAATACCTAAGAATGCAACGGAGTTCCAGGTATACCAACCTTCCGTGGTAAGCGCTGACGTCATGTATCAGTTGGATGGCGTTTCAGGAAAAATACATGTGATCCCATCCACGCAAGTGGCTGTGCTGCCGGCTTTTGCTATGTCGTTAAGCCCTGATGCTACTGTGCTTAACACATTGAAGACCGAAGAGCCGATTCCGGTCAAAGTTACGGTTCGCAATTACTCGCCGGGCGCAGCCAAAACAACTGTTGCATTGAACGTGCCTAAAGACTGGACGGTAACTCCCGCTTCCCAGGAAGTCAGCTTTGCCGCCAAGGGCGAGACGAAGCCGCTTACGTTTCAAGTCAAAGCTCCTGCTGGAACAGCAGTTGGTAAATATACCGTAACAGCAGTAGCAACGAGTGGAGATGATACGAGCAAGGAGAACGTTCAGGTTATCGAGTATCCGCATATTGGCAGAACTTACTTGATTCAGCCGGCTGAATTAAAGATTCAAGCCTTTGATTTAAAAGTTCCTTCAGGGTTGAAAGTAGGTTATGTATCCAGCGGGTTCGATAATATCGATAAATATTTAACCCAGTTTGGTGTGAACGTTACACAACTTGATGCGAAAGCGATACAGTCGGCTGACTTATCTCAATATGACACGATCGTACTGGGGATTCGCGCATATGGCTTCCGGCCGGAATTGTTGGCCAGCAATCAAAGACTGCTTTCATATGTGGAGAATGGGGGCAACCTAGTCGTTCAATATCATAAGCCGGAAGATAAGTGGAAGCCTGAGCTTGCTCCTTATCCAATCAAAATCGGTGAGCCGTTAATTAAGTGGCGCGTCACGGATGAAAACTCGAAAGTCACGATGCTGGCTCCTGATCATCCGATCTTTACGACGCCAAATACCATTACTGCAGATGATTGGAACAACTGGATTCAAGATCGTTCGGCTTACAACCCATCCGAGTGGGGCAGCGAGTATACGGAGCTGATCTCGAACGGAGATCCGGGGGAGAAAGAATTCACTGGAACTTTCTTAAGCGCTAAGTACGGCAAAGGAACATACACCTATAGTTCACTTGTGTGGTACAGAGAAATTCCGAACCTGGTTCCTGGCGCGATTCGGCTTTTCGTGAATATGATCAGCTTAAAGCAATAGCCATAAGAACAGTGGGGGGGCCCCGAAATGTATGGGCCTCCCGATTTTCCTAACGAGGGGAATTAAGCTCATGGATATTATGGATGTACATGGTAGGGATATTCAGTCCGTTCTCGAAGAAGCACGTTTTGCAGTCGTTCCGCTCGGTTCCATCGAATACCACGGACCCCATTCACCGCTGGGTACGGATATCATTCTGGCGAGCGGGTTTGCGGGGCGTCTCGATCCTTCGCTTAAGCCGCTTATTTATCCTGCGATTCCTTATACCGCATGTCCTGGCAAGACCCGTCATTATCCAGGTACGATCTCAGTGAGTCCGTCTGTCATTACGAATTATTTATATGAAATCGTTGACGGCATTTGTCAGCTGGGCATCCGAAATGTGCTGTTGTTAAATGCACATGATGGGAATATGGGTGTTGCTAGAACAGTAGCCGAAGCCATTACGGCCGCGTATATGGACGCTAGTATTCTCTTGGTAAACTGGTGGCAAATGGTGACGACACAAGATGCTGAAGAAGCAGGAGTTTTCACAGGAACACACGGTAGAGGACATGGAGGTCCTTATGAAATGTCGGTAGTCAAAGCATTTCGTCCGGAATTGGTTCATGTAAGGGACAGTGACGAACAATTAACGGCAAGTCCTCCTCTATCGAATCTGCCTTATGTATTGGTGGAAAGCAGTCCCGAGGGATGGGATGGATATACGGGGCAAATCGGGCAGACATCCTTACAAGCCGGGAACTGGATCATCGCGGAAGCGAGTGCCAATTTACATCAATTAATCGAAAACTGGCTGCAAAAGCCGGTAAAGAAAGACGGAGGTGAACAGCCGGATGGGCAATCGTGAACGTATAATGGAAACCGAAGGCCAAGTATTCCCAGGAAAAACATACACCGAGGCCGTACTAGAACCTGCATATAATGAAGCCAAAAAGCATTTACTAGATGCCATGATGGCCGTGAACAAGGCTCACCTGATCATGCTGAAGGAACAGCAATTGATCACACAAGAAGAGGTTAACGAGATAGCGAAAGCCATTCTAAATCTTGATCTTCATAGTCTACGCCACTCTAACTATACAGGAGAGTTTGAGGATCTCTTCTTTCAGGTGGAGGATCAGCTTCATCAGCATGCAGGCGATATTGCAGGAAATTTGCATTTGGCGAAGAGCCGTAACGATATGGGTGTCACCATTTATCGCATGGTCCTTAGGGAGAAGCTGCTTGTCACGATGCAATCTGCATTACAGCTGCGCGAGCAGCTTCTTCATTTTGCTGAAGAGCATGTCCAGACCGTTATGATTGGCTACACGCATACCCAGCAGGCGCAGCCTACGACGATGGCGCACTATATCATGGCTGTAGTTGACTCATTAACTAGAGATATACGCCGGTTGACGGCCGCATTCAATAACTGTAACCGCAGCAGTATGGGGGCGGCAGCGCTCACTACGACAGGCTTTGCTATTGACCGTCACCGGGTGAAAGAGCTTCTGGCTTTTGACGATCTGGTAGAAAATTCTTACGATGCAATTGGCGGAGCGGATTATCTGGGCGAAGTCGCTGCCGCCACTAAATTAGCGGCTATCAACCTTGGTAGGATGGTTCAAGATTTGCTGCTTTGGTGTACACAGGAATTTGCTGTGATCAAGGTAGCTGCTCCTTATGTGCAGATTAGCTCCATAATGCCGCAGAAACGGAACCCTGTTTCACTGGAACATATACGTGCCTTGCTTTCCAGTTGTGTGGGCAATGCAGAGACAGTGCTTACGATGATGCACAATACGCCATTCGGCGATATTGTCGATACCGAGGACGATATGCAGCCCTATGCATGGAAATCTCTTGAACTTATGGACAAGATCTATCGATTGCTGGCCGTTGTTGTAGGGACGATGGACGTCAATAAAGAAGTGCTGCGTAAACGGACAGAAAGCAGCTTCGCTACTGTTACTGAACTGGCGGATACCTTAGTTCGAACGGACAATCTCTCTTTTCGAACCTCACACCATATCGTTAGTTCCGTGGTAAAAAGAGCGATGTCGGCAGGTTCAGCTGCAAATGAAATTACTTGGGAATTAGTTAATGAAGTCGCCAGCGGGATCATTGATCGTAATCTGACCGTGGGTAAAGATACCCTGAAGCAATCCTTAGATCCAGTGAATTTTATACAAATACGCTCTTTGCCAGGTGGGCCAAGTCCAGGGGAGATGATCCGCATGATTCAGGACCGTGGTCATCAACAAAAAGCTCTAATCGAGTGGCTCCTTTCATCGAAACATAAAGGCCAAACTGCACTGCAGTTATTAGATGAGGTCATGAAGGAGTGGGGGAACCCATAATGTCAGCACATCAGATTCCACTTCTAGCCGTAGACGGAGGCGGCACGAAAAGCATATGTTTCCTCTTCGATGAACATGGCCGAATCCGCGGACAAGGCAGGTCCGGTTCTTGTAATTATCAGGGTGTCGGAAGGGAAGCTGCCGTGAAAGAGATTATCTTTGCCATTCGCAATGCTTTGGAGGACAGCGAGTTCATCGAGGACGCGGTCGCCCGCGAAGAGGAATTCGTAACGGATTGCGCCGCGTTGGGGCTAGCCGGTTTGGACACCGATTATGACCGCAAGATCATCGAAGGTATTGTCAAAGAGGCTCTGCAACATTTACGCATAAGCGCTAAACATTTGATCATCGAAAACGACGGTTTCGCTGCGCTGATGGGAACAACGGGCGGTCAGCCCGGTATTCTAATGATTGCCGGAACAGGATCCATTGTCTATGGCATGAATGATCAAGGCATACTCGCTAGAGCGGGAGGTTGGGGGCATCGAGTCGGAGATGAAGGAAGCGGATATTGGATCGGTAAACAAGCCATCATTCGCATTTTGAAAACATTGGATGGAAGGGTGGCGCCAAACAAGCTGGCTGATCATATTCTTCCTTATCTGGGACTTAAGGATCCCGAAGAATTATTTAATTGGACTTACAGCACCAACTACTCTGTAGAAAAAGTAGGTGAACTGTCCAGTCTCGTCTCACAAGCTCATCTGCAAGGCGATCCATTGGCACATTCCATCATGTTGCAAGCTGCTCAAGAGTTATTTGCTAGCGGGAAGGCGGTCATGGAGCGAATAAATCTACCTGCAAAGCCTTTTCAAATCATCTTGCAGGGCGGGGTTTTACACAATAATGAGTTCGTGAGGGATTATGTCACGAATCAATTTAAGCAATATGCACCCTTTGGACACATCGAAAGGACGACAAAGGAGCCTATTTACGGAATGATGGCTTTAGCCTTAGATCATTATCATAAAATAAAAGATAAACAATGAGTCATATGGAGGGATCCTATGAAAAAAAGGCTGTTGTTCGTTTTTGCCCATCCCGATGATGAGTCATTTGCATGTGCAGGAACAATGGCGAAATATCGAGAAATCGGCCACGACATCTATTTGATCTGCGCAACTTCCGGTTGTGGGGGGAAACCAGGCGAGTATCTTGTAACCTGTCGGCAGGAACTTGCGACTCTCAGGGAACAGGAGTTGTCCCAAGCATGCAGCGTTTTAGGCGTAACCGACTTCTATATGCTCCGTTATCAGGATGGAAGTCTAGCCGGCCAAGATTTAGGTGAAATGGCAGAAAAGATTGAAACCTATATCCTTCGGCTGCATCCGCATGTCATCGTAACCTTTCCTCCCAATGGAGTTACCGGACATCGAGATCACATTGCGATATCCCGAGCCACGGAACAAGCGGTGCTTCAATCCGAGAAGAAACTAAGACCTAGCGAATTTTGTTCGTTTTTTTTCGCATCGATTCCCCACTACTATGATTATTGTTCAGACTCGGCACCATCGGGTGCAGTTCCAATAACCGGGAAAGTCAATATTGTTCTACAACGGGAAGCAAAGGGGAGGGCGCTGCAAGCTCATCGAAGCCAAATCTACTCTGTCAATCGGGCTTATCCAGGTGTCATGCAAGGCGACTATGGGGTCATCGGCCATTATGAGTACTATACGAAGGTAAGGTTTGGCGGTCAATATGTCGATATTCAGGAATCAACCGCAGGAATTCCAGAGATAGAACTATGTTATTGAGCTTGAAAGCATAGGGACAGCTGACCCCTTAAGGGGAAGGCTGTCCTGATTTGTTTTTTCTGACAACCATGCAGGGATTATGCGGGATTAATTGAATTCTAAAAGTACTATACTTCTAGCCCCCAGAAGGGATGATAACATGAAAAATTATATGATTTTTGGAGCAAGCAGGGGATTGGGTGATGCTTTTGTAAAAGGATTGCCGGAAAAAGGAGATAAGGTTTGGATTGTTTCCAGAAGTCGCCCTGAGAGTTTAGATATGAATGACGGAGTCGATCGAATTTGGATAGAAGCTGACCTGTCATTACCTGCGTCAAGTGAGAAGATTGCAAGTTTTATACAGGATGATCCCCTAGATATATTCATTTATAATGTGGGGATTTGGGAGAAAAATGGATTTAGGGACGATTATAATTTTGAGAACGATGATCCTAAAGAAATAGCAGATATTATTCATACCAATGTAACCTCAACGATCACATGTATTCAGAGGCTGTTGCCTAATCTTAAAAAATCGGAAAATGCCAAAATTATTTTAATTGGTTCTACTGCAGGACTTGAAAATGCTGGCTTTACACAAGTATCATTTGTAGCTTCAAAATTCGGATTGCGCGGTATCAGCCATTCTATACGTGAACATGTAAAGAAAGATGGGATTGGTGTGACTTGTATCAATCCAGGTGAAATTGCCACGCAAATTCCGTATGAAGAGGGGATAGACAAAGTCCTCTCCGCTTATAAAGGCACACAAATTCCGCTTCAAGATATCGTTTTAATGGTTAAATGTGTTATCGGCCTTTCTAAGGCCTCTTGCGTGAAAGAAATCAACATGCCGGCGATGTTGGATACAAATGCATAATAATAACGGAAGAGGGATTTGCCTTCGGCTGGCGAGGAGCGTTGGCGTGTAGTAAAATTGATAAAAAAACAGTAATAAAAAGGAGCAAGCTATGTGCCGAAACATCAAGACGCTATTCAATTTTGACCCTCCAGCTACCGTCGATGAGATACATGCCGCCTCGCTTCAATTCGTTAGAAAGCTTTCAGGCTTCAACGTACCATCAAAAGCTAATGAGGCGGCTTTTAACCAAGCCATCAACGATGTGGCTGTAGTTGCCAAACAGCTAATGGACTCACTTGTTACTAACGCTGAACCTCGCAATCGCGAGATCGAAATCGAACGTGCTCACGCCAGAAATGTGAAAAGATTCGGATCTAAAGAAAATCAAGTCGTTCGGGTCAGCAAAAATAAGTGAGAATATTACTATGAAAATCAGGGGAAACGATTATCGGTGTTTTCTCACGGTACTTTGAGCAATTAGAAATTGTGCGGTGTAATAGGTTATCATAACGCCATAGCCTGCCCAAGCCATAGGTGTGACGAACATATTCCAAGCCAGCAATGAGTCGGACAAGAAGAACAGGATAGCCCCAGTGATGGCTATTCCGTTTCTACTAATGATCGCGCTCCAGATCATACATGAAATGATAATGACATAGACTACGATAGGCATCCATAGTCCGATCGCACCTTTGGCAAGCATTCCCGAATGAAGCCCTTGCAAAAGCAGAAAGGCATAAATTCCGATAGGAATCAGATACAACAAGTGCAAGACAGTGTAACGCCAGCGCAAGAAAAATGCGCAGATGTAGAAAAGGTGCGCGACCAAAAAGACGAAAACCCCGAGCATAAACCACTTGCTGCCGTTCATTAGCAGAAGCGCATCACCGGCGGCTGAGACCAGTAAACCGGCTATGACGATTCTTTTATATGCTGAGAACCCCTTCGTCGCTATGGAAGCATACAAGATTATGAGCAGGATGGTTCCAGGCTTAAGGATCCAGCGTAGAACTAATTCATCCCCTGCTAACGCCCCTAAGTATCCTAGTGCGGAAATAACTATTGCGGCAATGAGTATTTTTTTTAACATGGGAGCCTCTCCTTTTGAATAGATCATGTAGCACACACTCACTATAAAGGCATTTATTTAAAACTGGTTTAAAAAAAAGAAAAACCGTCAGGGGCTTCGCGAGGCCACTGAAAAAGTAATGCGGCGCCTCGGGCTTCCCTAACGGTCCAACTTCAAATCAGTAACGATGGAAAATATCTTTCTATAAGAAAAATATGTACAAAAATAGTTTTTGTCTTTATACTAAAGAAACATATGTTCTTATTTCAGATGATAGGAGTTAAAATGTGCCAAATCAATCGAACGCATCGCAAGTACGAATAGAACCTTGGGCAGAAGCAAACCTTGCCGTGCTCTTTCGTATGAATGTACCGGAGATGCTGGAGCATTTGGGAGGAACTGAGACCGAGGAGCAGGTCCTCGCCCGTCACAAGCGGTATGTCGAGATCGCCGGTAAAGGGAAAGGACGGATGTTTGGAATCGTCTTACATCCGGAGCTCGAAGTGGTCGGCAATATTGGTTATTGGGAAAGCGTTTGGCAGGAAGAGACCGTTTATGAAATGGGTTGGGGCGTTCTGCCGTCTTTCCAGGGTAGAGGCATAGCGAGCGTGGCAACAGCAGCTGCAATCTCCAGCGCCAAAGCAGAGCAGAAGCATCGGTATATTCATGCGTTTCCGTCCGTCGATAATCCTGCTTCAAACGCAATCTGCGGGAAACTCGGTTTCAAGCTTATTGGCGAGTGCGACTTTGAATATCCGCCGGGAAGCATCATGCGATGTAACGACTGGCGCCTGGACCTCAACACAACAACGTAAGCCGGGTTCATAAAACATTCAATAGTGGACGAGAGATGTGAAATAATTAATAGTAGGACATTGCAGAAGAAAAAGCGTCTAAACCGGATTGAAAAACGGTTCTAGACGCCTTTGTTTTTTTCCAGCAATGCGTTATTGTCGGGGCATGGGTATGCTACATCGTATTTATCTGTGAGGACTCCATCAAGAGGTGTATATGAAAGTAAACACTGGTATATGGAAGGATCGCGCTCCGCTTCTTATACTTAAACTATCAAAGGAAGTTGATAACATACAGCATCCTGAAGAGAATGCCAATCATATGGGAGGGGTCGTATGAATATGAAACTGAGAGGGAAGGGCGTGCTCGCAGCCGCTTTAATCACCGGTCTTATCACCACAACGGCGTGCAGCAGCCAAACGCAAACGAGTCCGAAACCGTCCGCATCCGCATCCACGTCGGAAGCGACCGCGCAATCGCCGGAAACGAATAAGGTGCTGGAAGTATCTACGGTTAGAGAAGGGGATCCGTATTTGAAATTCGATGCAGGTGAAACCTTCGACAACAATTCCGTATACGCGGCTTACGAGAAAGACATCGGGGTCAAAATAACGAATCAATGGGTTGCCGCTGATACCAACCAGTACAAGGAAAAGCTGAAGATCGCCATCGCGTCAAACGATATTCCTGACTTTATGCTGGTCGATGCGACCCAGCTTCAGCAATTGATTGAAGCGGATATGATCATGGATCTCACTGGCGTCTATGATAAGGTCGCTACGCCTGAGACCAAAAAGTTCATGAAAATGGACGGCGGTTCTCAAATGAAATCCGCCACGTTTGGCGGCAAGCTGATGGCGATTCCAAGATCATCCAATCCGTACTATGCACAGTTTCTATATGTTCGTACCGATTGGCTCAAAAAGCTGAATTTACCGGAGCCTAAGACGATGCAGGATGTAATGACCATCGCAGAGGCGTTTAAAACGAAGGATCCTGGAGGAACCGGACGAGCTTACGGCATTGCATTCAACAAAGATTTGAAAGAAGACGGAGTAACCGGCCTCATCGGTTTCTTGAATGGCTACCATGCCTATTTGGATACGAATGGGGATCCGAGTCACTGGATCGATGACGGTACAGGCAAACTCGTCATGGGCTATGTTCAGCCGCAAATGAAAGAAGCGCTCAAGGCGCTTCAAGACATGTTCAAAAAAGGATTGATCGATCCGGAATTCGCCGTGAAAGACACGCAAAAAGAGTCGGAACTCATTTTCGGCAACAACATCGGTCTTGTTTACGGCGCTGAATGGGTGCCTGCTCACCTCGCGACTGGTGCGATCAAAGACGGTAAAGAAGTGCAGGAATGGGGTGTATATCCGATACCTTCCGTGGATGACAAACCGGCAAAGGCGCAAATCGGAATAGGCGCTGACAGATACTACGTCGTGTCCAAGAAGGCGAAAAATCCGGAAGCGGTCATCAAGCTGATGAATCAATGGATTGTCGTCGATAACAACCAGACGGAAGATAATAAAGTGTACGAATACGGCAAAGACCGCGTAGAAAAGAAAAACAATTACTGGCTGCTTAATCCGCTTAGAGTTGGCAGTCAATCAAACGATAACGGCGAAGTGCTGCCGAAGGCGATCGCCAATAAAGACGCGAGTCTTCCTAAGACGAAAGATCAGAAAAACCGGTTTGAGCGGGCCATGAAATACGTGAACGGCGATACCAGCATGTGGTGGGAATATTGGATATCCGGTCCTAAGGGCTCTGTTTCTTTGGTTCCTGGCATGAAAAAGAATAACCAGTTCGATCAAACGAAGTTTTTCGGGGCGCCGACGCCAACGATGGTGGAGAAGAATGCGATCCTCGAGAAGAAACGCGATGAAGTGTTTTTCAAAATTATTATGAACCAGGTATCGATCGATGAGTTTGATAAATTCGTCGCCGACTGGAAAAAGCTTGGCGGAGATCAAATCACTAAAGAAGTGAACGAATGGTACGCGAAGAACAAATAGTTCTTCACAGCGGGAGGGATCAGGCACGATCCCTCTTTCTTTTCGAACAAGAATGGCAATTTAAGCAGGTGGTGGTACATAATGAAATCGATCTCACGCATATGGAAACGCGAATGGCCGCTTCATTTGATGCTGATTCCGGGACTGATTTTTGTCATCGTTTTCAGTTACATCCCGATGGCGGGCATTATGATGGCTTTTCAAAAATATATTCCGACCAAAGGTCTGTTCGGTTCGCCGTTCGTTGGGTTGAAAAACTTCCAATATATGTTCGTATACCCCGACATTGGCCGAATTTTTTTCAATACTGTCTTTATATCAGTTATGAAAATCGTTGCAGGCTTGCTTGTCCCGATTACGATCGCCATCCTGCTGAACGAGCTAAGCAGGGAATGGATCAAGCGGACGTTTCAAACGCTCGTTTACTTACCGCATTTCATGTCCTGGGTACTGCTCAGCGGCATATTGATCGATGTACTTTCCCCGACGTCCGGGGTTCTTAATCAAGCTCTCGGTTTGCTTGGCATCAAACCGATCTACTTTCTCGGCAACAATCACTGGTTCCCTTATGTAATGGTTGTTTCGGACGTTTGGAAGGAGTTCGGGTATGGCACGATCGTTTACTTGGCGGCATTGACCGGCATTAATCCGTCGCTGTACGAAGCTGCGGAAATCGACGGCGCAGGACGCTGGAAGCAGACGCTGAACATTACGATTCCAGGCATGATGCCGATAATCGTGCTGATGTTTACATTAAACATTGGCAACGTTCTCAATGCCGGGTTCGATCAAATATTCAACTTGTACAGTCCGCAAGTTTACGAAAGCGCGGATATTATCGATACATTCGTATATCGGATGGGTGTCGAGCAATCCCAGTTCGGGTTCGCTACGGCGGTCGGACTGTTGAAATCGATTGTTTCGTTTATCTTCATTTCGGTTTCGTATGTCCTCGCGTACCGGTTCGCGAATTACCGCATTTTTTAAATAGAGTTACGGGGAAGAGAGGGGAGGACATCATGCGTTACAAAATGCCACTCGGCCGGCGGCTGTTCTTGAGCGGTAACGCCATTTTCTTGGCAGCGATCTCTTTCGCCTGCCTGATGCCTATTATTCATATACTGGCCTTATCGTTCAGTACCGGATCGGCGGCAGCCGCAGGCAAGGTCACACTGTGGCCTGTTGAATTTACGACGGCCGCTTATGACAACGTCTTCGGCAAGCCTGAATATTTGCGCGCCTTTCGGGTTTCGCTCGAACGGCTCATACTGGGAACGTCCATCAGTATGTTTCTAACAATCTTGACCGCCTATCCGTTATCGAAAGAAACGAGGCAGTTTAGGCTTAGGACATTTTACGTTTGGGTGTTTGTGTTTACAATTTTATTCAGCGGCGGTCTCATTCCGTGGTACTTGACGGTGAAAGCGCTGGGATTGATCGATACGATCTGGGCGCTTGTACTGCCTAGCGCCTTGCAGGTGTTTAACGTTATTTTACTGCTTAACTTTTACCGGAACCTGCCCAAAGAGCTGGAGGAATCGGCACGAATCGACGGGGCAGGACATTTTGCAACATTGTTGAAAATCTATGTGCCTTTAGCGCTTCCTGCCCTTGCAACGACAGGACTGTTCACGATGGTATGGCATTGGAATAGCTGGTTCGACGGTATGATCCTGATGAATCATCCCGATAAATACCCGCTGCAAACGTTTCTGCAAACGATCATTATCAAACTCGATTTCCGGTTTCTTAAAACACAGGATGCGGAGCTGATCAGCAAGTTGTCCGACCGCACGAGCAAAGCGGCGCAAATATTCGTCGCTGCTTTTCCCATATTGATCGTTTACCCGTTCTTGCAGCGCTTTTTCATTAAAGGAATTGTGATGGGAAGCGTCAAAGAATAACATTCAGGATTTTTATGTCAAGGATAGCGGGTGATCGGACGATGAAGCGCTTTTTCCGACTGAAGGACTCTTCGATATTCAAAAAAATCATGGCCGCGTTCATGGCCGTCATGCTTCCCCTGATGGCCATCACATGGCAAATCAACGAGAAAGGCTCGGAGAGCATCCGCAAAGAAATATCGCAGTCCACGCTGAATACGACCCGGTATTACCTGGATTCGCTTGAAAAGGAGGCAGACCGGATCGTTCGGTATTTGCCGAAATATGTGACGGACGACGATTTGATCGAGCTTGCGGCTACCGGCAATGATTTGTCTTACTACGAACGGGCGCAGAAAATACTCGAAATACAGAAACGGCTTGTCCTGATGAAGGACTCCAGCCCGTTTATACAGGAAGCGAGGGCGTACGTTCCTTCCATCGGCCGGACGCTGATGAGCGTCAAATATGACACAACGATCGACAGGGAAGAGTACGCGGCATTGCAACCGAAAAACAAGCCTTACACGGAACCGTTTATCTATTGGAACGACCGGCTGTTCATCTCCATGCAGTACCCGGCAAATACGCGGCGTGAGCCGCTCTTTGTCATTGGGATCGAGCTGTCCGCCCGGCAAATCCAAGAAACGATGGCTCAAATCGGCAACACGCTAGGCGGCAAAAGCATTCTGCTCAACATAGACCGGGGCTGGCATATTCAGAGCGATAACGATCCGGCCCTGCTTGAGACGGCCAGTGCGATTATTAAAGGTATTCAAACGGAAGGAAAAAAGGAGGGTTACCAAACGGTCAAGTATGGGGGCAAGAGTTATTTGGCGGTGTACAAATACTCTCTGCTCTGGAACTCGTACTCGATCAGCCTGATACCCGAAGCGAACGTGCTGGGTCCGATCCAAACATACCGCGTTTGGTTTTGGTGGGCTTGCGGCCTTGCTGTGGTTGTTAGCTTGTTTTTTTCCTACTTCCTGTTCAGGCTCATTTACAAACCGCTCATGCGGCTGGTTCATTCGTTCCGCCACGTTCAGCAGAACCGGTTGGTGCCGATTGCCATAGACCGCGGGCATGACGAATTCGGGTATTTGTACCAGGCCTTTAACGATACGATTCGCTCGCTGCGAAGTTTAATTGAAGAAAATTACGAGCAGCAAATCCGCAACCAGCGATCGGAGCTGAAGCGGCTGCAATCGCAAATCAATCCGCACTTTTTGTACAATTGCTTTTTTGTCTTGTGCAGGTTGATCAAGTCCGAGCGGCAGAAGGAAAAAGCGTACCAGTTCTGCTTATATATCGGTGAATATTTTCATTTCATCACGAGGGACGATGAGGACGAAATCCCTCTTTCCCTCGAGGTCAAGCATTCCCGCACCTATGTGGATATGCAGTCGGTCTGCTACGGGGACCGCATTCAAGCGAGGTTTGACGGCGATGTGCCGGAGCTTCCCGTTCCGCGTCTTGTGCTGCAGCCGATCATTGAGAACGCCTACAAGCACGCACTGGGCAACATGCGGACCGAGGGTGCGCTTTGGGTGCACAGCGAGAAGAATGAAGACGGGTTCTCTTTCTATGTAGAGGACAACGGGAATGCCATAACGGATGAAGATATAAGCCGGCTGAACAGCAGGTTGCGGCGATCCGAAGGCCGCATCGAAGAGACGACGGGTCTCGTCAACGTTCATCGCCGAATCCAACTCCGTTATGGTGCCGAATACGGCATCACAATGGCGCGTTCGGAGCTTGGCGGTCTAAAAGTCCGGATTCATTTTGGCAGCAGCTGAGCTGTATTTCATCCAGAAACACTTATGGGAGGGGATTGCATGTACCGATTGCTGATTGTCGACGATCTACCGATCATCGTGGACGGCCTCATCGAACTTTTCGAACAAGCCGATCATCTGGATCTCGACCTTCTGAAGGCTTACTCCGGCGAAGAAGCTTTGGAAGTACTTCGGAATAACCGGGTCGATATCGTTATTTCCGACATCAAAATGCCCGGACTTGAAGGCATTGAACTGCTGCAGGAAATTAAAGCCCAGTGGCCGGCGTGCAAAGTTATTTTGCTGACCGGCTTTAATGATTTTCATTACGTACAGAGCGCTGTAAAGTACGGCAGCTTTGAATATATTCTGAAAATCGAAAGCGATGAGAAAATCATTCAGTCCGTCGAACGGGCGATCGAAAAGTTCGAAGAGGAATACGACCAGGTGCGCATGTTTGAAAGAGCTAACAACCGGATGCGGCTGGCGATGCCTTCGCTGCAGAAAGAATATGTGGCTGGACTGCTGCAGGGCAAACCGGTGACGAACAGTCAATTGGAGAACTATTTTAAAGATATCGATATGCCGCTGCGTGCGGACGTGCCGATATTTTTGCTGCTTGGACGCGTGGATGGCTGGAAGGAGATGATAACGGCTCCGGACAAAGCGCTGCTAATTTACGCTGTGCAAAATATTACGGAGGAATATTTGTCACCGTACGTACGATGTTATTCCTATGTGTACGACCAAGCCAAAATCGTCTGGTTCATCCAACCTGGAGACGGGAATGATCCGCAAACGCAACAGGATGCATCCATGTTGGAGTGGAAAAAATCGGCCACGTATGTTAGCGGCATGCTGGAGACGATTCAGCGGACGTGCAAAAAGCTGCTGCAGCTTCCTGTATCGTTCATGCTAAGCAGCGAGTCTGTGGCATGGAAATGTGTTTTCGAAAGGTTCCATAGTTTGAAATACGGATTTGCATACGGGATGGGAATGTCAAGCGAGGTTATTCTGAGTGATTCCGACATCAGACGGACCGAAGAAGGCACGGCGGCCGATAAGCAGAACGATTTTTTCCATCATGCACGCGTTCAGCTTCTTGCTAAATGCCTGGAGAACAGCCATCGAGAAGAATTTTATAAGCTGTATCTCGAGTTGACGGAGATTTGGAGCGCGGAGAAAGCCCCTTACGAACGGAAGAAGGAGCTCTACCATGCCATGGCCGCTGTTTTTCTTGCCTACATCAACAAAAGTTCGGAGATGCTCTCCTATTTGAATGCGGCTCATGATTTGGCTCCTCTTTTTCAATACGGTGAAGAAGAACCTTGGCTTTCTTTGAGGCAATTCTTTATGCAAATCGCTGACTGCCTATTCGACTGGAACGCAGTACAGGGCGCAAAGCTGCCCTCGGAAATTGTGCAAAAGGCGCACCGTTACATCGAGGCCCATATTTCCACGGATATTTCCCTGAACGCCATCGCAGACCATGTCGGACTGAACCCGTCTTATTTTTCCAGGCTCTATAAGCAAATGACAGGCATCGGATTGTCCGACTACATTACCGATTACCGGAATTTGAAGGCGAAAGAGCTTCTCCTCGATAGCGCTATGAAAGTAAACGAAATTGCCCTCGCGCTTGGGTATAATTCGGCGTTGGCTTTCATCCGCTTCTTCAAGAAGCAAAACGAAACGACGCCTCAGGAATACAGGATGCTGCGGTCCAAAATTTGATATCAACAAATGTATATGAAAGTAAGCAACGATCTCTTTTGACGATGTGCCTGGCCAAGTACAATTAGGACTGAAACCGGACTCAACTAGGAGGAGAAAGATATGCAACCCATAACAGCAGTTATACTTGGTGCCGGCAGTAGGGGCCGGTACATCTACGGGCCTTATGCCGAGAAATACCCGAATGAACTCAAATTCGTTGCCGTAGCGGAACCCGATGAAGAACGCAGAAATCGGTTTGCTGAAATTCATGGAATCGCCCCGGAGCATGCTTATGCATCTTGGGAGCAAGCGTTCGAACAGGGACGCATAGCGGATGTGATGATTATCTGCACGTTGGACCGGATGCATTTCGTCCCCGCCATGAAGGCGCTTGAATTAGGCTATCACGTGCTGCTGGAAAAACCGATGTCACCCGAACCGGACGAATGCATCATGCTCGTAAGAGCCGCGCAGAAATACGAACGGCTGCTTATCGTCAGTCACGTACTGCGTTATTCGCCATTTTGGGCTGGCATCAAGAAGTGCATCGAAGCGGGAGAGCTGGGCACAGTCGCGACAATCCAATTAACAGAGAATGTTGGATATGAGCACATGGCACACAGCTTCGTTCGGGGAAATTGGCGCAATGCAGAGGAAACAAGTCCGATGATATTGGCCAAATCATGCCATGATCTGGATATCATTTCATGGCTGATGGGGGAAACTTGCACGGCGGTCAGTTCCTTCGGATCGCTGCTTCATTTTAGGGCGGAGAACGCGCCTGCGGGAGCGACGGACCGCTGCATCGACGGGTGCGAGGTGGAGAAAGATTGTCCGTTCTCTGCGCTGAAGATGTACATCCAGCCACCGCACCATCCATGGGCACGGTATATGACGCATGATTTGTCGCAAGAGGGAATTATGAGGGCGCTTCAGGAAGGTCCGTTTGGACGTTGCGTGTATAGGTGTGATAACAATGTTGTCGACCATCAGGTCGTCAATTTGGAATTTGCAGGCGGAGCCAATGCCACGTTCACAATGTCCGGATTTACGCAAAGCGGTACGCGAAGGGTGCAAATCATGGGGACACACGGTGAAATTCGTGGCGACATGGAGGAAGGATCTTTCACATTATACCGGTTTTCAACCGGGGAGAAGGTCGACATTCAATGCTTTACCGGTGGTGACGGACATGGTGGCGGCGATGCGCGCATGGTCGGCCAATTTGTAAAGGATGTCCGTTTATTCGACCGCAGTCCGGCCGCCGGATTGACTTCCGCAAGCGCCTCCTTACAGAGCCATCTCATGGCATTCGCTGCGGAGCATTCGAGATTGCACGGAGGGCAAGCGGTGAAGCTTTCTGACATGCTAAGTGAAGGCAATTCGTGATTGATGACTTGAAATTGCTTGATGAAGCGAAACGTCGAAAGGAGTCAAGCGGCATGAGAAAATTAATTACGGAAAGAGGCATCGTTGTTTCTTGTCAAGCGTACGAAGGTGAGCCGCTCTATGGCCCGAATTATATGGCCGAAATGGCAAAAGCAGCCGAGTTAGGAGGTGCGATCGGGATTCGTGCGAATGGGGTTGCCGATATATTTGTCATGAAACAATTCATTCAAGTACCGATTATCGGTCTAAATAAAAGGAAAACATCAGGTTGCGATGTCTACATTACACCGACTCTCGAGGACGCTTTGGCGGTATTTGCGGCTGGGGCCGATATTATTGCCATTGATGGAACAGATCGGACACGGCCTGACGGAAGATCGTTAACGGATACGGTTAAAGAATTAAAGGCACGGAACATACCGGTTATGGCCGACATTTCAACTTACGAGGAGGGGATATTCGCTGCTGAATTAGGGGTTGATTATATTTCGACAACACTTTCTGGATATACGCCATATAGCCTGCAGACCCGCGAACCCGATATCGAATTGGTCGCTCGATTGGTTAGTAGCGTGCCAGTGCCCGTTGTAGCGGAAGGGAAATATAGCCAACCTTCGGAAGTCAATCGCGCTTTGGATGCAGGGGCGCAATTCGCTGTGATCGGAGGCGCCATAACGCGCCCGCAGCATATCACGGAGAGATTTATTCAAGCGTTATCTATGCATACGGAACCGAGTAATGAAGGGTCGCATGTCACATGAACGCGATTGGGATCGATATCGGGGGCACTTCTATAAAAGGAATCGTCATCAATAGTCAAGGTCACCTATTGGATCAAACCAAGATTGCGACCGACGCCGCTCAGGGAAGAGATCATATAAGGGGAAAAGTAAGATCCGTGATTGCGGATCTTCTTGCGTCTCAACCGGACGTGATCGGAATTGGCATCGGTACGGCGGGTCGCGTCAACACCGAGACCGGAGACATCGTTTATGCGACTGCGAATTTGCCCGGATGGCAGGGGGCGAATGTGAAGGGATGGCTCGAGTCTGAATTTGGCCTGCCCGTAGCCATTGATAATGATGCCAATGCGGCCTTATTAGGGGAAGCATGGCTTGGCGTAGGCAGAGGATATCGTGATTTGACGATGTTAACGCTTGGTACCGGGGTTGGTGGCGCCAATATGGTTCGTGGCGAACTCATCCGCGGGGCGCAGTGGAATGGCGGCGAATGGGGGCATGTCATTCTTGTGCCGGGTGGGCGTCCTTGCAATTGCGGTCAATATGGGTGTATTGAACAGTATGTCTCCGGCACAGCTTTTGTAGCGGCTGCGCGAGAAGCTGCCCAATTTCCATATAAGACGGGCATGGAAGTTCTTCAAGATCTGGAGCAAGGTCAACCGCAAATCGTAAGCATGGTCGACCGTTTTATGAACGACTTGTCGATAGTCATTTATAACATTCATCTTGGACTCAATCCGCAAGCGATTCTAATTGGCGGAGGACTTGTTGATTCCAAAGAGAAATGGTGGGGTATACTCACGTCAAAAGTGGAGCAGCTGCAGGGAGGCATCGTGATCAGACCCGCTGAACTCGGCAATCTGGCTGGGTCCATCGGTGCAGCTAACCAGATTTTTATTTTGAGAGAAAGATAAAGTAAACAAGTGTATATAAAAGTAAGAAGTTATCTCTTTGTATGGCGTGACGGGTCTCTTAGTATTAACAGTGAAGAGGCCTCTTCACGCATCTGATTGTAAAGCAGTCAAAACTTTCATTCAGGAGGGAAAATGATGATTTCGATGAAAAAATGGATGTCCCTGGCCGTCTGCACGGTGATGATGTGCACCATGGTCCCCAATGTTCATGCAGCAGAGAAACAACCGGAACTTCGCAATCTCGCCAAAGGTTTAAGCTATGAATGGTCGGAGGCGCCGGAACCCGGCTATCCGGATACCGGGAATAAGCTTACGGATGGGAAAATTGGCAGCTCGAACGTACTCGATCCTGCATGGGTAGGAAATTTGCATAAGAAAACTCGCGAAATCGTGTTTGATCTAGGCGAGTCCAAATCCATTTCCAGCATTAAAGCCCATTTTCTGCAAGATTGGCCGGGTTCGGCGATTCTCTTTCCTCTGACGGTTTCCATGTACGTATCCGACGACAAAGAGCATTGGGGAACGCTTTCCCATAAAGCGACCGAGCATCTGTGGAGCGACGGCCCTCCGGTAGATCAGTACTATGTTTGGGATGGGAGCAAGGATGGTGTAGAAAGACCCGGTCCAGATGCGTCGGCGGCTTATGCCCGTTATGTCAAAGTGACATTTTCCATGCACTCAAGAGCGTGGTCGTTCATCGATGAAATCGAGATCTGGGGTACCGACGGAAAAGTGAAGGGTGCCAAGAAGGTGAAAGCCGATCCATTCACATATTTGCAAGCGGGTAAAGACACGGCGGGAATTAGCAATTTATCGCTCTTATACAATGGTTATTATGCCAACGGAGACGGCAACTGGACGAAGGAGAAACTGATCCCCGAGATCGGCTATATGAATAAGGAAGGGAAACCGGTCGATTGGCTCTTTGACGGCGTCCTTTCACTCGGTTTGATGACTCCGCAATGGCGAGACTTTGGCGGCGGTGGAACGAACCTGTCGGATTGGAAATGGTATCTCGATAAGACGCTTTCCGATCAAGGCGACATGCGTCAACTGAATGATGCGACCAAAGAAGTCGGCGGGCAACTTGGGCAGCCGAAGCATAAAACAAAAGTCGTCATGATGATCCCGAATCCGGGAGAGTATTTATCGGATTTCGGCGATGTGGACGGTGACGGGATTTCGGAGAACTTTAATGATGGCATGGTAGGCAAAGAAGCAGCCATGGCCAACAGACAGAAAGTCGTTAGCTGGTGGATTCAAGAGGTTAAAAAGCGTTGGAAGGAACAAAATTATTCCAATCTCGAGCTTGTCGGCATGTATTGGTTGGATGAGCAGGTAAGTACGAGTGAAATTGGACCTGAAATGATCCGATTAGTCAATAATCAGGTTCATGATCAGGGCCTCAAGTCTTTCTGGATCCCTCACTTCTTGGCGTACAAAAGCTTTATGTGGAAAGATGTCGGCTTTGATGCAGCTGCTTTTCAACCGAACTATTTCTTTGAGCCACTGAATGTTGACCGTATCGAAGATGCTGCGAACATTGCCAAGTCGTACGGTATGGGCGTGGAAATGGAATTTGACGATCGGATGCTGACGGATAAGGTGTTCCGTGACAGATTCTATGACTATCTCAAAGGCGGAGTCCAATATGGCTATATGGGGAACGCATTTAAAGCGTATTACAAAGGCAGCGGCCCCGTCTTGATGAAAGCGGCTACAAGTCAAGATCCGGAGATCCGTAATTTGTACGACTCGCTATACCGATTCACGAAAGGTACGTACTCCAATTAATGCGGCTCAGATTTTATTGAAAACCTGCGATCCCGTCAAAGTAGAACGACACGCAACCCCCTTCCATACAGGAAGGGGGTTGTATCATTAACGACACCAAATTATTTTTATATATTCATTGACAGGAATATTCCTTTTGGGGTATATTGTAATTGTGAGTACGGTAACTTGTCAAAGAAATGAGGTGGCCTGAGATGACTGGAACAGGAAGAAGAGCCTTTGCCGTACCCGATGTTTACATGCGTTTCCTCAAAGGAACATCTGAATCATGGATATAACAACTTTTAGCGCACTGGCTGAACCCAATCGTTTACGCATTGTGGAGCTCCTGCTCGACGGCCCCTTAACCGTAGGGGATATCGCCGATCGGCTTGGGCTGCGGCAGCCGCAAGCCTCGAAGCATCTGCGTGTTCTGCTTGAGTCCGGTCTCGTTGAGGTGCAGGCTGTCGCGAATCGCCGGAATTACAAGCTCCGATTGGAGCCGTTTCAGGAATTGGACGCGTGGCTTGAAACCTACCGAGGTGTGTGGGATGAACGACTCGATGCTCTTGAGACTTATCTGCAGAAGCTGCGAACGAAAGAAAACAAACAAAATTAAATTTTATGGAGGGATTTTCAATGTCGAACAAAATGATTACCAAGGTAGAGGGTCAAGAACTTATTCTGGAGCGCATTTTTGATGCGCCGCGCGAGCTTGTATTCAAAGCGTTCTCCGATGCGGAGCATTTAAAGCACTGGTGGGGGCCTCGCGGCTGGACGCTTACGGTTTGTAACGTCGATTTTCGTCCGGGTGGCATCTGGCATTATTGCATGAAATGTATCGATGAGAAGCAAGGGGATTTTTATGGATTCGAATCTTGGGGTAAAGCAGTTTACAAGGAAATTGTAGAGGCGGAAAAGATCGCTTACGTCGATTTCTTTTCGGATGCCGAAGGCAATGAAAATCAGGAAATGCCGTCGACACAGGTTACGATGACATTTGTTGAATACGAAGGCAAGACGAAGCTTATCAACCGGGGTAAATACGCTTCGGCTGAAGCACTCAAAACCGTCATGGATATGGGAATGGAGCAAGGAATTACTGAAACTTGGGATCGTCTCGAGGAGCATCTGCAATCCATTCAATAATTTTGAAAATAAGAGGAAGACGACAACTGGCTTTCTCCACTTTTTAAAGCTGCCGCCATGGCAGCTTTTTCTTTATTCTCGCAGGCCATCGCAGACAACGGCCATGCTGAGGACATATGTCCTTTTCCAATAGCTCAATTTATCTTTTAATAATGAATAAATGGAAATTGAGGAGAGCGGAACTATGAGAGGGAGTATATTTGCGTTTTTTGGCGGGGCTTTTATTACACTGCAAGGGGTAGCCAATTCACGAATTAGTCAAGATATCGGCACGTGGCAAACAGCGGCAATCACCCAGTTAACCGGTTTTATTATGGCCTTGATGATCCTGATGTTCGTCCGAGACCGGAAATGGCAAGGGTTTAAGCGAGTGAAACCGTTATATCTGAGTGGCGGGGCTTTTGGGGCAGTCATTATTTTCAGTAATGTTACGGCTATTCATCAGATCGGTATTACTCTTACTATATCTGCTCTGTTGATTGCTCAGCTATGTCTGACCTTCTTAATTGATATCAACGGATGGTTCGGCGTGTTGAAGCGGAAGATGAGGGCGCCACAGTTCATCGGTATCGGAATGATGATAGCTGGTGTGTTGATCCTAAAATTTTGATAGTATGTGTATGTAACAGGAAAGAAACTTGAGGTGAACCGAGTTATGAAAGAAGTTCATGATCGTGATCAACTGAATCATTATTTGCACGTTTATCAATTGGAATCCGTGTTTAATAAACTATTATTGCCGTATTTGTCGCTCTACAGCTTTGATCAAGGGGAACTGATCTGTTCCCAGGGTGAAACTCCACAGTTTTTGTATGTGCTAGTTAAGGGTAAGATTAAAATTTATACCACCTCGGCGGAAGGCAAATCACTTATTCTTTCTTTTAAGACACCGCTTGAGTTGGTCGGGGATATAGAATACGTACGGGGGACTGATATTCTTAATACGGTAGAGGCCGTATCGTCTGTCAATATGATAGGTATTCATCATCGTTGGTTGAAAAAATACGGAAGCGATCATGCGCCGCTGCTGCAATTTTTATTGGAAATCATTACACAAAAGTTTTATGTAAAATCCAATTCTTTGAGCTTTAATTTAATGTATCCGGTGGAAGTGCGATTGGCGAGTTATTTATTGTCAGTTTCCTATGACGAATCCGATTCACTTTTTAATGGGCAATTAAGTACCGACCGTCTCCCGGATGCGGCAAATTTAATAGGAACCAGCTATAGGCATTTGAATAGGGTCATTGGGCAGTTCTGTAAAGAGGGTCTGATTGAGCGCAATAAAGGGTATATCCATGTTAAAGACAGGAAAGGATTAAGTGCGCTGGCAAGCCACAATATTTACGAATAAACTTGTTGGGGGAGTAATCGATGATTCTTGGATTATCATTGGCGCTAATCGCAGGTTCCCTAGTCAGTCTGCAAAATATATTTAACAGTAAGGTGAATGAACGCGCGGGATCTTGGGCAACAACCACGTTCATTCTAGGAATGGGATTTATGGCTTCACTAATTTTCGGCCTAATCTTTAAAGGAAAGCATTTATTTATCTTGCAGCATATGCAGATTTGGTATTGGTTCAGCGGTTTGATCGGAGTCGGCGTCGTAACCTGTCTGGTGCAGGGGATAAGACTGCTTGGTCCAACGTATGCCATCTCTATCGTTCTGACCGCACAGCTCGGGTTTGCTTTATTGTGGGATTCGCTTGGGTGGCTGGGTTTGAACCAGGTTCCTTTTACTTTCAACAAATTGATAGGTGTCCTTGTTATTGTCGGTGGCATTGTTGTATTTAAATTAAGCGGTAGACGTGACACCCCGTCCATACAGAAAATGGAGAGATCATTATGAAAAAATACCAGACTTTATTATTCGATGTAGATGATACGCTATTGGATTTTCGTGCTGCAGAAAACTTAGCCTTGCGCCTGCTGTTCGAAGAGCAACAAATTTCCTTAACCACTGAAATCGAAGCACAATATAAGAAAATAAATCAAGGGCTCTGGAGGTCCTTTGAAGAAGGAACAATAGATCGCGATGAGGTCGTGAATACTCGATTTTACATGTTATTCAAGGAATATGGTCAAGAAGTTGATGGAACATTGCTGGAAAAGAAATATCGCGGTTACCTAGAGGAGGGGCATCAGCACATTGATGGTGCATTTGAACTGATAACTAACCTTCAAAATAAATATGACCTCTATATTGTTACGAACGGTGTTTCCAAGACTCAGGATAAACGTTTGCGTGATTCAGGCTTATATCCGTTATTTAAAGGCATTTTTGTTTCCGAGGACACGGGTTTTCAAAAGCCAATGAAAGAATATTTTGATTATGTTTTTGCACGAATTCCTAATTTTTCAGTGGAAAACGGATTAATTATCGGAGATTCCTTAAGTGCGGATATTAAAGGCGGGCAGCTGGCCGGTCTAGATACATGCTGGTACAACCCTGAAATGAAGCCTAATGACACTGACATCGTTCCAACCTATCAAATACAAAGGCTTGATGAGTTGGATCGCATTTTAATGTGAAAAAAAAATCCAGGCGAATAGAGAAGTGAATTCAAGAGCGCTCCGAATATGGGGCGCTTTTGACAATTTACGTGCATTGTGATCCGAGCAAATACTTTCAATGGTACCATTTTGCGAATCATGTTTACATAATAAATGATATGTAAACAGACTATCGATTTTATTGGCACAACAAACAACAAGTTAACAGCGGCAGCGGTGTTTTTCATCGTTACAGCGGCGAGGGGGATATGTTGTCATGTCTCCAACGATGTTTTGAATACTTACAGACGAGAAAAAATACATTTTTGTACGCTGAGCGACGCTGGAAAGATGTCTATCATCGTAACAGACATGTGGGGATGTTGGAATCGTGTCCATAACGATAATTTTCATCTTTACAGATGAGATGATGGGGGATGGACAAAGTCAAGTTCGTTCCCAAAAGTACGATTTTAGATAAGGACCTGGCCACCGGCCAGGTTTTTTTATAAATCAAACGAAGGGTTAGAAGCGATCAGACGGGGATGAGCTGAAGGTTGCAGGCCTTGTTCCGATGACGACGGTCGCGTCCAACTCGTCGGAACTGACGACCTGCGGGATAAGCCCGTTGCAGGCGAAGATTTCAACGGTTTGCGGCGCCTGGCGCTCGCTCGTCTCGACCAACAGGTGGCCACCCGGTGTCAGCCACGTTGTTGCGGCAGTGGCCAATTGTCGCTGGATGACAAGCCCGTCCGCGCCACCGTCGAGCGCTACTCGGGCCTCGTGTAGGCGTGCCTCCGGAGGCATCATCCCGATCGACTCGGTGGGTACGTAGGGCACGTTGGCGACCAGGATATCGACACGGCCTCGAAGAGCAGCAGGAAGCGGCTCATACAAATCGCCTTCGAACACCTGACCGCCATCGGCGATGTTACGGCGGGCGCATCTTACCGCCACGGGGTCAATGTCTGCGGCGTACAATTCGACCCTGTCCAGGGTCGCGATAAGAGCGGTGCCTATCGCTCCTGAGCCGCAGCACAGGTCAATGACGACAGGGCGCTCAGATTGGCGGGCGAGGGCAATGGCTTGGCTCGCGAGAAACTCAGTGCGTCGGCGGGGTACGAAAACGCCGGGATCTACGGCGATCCGCAGACCGCAAAACTCCGCCCAGCCGAGTATGTGTTCTAAAGGAAGGCCGGCGATACGCCGATCTACCATGTCTTCAAGTTCGTCCGGCGTCCGTGCCGCGGAAATGAGCAGCTGCGCCTCGTCTTCGGCAAAGACGCAGCCTGCGGCACGAAGCCTGGTAATGATATCATTCATAAATATCCGTCCTTTTACAAAGATAAAGATTACACCCAAAATAAATAAATTCCGCAGATTACTTAAAAATACCTTTATTGGACAGATAAAAACAGCCGAGGAGATCAGGCGCTGAACCTGTGTCCCTCTCGGCTTTATTCATAGCGGCTGTGACCACATCAACCTAATCATCTTGATCTAGCCGCAGCTTATTTCCACTCACCTTGAATTTTATTTGCCTGCAGCTCTTTATTGACGTCGTCAATCATTTGCTTACCGCCTTTGACCATATATTCCTGCACCATTTTATCCCAATCGGAGATCGGACGTTGGCCGAATATCATCTTGGTTGTCTCATCTGTGATGTACTTGCCCAGCTCATCGCGTTTCTCCATCAGAGTCGGAGAGATGATGCGGCTAGTCGGGTTGATGTAAAATTTCATATTATGCAGCATGTCGGCGAGCGCTTGATTGAACTTCTTCCCGTCCGGCGATTTATCCGTTTTGGCGAATTGGAACAGATCTTCGTCGTTCATCACCCAACCCCTATCCATAATATAGGCATTAGGCGCGACGTTCGAGCGGTTTTCCGGAATCGGCTGCGCGATGCCGTCAACCATTTTGTAGCCTTTACCTTCCCCGCCGTTCAACCAGTTAAAATATTCATTTTTCGGATTTTGCTCCTCGAGCGGAACGTTTTTATGGAAATAATCGATCATTTCGAGAATACGCTTCACTTTTTCCGGATCGTTTTTGAGTTTGGATGAAATCATGTACATGCGGTACCAGCCGCCGCCGAGTGTAAGGCCTTGGGTGCCGTCCGGCGTCTTGAACGGTGGAATCGGCACGACTTCCGCTTTCGGGTCGTTTTGTTTGAGTGTATCGAAGATTACGCCGTTGCTGCCGCTATTGCCCGGCTGTTCGTACCAAATGCCGACCTTGCCGGCGTTAAACGCCTTAAAGACATCTTTATAAGCCAAGATGGCCCAATCTTTATTGAGAATGCCTTGCTTCTGCAGATCGGCCAGGAACTCGATTTTCTCTTTGTTCGCTTTCGAAATGTAGCCGGGGATATATTGGCCGCTTTCGTTTTTATGATACCAGGTGGTGTTACTGTAATAAGCCCCGAACGACGGATCGTAGTAGATGTTTTTCGAGAGTCCGAGACCCGTGGTATCGTCTTTGCCGTTGCCGTCCGGGTCGTTCTTCGTGAAGGCGATAACGACTTGTTTCAGCTCCTCGTAATTCGTCGGCATTTTAAGGCCAAGCTTATCAAGCCAGTCTTTGCGGATAATCGGTTTTTTCCCGCCTTTGGCCGAGAAGTAAGTCGGAATGCCATATACTTTGCCATCCACTTTGAGCGAGTCCCACACAAAACTCGGTACCACGTTGGTCGATTCATATTGCTTCAAAAATTCGTCGAGCGGCAAGAACGCGCCTTGTTTCGCCCACTTCAAATAGTTGGCGTCGACTTCTTCCATGCCGATGACGTCCGGAAGATCGCCCGAAGCCATTTTGACGGCCAGCTTTTCATCGTATGTATCGAAGGGGATGAACTGCGATTTAAAATCGACGTTGAATTTTTCATTAATCGCTTTCACAGCTTCGCTGTCCGGCGGTGGAACCGGGTTTTCCCATGTGCCGTCAAACCAGTTGATGGTTAACTTTTTCTTGCTGTCTGTTTTGTTATCTGCCGTTTTTCCGTCAGCCCCCGCTTTCGGGCTTTCTTTCGGACTCGCCGCCTGTTCGCTAGAACAACCTACTATGCTGCCGGTCATGACGACCGAGAGCAGGATGGAAACGAAATGTTTTTTCATTTTTTGTCACACCCTCCTTAAATAATAATCCCTTAAATTCCAAAACGAGTAAAGTATTAAAGAGCCACATGAACGTTCAGCCTTTTACTGAACCGAGCATCACCCCTTTTGCAAAATGTTTTTGCAGTAAAGGATATACGATCAATATCGGGATCGTCGCCAGTAAAATCGCCGCCATACCGATCGTCTCGGCGGGAGGGGTATTTTGCGCCAAAGCCGCTTGCCCGCCGTCGGACAGTGAATCGAGCTTTTGGCTTAAGATAACGATTTGTCGCAGGATGACTTGTACGGTCCATTTGGCCGGATCGCTAATATAGATAAGCGCATTGAAATACGTGTTCCAGTTGCCGACGGCATAGAAGAGACCGAATGCCGCAAGAGCCGGTTTTGAGAGCTGAAGGATGATCCGTGTATAGATATGCAAATCGTTGGCCCCGTCAATCACTGCGGCTTCCGTTAATTCCTGCGGTATGCTGAGGAAAAACTGCCGCATGACGATGAGATTGAACGAATTGATCGCGCTGGGGACGATGAGCGCCCAGTAGTTATCGAGAAGATGAGTAGCTTTGACGACCATGTAGGTCGGAATAATGCCGGCGCCAAAGACGAATGTAAACAAGACGAGGAACAAATATACGCGTTGGCCTAAAATGTTTCGAGACAACGCATAGGCCATCATGGAGGTGAGCAGCAGGCTGAACAACGTGCCCGCCATCGTGATATAGGCAGTGACGCCAATCGAGCGCATGAACGCTTTGGAGTTAAAAATAAACCGGTATGCGTCGAGCACCGGGTGCGCCGGGAATAGGACCAAATCTTTCGCTACATATTCCGAGTACGAGGTAAACGAAATAGTGATCATGTAATAAAACGGGAAAAGCATGATAAGCCCGACGGCTGTCAATGACGCAATATTGAGCACATTCGATGTTTTTTCAGCAAATGACCGTTGTTTGACCAATGATTGCACCTCCGTTAGTTAATGAACGTCGACTAGAAAACGCCATCTTCGCCGAAACGCTTGGCCAGCTTGTTGGCGCCGACGATCAGAATGAGTCCTACGAGCGATTTGAACAGCCCGACGGCTGTCGCAAAGCTGAAATCCGACTTTTCGATGCCTTTGAAATACACGAATGTATCCAGGACGTTGCCGATCTCCATGTTCAGCGAATTCAGCATGAGGAAAATTTGTTCAAAGCCGACGTCAAGTACGCTGCCAAGCCGCAAAATCAGCAGAATGACGACCGTGCTGCGGATTGCCGGCAAGGTGATATGCCAAATTTGCCGCCATCTGCTTGCACCGTCGACAACGGCCGCTTCGTACAAGCTGGGATTTACACCAGACAAGGCGGCGAGGAAAATGATCGTCCCCCAGCCCGTTTCCTTCCAGATCACTTCCAGTACGATAAGCGGCATAAACCAGCTCGGTTCTGTCAGAAAGGAAACCTGATCAAGGCCGAATCCGATATGCAGCAGCTTACCTACGATCCCGTCCGTTTTCAGAAACACAGTTACAATGCCGACGACGACGACCCAGGACAGGAAATGAGGGAGGTATACGAGTGATTGGATGAGGCGCTTATACCGTTCGCTGCGCAGTTCGTTCAGCATGATCGAGAGCACGATCGACATCGGAAAGGCGAAAATAATTTGTAAGAAAGATAAGTAAAGCGTATTCCAGATAACACGAATGACTTCCTGATCTTCAAAAATCTTTTTGAAGTGTTTCAAACCGACCCAATCACTGTGCAGAAATCCTTGGAACGCGCTGAAATCTTGAAATGCGATCACATTGCCGGCCATTGGAATGTAGCGGTAAATGATGAAGTACGCCAGTCCCGGCAAAAGCAGCAAGTATAAATAACGCTCTTTCCATAATCTGGATAATGCCGTTTTTTTTGTGTTCGTTTTTCGGACGGCAATGGTGTTCGTACGGATATCGGCATCCGCATTTGTGTCCATCATGGATTCCCCTCCTGAATGGCAAGTCTTGATTTCTCGCAGCCACCCTATTATAGTATTAGAAACCCAAGCGGACTGAATATCGAAATATTTTCCACTAAGGCGACGATTTTCTGGATTTTCGCAAATATGTACCTTATTCGAAAAAATGTCTATGAGGTTTAAGGAGGGGTGGCTCGTTGCGGAGCATTTTGCAGGTAAAACTCAACACTCGTTCTATATTTTTTAAGCTGCTGGTTAGCTTTTTGGCGATTATTTTACTGTTCGTTTCGTTTAATATCATTTCGCTTGTCTTGTACCGCAACAACATTCACGATGAAATCATTAAGTACAACGATGCCAATTTGACGTATACGACGAATGGATTCGAGCAGTATTTTCAACTGCTTAACAGTGTTCTCGTGAACATGTACCTCAGCGACAACCTCGAAAAATTGAATCGTTCCTCGATCGATTATGTGGCGGCCGGTCAAGTCATGAATGACTTGCAGCATACGACTGCCAATTCACAGCTTTATTTGAACAATTTGTTCATTTATGATGCCAAGCTTTCGCTCGTTTTAGAAAAAATAAGGGGGAGCAGCAGTCCGGAAATTATGTTCTCCGAGCATTATTCAAACCCGAGTTACTCTTATGGGTTTTGGAACCGGGAATTCGCGGAGCCTTTCAATAATAAGTTCTATCCCGCAGCCACATTTACGGAATCACAGGGAGATATCAGCGGTTCGCAGACAGGTCTCGTTATTCCCTACATGGTCAAAAGTCCGGTCTACCCCGACTTCATCATGCTTGCTTTTATTGATGCGAATAAGTTGTACAGAGCCTATCATCAATCGATTAACGATAATTTTTATATGATAAGTCCGCAAGGAGAGACGCTATTTTCCTCCGACATGACCGGCAAGCACGAACTTCCTGCCCTGGAGCCGGGGAAAGATTGGGTGAAATATCGCGGAAACTATTATTTTTATAAAAAAGGGGCAATTTCCGGGCTGACGTATGTCAACATCGTGCCGGATGGGAGAATTAGCGCCCAGCTAGTCCGATTGAACGTTACGCTGCTCGTATTACTCGTCATTTCGGTACTCGTCAGCGTGATGGTTTCGGTATTTTCCAGCATGCGCTTCAACAATCCGGTGAAAAAGATCGTAGAGTCCATCCGTCATTTGAACGAGAAGAAGGAACTTTCCGGAGGACCGGTCAACGAGTTCGAGCTGATCAGCGAAAATATCGGACGGATGATGCAGCTGAACCGGGATACACTAACGGATCTCGAAGAAAAAAAGAGTCTGCTGCGCTACTATTCACTAATGAACCGGCTAAAACGCATTCGGAATGGTTTCCAAGAGACGCATAATCCTGAACTGGAGCGGAAGTATCGTTTCGTGCTGTTCCAGCTGACGTTTAAAATGCGGTTTTGGGAGGAAATGCATGGTGAAGAAGAGCGGGCGACTTATTTTTTCCGGGAGTATGTTAATCAGGCCATGCGGCTTGAGATGAAGGACGCGCAGACGTTTCAGGTCGAGGCGAACCAAATCTTATCGATCCTGTATCAGGAAGAGGGAGACGAACGTTGGCGCGAAGTGCTTCATAACATCAAAAACGTGCTGGCTGCGGACAGCCAATACTGCTTTCTCACCATTGCTGTCAGCTCGACCTATGAGCATTCTTCGCAGATGACCGCTTGTTATGAGGAAGCGCTTACCATGGTCAAGCATCGGCCCTTTGACGATGAGACGCATATTCTTCTGGAGTCCGGAGGGAAGGAAGAGCCGTTTCTGCTGCCCGGCTCAATGGAGCAGGAACTGCGAGCGAACCTTCAGGAAGGTAGCGATACGCAGGCGCTGCACGCGTTGCGGCGCATAGTTGCGAACATGAAGAAAAAGAGCTGCAATACTGCGCAATTTCATCGCTTCGCTGAGGAGATCGCGCGCAAAGTCATGCGGGTGCTGCACGGACTGCAGCTTGATACTGAGGTCGTATCTGGGATGCTGGGCTCGATTCCGCACATTCACACGACCAATGAGATCGAGCATTTTTTCGAAACGCTGATCCGTGAGGCGGGCCGGCAGGTCCGGCTGAAGAAAGAGGAATCCGATCCGATCGTTAGCTTCGTTATGAGCTATATGATGGCACATTACGCCGAGGATATTACACTCGAACTTGTTGCAAGCAAGTTGAGCATAACCGGTGGGTACTTATCCACGTATTTCAAGGAAAAAACGGGGACGAATTTCGTGGACTTCGTCAACGAATTCCGGATCAAGCAAGCAATGAATTTGCTGTTGCAACAGGAGATGAAGATCCAGGATATCGCTGAGGCAGTCGGCTATCAGACCATGAGATCCTTCAATCGAACATTTAAGAATCTTACCGGCGTTACGCCGAGTGAGTATAGACGGCATCAGGCCGTACAAGAATAAGCGATTTTCCTCTTTCCTTAGGAAGATTAAAGATTAACGACCTCCGACTCTATCAACATTTGAGGAATGGAGGTTTTTTGTTCTGTCTGGCACCGGATTCGTCATGTAGAATCATTATTTTTGGGAGTAAACGGTAATAATAAGATCAGTTTTAAAGCAAAAAAACGTGAGGATCATATGGAGGTGTTGTTGTTGCAATCAGATGTTTGTGATGAATCCCCAATGAAAGAACAGATTAAAGAGCAACTTCGTCAAATCTCGGATCGTATTCAAGACAGTCTTCATTCAATGGATAACGAAGATTGTTGTTTATTAAGCAATTTTGATCGAATTCGGGAATCTTTTCAACAAATGGAATCCATGTCGGCCTCTTTTTATTTGCAATGCTATTTGTCGCCATTTACGTCAAAATTTTCAGACATATCGACCACCATTCAGTATCTGGCGAAACGCCGTTACGGCGCGTTGATTGTTATTCAAAGAGACCAAGCGCTCGAAAACTTCATGCATTCAGGGATCCCCCTGGAAGCGGCATTGACCTACTCCTTATTAGAGTCGATTTTTTATCCTGGCAACCCGCTGCATGACGGAGCCGTGCTGATTCAATCGGATCGGATTGTATCCGCAGCGAATATTTTGCCGGTGTCTCAAACAACGGTGTCCCGCAAAAAAATCGGTACTCGGCATCGCGCTGCTATCGGGTTAACGGAAAATACGGATGCGCTCGTGCTTGTCGTCTCTGAAGAAACAGGCAGCACTTCATTTGCCTATCAAGGACAGCTCCACCCGATTTATGATCTGTTTCAGGAAAGCAAGAGAAATTGAATCCTTCCCGAGGATGCGACATTGATATCGTGAAATGATAAGATTTATAATTAAACCATTCTAAAAAGCGAGAAGGAGGTAGGCCGATTTGCCACAACTGGATATGCCGTCGTTCATGCTGATTCTGCTGGCTTTGCTCGGTGTCATCAGCCGCAATAATTCGATTACGATTGCTGCCGTAGTACTTTTGCTATTACGTGCCGTTAATTTGCACCAAGCTTTCCCGTGGATTGAGAAGAACGGTCTTTCGCTTGGCATCATTATCCTGACGATTGGCATTCTATCGCCTCTGGCAAGCGGATCGATCAACATGAAGGACCTGTACCAGTCATTCGTGCATTGGAAATCAATTGCCGCCGTAGCCATCGGCGTGTTAGTCGCGTATCTAGGCGGACGCGGGGCTGACTTGATGTCAGGCAACCCTATGATCGTGACCAGTCTTGTCATCGGTACGATTATAGGTGTTGCCTTTCTTAAGGGTGTGCCAGTCGGGCCATTAATCGCTGCAGGACTTTTATCTCTGCTGATAGGGAAATAAGAGTGAAGCCATATACATACATCATGATCATTTTGCAAGTCCAAAGCAGAGAATATTGAATTTATTATCCCCCTTCCTTTGTTACGATAAGGACATGAAATAACAACAGGTACACACGAGAGGGGTAGAAGATTTTGAAAAAGCAAAGTCAAATGGTATGCAGCTTTGTATTAATCGGTAGTTTACTTGCCGGCTGTTCCAGTCAAGGAGAAAGCGTGAAATCCTCGGCCGGGCCGAAGCAGACAGACACAGCTGTGAAGAAGGAAGAGAAAGTAAAGCTGACGTTCTGGCGCAACTCGGGGAACGACACGGAAAATGCAGCTTACGATAAGCTAGTCGCTTCCTTTATGCAGAAATACCCGAATATTTCTGTAGAAATGACACCGATTCCGTATTCCGATTACGATACGAAATTAAGAGTGTCCATTGCCTCCAGCAGCCCGCCGGATATTATGGCGCTGGATGCGCCGACGGTTGGTTCTTACGCCAATGCGGGTGCGTTGAAGCCGCTGACTTCATATTTCAAGGCGGATGGGAATATGGACGATATTCCTAAATCCACACTGGCAACTTACACGTACCAGAACGAAATCTATATGGCGCCTTTAACCGAGTCTTCCATTGCCATGTTCTACAATAAGAAAATGTTCCAAGCCAAGGGCATTCCGCTGCCTTCCAAAAATCCAGACGAGCCCTGGACATGGGATCAGGTGCTGGATGCAGCGAAAAAAATCAACGATCCGGCTAATGGCATCTTCGGTATCGACCCCGCGCAGGGATTTGGCAATGCGGGCGGTACGGCTTATTTCAAATATCCGATCGTTTGGCAATTTGGCGGCGAAATCATGAGCCCGGACGGAAAAACGGCCAAAGGTTACTTGGATTCTCCGGAAACGAAAAAAGCGATCCAATTCTTCTCGGATCTGTATAACAAGGATAAAGTTTCCGCGCTGGAGTATCCGCCGGATCCATTCCCGAACGGCAAGCTGGGTATTACGATCGATGGCTCCTGGTCGCTTGCGAATTTGAAGGATAAATTCCCGAACTTCAAGCTTGGCGAAGATTACGACATTGCACCTCTGCCGAAAGGCACGAAGCAAGCTGTAGCGAACGGAAGCTGGGCGCTCGGCATCTCGGTGAAGAGCAGTCACCCGGACGAAGCATGGAAATTCGTTAACTGGGTAACCGGGCATGACGGGCAGAAGACTTATTGTGAAATGACCAAAGACACGCCGTCCCGTTACTCTGCTGCGAAAGATTTTCCGGAGCTGAACGAATATCCGAAAAACATTTTCGTGATCCAAAATCAGAAGTACGGTCGACCGCGTCCGATTACGCCGATCTTCCCGCAGATGGCGGATGCAGTCAACAAAATGTTCGAAGACGTTACGATTGGCAAAAGAAATATCGATGCGTCCATTGCGGAAGCGATCACGACGATTGATAAGGCTTACGCTGATGTAGAAGCGCAGAAGAAAAAGTAAGCTTGGCGAGATTGAGGCGATTCATTCATTCCGGGTGATCGTCTCTTTGTCGTTGTGTGATTAGAACGCTGCGTTGTATAGTAAAAGCGGTAGACCAATGGCTTGATCATCACGGAGGGATTTCATGTTTTTTTCATTGCGGAGCCGTTTGATGGCTGTTTTTTCGATCTTGCTGATCCTTCCCTTCGCTGCGCTTGCTTATATTTTGAGTGCTGAAGCGACGCAAATTATTAAGGCTTCGATTGAATCATCGACCACACAGACGATTGAGCAATTTGCCTCCCATGTAAGCACGCTATTGATGCAGGTCGAGGATACGGGCAATCAGGTGTTAAGCAGCCGAGCGACGCAGGATTGGCTCACCGTTCAACTGAACCCGGATCATACGATCCAGGATCGGGTGTTGAGCAAGCAGCGGCTGAGGGAATATTTCTCATCCTATGCAGTCAACAATTCCAACGGCATTTCTATCAGTGTGTTTACAGAAGAAACAGGGGGGCTCTGGACGCAGGATTTGACATATAAAAAAAGTGACTGGTTCCATGCCTACCAGACGGCGAACAAGCGATGGACAACAGCTCATAAAGATATCGACCAATCGGATGAAATATTGAGATCTCGTCCGGTCAACAGCTTGATTTTACCGCTGGTTCACCTCCAATCTTTAAGGAATGCCGGGTTCATCAAGGTCAACTATCCGACCTCTTTGCTGCGCGACGCCATTGAGAAAATTCGCGTGGGAAAGACGGGGAAAGTTATGTTGCTGACGCATGAGGGCAAAAGCGTGCTCAATCAGGATATTTCGGCTGAGTCCGAAATCTTGAAAGGAGCACTGCAGCAAATCGACGACACGTTCGGGCAGGAAGCGAGCGGCATTTTCCCGATACAACGGAACGGCGTGACGAATTTGCTTTTTTTCCGCAAGCTGCCTGCCCAGGATTGGATGATTGTCGGTACTGTGCCGGAAGGGGAATTATATGAAAAAATCTCGCAAATTCGCCAGACGATATTGTTCGCCAGCGCTGTATTACTCGTTCTCGCGATGATTGCCGCTTATTGGCTATCCGCCGGTATAACGCGACCGCTCAGCGTGATGGCCAAAGCGATGAAGCATGTCAAACGGGGCGAGTTCAGCCAGGCGCTGCAGTTCATGCCGAAGGTTCGCAGAGGGCACAGCGAGGTCGATTATGTGTCCGGTGTTTTCGAGCAGATGACGTATAGACTGCGATATTTGATCGAAACGGAGTTTGAAACGAATTTACGCAGGAAAAATGCCGAATATAAAGCACTGCTCTTGCAAATCAATCCGCATTTCTACAATAATACACTGGAAATCATCAGTGGACTGGCTGCGATGAAACGCGAGGACCTCGTCATGGACGCTACCGAAGCGCTCGGTAAAATGATGCGGTATTCGCTGAACTTGAACAGCGATTTGGTGCGAGTCAGCGAGGAGATGGCTTATATCCGCGACTATTTGTTTATCCTGCAGCTTCGGCATGAAGAGCGCCTGAGCTTGATGATCTCGGAGGACCCGGCGGCCGGTCCGCTGATGATCGCCAAATTTATATTGCAGCCCTTGGTCGAGAATGCCGTTAAGTACAGTTTGGAAAAAGAAGGCGTCGCACAAGTGTTCTTGAAGACGCAGGTTCACGAAGACCGTCTTCTGCTTACGGTCAAAGATAACGGTATCGGCATGACGCCGGAGCTGGTGCAAGATCTGCTTGCCGAAATGAAAAAAGGCGATTCGGTCGCTATTCTTAGCAGTGAAGGTCAGAGCATCGGACTTCGCAATGTGCTGTCGCGCTGCCGATTGAATTACGGCGAGCAGTTTGAATTGGAGTTACAATCCAGGTTAGGCGAGGGAACGTCCATAACCCTGCGTCTTCCGATGTTAAGGAGCTGACCGCATGTACAAGTTGATGCTAGTTGACGATGAAGTCGGCGTTCGTAACAGTATTAAAGCCAAAATCGATTGGCAATCCGCAGGCTATCACATCGCTTTGGAGGCGTCGAATGGTGTTGAAGCCATGCAAATTCTCAGCGAAGGCCCGCTGCCGGATATCGTTTTGACCGATATCCGGATGCCGCAAATGGACGGCATTGCATTTATTAAGGCTTGCAAAGATCGATATCCAGGCTTGCGCATGATCGTGCTTTCCGGCTATTCGGATTTTGAATACATGAAAGCAGCCATTCAGTTTGGTGTAAAAGATTATCTGTTAAAGCCCATTGTCCGCAGTGAAGTGCTTGCTCTGCTTTCCCGGCTGACGGAGGAACTGGAAGCGGATCGCAGTCGGGTGCTAGAGCAGGCGCAGGAAGAGATGAAAAATCATCAGGTGCTGCAAATGATGCAGGAGCAGTTGATTTGGCAGTTGGTCAAGGACGAATGGTTCAGCATTTCAGCCATGAAAGAGCGTATGCAGCAGCTACAGCTTGCATCGCTTGCCATTGATGACGTACTTGCACAGTTCGTTACGGTAGAGATGCGGATCCCAATTGGAAGGCTGGATGATTGGAGCGAGCGCAAGGATTTGCTTCACCTCGCGTTCCAGATGCTTTGTCGCGAGTCGGTGGAGAAGTGGAAGCAGGTGATACCTTTTTATGACATCAGTCATCCTTCTATGATGTATTTTTTAGTGCTGGTCCGTGACCCGTTGAAGCATGAGAGCTTCATGGAAAGCTTTGTGCGCGAGCTAAAACGTAATATCAAGAGCTATTTAAAGGTTGAAAGTGTAGTTGGCATCGGTGAGCCGATTCATGGCTTAAAACAGTTAAAGGACGGCTATGCGTCCAGCATGCTTGCCTGGAGCCGGAGCACGGTCCTTACGGACAAGTCGCCATCCGGCAGCCATCTGCTGGAGCTGACGCATGCATTCTCGCCCGAGGCGGAGCGGAAGCTGATGCAAACAATCGAAAATCTGGATATGAAAGCTTTCACCAAGCAGGTGGAGGCGATCTTTTCGGGCGGGCAGGATACCCCGATGTTTGTGTTCACATTTTTGACGCTGCGCATCATTTTGCTCTTTACGTCGATCGCCAAAAAGTTCGAGCTTGGCGACACGTCACTGCAAAGCTATTTGTGGAATTGCCAGCTGACGGTGCGAGATTATTCGTCGAGGGAGCAGGTACTGGAGCAATTGCGCAAGATGGCGCAGCTGGTCATGAATGAAGTGCAAAAAACACGGTATTCCAGCGGTCAGCAGATGGTGGAAGCCATTCGTAAATATGTGGACGAGAATTTCTCCTACGACCTTACGCTATCTTCGCTTGCCGACATGTTTCACTTGAATGAAACCTATTTGTCCGGGCTTTTTAAGCAAAGCGTCGGCGTGACTTTCAGCGATTACGTGACAAAACTTCGGCTTAGCAAGGCGCTGAATTTGATCATGGAAAATGAGCTCAAGTTGACGGACATCGCGACGCTCGTCGGTTATTCCAGTTCCAGCTATTTCAGCACGGCTTTTAAAAAGTACTATGGGAAAGGCCCCAAGGAGTACCGGGACGAACTGTTAAACAAGGAAACGCATTAAAACAATCAAATCCATCTTTCAAGCCCCTGCTAACGCAGCGGGCTTTATTTGCATGACGAAGAAATTGAAAGACAACATCCGATCATATTGCAATCTTTCAGGCGGAGGTTCCGGTACAATGACGGTACTGGGTAAGATGCTGTTCACACGGAGGAAGCATGAAAAAGAAAACTTGGATTTGGACGGCAGGCGCTGTCGCGGCTTTATGTGCAGGATTAGGAGGAATCATATTGGAAATTCATTCTTCGATGAGATCAGCCAGTGATCATTCATTTGCCTATTCGAGTGATCCCAATTACTACACGGAACCTTACCGTCCCCAATACCATTTGTCACCCGTAGCGGGCAACATGAGCGATCCGAACGGGATGGTTTATTTTGAAGGAGAGTATCATCAATTTTACCAGAACAGCGGTCAATGGGGCCACGCCGTCAGCCGGGATTTGATTCATTGGGAACATCTGCCTGTCGCACTGACACGGGATTCCTTAGGTGAAATCTGGTCCGGCAGCGCAGTCGTGGATGCTAAGGATACTAGCGGCTTTTTTGGCGGCAAAGCGGGTTTGGTGGCGATTTTTACCCATTTCAAAGGCGGTGTTCAGTCACAGAGTATTGCCTACAGTTCGGATAAGGGACGGACGTGGACGAAATACGAGGGTAATCCGGTCATTCCAAATCCCGGGCTCAAGGATTTCCGCGATCCCAAGGTCATTTGGCACGAGCCGACGCATACATGGGTGATGATTGTCTCCGTTGATAACCGGGTGCGCTTCTATTCGTCACCGGATTTGAAAACATGGACGATGACCGGCGAGTTCGGCAGTGACCAAGGTTCGCATGCAGCGGTGTGGGAGTGTCCCGATTTATTTGAACTGCCTGTGGAAGGCTCGAATACGAAAAAGTGGGTGTTGACGGTGAGCGTCGGCAGCAACAACACAACGAAAGGTTCAACGGCACAATATTTTGTAGGCGCCTTTGACGGCTTAACGTTCCATAACGACAACAAGGCGTCGGACGTGCTCTGGACTGATTACGGTAAAGACTTCTATGCAGCGGTATCTTATTCGGATATTCCCGCGAAAGACGGACGCCGCATCTGGCTCGGCTGGATGTCGAATTGGCGGTATCCGTTCGCTATGCCGACCGGCGCCTGGAAGGGGAATATGTCCATCCCCCGCGAGCTGCGGCTTCGGCAGATTCCGGAACAAGGCATAAGGCTGGTTCAAGTGCCGGTGAAAGAGCTGCAGACACTGCGCGGCAAAGAAATCGCGCTGCCCAAGCAGGAGCTGGTCGCCGGTAAGAATCCGCTGGGCGGCATCAAAGGGACGTCCTATGAGCTTGAAACGGAACTGACCGTTCAGCCGGGTGCGAAGGTCAATTTTAATCTGCGCAAAGGAAGAGATCAGGAGACAATCGTAAGCTACGATGCGGGAGTGGAGAAGCTAAGTATCGATCGTACAAAGTCGGGGATTACCAACTTTGAGAAAGGCTTTGCGGAGGTGATGGCGGCTCCGCTGAAACTGAGGGACGGTAAACTCAAGCTGCGCTTTTTCGTCGATGCATCCAGTCTGGAAGTGTTTGCGGCCGATGGCGAAGCCGTTCTGTCGGCGATTATCTTCCCTGATCCGACGAGCAGCGGTATGGAGCTGTCGGCCGAAGACGGCGTCGCACTGGACGTTGGGCATTATTATCCGCTGAGAACGGTATGGCGCGATGAAGATCCGGATGCCGGGAAGCCGCTGCGGATTGCGCTTAGTAAGAGCTCGCTAGATATACCTGTTGGAGGCACGCTGCAGGTGGATGCTGATGTAATTCCTCTAAGCGCTTCGCAGGCGTTGAAATGGCTATCGAGCGATAACACGGTAGTCTCAGTGACGGCTTCAGAAGGCGGTGCGACTGTGAGGGGCTTAAATGCGGGGCAAACGGAGATCAAAGCCATGAGCGAGGATGGCCGCGTCGTTTCAACGCTGAACGTATTTGTTTTCGACAAGAAATGAGATTTTAAAATTTTGAAAGTAAGAAACGGAGAGATGAACCATGGATTCTGCGATACAAAGAAAAAAAACGTCGCAAAACTTCAGCAAACATGAGCAGACAACCGCATTCTGGTTTATTTTTCCTGCACTTGCCCTACTGCTTGTCTTTGTTTTCTACCCTATGCTTCAGGCGTTCGTGATCAGCTTCAAAAACTATTCGCTGGTCGGCGCCGGCGATGTGTTCGTCGGACTTGACAATTACAATCACTTATTGAAGGATCGTTCCTTCTTTAACAGTTTGAAGCATTCGTTTTATTTTGCCTTGATTGTCATTCCGGTTCAAACCAGCATCGCGCTGGGACTTGCTTTGCTGATTCAGAAGAAAACAGCCGCATCCGGGCTCTTCCGGACCCTGTATTTTATTCCGGTCATTGTTTCGACCGCGGTCGCTGCAACCGTTTTTAAACTCATTTACAACAAAGAGTTCGGTTTGCTGAACAGTGTGCTAAAAGCCCTGCACCTGCCGGTCACGAATTTCTTGTCCAACCCGGATACGGCGATGAACGGGATCATTTTGCTGGGCATCTGGAAAGGTGCGGGTTTTTTTATGATCATTTTCCTCGCCGGGCTTAACAATATTTCGCCGGATCTATACGAAGCAGCACGCGTAGACGGCGCAACGAGACTCCAACAGTTTTTCCGGATAACGCTGCCTCTGCTGAACCGCACGATGGCCTTTGTTGTTATCATGACCACGATCGATGCGATCAAGTTGTCAGGACTAGTGTTCGTCTTAACCAACGGGGGACCGAACAGCTCCACAGAGACCGTCGTTTTCTATATTTACAAGCAAGCTTTTACGCAAATGAGAATGGGATATGCAACGGCGGCGGCTTTTGTGCTTTTCGCCATTGTGCTGACGATTTCCCTGATTCAAATGAAGCTATTCAATCAAGATGCCGAACAATAGGAGACGATCAAGATGACAAGAGTTTACAACTGGCTAAGAATGATCGTGATGATCATTATCGCGCTGATTTCGATCGCGCCGATTCTCTGGATGGTCGCCGGTTCCTTCCGGCCCTATCAGGAGCTGTTCAAATATACGTCGATTAACCTTCATCTGCTGGTTCCGGTCGAATGGACGACCCGCAATTTTCATAATGTAATTTTCAATCCGCGCAATCCATTTTTGCGCTACATCTGGAACACGCTGTTCGTGGCTTCGACGGTGACGCTGCTGGTGCTGATCATTAATTCGATGGCTGCATTCGCATTTGCGAAGTTGCGGTTTCGTTTCAAGCCGGTTGTATTTGCGCTATTTATGTCAGCGATGATCATTCCCGGCGAGGTGACGCTTGTGCCGAACTATTTGCTGATGCATGATTTGGGCTGGCTGAATTCCTACAAAGCGCTCATCGTGCCTTCGATGCTGTCCGTTTTTGGCATCTTTATGCTGCGGCAGTTTTTCACTGAGGTGCCTAACGAAATGATGGAGGCAGCCCGTATCGACGGGGCCAGTCTGCCTCGAACGTTCGTAGCGATCGTGCTGCCTGCGGCGGTTCCTGCGCTCATTACCCTCGGTCTGATGACCTTCTTGGGCAACTGGGATTCGTATCTGTGGCCCTTGATCGTCATCAACGATCAGAAAATGCAAATGATTCAGGTCGCCATTTCCGCTTTTTCCTCGAATGAAGGAACGGACTGGTCTAAAGTGTTGGCGGCAAACACGATATCTACGGCTCCGATTCTGCTGCTCTTTTTGTTTTTGCAACGGTACTATATTCAGGGAATAACGATGTCGGGAATCAAAGGTTAATACCATTTGATGGATAAGGAAAGGAAGCTTGCAATGAAATACGATGTAGTGACACTAGGTGAATACTTAATTGATTTTACGCCATACGGCACGTCAGCGGCCGGACAGCCTTTGTTCGAACGCAACCCGGGCGGCGCACCGGTGAATGTAGCGGTAGCCGCAGCCAAGCTGGGGAAAAAAACAGCATTTATCGGCAAGGTAGGCATGGATCCTTTTGGTGTGTATTTACGGCAAGCTCTGCTGGAGCAGGGCGTGTCGGGTGCAGGGCTTGTCGCTTCGGATGAGGCGCATACGACGTTGGCCTTTGTACAGTTGGATGAGAGAGGGGAACGTTCCTTTCATTTTGCCCGCAAGCCCGGCGCCGATCAATTGTTAAGGGAAGATGAACTGAACACGGAGCTGTTGTCAGGTACAAAGATTTTCCATTTTGGCTCCATCTCGATGACCGCAGAGCCTTCAGCTCAGGCTACGATCAAGGCCGTGCAGTTCGCCAAGGAGAATGGTGCTCTCATCTCCTACGATCCGAATTGGCGGCCATTGCTTTGGGAGAGCGAGTGGCGGGCGCTGGAGGCGATTCATATAGGTTTGGGTTTTGCCGATATCGTCAAGGTTTCCGAAGAAGAACTCGTCTTCTTGACTGGAGAACCGGATATGGAAGCAGCTTCCATGCAGTTGATGGAACAGAATCAACTGCAACTTTTGCTGGTGACTGCCGGATCGAAAGGTTCCTTCTACCGAATGAACGGCATTTGGGGGCAGGTGGGCAGCTGCTCTGTAGCGTCGGTTGATACGACCGGCGCGGGGGACGGTTTTTTGGGCGCGTTTCTGTTCCGTGTTCTGGAGCAGGAGAAGCCCTTGCAAGCATGGAGTGAATCAGAGCTGCGCGAAGCGCTGTTTTTTGCAAATGCGGCAGGTGCGTTGGCCACAACACGCAAGGGAGCGATTCCGGCCTTGGGCTCGTTGGATGAGATTGAAACTTTAGTGGCAGCGAATAAAGCAAGCATGAATTTTAAATGAGGATGAGTGATAGAGAATGAGCAAACAAACTGACATGAAAATGAACATGGCTCATACACAGCGGCTTGAGCACGCTAATGAGGCATTGAAGCGGGCTGTGGCAGAGCTGCCGAAGGACGATAGTTTCAGACTTCGCTACCATTTCATGCCGGTGGCGGCATGGATGAATGACCCAAATGGTTTAATTTTTTATAAAAACGAATACCACGTGTTTTATCAGCACAACCCTTATGAGCCCAACCACGGACCGATGTACTGGGGACATGCCAAAACGAAGGATTTAATAACCTGGGAGCATCTGCCTATCGCATTAGCGCCATCTGAAGTATATGATTTAGGCGAAACAGGGGGCTACGGCTGCTGGTCAGGCAGCGCCGTTGATCATAACGGCGTGTTGACGCTGATTTATACCGGGCATGTCGATGGACGTGTGCCTGAAGAGGTACAATGCGTCGCGACCAGCGCCGATGGCGTAACCTTTAATAAAGCGGCGCACAATCCGGTAATTGCGAATCCGCCGGAAGAGGGCGGGTTCGGTTTCCGCGATCCGAAGGTGTGGCAGCATGAAGACGTCTGGTATACGGTAATTGGCTACGGCAAAGACGGATTGGGCAAGGCGTTGCTATATACTTCGCCTGACTTGCAACATTGGACCTATATCGGAATTGCTGCTGAAAGCGATGGAACGATGGGCAATATGTGGGAATGCCCGGACTTGTTTCCGGTTGGGGATAGCGGCGATCATGTCCTGATCTGTTCTCCCATGAATATGGGGGCAACGAAAACGTTGTATCTGTCCGGCAAATTCAGCTACGAGACAGGCAAGCTGGATGTTCGCTATCAGGAACGGTTGGATTACGGTTTTGATTTCTATGCACCGCAAACGTTAGAGGATGCGCGGGGCAGACGCATTCTGATCGGCTGGATGAATATTTGGGGTGCACAGATGCCTGAGCAGAAAAGAGGTTGGATGGGTGCTTTTACATTGCCACGTGAGCTGACGATGGCGGCGGATGGTACGATTCGTATGAAGCCGGTTGAAGAGCTGAAGGCATTGCGGGGTGAACATCATACATTTGGCACGCAAAAAGTAAGCGCCGATACGGTCGTGCCGCTTGCCGGTCTGCAAAGCGACGTGTTAGAAATCGTCGTGATATTTAATACAGCCGAATCAGCGGCAAATGCCGAGTACGGCCTGCAGCTTCGCAGCTCGGAGGATGGCAGACAGTATACAGAAGTTGTGTATGCAGAGGCCGAAGGCAAGCTAAAGATGGACCGCAGCCGCTCCGGTCAGGGCGAGCCGAGTATCAGCGAAGCAGAGTTGTCGCCAATGTCGGACGGGCGGATTTCGCTCCATATCTTTCTGGACTGCTCATCCGTGGAGTTGTTCGCGAATGACGGGGCGAAGACGATCACAAACCGGATTTATCCGGACCCTACGAGTCTCGGGATTCGGTTGTTTGCCAGAAAAGGCGAAGGTGTAGTCGAATCGCTGGATGTGTGGGAGTTGCAAGTCCGCAGCCAGGAGTAGCCAAAGTTGTTGAACAAGCGCGAAGCATGCGCTTGTTTTAACCACAAAATGTTAAGCGCTTACAAGAAAAGATTCATTTGGCTGGATAATAGGGACAAATCGTACCGTAATATATATGGGCTATAGGTGGGTAACCGGAACTGCCCAATATACGGATGATTTCGCGAAAATTGGACTGGAGGACGATCCATGATTCCGTTTAACTTCGAATATTATAAACCTCCTTCTATTCAAAAGGCCGTGGAAATGTTTCAGCAGCTGCAAACACAAGGGAAAAATCCAATGTATTTTTCAGGTGGTACGGAAATGATCACTTTTGCCCGGATGAATGCTATTCGACCAGGGGCCGTCATTGATTTGAAGTCCATTCCGGAGTGTACTATTTTTGAAGTTCAAAATGATAAGTTGGTTATCGGAGCTTGCGTCCCGTTATCGTCCATATCCGCATCGCAACTATTCCCGCTGCTTGGTATAACGGCACAAGGTGCAGCAGACCAAACGGCGCGCAATAAAATTACGCTTGGGGGAAATATTTGCGGCGAAATATATTATAGGGAGGCCGTGCTTCCACTTTTGTTGTCAGATAGTCGTATGGTCATAGCAGGACCTCAAGGGTTAAAAGAAATGTCAATTCATCATGTCTTCTTGCAGAGAATGAGATTGGAGAAAGGGGAATTTCTCGTACAAATCATTACAGCCCGCGAATATTTATCGATGCCATTTGTTCATTTCAAAAAACGGCAAATCGGCAACGTCGGTTATCCACTCGTAACAGTGGCTGCCCTTATAAAAGAAAGTCGGATTCGTACAGCATATAGCGGCGTTTGCGCATTCCCTTTTCGATCCATTGAAATCGATCAAGCATTAAACAACTCGGCAGTGTCATTGGGTGAAAGAATTGATCAGGCCGTCGGCAAGCTTCCGGGTGCGGTTCTGAATAATACGGAAGGTTCTGCAGACTATCGGAAGTTCGTACTCAAGAATACGTTAGCTGAAGCGTTAAAAACGCTGAAAGGGGGGTGAAATGGCTTGACATCATTCGAATGGATTGTATTGTAGCATTTTTGGGGTCGACCTATACACACAAAGGCGCTTAAGTCGGGTTAAACCGGCTCAAGCGCCTTTGTTTTTGCAGCTTTTTGTAAATAAGTGCTTGAAGTCGCTTTTGGTTTTTATTTGATTCTTATGCAAGAATTCCACTGATGAAAAGACGACTTTTTTCCCTGAAAAAGGTTTGACAAGTGCTTTTTCAATCGCTTAAGATAAACATATGAACCAGATAAATACCAACAAAAGGAGGTTTAAGATGAAAGCTGCCGTTTCATTGAATGGCATGGTGGATATTCTAGACATGGCGGAACCTTCTGTCGGGATCAACCATGTAGGTGTGCAAACCTGCTACTCCGCTATTAGTTCAGGCACTGAGCTGCTTTTGAAAAACATGAACATGGAGAATCCCATTCGCCTTGGTTACAGTGCGATGGGGATTGTGCGGGCAATCGGCGAAGGTGTGTCCCATGTGAGAATTGGACAGCGCGTTGCATGCTACGGCGCTCCTTATGTCAACCATGCGGAATTTCTTGCAGTGCCGAAACATTTGGTTGTACCGCTTCCAGATGCGTGCAGTTCCAAAGAAGCGGCCTTCGTCGGTCTCGGTGCGATCGCCATTCACGCGCTTCGTCAGGCGGATTTGCGTTTTGGAGAATCGGTAATCGTGGTCGGCCTTGGCATACTGGGGCAAATTGTGGGACGGATTGCGGACGTATCCGGTTATAGGGTCATAGGGCTGGATTTGTTGGCGGAACGCTGCACCAAACTTGCGGAAGCATGTGCCGCGCAAGTATGTGCGAGTGAGCATGAAGTTAGTAGGGCCATCGATTCTTTAGATCAACAGCAAGGAGTCGATGCGGTCGTCATCTGTGCAAGCGGTGCGAATTCGGGCATCATCGACCAAGCGCTCCGGTGGATTCGCGACAGGGGAATGATCGTTATTGTCGGTGATGTGAAGATGGACTTTAACAGGGAGCTGATGTTTGCCAAAGAGGCAAAGCTGCTCATCTCACGTGCCGGCGGTCCAGGGCGTTATGACGAAGTGTACGAAAGCAAGGGGATCGACTATCCGATCGGTTACGTACGGTGGACAGAAGGTCGCAACATGGGGGAATTTATTCGTTTGCTCGAAGAAAAACGGATTTCCATCGAATCGCTAATCACGCATGAGATGTCTTTACCATCTATGACGGACGCTTATCAATTGCTTCGAGAGTCCCCGAGAGACACACTCGGCGTTCTTGTTGATTACGGGAAGGAAAGAGATTGAGGTGAAGCAGACAACTAAATCATACGCCTTCTATGTGTAAGCGGTTGCAAAAATGCATATCATCAGACGCTCTCACTGCGCTGCCAGTCGGGTAGAAATTTGAAAAAGGGTGATGAGGATGGTTATATCAAGGGTTGATAAAAGCGCATTTTCAAAAGTGCTGTTCGGAGTGTTGGTTGTACTATTCCTATCTTTTCTCATGCCTTCGAATCTCCGCGCCGCCAACGCCGCAGAGATCATTACGGTACCCAACTCCGGATTCGAACAAGATCTGGTCTCCGGTAAAATTCCGAACTGGGGTTATTTTACCAGCGGCATACAAACTGGTCTTTCGTTGTCAGAATCAATCAAATTTGCAGGTAATAGAAGCCTAATGATCGATAAAAAGGTGACAGGCGCTCTTGGAGCCGAAAGTATGAAGCTGGCCGTCACGCCCGGTCAATCTTACGAAGCGGCAGTCAAGCTGTATGTTGAAAGCTTTACCGGAACTCCGGCACTCTGGATTCGCTGGTATAACGCTGCGGGGCAACCCTTGAACAGCGCCTATGTCCAAGGACATGCCATGGATCATGAAGGAGCATCCTTCACCGTAAGGCTGATGATAAGTAAACAACAGAAAGTCGTTTCCTTACAAATATGGCAGGGCTTGAATGATCAAGGCGTCCCCTTGTATCAGGCGATGGGTCAGGAATGGTCTGGCAGCATCAAATTTAAATGATCATAATCATCTGTAGAAAGGGCAAATGCTCATCCTCATCGGATGAATATTTGCCCTTATGCTTGCGCTTCCCTTAGAGGGTGGCCTTCAGCTGCCGGCAAACCGTCTCGAAATCGTCTAGCCGTGCCCAGTACAGCTTAAGCATGTGTCGCATGGTTTCCAGTTCGCGGAAAGTCACGTTCATGTCTTTATAAAAGCTAAATGTCGGGATGATGTCCCGGTACATGAAAAACCGGGAAGGTCTAGGCAACGTTTCTTCGCCGATCCATTCAGCCGCCGTTTTGACACTGGGAATGCTAAAGGTGGTTTTACATATATGCAGCTGTGCTTCGTTGGAAAGCAGAAATTCGAGCAAAGCTTGAGCTGCTTCCTTGTGCTTGCTCGACTTTATGAGCGCAAGACCAATGATTAAAAGCTGAGTCTTCGCTTCCAGCGAATAGGGAAGCGGCGAGATGTCATAGTCGAACTCAGCATTACGCAAATGGTTCAAGCTGTAATAGCTGGTGACGATCATCGAAGCTTTTTGCTGCAAGAAAAACCGTTCGGCATCGGAATCATTCTCCGACATATAGGCGGTTTCCGGGTTCATGCCTTCGAACAGCCCGAGGCTTATTCGCATGGCTTCGCGGAATTGGTCGTTGTCCAAAATCAGCTTGCCCCCAGCGTCGCGATTAAAAACGACCTTGTTTTGCAGCATAAAAAGCGGCCAACGGTTGATCGATTGCAAATGGAACAAGATGCCGATTCGGTCATGTTTCTGCGTTAAGGTCAACGCTGCTTTCTGTACATCGCTCCACTTCCAGCTGCTGTCCGGTTCGGGCAAAGCCGCTTCCTTGAAATGATCGCGGTTGTAACCCAAGACGATCGGCGAAAAAATAAACGGCTGCACGTACAAACGGCCGCCTTTGGTGAACGGATCTAACAAAAAACTATAGGTGCTGTCCTTCCGATCTAGCGGTTCCAGGAAATCCCAGACAGCTTCAGTTTCAGCAACGGTTTCGTAGTTCTGGGTATTGAACGTAATAAGATCGAGTGCATCCCTTTCCAACGCTTCTTTCATGTTCTGGGAAAAGTACGAATTTGAAAGAGGTATCATCTGGACGGCAATATGCGGATGGTTCTGTTGAAACTTTTCGACCAGTTGCAATAAATTAGCTTCCAGGGAGAGCGTAGGGTAATATCCGAATTTCAGAGTTAGCTTGTTTGTCAGCCCCGGTCCAATTACACGCGTCCCGATTCGTGGCGCTTTTTCAATCATTTCCTGGTCAAGCAGTACTTGAAGTCCTTTGCGAACCGAGTTTTTGCTAAGCTGAAACTGTTCGGTAAGCATGGATTCGGAAGGTAAATAATCACCGGGCTGAAGTTTACCGGTTAAAATGTCTTTGCGCAATGTTGCGACCATATCTTCCAATCGGGTTCGGAATGTCGTGCGTTTGGGCTTGCCCGCCATGTATCAATGAACCTCCAAGCATATTTATGTGTGATGTCGTTGGTATCTAACTGGGTTATATTATATTACAAACGAATTGTAGATGCTATTTCTGTATTTTGACCACTATTTCTTATAATCGTCTGCTAGTTTCGTTCCTTCAACGGAATTATACTAAATTCAAGTAAACGTCATCATAGCAGCAACTACATAGGGGTAAGCGATTACGAACATCACAGAAGCAGGAGGGGGTTATTCAAATGAAAAAATTAGTGGCAGTTGGACTCGCAGCATTGTTTGCGCTTACAGCGTGTTCAAACGACAAAGCGTCGGAAGCTCCAGGAACGGCAAACGGATCGCCCACGGCGCCTGTAGGCGCTAAACCGGCCAAGCTCTCACTTTACTGGTCCGTTATGAATGGAAATTTGGGAAATGTGACATTGCCATCCGCAGAAAAGGATTTCGTCAAAAAAACGATTGAAGAAAAATTTAACGTAGACTTGAAAATTGATTATATGGTGACTGGCAAAGAGTACCATGACAAGTTAAATGCCACATTAGCGGGCGGAAGCGCTCCTGATTTGTTCATTGCCGGCGGCGCCGAGTCCCAGAAGTACATCAACGACGGAATTACCGCTAATCTAAGCAAATTTTTCACCAAAGAAGCGTTGCCTAATTATTTCAAGTGGGTCAGCAATGAGGAAAACGACGCATTCCAGCTTAAGCAGGGTGAATTCTCCCGCGCGATCGTACCTTTCTCGCGCAATGCTTATGCTTCGTGGTATATCCGTCAAGACTGGCTCGATAAGCTTGGACTGAAAGCGCCGAAAAATTTTGCCGAATTGACTAATGTCATGACACAATTCACCAAAGGTGATCCTGACGGCAATGGAAAGCAAGATACTTATGGCTTCACAGCAGCAGGCAGTGGACAGAACTTGCCACTTGACTTCCCTCAGTGGTTGAATAACGGCTTCGTTGCCGATTTCATGATTGTTGATAACAACTACGTGGATAACCGGACGGACCCCAAGGTGCAGGGCGTTATCGATCAAGTTGTGGAATGGAATCAAGCGGGAATCGTAGATCCAGACTGGTTCCTTAACAAGCCGCCGGCCCAATTCGACAAAGCCGCACAAGGCAAGGTAGGCATGTTCTTCACTGCAGGCGATAAGACGGTGGCTCTGGACAGCGTGGCGACCAGTGTGCAAAATCGCAGCAAAGCACTGGATCCTAAGGCCAATTGGCAGCCTATCTATCCGCTCGATAAGCCGATCATGTGGAAATATAACGTGCCTACGGACACAATCCTGATAAGCAAGGCGACAGCCGATAAGAGCCCGGACAAAGTGAAGCGTTCCCTGGATATCGTCAACTGGCTGACTAGCGAAGAGGGCTTCTTGTTGACCCACTACGGACAAGAAGGAAAGCACTATACCAGAGACGGCAAGAAAATTACACTGAACGTTGCCGCTTTTGAAAGTGATATTGCCAAGGCAGGCAACTGGCTGAATGTGTACGGCGCATTTACACCGGATGAACCGAATGTACTTGGATTTGAACTGATTGACTCACGCGTTTCCGAGCATGACCGTGCAATCTTGAAGACAGTTGAAGGCTTCCCGAAACATAACGCATTGCCTCCAGTGAGCTTGGTTCCTCCCGCAGGTATCAATATCGGGGATTTCCGCAAAGAGATGAGTAAATACCATATCAAAGCTGTTCTTGAGGATAAGAGCGGCAAAAACTGGCCGCAATACCGTGAAGAGCTGATGACCAAGTTCAAAGGCAGAGACATTTTCACCGAATACACGAAGCAACTGAATAGTGTTTTGAAGGATAAGAAGCTCAACGATTTTAAATAAGCGTGTTAAGGCTGTGAGGGGAACCCTGGGTTGTTCATGGGTTTCCTTCTGCCTTCCACCCCAGATACGGCAAGGAGGAGATGGAGATGGCCGAAACCATAGCTGCAAGGCAAGAAAAACCTGCAATTGTACGCCCGGTGAGGCAAGGCAAACTGCGCAGCATTTATCGCAGCAGATGGTTCTACCTGATGATGATACCCGGATTGGTCTATTATATTTTGTTCCATTATGCGCCCATGGTAGGCACCTTGATTGCTTTTCAAAACTTCAACTTGATGAAGGGCATCTGGGGAAGTCCCTGGGTCGGCTTCGATAATTTCAAGGTTATTTTCGACAATCCCGAATTTTTGCAAATTATGAGAAATACGCTGCTAATCAGTGTTTACAAAATTATCGGCAGCATGGTGCCGGATGTAATTCTTGCTCTCATGCTGAATGAAGTCAGGTTGCTTTGGTTCAAACGAGCGGTTCAAACCATTACCTACGGGCCATATTTTCTATCCTGGGTCATTGTGTATGGATTAGCATTTTCTTTCCTCGCTCCGGGCTCCGGATTGATCAGTACATATGTACGCGATATGGGCTGGGGGCAGTTGGATTTATTAACAAACAAAGATTTCTTCAGGCCGATGCTGGTACTAACGGAAATTTGGAAAAATACCGGATTCGGAGCGATCATTTATTTGGCGGCTCTGGCATCCATCAACCAGGAACTCTATGAAGCTGCCGTCGTAGATGGTGCAGGACGTTGGCGTCAGCTTTGGCATATTACGTTGCCGGGTATCCGTGATGTATTCGTACTTATGCTGATTATTAGAATCGGCGGCATTTTGGATGCGGGTTTCGATCAGGTTTTCATTTTCTTGAACGCCCGGGTGTATGATGTGGGGGACATCGTGGATACATGGGTTTACCGTTACGGCTTCGAGCGTTTGGAGTTTGGCGTTGCGGCTGCTATGGGGGTTTTCAAATCCTTGGTAGGGCTTATTTTGGTAATCGGTGCCAACAAGCTGACTAAGAAAGTCGGGGGTTCCGGCATATGGTAGGCTGCATGTTTGAAAAGGAGGGGAAATCAGATGTCATTTGTTCTCCATAAGTCAAAAGGGGATAAGGTTGCCGATACGGTCATTTATACAGTTCTGGCCGTGTTTGCTCTGGTAACGTTATTTCCGTTATACTATGTCGTTATCGTTTCTGTGACACCTTATATAGAAGTCATGAAAAATGGCGGCTTCGTAATTTGGCCTGAGCATTTTACCTTACAAGCTTATAAAGAAATATTCGGAAGCCCGAGAATCCCTCAGGCGTTGAAAATTACCATCTTCATCACGGTTGTAGGTACGACTTTGAATCTTGTGGTTACGACGCTACTGGCGTACCCGCTGTCCAAGAAATTTGTTCCGGGCCGTAATTTTATATTGATGGCGCTCGTTTTTACGATGATTTTTAGCGGCGGTATGATTCCGCTTTACATTATGGTGCGCAGCCTCGGATTATACGACTCCGTCTGGGCGCTCGTGATTCCCGGCATGGTATCTACCTTTAATTTATTGATTGTGAAAACGTATTTTGAAAACCTGCCGTCGGAAGTGGAGGAAGCGGCCAAGGTGGACGGATGCGGTGATATTACGACCCTATTTCGTATTGTGCTTCCTTTATCGGCCCCCATTATGGCTACGATTGGCCTGTTCTACGGAGTTACGCATTGGAACGAATACTTCAAAGGCATTTTCTATTTATCCGATAAAACGCTTATGCCGATGCAGGTCGTGCTAAGAAGCATGATTCAATCACCGAATGTCAGCTCCGAGCTGTCGGTCAGTTCGTTTATTCTGGACGCACTGCCTCCGGAAACGATCAAAATGGCCGTAGTCGTCGTAGCAACTTTGCCGCTCTTGATCGTCTATCCATTCCTGCAAAAATATTTTGTTAAAGGCGCATTGTTAGGTTCGGTCAAGGGATAATGAACGTGTTATAATTGAAACGACAAGCCCTCGACAATCGGGGGCTTGCTTGTATAGGTGTCCTATGGGAGTGGTCATACCTTGATGCCGATGGGAGGTCTTGCATGATTCGTCGACTAGCTGGAACACGCTTCACTTCCAGTGTCAGCACCAAACTGTTTATCCTTACTTTTTTGTCCGTCATCGTATTGTTTGTTGTCGTGGCCTTGTTCGGTTACCAGCGACTGTTCGATCCGATCAGGCAAAACAACGAAAAAGAGCTGCAAGGCTCTGTCGTGCAGATTGAAAATTATATCAAAACCTTAATGAATTCCTTACAAAGTCAGCTGATCTTCCTCTCGAATCCGGTTCTTTACGATAAAATGGACGATGCCGATTATACGCAGCTTATTGAAAATATCATGACTTATCATCAAGACCAGATCCATAGTATCTATCTGATCGAAAATGACAAGGTGCGGATCAGCTCACCTTATGGTTACCGATTTTACATCACCACCGAGCGAATCGAGGAAATACAAAGCCAGACCGCTAAATCGGGCTTCTGGTGGAGTCCTCCCCATGCCGTCAGCGAACGTTCCGTTATTACGGTTTCCAAACAGATTGACAGTAACCGGATCATTGCGCTGGATTTGAATTTGAGTGCGCTAACCGGCCCGCAGATCGTCCAAGGCGAGCAGCGCCGGATCTATTTGTTTACAGGCCAAGGCGAATATTTGTCGACGAATACCTATCTGGCTTACCCTAAGACGTTTCAAGATCATCTGGAAATGAAGGATGCTTTACAAGCGCTGACGAAAACGAGCGGAACTTCGTACAACACGATTCATACGTCGTTCGGCAATTATGCAGTGCTCAGCAGCAATCAGAATCGCTGGGATTGGGTTGTTTTCTCCGTTATCGAAGAGTCGGAAGCGTTTCCTTTGCTCGACTCGATTAAGCGACAATTGGTGTTAGTTCTTTTGATAGCTATCATCCTTGCGGTTATCGTATCCGTATGGATTACCAACTACATTCGCAAGCCAGTGACCGCGATTACGCGGCAATTCAAGGCTGCGGCGCGAGGCGATCTTGAGGCTCGGATCAAATTGAAACGCAGCGATGAGTTTACGCATATCGCGGAAGGCTTCAACCGCATGATGGGCAATATCCAAACGTTGTTTGACGACTTGCGGGCGGTGGAAGAAAAAAAGCGGCATCATGAGCTGAAAGTATTGCAATCGCAAATTCATCCACATTTTCTTAACAATACGCTCAATGCCATTTATTGCTTGGGGGAAACGGGACAAACCGAGAAGATGTGCGAGATGCTTCGCTCGCTGATGGGTTTGCTGCAGTATTCAACGGACAAGATCGGCGATATCGTGACTGTTGAGGACGAATTGAGGCAATTGGAATCCTATGTTCAGATTATGGGCCTCAGGTATGGGGATGTGTTTGAGATGGACATTGCAGTACCCGATAATCTCTACGGCACGCCAATCCCGAAGTTGACATTGATAACTTTGGTTGAGAACAGCATTTTTTACGGACTAAGCAAAAAAGGGGTTAATCATATCATTGTTTCGGGGAGAGCCGGCGAGTCGGATAGCGTACTGCTGGAAGTTTCCGATACGGGGCCGGGGATAGACCCGGATAAACTGGCCTTGCTGACGGTAGAAACGGAATCGGCCAAATCGCATAAAGGCTTGAACAATTTGGGGCTGCGAAATGTGCTGGAACGGCTTCGCATGACATTTGGCAACGAGTATGGTTTGCATTTTCAGAACGATCCGGATGAGGGGTTTACGGTAACGATTCATCTTCCGGAAGGTGAATTGAGAGCATGGATGTAGAAAAGAGGGGGATTTCATGCTGAAACTGTTGATGGTGGATGACGAACAATGGATTCGTGAGCGTTTTTCCGAGCGGATACCATGGACGGATGCGGGGTTTACGTTTATGGGAGCCGCATCCGGAGCCGAAGAAGCGATCAGAATGATCGAGCGGGATATGCCGCATTTGCTGCTGACGGATATTACGATGCCCAATATGAACGGGCTGGAACTGGCCGGGTATGTGCGAAAGAGGTGGCCTCGTATCCGGATTGTCATCCTGACCGCTTATGGCGAGTTCGAATACGCACGTCAAGCGATTGCGCTTGGCGTGGACAATTATTTGATCAAGCTGGCGCAGACACCCGAGCAAATTCTCGATGTATGCCGCAAGGTGGCCGAAGAGATTGAGCAGGAGATGGACGTCGATCAAAAGCTGGAGATGCGTCTAAAACTGCAGAGCGAGATGGAATGGACGAGAAAGCGCCAGTGGGTGGAACGCCTAATGGACGATGATGGAAGCGTCAATACCCGGGCGATTCTTGGCGGCGACTGGTTCGAAGGATGGAGTCACACCGGATATTTGACAGGATTGACAATCGGCTGGAGTAAACCTGTTGCATCAGGGCAAGCCGTGCCATCGGAGGAGGAGCTTGTTCAGTTACAGAGACAAGTTGGCGAAGTGCTGGAAGAGAAAATGGATGCCCAGACGATAGGCGATGGCTGCCTGCTGGTGATTCTGCCCATACAGCAAAGCCGATTGTATTTGCTGATCGGTTCCAAGCAACCGCTACACACCTTTCATTTAAACCAGTTAGCTTTGATTGCTTTGGAGGCTATTCATGCTTTTGACTCCGTGAAGAGCTTTATTCATGTTGGCCTGATACGGGAATTAGGTAAGCAGCCGCTGACGGGAAAGCATATTGCCGATGGTTTGCGCGAAGGACTGGATGGACTGGCAGCTTACTTCTATAAGCAAGATTCGGTTATTGTTCATAAACATGCGCCGGCCTTCCGGCGGCTCGATACGGATCTGACCAGGGAGTGGATTGCAGCTGTCGTCAAAGCGCTTCAGCGTGGTAATGCGGAAGCTTTTGAGGAAAGCGTGGCCGTCATGACCCAGCTCTCCGAGCCCCCTATTCATCCGGCAGATCGGTTGCGCGTGACAAGACAAATGTTCCTTCCTGAGCTGGTGAATCTGCCTGACTCGGTCATCGCCCGTTTAAGCGAAATCGAGCGGCTGGAGACGTGGACGGATTACTGCGCTTGGTGGACGGAAACGATTCGCGCTATTACCGAATGGTTGAACAATCGCTTTCATCCGCCTGCTACGGTGCGTTTGGAAATACAGCTGATGTGCCGTTATATTCGCGAGCATTATCAGGAAGATGTGCAGGTGGCAGAGCTCGCGAAGCTCGTCCACCTTCATCCATCTTACGCGGGTCAGATGTTTAAGCAGGAGGTCGGCGAGAATTTCTCCGATTATTTGAACCGGGTACGTATGGAAAAAGCGAGTGAGCTGTTAGAGCGGACGACGATGAAAATATACGAAGTATCCGGGGCAGTCGGCATCTCCGATTACCGCTATTTTTGCAAATTGTTCAAAAGCTATACCGGTTTTACGCCTACGCAATACAAAAGTAAACATGTGTAACGGACCAAGGGCTGACAGGATAAATTTCCTGTCGGCCTTCTTCTGTATTATGACCACTATTTCTTGTAATCGACTGCTAGTTTTGCAAATGCAGCAGAACTATACTGAATGCAAGTTAATCACTGTATTGATTACGCTTACAGCTGGTCTAAAGACTTGAATTCGAGAGGTGTAAGGAATGAAAACCATTCATGAATTAGGGATCTCCCATGTGCTTGAAAAAGAGGTTCTGCGCAGAAAATTAAGCTTTAACCAGGATTGGAGATTTTTTCGGGGGAATCCACGAGGTTCAGAAGAGGCTGATTTTGATGATTCGGCCTGGGAGCTTGTTCACCTGCCGCATACGGTGAGAGTTGAACCTGCCGACTGCAGCGGAGGCCGAAACTATTTGGGCATCGTTTGGTATCGGAGGCATTTTTATGTAGATAAGGCTTATGACGGTCAAAAAATATTTGTTGAATTCGAAGGAGCAAAACATACTGCAGACGTTTGGATCAACGGGATCCATCTAGGCACACATGATGGCGGTTACCTGCCTTTCACTTTAGATATTACGGATTACGTCGCCGCCGACGGTGATACGGATTATGTTATCGCGGTTAAGGTAGACAACTCCGATATGCCTGATGTTCCGCCAGGCAAGCCGCAAGGAGAATTGGATTTTTGCTACTTCGGAGGGCTATACCGGAATGTATGGATGCATACGACGGATAAATTGCATATTACGGACGCCATTTATGCGAATCAACAAGCGGGCGGAGGGATTTTTGTCACCTACTCGGATGTAAGCTCGCTTAAGGCTCAAATCACCATAAAAACGCATGTGATCAACGAGTACGATATACCTAAGGTCTGCACGGTGACTCATTACATCGTAAATGCCAATCAAGAAGTTGTCAGCCAGGTATCATCGAGGTTGCATAGCATGGATCCTCAAAAAGACCATATGTGTGTCCAGACGGTTACAGTATCAGATCCTAAGCTATGGCATCCTGAACATCCATACCTATACACCTTATACACTGTTGTTAACGATAGCGGTATAAAAGTTGATGCCTATACAACAAAAATTGGCATCCGGCACATCCGATTTGATGACGAAGGCTTTCATATCAATGGAACATTGTTGAAATTAATCGGCGCAAACCGGCATCAAGAATATGTCTATGTGGGAGATGCGTTGCCTGATTCCCTACATCGAAGGGATGCTGTCAAGCTGAAAGAGGGCGGATTCACGATCGTGCGTACTGGGCATTACCCGCAATCTGCAGCTTTCATGGACGCTTGTGACGAATTAGGCTTAATGTGCATCGTGCCGACCCCCGGATGGCAATGGTTCAGGGATAACGATACGTTTACCGAAAGATCCTATCAAAATGTGCGTGAGATGATTCGGTACCATAGGAACCGCCCCAGTGTCGTCTTATGGGAGCCCATTTTGAATGAAACCGATTATAGTGAGCAGTATGCAAGAACAACCTATGAGATTACACATGCCGAGTATCCGGGTGATCAATGTTATGCCGCATGCGATCATTATAAAATTGCAGCATCTTTGTATGATGTCGTTTACGGTCAGCCGGTTCGTGCTGGTCAGGGATCTTTTATAAGGGAATGGGGTGATCACTGGCTTGAACAGGAAGGACCAAGACATACTCATCTCCGATGCTCAAGAGGTATTCGAGGTTTTTATCCGGGCGGCGAGTCGGGAATGCTTCAATCTTCGAAAGAACGTGCCGATATTTTAAACCAAATTCTTTCTACAAAAGGTCTTAGCGGGGGAGCGCTGTGGACAGGCATTGATTCGAATAGGGGTTATTATGACCATTTTGCCGCATGTGGCGCGCTGGATTTATACCGTTTACCGAAGTACAGTTATTATTTATTACAAAGCCAACGAGATCCTCATTTGATTCTTCCAGGCATCCATTCAGGACCCATGGTCTTCATTGCGAATGATTGGACATCATCTTCAACAAGAAATGTAACGATCTATAGTAACTGTGAAATCGTCAAGCTTTATTTGAATGGGAAGGCTATTGATGTTAGAGAAGCGGATCCAACTTATGCAAGTTTGCCTCATGCTCCTTTTATATTTGAAGGGGTGCCGTGGGAACCTGGGAAATTAATGGCAGAGGCGCTGCTAGGAGGCGTTATCGTAGCGAAGCATTCCATCATGACACCGGAGCGTCCGGATTATTTAACTTTATCTGTAGATGATTGCGGCGTGGATCTTAGAGCCGATGGTTCTGATCTTATAATGGTTCATGTTTATGTGCGAGATGCTAATGGAACTGTGGTTCCGGATGCTTACAATCAAATAAATTTTCACTTGAGCGGACCCGCTGTAATTGTCGGCGATGGAGACCGTAGAGTGGGGGCAAACCCCATTAAAGCCGAAGCGGGAGCGATCGGGGTTTTAATTCGTGCAACGAAAGAACCTGGAGTCATTACCTTGTTGGCGGAGTCTGACGGATTGAAATCTGCGTCAGCCGTTATCACGTCGAAGCCGAGCTCTACGCCATTTGTACCGGGTATGTTACAAGTACCGCCCGTTCAAAAACCGGACTATCAGGCAGACCTCCCGGAATTATTTTCTCCGCCGCCATCTAGATATTGGGAAAAGTGGACCGATATTGCGCTCAATAAACCGACATCTGCGAGCTCGGAGCTTCCTGGATGCACCTCTAATCAGGCAACGAGTGATGTTATCGCGGATCGGTGGAGTGAACGGTGGAGTGCTGGAAGCAATGAGCTGCCTCAATGGTGGAAGGTAGATCTGGAAGGGTTCTATGAGTTGGATGGCAGTAAGATCTATTGGGAAAGTGATAATACGGTATACGAATATCAAGTTGAAGTTTCATCCGATGATATCCATTGGAAAACGGTGGCTTCTCAAAGGCAAACCGGACAAGAAGCGGGTTTAGATGAATATCATGAAACTGGGATCAGGTTTGTGCGCATTATTGTGAGTGATGTATCAAAAGGCCTGCCCAGCTTTTATGTGGTTATGATTTTCGGGAAAGCCATGTAGTCGGGAAGGAGGAATTTCCATGCATCTTACAGATTTAAGGGTAGCGGTGCTAGGCGCAGGGATTATTGCCAATCAACATTTTGATGCGATCCGGGCAACGAGAGGTTTTGCGGCATGTGCGGTGGCAGATGTCAATATGGAAAAAGCGAGTGAAATCGCCGGTTTATATGGCATAAAGGCCTATAACGATTATCGGGAAATGATTGAACAGGAAAGACCGGATGTGGCGGTTATCGCTTTACCGCACTATTTGCATAAGGAAGCGGCTGTTTTTGCCGCCCGACACGGCTGTCATTTGATGCTGGAGAAACCAATGGCTTTGTCTGTAGCAGAATGTGATGAGATCATCCAAGCGGGAATTCAGGCGGATATCCGTATTTTGGTTGGACATACACAGCATTACATAGCAGAAAATATTCAAGCCAAAAGGATCATCCGAAGCGGTGAATTAGGGAAGCTCGTGATGATTCATGATGTTAGACATACAAACTATTTCCAAGATTCGCGACCTCAATGGTTTCTCGAGAAAGAGAAATCAGGCGGAGGCATTCTGGCTAATTTAGGCACGCATTCGATCGATAAAATTCAGTGGCTCACAGAGAGTGCTGTCCGTAAATTAAGTGCTTCGGTCAGTTATTATGGAAGCAGGGGCAATGTAGAAGGAAGCGGTATGATTTATCTGGAACTGGAGGCCGGGATTCCAGCAACGATTGTTCAATCCGGATACCTAGGAGCTGCCCGCAATGAGACTGAGATTATTTTTACGAAAGGGATGCTTAAACTTGTAACCGGTGAAAGTTTATGGACCAGCCGGGGAGGTCGTTATGAGAAGCTGGAAATATTAAACTCGGCTCATCCATTTGATTTGCAATATGCCGACTTGCTCACGGCCATTCGGAACAACGTTGAAACAAGCTGCTCTCCGGTGTATGCCCGAAGCGTCATAGCCGCACTCGAGGCCGCGTACCGATCCGCTGAAACAGGTTTGGAGATGACACTCGACGGGAATGATTAAGCCGAATATTTAAAAGCTAAGTCCAAGCATTGGTTGTGCAAAACACTATATGGTAATATTATACAGGGAAATCGTAGTCATGATAAAGGTTTCTTTTTCAAGGGAGGGATGAGATGAAATCATCTTAGTATTGTTCATCATTCCGTATATTGGATTAGCCTGTATATTATATTTAGTAAAGTAATTGCTAATGACCCATGTATAGGAAGCATAAAATTCTTAAACTCGCCTTGAGAAGCGAGTTCTTTTTATTTTCGGATACTTTTCAACACATTCTTGAAAACGTATACACAATTTTGAATTGCAGACATATTTTAATCGCTTGTATTGGGCTTAAATGGATAGGAGGGGGATTGATTTCTCCACTTTGAGATTAATGGAGGTGAGCATGATGAAATAAGCCCCTCAGATTTGAAAGGAGTTCGTGAACGCAACCCGATAACGACAGCTTTTACGATGAACCGCAACCAAACTTATTGTGAGGAGTGGTGGTAAATTATGAGCGCAGTCAAGTTTCACCCTTTTTGGGTTCGCCTCGGTTGTATGGTGATGAGTTGTTTACTGGTCGCCTGTTTATTCCAAAATCTCGACGTTCATGCAGCGGGCAACTTCACGATGAATATCCCCAACAATTCATTCGAAGCATCTAATGACAGTCTTACAAATTGGAACACAAATTCCACATACGGCAGTGAGACGGCATCCGTCTCTAATGTGAGAGCCTACGACGGCAAGAACAGTCTATTAATGGAGGATAATTATACTGACAAATCATTAGCACGAATAAGCGAAAAGCTTGATGTAACGGAGCTTGCGACGTATACCGCTTCAGCATTCGCTTTTATTGAAAGCGGCTCAATTGGCGTCTTTCTAATCTTCTATGACCAAAATGGAGTTGCAACGGTTATACCATCCACGAACTCAAATCCTCCCACAAATCAATGGACGAAAATCTCCAATACAGCTGAAGCTCCGGTTGGAGCGAAGCAAGTTGCCGTCATGATCTACAGCGGCAGGGATATTACTTCCAAAGCCTATGTTGACGCGGTTTCAATCGGTCAGACCGTTAATAATGCAGGCTTCGAAAATGCGTTAACCGGTTGGAACGTGTCTCCGGACGCAACCGTATCCACAACGCTGAAGCATGGAGGCAGCAGCAGTCTTCGACTGAACACCTCCGGCAGCGCGAGAAGTTCAGATGTTCCGGTTTCATCCGGTGTTAGAGTTGGCGCTACCGCGCAAGTATACCTAACCGGCAGCTCCAAGTTGAGCATTCAACTTCGTTTTGAAACGACAGCTGGGACTGTCTATATGACAAACGCTTTCGAAGGCGCTGCATCGACAAGTTGGAACACAGTTTCTGTTTCCGGTACCTCCCCGCCAGGCACTATATCTGTCTCCCTATATTTGACGACAACAGCTGGTGCCTATGTTGACGATGTGACGCTGGACCGCCCGTACGAGTACAATCTAGGCACGCAGATTTGGAACAATTCTGTAGACGCTGCAGTATTCGGTAAGGATGCAAGCGGAGGGACAGACTTACTTTATGTCGGTTCAAATGGATATCCATCCAAACTTGCCGTCTACGATGCGCGAACGGGCAAACAGTTGGAAGAGCGGAATCTGGACAATACAGAGGGGGTGTGGGGAATGACTGTGGCGACCGATAAGTCCGTTTATATCGGTACGGCCAACAAAAAATTGCTTTTTCGATACGTACCAGGTACGGTTTCTACCCAACAAGATGGAACAAAAATAATAACGAGCAGTGCGTTAACACCGATCACATTTCCGAGTGATATGGACATTATCTGGGATGTATCAGCGGGAAGCGGGGGTAAGATCTACGGCGGAACCTCCGGTTTAGCCGATACCGCAACCGCGGGCAAAGCGTTTCAGTACGATCCGAACAGTGGGGTAACGACCCTAAATGGCCAAAATGCGAATCCAAAGTATGTCAGATCCGTTGCTTATGCAAGCGACACTGAACTATTCATGGGAATGGGAACTCCTGCTAAAATCATGCTTACGAATCCGAGTGGCGCTGCTCCTTCTGACTATCTAACGAACGTAGACAGTAAATTTGTTCTCGGGCTGGATTATATTCAGAACGGATCGGAGCCGAGACTATTCGCCAAACTAGGTGACGACAGGATACTTGTAGTGCGAAAGGACACCACGACGCCGACACCGACTGGCGTGATCGAAAAAACTTTATCTGGAATCGATGCGACAGGCGTATCGATGATTTACCCCGGAACTTCCAAAGTGTACTACACGAAAGGGGCGAATCTGTACAGCTATGATATTGCGGATAAATTAGAAGTGAATTTAGGCGACGCAGGAGGCAGCGCCATAGGTTATGCGTATTTGACCGAAAATGGTACCACCCGCCTCTACGCCGCACTCTCTACAGGTAAAATTTTGAAATATGATAAGAATACTTCAACGAAAGATACGACAACGACGTTTTCCGTTCCTAAGACGCAGACGAAAATTCGTTCGCTCGTTAAGGGACCTAGTGACAAGATCTACACCGGAGGCTATTTGCATGGGGGACTAGGCATCTATGATCCGGACAAAGGGCTTCTAGAATCTAAAGCAGGAGCGGGTCAAGCGGAAAATATGACAACATCGGGCGCCAACCTGTACATGGGCATATATCCTGGAGCTTTGATCAAAAGGTTTGATACACTGGCGGGTTGGAATGGAACCACCAATCCAAGTCTTCTGTTTCAGAGTCCCGGTGCAAACCTGCAGGACCGACCGTTCGGCATGTTGGCGGTACCGTCACAGCAGCGTCTTTATGTAGGTACTGTCGCGAGCACCGGCTCTCAGCAAGGTGCCTTTACGGTGTACGATTTGAACGATACCAATCCAAGTCCACCCTTGATCCAAAAAGGGATTGTTTCCAATCAAAGCGTCATCTCACTGGCTTTTAAAGGGAATAAAGTTTATGGTGGAACCTCCATTTATGGCGGGCTTGGATCGACGAATCCTGTTCCTCCAGGGACGGAGGGGAAAGTATTCGTTTGGGATACGAATTGGAACACCAATCCGTCAATGATTCCTAATCCTGTTCCCCAATCGGTCCCAGCCCCCAATAGAACGGTCATTTCCGACCTCATTGAAGGTCCCGACGGTTTGATATGGGGATTAGCGGAAGGGAACTCACTCACCGCCAGTGATCCCGGCTACGCCGATTACAACCAGAACGCCGATTTGTTTACTATAGATCCTAGTAATGGCAATAAGGTTGTTTATGGAAAAAAATTCAACTCGCTCTCTTCTGTAAATTGGGTAGGCGGGAAGATGGTAGTCGGCAATGACGGCCAAGTTTATGTGAGCATCGGGGGAAAACTATATTCCGTTAACCCGTCAGACAAAGAAGTGAAAGAATTGATATCAAGCGGTGTATGGCTTCTGACCTCGGATAAGTACGGAGATCTATACTACGTAAAGAACGAGCTTAATCTGTACAAATACGATAAATAGCAGGATACAATTTTGAAATAGGTGCATACCGAAGGGACGGATGAAAATTGAATCGAATCAGGGTATTTCGATATCTTTCTATTATTTTATCGTTGTGTATGGTACTCGCCGGATTTCCTTTACCCTATGAGACCGGGTCTGTACATGCGACAGAAACGCTAACGACCCCGACCCAGCTTCCTAATAACGGATTCGAGCAAGTCATCAATGGAAAGCCGGCAAGTTGGTCCGTACTCAGTGGAACGGTAACCTCGTCAACCTATCAAGTGCATAGCGGAAGCTATAGTGTCCTGATCAGCGATTCCAGCAGTACAGCTTCCACTTCGCTCCGCAGCCAGAAGATGCCGGTTACGGCTGGGAAAGAGTATGAAGCATCGGTATTTTTGTATAATGTGCAGGGCTCTTCGGATCTTTACTTTGAGTTTTGGGATGCAAATAACAACTTCCTGGTGATCCCGACCGCCAAGAATGCCACCTTGGGGGAATGGAAGCAGTTGATGATCAATCAGGTTGCGCCGGCAGGGGCGGTGTACGCGAGTTTGCGACTTTACTCGAATTCGGGAAATATCGGCTCCGCTTATTTTGATGATGCCGATTTCCGGGAAGTGGTGCAAGACCCGAATACGCCGCTGAAGAATGGGGGCATGGAGAATGTTCTGAATGGAATACCCCGCTATTGGGAGACAGTGTTCGGCAGCACGATCGAAACTTCCACGGATATCAAACGATCCGGCGAACGTAGCGTCAAAATCACAGATGCGAACCCGTCCGGTGGAATCGGCTTGCGAAGCAACAAAATGAATGTAACGCCCGGTTTGAAGTATGAAGCGGAAGCGTTCGCCTACAACGAGTCAGGTTCATCCAACGTATTTTTGGAGTTTTGGGATGGGCAGAACAACAATCTCTTAACCGTGAACGTCGGTCTCAGCACGATCAAGGAATGGAAGCCGGTTCGCGCAGTCGGCATTGCACCCGCCGGAGCGGTCTCTGCATCGGTCAGGTTGTACTTAGGTTCTGCCAACGTCGGAACCACCTATTTTGACGATGCCAAATTTGGGGAAGCGCCTCCTGAGCCGAACGCCAACTTGAATAACGGAACGTTTGAAAAGTTGGATGGCACCAGGCCTATGGACTGGCGAAATGACAATGGCAGCGTAGAAGTCGCTACGGAGATAGCGCATAACGGCAGCCGCAGCGTCAAAGTTACGAATAATGCCGGTTCTTCTGCGGGCCTGCGCAGCCATCTCATTTCGATATCAGCAGGTAACGAATATACGGCAAGCGCCTATGGGCTCGTTAAATCAGGAAATGCGGAGCTCATCCTGGAATTTTGGGATGAAGACAGGGTTGCATTATCGTCTGTATCCTCCATAAGCGCATCTCAAGAAGTTTGGGAACCTATTTCCGTTAAATGCGTTGCTCCGGCAAAGGCGGTTTACAGCAGCTTACGGTTAGGAACCCAAGCATCATCGGGAGGGACTGCCTACTGGGATGATGCCACATTCATCAGATCCGGCGAAGTGATGAACAGCAAGACACGGACGACTTTGTACAGCCCGGAAAAAGTAGCTGCAGCCCGATTAAATGTGCAGCAGCTTCAATGGGCTAAAAACTTGCGGGATGATGCCGTCACTAAAGCCGACAATTATATGAGCAAAGGCTTGGACTCACTCTGGAATGCCGTCCCGGGACAATCGCTTCCTCGAAGCTATGCCGTTAATCAGGAGCTGGGAAGTCCGGTAACAGGCAAGGAAATCAATAAGTTCGGCAATTATCCGTACCGGGCGGATCCACTGAACGAACCGTGGAAAATCGTCGATCCCTCAAGCGGCTACAAGTTTCCGACCAACGACTTTGGCGCCTACTATCGCAGCGGCTTGGACGATCACGGCATATTTCGGCAGGATCTCGCCGACCGGAGTTTGCTGGTTAATACGCTTTATCCCGAAAAAGGACCAACTTGGGGAGTCGACGACGGGACGGGTTGGAAAGATGAGAACGGCAATCGCTATACATTTATCGCTTATTACGTGCATTGGTTTCTTTGGTGCAGGGATAATGCACTGATTTATCAAGCGATGAACGCTTTCCGCGATGCTTACTTATACACGGGAGATATCAAGTATGCGCGTGCAGGAACCATTTTACTCGATCGCGTGGCCGATGTTTATCCGGAAATGGACGTGGGTAAATATGACATCAACGTATATTTAAATTCATGGGGCAAATCGTGGGGCAATGGCAAAGTACTAGGCGGCATTTGGGAAACGGATCTGGTCAAAGTGTTCATCAGCGCTTACGACGCTTTCTTCCCAGCGATGGATGATGCTGAAACTGTCCAATTTCTGGAAGGGAAGTCGAATCAATATCGGTTTACGAATGCCAAGCATTCAGGCGCAGACATTCGCCGCAATATCGAGGATGGCATTATTCGGCAAATTTATCCGGCCGTCAAGAAAACCCAAATACTTGGCAACGACGGCATGCATCAAAGCGCATTAGCGATGGCAGCTGTCGTATACGATACGATGCCGAATACGAAAGAATGGCTCGACTTCACCTTTCAGACGGGATCGGTGATGAACAATCCGGTTCGCTTGACCGGCGGCAATGTGCTGAACTCGCTTGTTTCAAACGTAGACCGGGATGGAAACGGCGACGAGAGTGCGCCCGGTTACAATGTGCTTTGGCTGCTCAATTATCGGATGACGGCGGATATTCTCGAAGGATACGACAGATACCCGGAGGCAGATCTTTATCAGAATGTCAAATTTCGAAAAATGTTCTCCGCCACCTACCCATTACTTTTAAGCGAAAAGTATACGCCAACGATAGGGGATACAGGCAGGACTGGAAATCCGTTCATCATCGAGCGTGTGTCAGATCTCGTCAAAGCTTTTGAGAAATTCGGCGACCCGATTTATGCTCAGCTCGTGTATTTCCTTAATAACAACTCGACGGATGGCATTCATTCGGACATATTCTCAGCGAATCCGAACGCCATTGCCGAGCGCATTCAAGACGTCATTCAAACCCGCGGGTTACTTGATTTGGATAGTGTGAACCTTAGCGGGTACGGATTTGCGGGATTAAAAGACGGTGGCAAAAACTCGCTTCGCGACTTATGGATGTTTTATGGACGCAACGTGAGCCATGGACACCGAGATACACTGAATGTCGGCATGCACGCGTTCGGCCTCGATCTATTACCTGATTTGGGTTATCCGGAATTTGCGGATAATGTCGATATGCACCGTGCGCAATGGGTTGTCAATACGATCAGCCATAATACGGTTGTCGTCGATAAGAGAAAGCAGGAAACGAATAATTGGGCGGCGAGTCCCGAACATTTTGCCGATACCGACTTGGTGAAGTTAATCGATGTGGAGGCGCCCAAAGTATATCCGCAGACAACACTGTATAAACGAACGACGGCGATGATCAAAGCGGATGACGAGAATAGCTATGCCGTGGATCTATTCCGGGTAAACGGAGGGAATGACCACTATTTTAGCTTCCACAGTGCGGATGGTTCAGTTACGACGGAAGGGCTGAACTTGGTGAAGCAGGAGACGGGGACCTACGCCGGACTTGACGTTCCTTACGGGCAACGGGTCGACGATGTAGCAGGAGCAGGTTATATGGGGAGCGGGTTTCATTATTTGAAAAATGTGAAACGCGACTCATCTCCGGAAGATCAATTCAGCGTCGATTGGAAAGTGAAAGACACTTGGAACGTATATGGTCAAGGTATTGGAACTCCTACCGACGTACATTTGCGCTTGACGATGCTTGGGCAGACGAATGATGTAGCGCTTGCCGACGGAGTGCCTCCGCAGAATAAACCGGGGAATCCGCAGCAACTGCGTTATATGGTTGCTCACCGTAGCGGTTCGAACATTGACAGTCTGTTTACATCGGTCATTGAACCGTATAAGGGAGAACGTTTTATCAGCTCGATAACGCCTCTTAAGGTTCAATCTAACGGACAAGATGTAGGTGACGGAGAAGTACGTGCGGTTCGCGTGAAATTGGTAAATGGCCGGACCGATTATATCATCAGCGCCTTGGACTCGACCAAACCATACACATTCGAAAAATCGGACAATGGATTTGCAGACGAGCAGAAACTAGATTTCAAAGGATTTTTCGGTGTGTATTCAGAGTGGGAGGATGGACGGTTTCAAACGTTCGTGCACGACGGTTCGTACATCGGCAAGCATGATGAATGCCCACAAAACCGTCAAGGGGCCGTTACTGGCACCGTGGTTGATTTTACGAAAAATTTATCGATCCATAACGAGATTATCGTTGATGTACCCGCACTCGCCGTTTCACCATCAGAATTAACCGGTAAAAGTATCGTAATTCAAAACGACGGCATCCGGAATGGGACTTACCGGATCCTGAATGCGACGGCACTTAGTGATTCACGACTGAAGCTTGATATCGGTGATATCACCCTGATTCGTTCCTATTTGGACCCGAAAGATTTCAGCAAAGGATTCGTCTACGATATTGGAAACGGAGCGTCATTCAGAATCCCGCTAACCTACAGCGAAGCCGGATCTGCCAACCAAACGCCTCCAGCAGATGCAATCATGGTCGCTGATAAAACGACACCAACCAATTCGGATGTTGAAGTAACGATTACCTTTCCGGCTGAAGCAACTCTGAAGGAATATAAGTTAGGCGCTGATGCCGCATGGACAGCTTACACGGCCCCCGTCATCGTTTCAGAGAATAATACGGTGTATGCGCGAGGAACGAATGCAGGAGGCAAGGTATCCAATGTAACCAGTTATTCGGTCAGCAATATCGATAAGACGGCACCGATATTAAATGTCCAACTGGATAAAGCATCGCTATGGCCTGCGAATCATAAAATGGTTACTGTTACAGCGGCGGTATATGCAAGTGATACCGGATCAGGTATTGAATCGGTCGTGTTAACTTCCATAACGAGCAACGAGGCTGATAGTGATACAAGCGATATTGAGGCGAACATCGGAACGGAAGCCAATTCATTTAGTCTGCGTGCTGAAAGACTAGGCAATGGAACGGGACGTATCTATACGATAACTTACACGGCAACCGACAAAGCAGGCAATAAAGTAACGAGCTCCGTGCCGATTACCGTGCCTCATGATCAATCAGGAAACCAGTAAGCCCATTCCTTAGTGGGGTATGATTTGGAGATATGACCCTGCGGGTTGTATCTCTTTTTTTGAACGATTGATTTTTATAGAAAGCCGTATGTAAAATAATGATCAGGGATCGGCCATTCAATCAAATTTATATAAATGAGGTAAACCTATGATCATTGACAAACAAGATTTTTTGGTAAATGGGATAAGTTATACGATTAGATCTGCTACCGAAAAAGATGCAAAAGATTTGTCTGCATTAAGATTGCAAATTGATGGAGAGACCGAAAATTTAGACAGAGAAAAAGGGGAGGCGTTCATAGATATACCCGGGTTTGAACAAATAATTAAAACAGATACTGAAAATAGAAGGAACTTATTTTTAGTTGCGGTAGTTGATGATCGGATCGTCGGGTATTCAAGATGCGAAGGCAATCAATTAAACAGATTCGCTCATAAAATAGAATTCGGAGTAGGTGTGCTCGGCTTTGAAATAGAAGGCATATTAAAAAATGATAAAATCCTTTCTGATGGTAAATATTATAACACCATAATTATGGGCAGATTTAATGAATAGCCGGGATCGTTTCATACCTATTTTATCCACAAAACTAAATATTCCCCCGCAACGGACAATTATGGTCCACAGGTCACGCCTAACCGAGCGATTGAACGAAGGTTTGCATCGCAAAATGACTCTTGTCTCAGCCCCCGCCGGGTTTGGCAAAACGACGCTGGTCAGCGAATGGCTTGCCGGATGCGAAAGGCCGGTTGCCTGGCTATCATTGGACGAAGGGGACAACGATCCTGCTCGCTTTCTGACTTACCTTCTAGCCGCTTTACGAACAATCGGGGCGACTATTGGGGAAGACGTGTTCGGTGCGCTCCAATCCCCTCAGCCTCCGTCGATCGAATCGATTCTAACGCATCTGATCAATGAAATCGCTAACCTTCCGAAACCCTTCATCCTTGTCCTTGACGACTATCATTTAATCGAGGTCAAATCGATTGACCGTGCTTTCGCTTTTCTGCTCGATAACTTGCCGCCGCAGATACACCTAGTGATCGCCACCCGCAAAGATCCACGATTACCCATATCCCGGATTCGTGTCCGGGACCAATTAACCGAACTGCGCGTCGCGGACTTGCGGTTTACCCGCTCCGAAGCTGCTGATTTTCTACGGCGTGTGATGGCTCTAGATCTCTCATTTGAAGAGATCGACCTGCTTGAAATCCGCACCGAGGGCTGGATTGCAGGTCTGCAATTAGCGGCGATTTCGATACAGGGACATAAAGAGACCGTAGGCTTTATCGAATCTTTCAGCGGCAGCCACCGCTTCGTGCTGGAATATTTGGTAGAAGAAGTTCTGAATCAGCAATCTGAAAAAGTTCAGAATTTCTTGCTAAGCACATCGATTCTCGATCGCATATGCGGTCCTCTTTGCGATGCCGTTCTGCAACTCGCCCCTTCGAGCGGGCAAGAAATGTTGGAAGATATCGAACGCGCCAACCTTTTCATCTTCCCGCTGGATAACGAGCGGCGATGGTACCGTTATCATCATCTCTTTGCGGACTTGCTGAAGCGCAGATTGGACCTGCGCATTACAGCCGAGTTACACTTGCGCGCCAGCATATGGTATGAACAGAATGGCCTGGAAATTGAAGCTTTTCTCCATGCGGTCTCTTCAGGCGATACCGAACGCGCTGCGCGCCTGGCTGAAGGAGAGGGGACACCTTTGCACTTTCGCGGTGTAATATCCCCCGTATTGAACTGGCTTTCGTCGCTGCCAAAGATGGAGCTGGATAAGAGACCTTCGTTACGGGTGATCTATGCCTCGGCGTTATTGATGGTCGGCCAAATAACCGGCATCGAACAGCAACTTTTGGCCGCCGAAACATCCCTTCAAGGCATCAACCAGGGCGGAAAAGTTCGAGACCTTATCGGTCATATTGCCTCCATCAGGGCTACGGTAGCCGTTAGCCAACAGGAAGTAGAGAAAATCCTGGAACAGTCGCACCGCGCTTTGGAATATTTGCACCCTGATAACCTGCCTATCCGTACGGCTACTACATGGACGCTGGGATTTGCTTACCAGCTCCGGGGGGAACGTTCAGCGGCTAGTAAGGCGTATGCCGAAGCTTTATTAATCAGTCAAAGGATCGGGCATGTAATAATCACCATTATGGCTACACTCGGCCTCGGGAACATGCAAGAAGCAGAAAACCAGCTATATTTAGCTGCAGATACCTACCGGCGTGTTCTGGGGTTGGCAGGAGATCCGCCGCTGCCAGTTGCTTGCGAAGCGCACCTAGGGTTAGCTCGTATTTGTTATGAATGGAACGACCTGGACGCTGCTAAGCACCATGGACAACAGGCAGTCCACCTAGCGCGCCAGTTAGAACACACGGACAGAGTCGTTGCAGGCGAGGTGTTTCTCGCCCGAGTGGAGCTTGCACGTGGAGATTTGCGTGGCGCGACCGCTCTTTTAGCTAAGGCTGAACATTTCGCTCGCCAGCAAAATTTTATGAATCAGATGCCCCATGTTGCTGCCACAAAAATTTTTGCGTTGATTCAACAGGGCAATTTGGCGGCAGCCGCTCATCTTGCGCAGAAGCACGAGCTTCCAATCAGTCAGGCTCAGGTATACTTAGCTCTGGGAGACACCTCTTCGGCATTGGCGTTGTTTGGGCCATGGCGAGTCCATGCGGAGACAATGGGATGGGAGGATGAACAGCTTAAGATAATGGTTCTACAAGCGGTTGCTCTGCATGCGCATGGCGATAAGTTCAAGGCCGTGCAACTACTTGTAGATGTTCTGAGGATGGCTGAACCTGGAGGCTTCATCCGGATCTTTGTTGACGAAGGTATTCCGATGTATAGATTGTTGTGCGAAGCAGCCACTCATCCATTTCTGCCGGACTATATAGGTAAGTTGCTGGATGAATTTGAAGTTGAAGAACTGGAAAATAAAGGCCAAACTGATCAACGCCTGGTCCAGCTTGACAACCCTCTTATCGAACCACTGAGTGCGCGCGAGTTGGAAGTACTGAGTCTCATAGCCCAAGGACTTTCAAATCGTGAGATTAGCGAGCGACTTTACATCACGTTGGCTACGGTTAAAGGGCATAATCGGGTTATTTTTGACAAACTGCAGGTAAAACGGCGCACTGAAGCTGTTGCATATGCCCGCAAGTTAGGGCTGTTGTAAGATTTACCCGCTTAACGGCTCAACAATTTCTAAAACAATACTTTAGTATCTATACGTCAATACCGTGTTGTAGCTATACTAATTGCAAAATGAGGTTGAGGTTTGGAGGAAACCCATGAAAGCGATTGTATGCACAAAATACGGTTCACCGGATGTCCTGGAGCTCAAAGAAGTAGATAAACCTACGCCCAAGGATAATGAAGTACTGGTAAAAATTTATGCGACAACAGTTACATCAGGAGACTGTAGAATTCGAGGTTTCAGAAGTCCCATCTTGTACTGGATTCCTATGCGAATTGTGCTCGGTCTCCGAAAACCAAGAAACCCTATTCTGGGTGTGGAGCTAGCCGGGAGAATTGAAGCAATAGGCAAAGATGTAAAGCGATTCAAGGAAGGCGACCAGGTTTATGCATTAAGCGGGATGCGTTGTGGTGCTTATGCCGAGTACACATGTCTGCCTGAAGACGGAGTCGTGGCCTTAAAACCTGGGAATGCGACCTATGAGGAAGCCGCAGCTGTTCCATTTGGTGGAACTACAGCCTTGCATTTTTTTAGAAAAGGAAATATCCAGAACGGACAAAAAGTTCTTATCTATGGAGCTTCGGGAGCGGTAGGGACTTCCGCGGTACAACTTGCCAAGTATTTTGGGGCAGAAGTTACCGGGGTATGCAGTACCGCAAATATAGCTTTGGTGAAATCTTTGGGAGCCGATAAAGTCATTGATTACACGAAAGAGGATTTTACGGTAAAAGGAGAGCGTTATGATATCATCTTCGATGCAGTGGGGAAAAGCTCAAAATCCGATTGCAAGAAAGCACTGACGCCGAATGGGACATTCTTGACAGTTGATGGGCAAGGGATAGCAAAAGTACGGACGGAAGATTTAATACTTCTCAAAGAGCTTATGGAGACGGGAAAGATACGATCGGTTATCGACAGACACTATACTCTGGAACAAATTCCTGAAGCACACAGATATGTAGAAAAAGGGCACAAAAAAGGAAATGTAGTCATCACGGTGGAACATAACAACAATTTCTAGCTAAAGTATGCGTATCGCACTTCAATGAATAATTACAAATTAATAAAAAAGAGGAATAAATGTATGAAACAAATAGGTGAGGGTAGAACGGCAGAGATATTCGCACACAGTCATGATAAGGTACTAAAGCTTTATCGGCTCGGAATTCCGAAGGACGCCATCATATACGAGTTTGAGATAAATAAACGTGTTGCTTCTCTGGGCATTCCTGTACCTGAAGTTTATGGGCTAATAGAGTCCGAGGGAAGGGTTGGAATTATATTTCAATACATCGAAGGTAATTCTCTCCTTCAAAAGATTGTACAGAATCCATTTGAGCTTAATTATTACACTAAGTTGCTGGCTGAAATGCATTCCCAAATTCATAAACATGAAATAAATACAGACGATGTAGGCAAGCATTTTCGTAAACAAAAAGAAGTATTGGCAGTTAACATACATCATGCTGCTCCGCTTTCGAAAGATGAAAAGAATGCAATTATTCATTATTTGGAGAAGTTGCCGAACGGTAACTATCTTTGTCATGGAGATTTTCACCCGGATAACGTAATGGTTGGAGAGGAAAAATGGATCATCGATTGGATGACCGGAATGATTGGCAATCCCGCCGGGGACATTGCGCGTACGATGCTCTTATTTCGTTATGGAACACTTCCGGAGGAAACTCCGAGCCACATTATGGAAGCTCTTCGTCTCATGAGGGACAAAATAGGGGATGTGTATATAAAACATTATCTTTCTTATTCAAAACTTCAAATCGACGATATCGATCAGTGGACATTGCCTATTGCAGCAGCCAGACTAACAGAATGGATTCCTGATAAAGAGAAAGATGCATTGATTTTGTTGATCAGAAAACGACTACAACAAATAGCTCAGGATTGCTAACCGATACTTCGGGGTTCGAAGTTGCATGACTAATGACATAAGTTGCCGAATATACATAAACGGAATCATCATAAAGTTGTTTATCAACTAGGAGGTGTTTCAAGTATGGTTTATTGGTTGGTGGCCGTTGTCATTATCGTGCTAGCTTGTTTGATTCTGGTAAGTATGAAAAAGCGGAAAACAGCAGTTCCCACTGATTTGCAAACACATAAACCATGTGCCTACTGCAACGAGGAAATTGAGGTCGATGCGGTTGTATGCAAGTACTGCAGAGGTGTGGTTGTAAGATCGGGTTAGGTATAGATATTGAGGCCGGTCAGTTCGCATATGCGGGCTGGCCGTTTTTGTGCTTAGTCTGGATCAGGTAGCACTTACATTCGACCCAAGGTTTGACAAAATGGTAAATTCTTATGTACACTTTATTTATTCTGACCGTTCAGTATAAATAAAATAGAACAAGGTGAACTAATGCCCAAACTAGGGATGGAACCAACACGCCGAGCTGACATCATAAACGCCACGTTAGCCTGCATTAGTGTTTACGGGATTGATGGCATGACTCTGGATAAGGTTGCTGAGTATGCGGACTGCTCAAAGGGAGTTGTCGTTTATTATTTTAAGAATAAGGATAATCTGATGATTGAAGCTTTCAGGTCGTTCTTGGCCTATTATGGTCTAAAGATAGAATCAGAAATTGAAAACAAAATGACTGCCGGGGAAATGATTGAAGTTACATTGAAACATATATTACCTCCATACCATGATGATACGGAGAAAAAGATTAATGTTTCGCAGCTTGATGGAATTGAAAAGATGTCTATCCCGTATAAAGATCAAGCAAGGCTCTTTGTACAGTTTTTTTCAAAAGCTGTGTTGGATCCCAATTTGCAGGAAGTCGTATCGAAGAGTTATATGGCTGATCTCCATGGTATAGCAAAGATTTTTGATTACGGTAACATGTTGGGACATATGTCTGTTGAGGATCCGGAAAGCGCTGCATATGGGCTGCTTGCTATGGTAGTCGGTCTAAGCTTCTTTAGAGTAGCGAACATTCCGCCAATAAATGGCGAAGATAATCGATACATTTGCGAGAATTATGTCAGAAGGCTCACAAATAGTTGAGCATACATCTAATTAGGAGGGTGATTATGAATATAGCGAAGGTAGAATTAAGTGGGGGAGATATTGCAGTTGTGAGCAGCAGTGAGATACTAATTGGGGATGTTCAGTCTGCGTTGGATCTAATTGCAACCGTACATTATGAAACAGGCTGCGATCGCATTGTATTAAACAAATCCCAACTAAACGAACGTTTTTTCGATTTGAAAACACGCCTTGCAGGAGAAATCCTTCAGAAGTTTATCAATTATCGCGTAAAGATTGCTATTATTGGAGATTTTTCTGTGTATTCAAGTCAAAGCCTTCAAGATTTCATCTATGAATGTAATAGCGGAAAAGATATCTTTTTCTTGCCAACTGAACAACAAGCGATTGAAAAGCTAAGCATGTTGAAGTAGATGTTTGAAGGGGAGGAAGATAGGTGTTAATAGCACAGCGTAATCACACAGATTATCCAATGGTGAAAATTCCTGCAGGTGACATTGAATTAAGGGATGATCGAAAAAAGGCAACTTGGACGGTATCGGTGAATTCTTTTTGGCTTGCACCGGTTCCTGTTACGAAAGAGTTATATTTTTCGCTAATGCAAAAGACAGTTGAACCTAATGACGATCCTCAAGCTCCGGTTGTGAATGTCTCATGGAATGATGCTATTCTTTTCTGTAATTTGCTATCCCAGCACTCGGGTCTAAAGGAATGCTACTCGATAAATGACGAAGTTGAGGAGAGAGTCGTCTGTAACTGGGAAGCAGATGGCTATCGTCTTCCCACAGAAGCGGAATGGCAATTTGCGTGTAAAGCTGGAACAACCGGGTATCGATACGGCGAGCTTGATGAGATAGCTTGGTATCATGAAAATTCCGAAGGCATAGTCCATGAGGTAGGTGCTAAGAAGCCGAACGCGTGGGGGCTCTTCGATATGTTAGGTAATGTTTGGGAGTGGTGTTGGGATCTATACGATGTGAATGTATACGGCTCCTACAGAGTTTTCCGCGGTGGGAGCTGGGCGGAAACGGCTAGGGGCTGTGGAGCGACGTGCCGTCGCCGCAGTCACCCTACATTTCGCATTGATGATCTCGGCTTTCGTCTTGCTCGGAAAGCACTTTAGAGTAATATTCGTCCAGGCTGGAGGGGGTTCGTAGTGCTTGATGTTGAGATAAGAAGACCAAGAACTGAGGACATTCAAGAGTTAAAACAATTTTTTAGAATAGTCATTACAGACACGTTTATTAAAGAAGGTATAGGTGAGAAGTTAGACGATATTAAAGATGAAATCGAAGTTAAGAATAAATACTTGGAAAATGATTTTGAAAGCAATGGAGAGAAACGTTATTTTTTGATTGCTGTAGATGGTGATAAAATCATTGGTTCAATCGAATATGGTCCAGTTAGCGAGATCATAAGTAAATGTACAAACATTGCAATAAAAGAACAAATAGAGGTAGGCACAGTATTTGTACATCCTAATTACCAGAATAAGGGGATTGGCAATCTCTTATTAAATTCAATATATTCTACTATGTTGAATAGAGGCATAGAAGAATTTTATTTAGATAGTGGCTATAGAAGTGCCCAAAAAATTTGGAAAAAGAAATTTGGTGAACCTGTATATTTGTTAAAGGATTATTGGGGTCAAGGGTTTGACCATATGATCTGGAGAATGAGTTTACGAATTGAGGGTGTTCAAAAATGGATGTAAATGTCCTAGGATTTGTAGTTAAAGAAGAGTACAGAAATCAAGGTGTAGGTAGCATGTTAATTGAGCGTCTCGAACAGTGGGGAAGGAACAATGGATTTTCTGGGATTAAGCTCTTATCCCACCCAAGTCGAATACATGCTCACAGGTTCTACGAACAACGTGGCTATATGTTTACAAAGGACCAAAAAAATTTTATAAAAAAGCTATAAAAAAAGCGTTACACATGCTGGGAATGGGGCAATTTGAAGACTGCTCGCTCAATATTAAGCAGGCTGCCGGTGATTCGCCCGGCAGCCTATTTGTGTCTAACATTTGCCGTTTCACGCCTAAAAAAGAGAGAGCTAGAGATTTTTAATAAAATGTCCGTAATCGATAACAACAATCTTTCCTTTGCGATTTAAGCGCAAGTTTTGATAATGTCCGAATTTATAAACTCTCGTATCGTGAGGAATGATACCGTAACTCTCGAATTTATTTCTTAAATCGATAACATTACTTTCGATTCTGCGGGATTTGGGAAATTTCCGACTATACTTTCTCATGATCAGCCACCTATAACCTGTCCCATGTCTAATTACGGCGGCAAGATATTTCTTCACCCGGGAAGGAACAGAGTTGTAGATAATAACTTCTGTACGGTTGCACCTGATCCCAAGTTTGGATTTGGCAACTTTCAACACCTGGGTATTATTCCAATTGTATACGACACGCGAAGAGCCTGAACCGATGACTTTTTTACCTTTTGTCATTTTTTGAATGTTCTTTTTCAATGTCAGGATCCCTTTCCATTAGAATGGAGAGTACTATCCCATATTATTCGCAAAAAGACATCATGAGCAGGCAAATTTACTTTTTATTCATAAATAGGCAACTAAAAACACTATGGCGGCTTGACTATTTAAAATTTCTACGGACTGATTTTTTTATCAAAAACCGAATCCTTTAACAGCCGAAGGATCCCTTTACATATATTGGCGAAAGAAATCACAGTGCTAAGAGGTTTGAATACTAGCAAGGTGATTTTTAATAAAAGGAGTATTTTTGTGAAAAGCATTCAAAGCCGTTTATTAATCATGCTGCTTGTTTTTATTATCATTCCGTATTTTCTGTCTATTCTGCTGATTTATCGGCAAACGAAAGAGAATGTGGAACGGCATGAGCTTGAGAACAGCCGCGAGCAAATTGGGCAGGCGTCCGAAGACTTGGAGCAGTACTTTGATGACATCGTCAATCTTCCGTATATTTTATATAGAAATCCCGACTTGTTCATGATTTTCGAAAAAGGCTTCGAAAGTTCCCTTTATTTCAACCAGCTTGAAATCTATAAAGGCATGACAACCTTTTATCTGATGAGGAACGAAATTAGGCAGGTTCGGTTATACATAAAAGAAGGAAACAATTCGTTTACGGTTTATAATGCGATGATAAGTGCCCGCAAGCGGCAGCCGGATTTATTGAGACAAGCTTCTATTCAGAAGCTATTAAACTCTGATTCGAATTTTTTAATTGAACCGCCTCATCCAATTGAAAATTATAATGATACATCCATTATGCCTCAATCGGACAAGACGATGGTGTTGACGATTCATCACAAAATCTTGGACGCCCTTTCGAAAGAATTTCTCGGTATCATCACGATAGACATCGATTTGGACAAATTCGCCCGTATATCTAATCATTTTATTCAAAAAAATAATGAATCCGTACTGCTTTCCGATTCGAACGGTTATGTCATATATGCAAGTGATGCAGCCTTGATTGGCAAGGCAGTTCCGGCAGACTTACAAAAGAAAATCAATCAGTCGGCTGCAGGCGCACAGTTTTCGAATGGCGATATTATCTTTTCCAGAACGTTGTCGGAACCGTTAAATCAATGGCATTTTGTTAAGATAACATCAAGCAAATTCTTATTTAATGACGTGAGGAAAACAGCCTACACGAACATCATCGTCGGTGTAATCGTGGGTATTCTGGGCTTAATCATGATAGCCATCATCTCATACAAGGTTACTCGTCCGATCAAGCAGCTTAGCCGAAAGGTATTGAGCATTGAAGGAGGGAATATGAATGCACCGTTTGACGATAAGAGGGAAGATGAAATCGGCAATCTGGAGAGACATATCAAGGACATGATGAATCGGATCAATCGTCATATCGACCGTGAATACAAGCTGGAAATTGAGAACAGGAAGAACCAGCACAGGGCGCTAAAGTCGCAAATTAATCCTCACTTTTTATACAATTCCCTCCAATCCATTGGTGCGGTTGCCTTATTGAGCGAATCACCCAGAGTATACGAATTGGTCGTTTCCTTATCCAAAATGATGCGGTACTCCATTCGTGTCGATCAAAACGCCACAGTTCGGAGTGAAGTGGATTATATAAGAGCATATTTGAATCTTCAAGAGGAGCGTTTCCAAACCGATTTTAGCTATACCATCGACATACCTAAGGACATTCTTGGTATTTCTGTGCCGAGTATGATATTGCAGCCGCTCGTTGAAAACTTCTTTAAACACTGTTATGAAGAGGGATTCGAACAAGCCCGCTTGCGTATTTACGGTGAAGTACGAGGCGAATATTTGTATCTGGTTGTGCAAAATAACGGGCGCAGTATGACGAATGATGAGCTGAAGGCATTAACCAATAAAATCTATACGCCGCCTTACGAAGGAAACTACTCGCTTGAGCATATCGGCTTGAAAAACATTCATGACCGTTTAGTTCTTCATTATGATCAAACAGCGGGGATTGTACTGGATACGATGCAGGGAAAAGGGTTTTCCGTACAGCTCACGATTCCACTCTACCTCAAGGAGGAACAACGTAATGAAAGCTCTTATCGTGGATGATGAGTCCAATGTAAGGAAAATTATTCGTTTTATGGGACAGTGGCAGAAACATGGGATTACCGATATTTTAGAAGCCAGAAATGGTGAAGAGGCAAAAGCCTTGATTGATCGGGAAAGTCCGGAAATCATTATGACTGATGTGAAAATGCCCAAAAAAAGCGGAATTGAGTTGATCGAATGGCTGGATGCCAATTCCTATCCGGGAAAAGTGATTTTGATTACAGGGTTTGACGACTATTCCTTCATGCGTAAAGCGATTAAGCATGGGAGCTTCGATTATTTGTTGAAGCCTATCGAAAATGAAATGTTAAATGAAACACTTGCGGGAGCGGTTGAAACCTGGAAGAAAGAAGAGGAAGAACGTAGGAATATAGAGCCGGGCTTCTATGAAGAGGTGATGAAGCTTCGCTTAAACAGGGGGATTACCTCAGCATGTAACGGGGAACTTTATGATCACGAAGAAATTGCCTCGTCTCTTCCGCAAGCGGACGTTTACGATTTTACATTGATATATTTTTACCAAACCCATCATTCGGATCCCTATCTCCAGCATTTAACAGATGAACTGGTTACTCGGAAATGGGGGAATGTCTATGCTCTTCAGAATGACCCTAATGTCTGTGTGATCCTTTCCGTTCACGGCCAATTCTTCCCGATAGAGGAATGGATTACCCAGCACATTCATATTCCAGTTCGTCTGGTTAGCGGCCTTTCACTGACCTCACTAGAAGAACTCCCGCAATCTTTTCAATCTGCGCAAAGGGCGATGGCTGAGCAAAAATTCAGAGCCATACATCGTTTGACGGATTTGGATGATGCCCGGCGCATGCATGACATTGTTGCATTTGTGAATGAACATTATATGCAAGAGTTAAGTTTGGACAAACTGTCAACCCGGTTCTTCCTGAGCCGTGAACATATCTCGCGACGATTCAAGCAAGAAATAGGGATGACCCTATCCAACTACGTGATTCAATTAAGAATAAAGCAAGCCAAACGATGGTTAAGCCAAACGGACGAGAAAATGTACTCGATTGCTTTAAAGCTCGGGTACCAGGATGAAACTTACTTTTCGAAATTGTTTAAAAGATTGGTTGGCATGACGCCTCTTGAATATCGGAATAAGGAGGGAAACCGGGAAATAACGGAACTGGGATTGACTCATTAAGCTTGTACATATAACGAGGGGGAATCATGATAATCAAGGTTTTTCATTGCATTGTAGCCGGGTTGCTAACCCTATCGCTTTCTGCATGCGGGGCGGACAATCGTTCTGTGAAGGAATTGGATTCCATAAGCGCTGATCAGAACATCACTTTGGAGGTGCTTAATCCCAAAGTGGAAATTTCCACGGAGTTCGAGCAGATGGCAAAGGAATATGAGAGGGAAAATCCAAACGTTAAGTTGGATATTTTAACCTTTGGCGGAGGGGCAAACTACCTGGCCGAGTTGAAAGCAAGATTTGCGGCCAATAAAGGTCCCGATATTTTTCCTAACGGCGGTTACGAAGAAGCGAAGGCATGGAAAAGGTACTTGGAGGATTTATCCGATCAGCCGTGGGTGAAAAATGTGGTTGATGAGGCCCTTGAGCCGATGAAGATGGACGGGAAAATTTACGGGATGCCCTTTAATTTGGAAGGCTACGGTTTTATGTATAATAAGGATTTATTCGCAAAGGCCGATATCGGGTCACTGCCAAAAACGTATACCGAATTAAAGGCGGCGGCGGAAAAGCTGCATTCCGCTGGTATTACCCCCTTTGCAGTCGGGTATTCAGATAGCTGGTTTTTCGTTCTCATGTTAAATATTGCTTTTGCCCAGCAGGACGATCCGGACGCTTTTATTCAAGCTTTGAACGACGGGACGCAATCCATCGAAGGGAACAAAAAATTCGAAGATTTGACTCGAATGGTTGATTTGACTGTTCAATACGGCAATACAGATTTTCTGACGACCGACTATAATACCGAAGTCAGTTTGTTTGCCACCGGCAAAGCGGCGATCCTTAAACAAGGGAACTGGGCTCAATCTAAGATTGATCAAATAACGCCGAATATGAATATCGGTTTTTTGCCCATTCCGATTAATGATGATGCCAGAAACGATGCCTTGCCGGTGGGCGTATCCAATAACTGGGTTGTCAATAAAGAAGCTTCACCGGAGAAAAAGAAAGAAGCAAAAAAGTTTTTAAACTGGATGGTTTCATCGGAACAAGGTAAAACGTTTATGAAGGAGCAATTCCATTTTATTTCTGCGTTTAAAAATATAGAGACGGACCGTTCAGGACCGCTCGTGAACGATATTATTCGTTACTCCGAGGAGAAGAAGACGTTGTCCTGGAACTGGTTCAAATTTCCTCCGGGAGCTAGAGAAGAATTCGGATATGCGATGCAAGCTTATGTAGGCAAACAGCTTAACCGCGATCAATTGCTCCAGGAGCTCCAAAAATCCTGGAAAAAAGGTGAGCGGAAATAATTGGATCTTCATTTTCATAACCCTTTCGCCTCTGATACTTTGTATCAAGGCGGTAGGGTTATTTTGTGCTTGGGATCGAGTGTCGGTTGAATCAATATACGCCTGCAAATCTATCAATGTACGACATGTTCATAACTTCTCCTAAGTCTTAAAATACAAATTGTGGAGAGAAAAAAACATAAAAAGAAGAGGAGTTGTTAGGTAATGAACATCAAAAAATTTGTTAAACAAGCAACGACAGTAAGCTTGACTACAGCAATGCTGGTAGGAGGTGGCGCTCAAGCATTTGCCAAAGAAAAAGACGTTAGCGATAACAAAGAAAATTATGGATTTTCCCACATTACTCGTGCGGATATGTTGAAAATACCTGAACAACAAAAGAGTGCACAATTTCAAGCACCTCAATTCGATGCATCACCAATAAAAAACATTCCTTCGGCAAAAGGTTATGATGATCAGGGCAACTTGATCGATATCGATGTTTGGGACAGCTGGCCGCTGCAAAACGCTGATGGAACCGTAGCAAATTATCATGGATACAATATCGTATTTGCACTAGCAGGAGACCCTAAAAGAGGATGGGACACGTTTATTTACATGTTCTATCAAAAAGTAGGCGACACTTCCATTGATAGCTGGAAAAATGCCGGAAGAGTATTTAAAGATAGCGATAAATTCGTACCAAACGATCCATTCCTGAAATATCAAGCAGAAGAGTGGTCAGGTTCGGCTACCTTAACATCTGACGGAAAAGTTCGTCTGTTTTATACAGATCGTCAGGGCTGGGACCCCAATCACGGGTTTTACGGTAAACAAACCTTGACTACGGCTCAAGTTAATGTATCGCAACCTGATACTAGCTCTCTGAAAATTGATGGCGTAGAAGATTTCAAATCTATCTTTGACGGCGACGGTAAAATGTATCAAAATGTGATGCAAGGCATCGAAGCGGAGAACTGTTCAGATAATCATACATTAAGAGATCCTCACTATGTGGAAGACAAAGGTCATAAATACCTTGTGTTTGAGGCAAATACAGGTACGGAAACTGGCTACCAAGGACCGGAATCGCTTTATAACAAAGCTTACTATGGCGGCAGCGATAAATTTTTCGAGGCTGAAAAGAATAAACTGCTCCAAAGCCCTCTAAAACGTACAGCTGAGTTAGCTAACGGCGCACTGGGCATGATTGAATTAAACGACGATTATACGTTGAAAAAAGTTATGAAACCGTTGATTGCATCGAACACAGTAACGGATGAAATTGAACGCGCCAATATCTTTAAAATGAATGGCAAATGGTACTTGTTCACAGATTCACGCGGAGCCAAAATGACGATTGATGGCATTGGCGCGAATGATGTATACATGTTAGGATTTGTATCTGATTCCATTACCGGACCGTTTAAACCGTTAAATGGTACCGGCCTAGTCTTGAACATGAATCTTGATCCTAAAGACCTTACATGGACTTACTCTCACTTTGCAGTTCCGCAAGCTGACGGTAAAAATGTGGTGATCACAAGCTATATGACAAACAGAGGTTTCTATCCAGATCACCATTCCACTTTTGCTCCGAGCTTCTTGCTGAACATTGACGGATCAAAAACTTCAGTCGTAAAAGATAGTATCCTTGCGCAAGGTCAATTAACGGTTGATACGAATGAGAAAAACAAAAAATAATAAAAGCAATCTCAAAAAAGCAAAAGAAAATGCCGATGTAAATCGGCGTTTTCTTTTTTGCAAAGCGAGAAGGTGTCTCCTTGAACGTTACGACAAATCATAAGAAAGCAGCAAAACGAATAGGTGTAGTTATGATTTATTTCATTATTTTGATGACAATAGGATTAGCGGTGAATGAAACTTTCGATTCAGTTATGCCAACATACCGAGCTAGCTATCATTTTACTACCCCCGACAAATGGAAAAATGACCCTCAGCGGCCGATTTATTTGGATGGAAAGTATCAGTATTATTATCTCTATAATCATGATTATCCGAACGGAAATGGAACCGAATGGCGGCATGCGACATCAACGGATTTGGTGCATTGGAAAGATGAAGGGGTGGCCATTCCTAAATATACGAACAGAAATGGTGATCCATGGACGGGCTCAGTCGTCGTGGACGATACAAATACAGCAGGCTTTGGAAAAGGGGCTATTGTTGCGATCGTGACACAGCCCTCTGGTGATGGGGGGAAACAGGAACAATATTTATGGTACAGTACGGACAAAGGAAAAACGTTTACTTCTTATCGTGACGATCCCATTATTCCGAATCCGGGCACCAAAGACTTTAGAGACCCGAAAATCATCTGGGATCATCAGAATAATAAATGGGTGATGGCGATGGCGGAAGGGACGAAGATTGGTTTTTATGATTCGCCGAACTTAAAAGATTGGCAATATATGAGTGGTTTTATGACAGAAAATATCGGAATTGTAGAGTGTCCGGATCTTTATTTAATGCGTGCGAATGACGGTACTTATAAATGGATTCTTGGTGTCAGTGCAAATGGGAAGTCGGCAGGGCTACCAAACACTTACGCCTATTGGACGGGAAACTTTAATGGAAAGGAATTTTTCCCTGATCAACGTGATCCTCAGTGGTTAGATTACGGCTTTGATTGGTATGGAGCTGTCACGTTTGAAGAAGGTAAAGACAGTGATAAATACAATCACCGGTATGCTTTGGCTTGGATGAATAATTGGGATTATCCCCATCAAGCGCCAACGCTGCAAGAAGGGTATAACGGAACGGATTCGATTGTTCGTCAAATTCATTTAAAAAAAGAAAGCGATCATAAGTATCGTTTGGTTTCACAACCCATTGAAGCTATAAGTCAGTTGGCCAATACAATGGATTTGTTGAAACAAATAGAGGTTAATGGCTCTAAAACTCTACATATAACAGGCGATTCTTACCAGCTCGAAACAGATATATCGTGGTCAGAGATCAAGAATCTAGGATTAAGACTTCGAGAATCAACAGACAAAACCCGTCATGTAGATGTCGGGGTTTTTATAGAAGGCCAATATGCTTATGTCAATAGAGCTTTTACAGGACAGCCCGACAAGAGTGGTAAATATGTTGAAAGTAAGGCACCATTTGATGTGAGTAAGAAAAACGTTCACTTGAAGATTCTCGTCGATAAAACAAGTATTGAAGTCTTTATGGATGATGGAACCATCGTTTTCTCTAATGAAATTTTCCCGGAATTAAACGATCGAGGAATTACCCTTTTTTCGGAAGGCGGCACCGCGATCTTTAAAAATGTTGTAATCAAGCACTTCAACTAAGATCATTGGGTTGGATTAGCACTTAATTGCAAAGCTGAAGCAGCGACTTTCGTTATATACGATAGGTTGCTGCTTTTTTATTATGCCCATGAAAGTACAAATGATGCCTATACAGCGTTGATTTAGCTGCGAACAAAATATTGTTGAGATCTAGTAAAAGCTAGAGATAATAGCTAGATGTCATATGCAGAGTCTGAAATGGACGGATACGGATTAATATGACCTCTAACAATTCGCCGCACTTCTTGTCGTATCGCTTATAACTATCATATAATAGTAAGTAATTATTTTAATAGGGTTATTAATGATCCAGAAAAGATGTGTGACTTGGTCTCATTTTGGCTTGCTGTAGCGCCTAAACGGGAGCGACTACTTCTTTCTGCAAATTTTAGCATATAAGGATGGTAATAATGAGCAACAGAGAAACTAAAACAGACGTAATCTTAATTGGTGCCGGGATCATGAGTGCGACTTTAGGGACACTCCTGAAAGAATTAGTACCGGAATGGGAAATTACAGTGTTTGAAAAACTCGAAAATGCAGGTGAAGAAAGCTCTAACGAATGGAATAATGCGGGAACAGGGCATGCGGCACTGTGTGAGCTAAACTATACGGACGAAAAACCAGACGGGTCTATAGATATTAGCAAAGCTATCAAAATTAATGAACAATTTCAGCTTTCCATGCAGTTTTGGTCTTATCTTGTAAACAGCAAGCTGATACGGAATCCGCAGGACTTTATTATGCCATTGCCTCATATGAGCTTGGTGCAAGGAGAACAAAATGTAACGTTTTTAAAGAAACGTTTTGAAGCCATGTCCAATAATCCTCTGTTTCAAGGGATGGAATTTTCCGATGACCCTGAGAAACTGATGGAATGGATTCCGCTTATTATACAAGATCGTCCATCGAATGAGCCTATAGCGGCAACAAAAATCGACTCCGGAACTGATGTCAACTTTGGCGCTTTAACACGCATTTTGTTTGATCACTTAAAGAGTAAAAACGTCGATATCAAATACAAACATAGCGTTGATAATATTAAACGTTCTAGCGGCGGCTCATGGGAATTGAAAGTACGAAACGACAGCGGTAACGTCGAACGCCATACTGCAAAATTCGTCTTTATCGGAGGCGGGGGAGGAAGCCTGCATTTACTGCAAAAATCCGGAATTCCTGAAGGAAAACATATTGGTGGATTCCCGGTAAGCGGGATATTTATGGTGTGTAATAATCCGGATGTGGTGGAGCAGCATCATGCAAAAGTATACGGCAAAGCTAAGGTTGGAGCTCCCCCAATGTCTGTACCGCATCTTGACACAAGATTTATCGACAATAAAAAATCGTTGCTATTTGGACCGTTTGCCGGCTTCTCACCAAAGTTTTTAAAAACAGGTTCCATGTTTGATTTGGTAACTTCCGTAAAACCGGATAATCTAGTAACGATGTTGTCGGCAGGTGCCAAAAACATGCCATTGACCAAATACTTGATCGAGCAAGTTATGTTATCGAAAGAAAAGCGCATGGAAGAGTTACGAGAGTTTATCCCGAGCGCCAAAAGCGAGGATTGGGATTTAGTAGTAGCGGGCCAACGCGTGCAAGTAATCAAAGATACTGAAGATGGCGGCAAAGGCACACTTCAGTTCGGTACGGAAGTTATTAGCGCCGCGGACGGCTCTATTGCAGCATTACTAGGTGCTTCTCCAGGTGCTTCTACTGCAGTTCACGTTATGCTTGAGGTAATTAATAAATGCTTCCCGCAACATATGAAAGCTTGGGAACCGAAAATAAAAGAAATGATTCCTTGTTATGGCGTGTCACTATTGAAAAATCCAGAGCTTATCCGCGAAATTCATACTTCAACAGCACGGACGCTTGGTTTAAGTGAAAACTTGCCATTACAGAAGGCACACCAAACCGTATCGTAAATATCTTGTCTTTAAACCATAACCCCCTTTAAATATTAATCTTAGACCCACAGTCGGTTTCTGTGGGTCTTTTTTTGCTGTCGGCAGAACGGGGCAGAATAACAAAAAAATAGTTGCAATAGCATCCTATATCGCATATCATGAAATTAGTTGCAATAACATTCTATTTTGAGGAGGGGAGTAAATTGAATGAGCATTGGAGCCAAAATGATAAAGGCATAACGGAATCGCACGGCCAATACATCTCAGCTATCTATCGCCACATGCAGATATTGATCTCAGCCGAGCTGGCACCATATCGAATCGGAAGCGGTCAGTATATTTTCCTGATGGCGATTGCGTTTCAGCAGCCAATTACGCAGAAGGCACTAAGCGAGAAGCTGCTCATTGACAAGACGACTACCGCCAAAGCGATCGCCAAGCTGGAAGCAGAAGGATACGTGCGGAGGGAAGCCGCTCCCGCCGATAACCGCTATCAGCTGCTCTATTTGACAGAATTGGGACATGAGGTGGTGCCGAAGGTGCAGGAAGCGCTGAGCCGCGTCAAAAACAAAACAAGGAAGGGCATTACAGATGAGGAGTATGACTTGTTGGTAGGCTTGCTGAAAATCGTACTTCGCAATCTGAGCGAACAGGAGGAGACGTAGGAATGAGCGAGAACGGAGGATCAGGCTTGACCGATTAGCTGCTGACTTTTGCTGGTTTTACGATGAGCCTAAAATTTAGGAGGATGTAAATGATGATAGCGAATCCGTTTATTGTAGTGGAGAACTGCAAAGAAGAAATCAAGTACTATCAAAGCGTTTTTGGCGGCGAGATTGAGATTCTGCGCAAACAAGGAGAAGAGGTATTTAACGCGGACCTGCATGTAGAGGGGGCAACCCTTAAGTTTGCCGATACTCAAGCGGCAAAGCCGGTAATGAAAGGCGATTACGTGAGAGTCTTCTTGAGAATCGATACGGAGGAAGCATTCCGAAGGATTTATGGAGAATTTGCAGCTGGCGGAACTATTAATGCGGAAGTGTATGAAGCTCCGTTTAACGGACTGCTGGCCATCGTTACCGATCGGAACGGCGTATGCTGGGTGCTGTCCTATTATCGAACATAATACAAAAATAAGGCTGCCGACGGGTGATCCGATGGCAGCCTTTTGCTCACCGTGGGCAATGGGCTACATTTGGATACGCCGATACTCATGCATGAATGCGAGCTGCAGTACGGCACAGACGATGTCGTACACAACCAGAAGAACAAAAAAAATGAAAGGCAGCCAAAGCATATTGACGAGTAGACCAGCCACGAGATTAATAACAAGCGTGACACCGACGAGCGGTAATGTGTTAGGCGTACGGCGGCGGAATGCGTCGAGCGAGCGGGTGAAAGCCTCGGAGATGGAACAATCATCGCCGACAAGAGTAAATTCCAGGTACAGGAATTGCACCCGCAGTAGCAGGAAGATGATCATGAACACGATGACGCCGAGCATTTTCAAGGTAGTAGTTGCAATTCCCCCCAGTACGAAAAGGACTATCATCACTAGAATGTCCAGCAATAAGAAGCGCCCGAAGAAGCGACCTCCGTAAGCGACGAACCGCTCCATCGATAGTCTGCGCCCGTTGGCGGCGTCGTGGAGTAAGCCAACATATCCGCCCTGTAGAAAGGATTGCACAACAAGGAACAATGCGAGATAAAACAAGATGCTGAGCAAGCTCGATGAATTGATAGCACCTCCCCCAGCAATTTGTACTGACCCTGGCATAAACCCTTGCTCGGTTACTGCGCTAATCGATGGCAATCCCATTTGCAACGCAAGCTTTAACGTGATGTGAGCGCTGCCGTGAAAGCCATGCAACGCCACGCCGAGTAGAACAGACAACCCATCCACGATGACCGGGATGACGGCAAGAAGTGTGAATTTGGATAGCTTTCCGAAAGCTTCGAATAACAAAATATATCCCTCCTTAGCGCGTTCGCTTCTCTTCATACGTGAAACAGCTTGGAATAGTTGCGTTTTTTGGCTGCCGCGGGAACGAACGCGAAAAACGGTCGTCTGAAGACAGACGGCCGTTTCGATTTTCATTTTTATTTATTTGCTCCGTTTAAGATACTAAGCGAATTGTTAAGTGCAGATTTGCTCTTGCTGGCATTAGGGTTTGCCGAACGAACTGCCGATAATACCACGTCAATCGTTCCATCAATTTGGGTCCATGTTTTGCCATCTATTTTCCTAAGCTTAGGCTCAGCCGTGTCCCATTGATGTTCCAAATCGTCAGCGCCTTTTTTCGCCGCAGCAAAGTCATTTGAGTTTACATTGTTTAGCATATTACTTTCTATTGTAACGAAATCTGTTAATTGTCCAGCTAATTTATTTTGTGAAGAATCGGCTTGCGATTTTTCAACTGGTGTAGTGGTTTGTGAAGATTCGGTTTGCGATGCTAATTTATTTGCTCCGTTTATGATACTAAGCGAATTGTTAAGTGCAGATTTGCACTGGCTGGCATCTGGGTTTCCTGAACGAACTGCTGCCAATACAACGTCAATCGTTCCATCAATTTTGGTCCATGTTGCGCCATCCATTTTTCTAAGCTTAGGCTCAGCCGTGTCCCATTGATGTTCCAATTCGTCAGCACTTTTTTTCGCTGAAGCAAAGTCATTTGAATTTATCTTGTCTAGCATATCACTTTCAATTTTAACGAAATCTGTTAATTGTCCAGCTAATGTAGCTTGTGGAGAATCGGTTCGCGTTGTTATATTATTACTTAACCCAACATAACCGCCAATACCAACAACTAAGAAAATACCCAGTACCACAACGGTTTGCGTTAAAACATTTTTCTTGCTTCCATTTGCAAGGGTTGTTTCTGCTGTTTCACTTTTTGCCGCTGTATCAAATTTTGTAATTGCAAGAAAAATGATTATCGCTAAAATAGCTAGAAGGAAAATTACACTAGTAACTGTAGTCCCCAAACCTAATGCGCCATTCGTTATTGGCTGAGACAGGTAATCTCCTAATGATGCCCCGAGTGGACGAGTAAGAATATACGCAATCCAAAACGCTAATACCCCGTCAAGTTTCAAAAATTTCCAGGCCAAGAATACACAAGCTATGATAATAACTACTGTTATACCTGTGTGAAGATAACCAAGACCGAGTTGTTCGGAAAATAAATCGCCGACTGCTGTTCCAAGTGCAAATGTGAAAAGAATGGTAAGCCAATAGAAAACTTCTCTTTTTCTTGTATAAATCGAGTGTATCGAGAGTGTTTTTTCACTAAGATACCAAAAAAGAAAAGTTAATCCCAGGAGTACGGAAAAAACAACTGTACTAGCCTCAAGTGGTATACCGACATTGTCTGTCAAATTATCAGTGACCAACGTTCCAAATACGCTAATAAGCACAACCGTTAGCCAATAAATGCCTGGAGCATATTTTGTTGCTTTGAATTGAAGAATCAATACGATGAAGAACGCTATTCCCATAATAATTGTAGTAAACGTTAACCCGAACCCAAGATTGAAATTCAGGAAATCAGCGAATGTTTCACCGACAGTTGTGCATAAAACCTTGATGATCCAGAAGAAAATAGTAACTTCCGGCACTTTGTTAAGTAAGTTATTCAATTTATTTTGGTTCGCATCCATACACAAATTCCTTTCTTTATAGTGGTTTCCCACAACTTAATAAAAGATATAAACACGTTTTAGTGAGATTAAAATAACATTACTATAGCGAGATTAAAGTATCATTAGAAAGCTCTTAACAACTATTTATTCAAATTATTTTTTCTCCCAAAAGCGAAATAATCCAAACAATCCTATAAACCCTAATAACCCGAGCAGTCCCCAATATTGATTTTTGTTATTGGCTGAGCTTATTAAATCAGTGTTATTAGAAGTTGGATTATAAACCTCATAACTCTTGATACGATTTGAAGTAGGGTAAAACCCATTTCCTGTATAGCCGGAACCGGAGAAGCCTGTTATTCCGTAAGGCCCTCCAAAACTGCTCTGAGGTGGAGGAGTTGTGTCGGCTGCCATCGAAGAAACGAATTGACTGCACAATAAAATTAGGAAAATGAAAGCCATTATTTTTTTACACATTGAAAGAACGCCTCCATCATTAGGAAATTTATATATTATCATTTCCATGAATGGATGAAATATCCCGATTTATCCCTCATCTTGATAACAAGGTGGGGCTATTTGACGTTTAGCTAGTTAATGTTAATAGAATGTTAGAAAAAACAATCTACTTTCCTACTAATTTTGTCCATACTATTTTTCAATTAGTAGAATACTTTATATTAGAAGGGAGGGAAAGAAAATGAACGTAAGAAGAAATTCCAAACATCGCGTGATCAATTCTTTGGATGCTGCAAAAGACGAATTAAGAGAAGCAGAGAGAGCCGTCAAACGCAATCAATTTGAAAAAGCCGAAAAAGAAGTAGCAGACAGCCTTAGATTTATTTCACGTGCATTACGCAGAATCAATAAAATCGAGAAGGGGTCTTAAGTCACCTTTCTTTGCCCGTCGTACCATTCTTTTTGTAAGCGTCAAAAGGCCCCCACCTGCTAAAGGATGGAGGCCTTTTAAGTTTCTTTTCAGATTTTATTTTCGCTTATAGAGCAGGTTTATGCAACCTTATTCAACTGTAGGTAGTCTGTAAAGAGGGGGGGATCGCATGCGGAAACTTATTTTATTTGGTTTTGTCTTTGTCCTCATTTTCGGTGTATGGTTAGGGGCTAAGTCCTATCGATCTTCAGAATCTGTTAATTTTGAAGAACTTGTTCCAGGAGAAATTGTGAAGATTGAATATCATAACGGGGGAAACGGCTTGCTTTATGAGACAGATAAGAAGTCATTAATCAATTCATTTATTGAAGCTCTGAAATCAACTACTTATCGAGAGACAAAGCCCAACCCTTGGACCGGAGGCGGATCATTAAGGCTTTATGGAGAAAATAAGAAAATAATCGGTTTATCATTTGGACCTAATTACGATGTTGCAATTAATGGAGTATACTATAAAATGAACAAAAATATTAATGACCAATTGCAACCTTTTTTCAATGAATTCATTATCAATGCCAACGTTCAGAAGTAACTTTTATCAGTGGAATCAAAACACCGAAGAATCACCTCAATTTTGTGTATAAAACAGCGGCAGTCTAGGACTTTTTATCGTCCATAGCTGCCGCTGTTTTTATTATTAGGGTCAGTCTCGACTGTTAGTCACAAGATTAACATTAAAGGTCACAATATTTGTAGTTGATGTTTTAAGCAGTTGTTAAAATGGTTTGGTAAGCGCTTCAAATTTGAACATGGAGGTGATGCAAGAGGGAAAGGCTTTTGTATGTAATGAAAGTACCTTGAGAGGAGGATTTGAAGAAGGACATAGACTTTGGTGTCTATGAAATTATAAATTATGAATTCGGAGGGTTTAACAAATGGCTGCGAAAACATATTTTTCTAAGAAAAATCCGGTTGTACTTTGTTTTCTTGCATGCACGTTGCTATTGGCACAATTGATGTTAGTTCCAGCAACCTCCTTGGCGGCAACGAACCTTGCTGCGGGCAAATCGGTTACATCCAGCGGCCACGCTGATGTATATGTAGAAAACAACATGACAGATAGCAATCAAGGAACGTACTGGGAGAGCACTAACAACGCTTTTCCGCAATGGGCGCGTGTTGATCTTGGAAGCTCCGACAGCGTAAACCAGGTTGTTCTGAAGCTTCCTACAGGCTGGGGATCAAGAACACAAACTTTATCTATTCTGGGAAGTACGGATGATTCCACTTATACAACGCTTTCCAACTCCGCCACTTACACATTTGACCCTGCTAGCGGAAACATAGTAACCATTAACTTTACAGCAGCAAGCGCTCGATACGTAAAAGTAAACGTAACTGCAAATAGTGGTTGGCCTGCAGCTCAACTATCAGAGCTTGAAGTATATGGTAGCGCTTCACCACCCCCTAATGGAACTTATGAGGCAGAAAATGCAGCTTTGTCCGGCGGAGCTAAAGTGAACACTGATCATACGGGTTATACTGGCACTGGATTCGTAGATGGCATTCAAGCTGTAGGAGCTACAGCTCAATTTTCAGTGAATGTGGCTACTGCCGGCAGCTACAATGTCACTTTGCGCTATGGCAACGCTATGGGCGGCACAGAGACAGTCAGTATTTATGTTAACGGTACTAAAATTAAACAAACCTCGTTACCTAATTTGGCTAATTGGAACACATGGTCCACGAAAACCGAAATTTTGAATTTGAATGCCGGAAATAACACCATCGCTTACAAGTATGATTCCAGCGATAATGGCAATGTCAACTTTGACAATATCACGGTTGCAAGCACTGGTCCAATGCCTGATTTGACGGTAACTGCAGCATCATGGAGTCCTGCTTCCCCAGTTGAAAACGATGTGATAACTTTAAACGCTACAATTAAAAACGTAGGTAATGCTAATTCCGCTGCTACAAATGTTAATTTCTACCTTGGCACAAATTTGGTTGGTACAGCATCAGTAGGTGCTTTGACTGCTGGAGCTTCCACAACTGTATCGGCTAATATAGGCGCTAAAGATGCTGGAACATATACCGTTACAGCAAAAGTTGACGAGGCCAACGCGGTTCTTGAGCAGAATGAAAGCAACAATAACTACACCAGCTCCAGCTCGCTGAACGTTAATCCGGTTTCCAGCTCCGATTTGGTTGGAACTGTTTCATGGACGCCAAGCACCCCAGTTGCCAATAACACAGTAGCCTTTACTGTAAATTTAAAAAATCAAGGAACCATAGCTTCTGCAAGCGGAACCCATGGCATCACAGTAGTTCTGAAAGACTCTGCAGGTTCGACGATTCAAACATTTAATGGATCATATAATGGTGCCATAGCCGCTGGAGCATCTGTTAATGTTACCATTCCAGGGTCATGGACAGCAGCAAATGGCAGCTACAGTGTAACCACAAACATTGCGGTAGATGCCAACGAAGTAACTGCCAAGCAAGCGAATAACATAAGTACAACAAGTCTGGTCGTGTATGCCGCTCGTGGTGCGAGCATGCCGTATACCCGTTACGATACTCCGGACGCTGCCATTGGTGGCGGTGCCTCCGTGAAGTCCGCACCGACATTCGATCAATCACAGACGGCTTCCGAAGCTTCGGGGCAAAGCTATGTGGCACTGCCTTCGAACGGCTCCTATGCGGAATGGACTGTCAGAGCCGGGGAAGGTGGGGTAGGTGTAACGATGAGATTTACCATGCCTGACTCGAGTAATGGAATGGGATTGAACGGTTCACTAGATGTATTCGTGAACGGCGTTAAGGCCAAGACAGTTGCGTTGACATCCTACTACAGCTGGCAGTATTTCTCAAGCGATATGCCTGCAGATGCTCCTGGGGGTGGGCGTCCACTTTTCCGTTTTGATGAAGTGCACTTTAAACTGGACTCGGCACTCAAAGGCGGAGACAAAATTCGTATCGTGAAGAACAATGGTGATAGTTTAGAATATGGGGTGGATTTCCTCGAAATCGAGGCTATTCCCGCTGCTATCGCTCGTCCGGCCAACTCAGTTTCCGTAACCGATTACGGTGCTGTCGCGAACGACGGCCAGGATGACCTTGCGGCCTTTAACGCGGCTGTTAATGCCGCAGTTTCATCAGGCAAGACCATGTATATTCCGGAAGGAACGTACAACCTCGGTAACATGTGGCAGATCGGTTCTGCCAATAATATGATCAATAACCTCACGATCACGGGAGCAGGCATTTGGTACACGAACATCCAGTTTACGAACCCGAATGCTGCGAGCGGTGGAATCTCGCTTCGAATCAGTGGGAAACTAGATTTTAGCAACATCTATCTCAATTCGAATTTGCGCTCACGTTATAACCAGAATGCCGTATATAAAGGATTTATGGACAATTTTGGAACCAATTCCATCGTGCATGAAGTCTGGGTAGAGCATTTTGAATGTGGTTTCTGGGTAGCGGACTACGCGCATACACCGGCAATCCATGCTGAAGGACTCATTATTGAAAACAGTCGTGTTAGAAATAACCTTGCAGACGGCATCAACTTTGCTCAGGGAACCAGCAATTCGACTGTACGCAATAGCAGTTTGCGAAATAACGGTGATGATGCATTAGCCGTATGGACGAGTGATACGAATGGAGCGCCAGCGGGTGTGAACAATACTTTCACCTATAACACCATCGAGGATAACTGGCGTGCGGGAGCTATTGCTTTCTTCGGAGGAAGCGGACACAAGGCTACCAATAATTTAATCATCGATACCGTTGGCGGCTCCGGATTCAGAATGAACACCGTATTTCCCGGATATCATTTCCAAAATAATACCGGTATTGTATTTTCCGATAATACCCTTATAAACACCGGTACGAGTCAAGACCTCTACAATGGCGAACGCGGTGCAATCGATCTGGAAGCCTCCAATGACGCCATCAAGAACTTAACGGTTTCCAACGTCGATATCATTAACACGCAGCGCGATGCTGTCCAGTTAGGTTATGGCGGTGGATTCCAGAATATCGTCTTCAACAGCGTCAACATTAATGGTACTGGTCTTGATGGGATAACAACTTCACGGTTCTCGGGACAACATAAAGGCGCGGCCATATTCACTTATACAGGTAATGGCTCTGCAACCTTCAACAGCCTGACGACCAAAAATATCGCTTACCCTGATCTTTACTACATTCAACCTGGATTTAACCTGACAATTAAGTAAGCTTACAAGTTCATCGGCAGGGAGGTGTTTTTCGGAACACCTCCCGTTTTTATGTTTTCATGAAGTGTTTAACCTTCATTTCACATGGCTTGCTTGGCACGATGTCCTTGAAAGAAATACTTGCTCAACTTATTCTAGTCTTTATTATTGAGTCCTTAGTGGAACTATTTATTGTCGGTCCAGTAGCAAAAAAAATGGCTTTATCATTACCATATGACAAATCTAAGAAAGTCTTAGTGATTCTATCTCTTGCATTTTTTATGGTGAGTGGCATGGTTCTCCTTATGTCTCATTATGGATTGGGGAATGCTTACTTTTCCGACATCTGAGTGGTGAATCATTGTTGGAAAGTTACTTTTCTTTGGTATTTAAAAATTTTATCTTTGCTTTTCCTCTTCAACTCATAATTGTGGGTCCACTTGTTCGGTATTTATTTGTTAAATTCGTTAAAGATAAAAGAATTATGGAATCTTTGAGCTAAAATGTATTGAATTGAACGAAAAACCAAAGAGGAGCTGCTACTTTAAGCAGCTCCTCTTCTGTGTGCGCCACGCATGGCGATTAACTAGGCGGTGAAAGTCCGCTGTGGGGGTTTGTAGTT
>NZ_JBHTHA010000047.1:0-24816 GCF_042676385.1 Paenibacillus sp. GCM10027628
AAAAAAGGTACCCATAGACCGAACACTTTTTTCAAAGTGTCCAGTCTATGGGTACCAGTCTTAACCGCCCTTGCTCTTTTTGCATATTCATTTCCTGATATAATGTTAACAAACGGCACGCAATAGCTAAAAAAAGGGAGTATTTCATTGACTTTACAACAATTAAAGTACGTTATTGAAGTCGCGAATCAGGGTTCCATTAATGAGGCTGCCAAGAGGTTATATATTTCTCAGCCAAGCCTGTCTAATGCGATTAGGGACCTGGAAGAAGAAATGCAAATTGTGATTTTTGAAAGATCTAATAAAGGAATCTCACTTTCTAAGGATGGTATTGAATTTTTAAGCTACGCGCGACAGGTAGTCGAACAGGCTGAATTACTGGAAAGCCGATACCGGGGTGCAAAGCCTTCTCCGCAGCATTTTTCGGTATCCACTCAGCATTACGCTTTCGCGGTGAACGCATTTGTGAATCTGGTCAGGGAGTATGGCCAAGATGAATATGAGTTTGCTTTGCGGGAGACGAAAACCTACGAAATTATCGAGGATGTCAAGAATTTACGCAGCGAGATCGGGATCATATATCTCAATGAGTTTAATATGAAAGTCATCAACAAGTTGCTCAAAGAAGCTAATCTGCAATTCAACAGCTTATTTACGGCAAAGCCGCATATTTTCATCAGTATAAGGAACCCGCTCGCCAAACAATCCATCGTAACGTTAGAGCAGCTTCAGCAGTATCCGTACCTTTCCTTTGATCAAGGGGAGTATAATTCTTTTCATTTCTCAGAAGAGATTCTAAGTACATTGACGCATCGAAAAAGCATTCGAGTGAATGACCGGGCGACGCTTTTTAATTTACTGATCGGTTTGAACGGGTATACCATTTCGACAGGGGTGCTAAGCGCCGATTTGAATGGCAATGAAATTATTCCGGTACCTTTGGATTGTGAGGAAATGATCAATGTCGGTTGGATTTCCCATCAAAATGTATCGCTTTCCAAGCTGGGAATCGCCTACATACAAGCTCTCAAACAAATCATTTCCTGAATAACATTGATATACCTTTTAGCTATAACCAGGTATAGTTTAATCGAGTTACGCGATAACAAGAGAACCGTGATATCTTTCTTGTAAACAACCGAATGTTTCCAAAAAATATGTCGTAGGGGAGTTTACAAGATGCTGAAAAGCAGTGTGTTGGGATATCCGCGTATCGGTAGGGATCGTGAATGGAAGAAAGCGCTCGAAGCGTTCTGGTCGGGCAAGCTCGAAGAATCAGAGTTTCACCGTCAGTTGCAGGAAATTCGTCTGAATCATTGGCGTAAACAACAGGATAAAGGCATCGCCTTCATCCCGGTCAATGATTTCAGCTACTACGATCATGTGCTTGATACGGCAACAATGTTCGGTATTATTCCAAAGCGATTTCAATATCAGGGCGGCGTCGTGCCACTATCGGTCTATTATGGTATTGCCCGTGGGACGAAGGATGCAACGGCAAGCGAAATGACCAAGTGGTTTAACACGAATTATCACTATATCGTACCTGAATTGGACGATGTATCGCCTGTGCTTACGGAAAATAAACCTCTAATCGCCTATCGTGAAGCTAAGGAGAAGCTCGGTATTGAGGGTAAGCCAGTTATAATCGGACCTTTGAGCTTCCTTAAACTGTCGAAAGGGTATAGCTTATCGGAGACTGATGCATGGCTTGATCGATTACTCCCGCTTTATGTGCAGATTCTTCAAGAGCTGTCTAGAGAAGGGGTAGAGTGGGTACAGATCGACGAACCGATTCTCGTAACGAAGCTAGACGATGCTGATGTGCAACGGTTGAAGACTATTTATGAGACGTTTGCCTCTTCAGTTCCAAACTTGAACATCATGCTGCAAACCTACTTCGAATCGATTGAGCACTACAGCGAAGTTGTCGCGCTGCCCGTCAAAGGAATAGGGCTTGATTTCGTGCACGGTTTCTCCGGAAATATGGCGTCGATTAGGAATCTGGGTTTCCCTAAGGATAAGATTCTTGGCGCAGGTATTATAGACGGCCGAGGCATCTGGAAGGCGCCGCTTCGCGAGAAATTGGCGCTCCTGGAGGAGCTTGTTGAAATTGTTACGGCGGAGCGCCTAATCGTTCAAACTTCGTCCAGTTTACTTCATGTTCCAGTAACGGTAGGGGAAGAAACGAACCTCATTTCTGAATTGAAAGATGCGCTCGCATTTGCAGATGAGAAGCTGGATGAGCTTGTGTGGCTGGCGAAATCCGTGTCTCAGGAGGGAAACGGCATCTCGAGTGAACTGGAAAAATGTGATCGCGTCTATCAAGCGCTCGAGCAATCTGGCGAGCGTAAGCGCATCGACGTTCAGCATGCCGTCGCAGCCATCCGTGATCAACATCTGGAGAGAAATCGACCTTTCGCTGAACGTCATATTGCTCAACAGAAGAAGTGGCAATTGCCGATTTTTCCGACGACGACAATCGGCAGCTTTCCGCAATCTGCAGAAGTGCGTAAGGCCCGTCAACTTTGGCGGAAGGGAGAATGGAGCCATGAGCATTATACAGACTTTATCCGACAACAAATCGATAGCTGGATCAAGCTCCAAGAGGATATCGGTCTGGATGTTCTCGTGCACGGAGAATTTGAGCGAACCGACATGGTCGAGTTTTTTGGTGAAAAACTTGCGGGCTTTGCGTTTACGCAGAACGGATGGGTGCAATCATACGGTTCCCGCTGTGTGAAACCCCCGATTATATTTGGGGATGTAGCGTTCACAAGGGAGATGACGGTCGAAGAAACCAAGTATGCTCAGTCGCAGACCGAACGGCCTGTTAAAGGGATGCTGACCGGACCGATTACGATTATGAATTGGTCGTTCGTCCGTGAGGACATCCCGCGCGAACAAATCGCCTATCAGCTGGCCTATGCACTTAGACAAGAAGTAGAGGCTCTAGAGCAAGCAGGTATTGGGATGATACAGGTCGACGAGCCGGCGGTTCGCGAAGGGCTGCCGCTTAAGGAAGATGAACAAGCCAAATATTTATCGTGGGCGGTAAGAGCTTTCCGTATGGCTACCTGCACGGTACAGGATATGACGCAAATTCACACGCATATGTGCTATTGCGAGTTCCATGACATGATTCATTCGATCGAAGCGATGGATGCGGATGTGATCTCGATCGAGACGTCTCGCAGCCATGGTGAATTGATTCGAAGCTTCGAGTTGAACACGTATAAACTGGGTATTGGTTTAGGTGTGTACGATATCCATAGTCCGCGTATTCCGCGTGTAGAGGAAATGACGAGTATGATCGAGCGAGCCTTGCGCGTGCTGGATCCAAAGCTATTCTGGATTAATCCGGACTGTGGACTTAAAACTCGCGGATTCGGAGAAACGGTCGATTCCTTGCGTAACATGGTAGAAGCGACGCAGATTGCACGTGCTAAGCATGCAGCCATCGTGTGATTAGAAGGTGAAATAAGTCTAAAATGGAAAACCTCCAACACCGTTTCGTACGGATTGGAGGTATTCTCACTGCCATCGCCGGTAATTTTAGTCATAAAATGAGGAACGTTTTAATATTATTTGTGTCCGGCTTTATGATGACGTGGAGGTGGCGTTGGTGTATGCTTGGGCACATTGTGTGAGCCAATGCCTGTATGTTTGGTAGGTGTACGTCCACGAACACCATTTCCACCAGATAGTTCTTTCATCTCGGCCTCGGATAATTCTCGCGAGATATCTGTCAAATCGATGTGCATATCGTTATTTTCAGCCATTTTGTTCCATTCCCTTTTCTCAAGTTGAATAACAAGCTTGATTATATCAACCCCAGTTCTCCCTATCTATTAACTTTAGTTAACACGACTCCTATTTATCTTCGAAAGTCTGGAATCGGAGGTTCCGCTAATATGGCAAGCAATCGAAAAGAATCATAATTGCCGTAAGCATGTTAAAATAAGAGGTGTCACACTTTACCAAAAAGAGGAGAGTGTAAATGAGAAGCGCTGCTGAAGCGATACAAGTCGCCGGCGATACCGGCGAACCGATCATCGTTGTGGACGGCCTCGTGAAGAGGTACGGCGCCCATACCGCCGTGAACGGCGTCCGCTTTACCGTCATGCGAGGCGAAGTGCTCGGACTGCTCGGTCCGAACGGCGCCGGTAAGACGACAACAATGGAGATGATTGAGGGGCTCCGCCGCCCCGATGGAGGCACGGCCAAGGTAGCCGGCTTCGATACGCAGAAGGATTTACGAAAGGTCAAGGAAGTGATCGGCGTACAACTGCAATCGACGTCGATGTTCGACCTGCTGAAAGTGAAGGAAATCGTGCGCATGTACGCGAGTTTTTACCCAAAATCGCTCCCGATCGAACCGCTGCTCGAAGCGATGATCTTGAAGGAAAAAATGAACGACCGCGTCAAGCATTTGTCGGGAGGCCAGAAGCAGCGGCTCGCGATCGCTCTTGCGCTTGTTAACGATCCGCAAGTCGTGTTCCTCGACGAACCGACGACCGGTCTCGACCCGCAGGCACGGCGCACGCTTTGGGACATTATCCTCAAGCTTAAGGAGCAAGGCAAGACGATCGTGTTAAGCACGCATTATATGGACGAAGCGCACGTCCTTTGCGATCGCATCTGCCTTATGGACCAAGGCAAGGTGATTGCCCTCGACACCCCTCAGCGGCTCGTACACAGTCTTCACTCCGACAGCGCTATCGAATTCCGGGCGCCCGGCTTCGAGAGTTTGCCGGAAGCGGAACGCGTCGGCATCGTGCAGCTCGTCCAATCCGTTGCTGAAGCGAAGCAGGTCGATACACGCAAAGACGTCTTCATTCTTTATACCGACAATCTGCAAGCCTCGCTCATAGATTTCATCGGCAAGGCTGGCGCGGCGGGCTTATCTTACGCCGAGCTGCAGACGAGGACGGCTACGCTCGAAGACGTGTTCATCCATATGACAGGGAGGAGCTTGAGAGAGGAATGAATTTCGCCGCATACATCCAGCTGACACTCGCTCAGCTCCGCATCTTCGCCCGCAACCGTCAAATGCTGTTCTTCACCCTGCTATTCCCGATTCTGCTCATGATCATGCTCGGTTCGTTCGTCGGCAAAGGGGGCGGTGTGTCGCTCGACACCGTCATCGTCGACCATGACAGCACGCCGCAGTCGCAGTCTCTGATTGCTTCGTTGGAATTGCAATCCGTATCGCCACTGAAGGCGATCGTCAGCACTGACGAGACGCAGGCGCTCGACATGCTTAAAAGAGGCGACAAACAGTTCGTAATCGTCATTCCGAAAGGCTATGGCGAGCAAATCGCCGCATTCTCCGTTTCGTCCGCTTCCACCGGGGCGAGCGCCGGCAAGCTTGATGTTTATTACGACGAGACGGATGCCGCCAGAGCGAATGTAGGCCTTGCGGTCATCGGGCAGCTCGTCGACGGCGTAAGTAAGCAGATCACGCAGTATAAGCCGGCAGTCACGATCGAAGGCAAAGGCGTCCGCTCGCTCAATTTGAAATATATCGATTTCCTCGTGCCCGGCATCGTCGCGATGATGATTATGTCCAACAACCTGAACGGCGTCGCCGGCCAAATCTCCTCCTGGCGCGAGCGTGGCGTGCTGCGCCGGATGCAAAGCACGACGCTGCAGGCGTCGACGTTCATCGCCGGCCAAATTACGGCGCGCCTTCTGCTGAACGGCGTTCAAGCGCTTATCGTGATGCTGATCGGCAGCTTGATTTTCCACACGCAAGTGAACGGTTCGTGGTGGCTGCTCATTCTGTTTGTCGTGCTCGGCACACTCGCCTTCATGGCGATCGGCTTTATCATCGCCGGGCTGGCGAAAACGCCGGAATCGGCGGGTCCGATCGCCGGCGTGATCTCATTCCCGCTCATGTTTCTCGGCGGGGTATTTTTCCCGATCAACTCGATGCCGGCGTCGTTTCAGGCGGTCGTCAAGCTGCTGCCGATTTCGCATCTGTCGACGGCGCTACGCCAAGTGATGAACATCGGCGCAGGTTTCAGCGAGCTGTGGCCGCAGGCAGCATTGCTCGGCGGCTGGGCGATCGTCGCCTTCATCGTCGCGAGCTTCACGTTCCGCTGGGATTGAGCAAGCGTGATGAAAAAGGCTCCAACCGTATTTATGACGGTTGGAGCCTTTTGTTTCAGCATCCGGCACACGGCCAGCTAGAATTGTATACTTAAACGTATACCGGATAGGGAAACAAATCCACGATTCTGAAGCTCTGGCCGCTTTCGTTTGTAAACACGACATGTTCTCGCCTTAATTGACGTGGACTCTCCAAGCCGCAGGCGGCTGCCAGCGAAAACAAGCCTTCCCTTAGCTGAAGAATATAGTTCATCACACGCCATTGTTTCTCTTCGGGCGCCAACGCCTCTTGATACTTAGAATCTGTAGTCGTAATCCCTGTCGGGCACTTGCCCGTATGGCATTGCAGCGCCATGATGCAGCCGTTGGCCATCATAAAGCCGCGAGCGGAGTTGACGCAGTCCGCGCCAAGGGCCAGAGCGATAGCCACTTTGTCAGGGGTAATGAGCTTGCCTGAAGCGAAAATTTTAAAGCGTCCGCGCACCCCGAATTTTCTTGCCGTGTCGTCAAGAATGATCAACGCGTTAAAAAGCGGCAGTCCCATGCCATCCGCCATTGCCTTGAACGTTGCTCCAGAACCTCCCTCGGAACCGTCTACGGTAATGAAATCCGGGAAAATGTCCAGTTCGAGCATAGTCTGAAAAAGCGGCTCGAGCCGCTTCGGATCGCCGACCACGATTTTGATGCCCACAGGCTTGCCGCCTGCTTCTTGTAAAGTGCTTATGAAACGAAGCGCTTCCTCCGGATTCGATAGAAATTCGAACCGGTTTGGAGAATTGACCGTTTTTCCTACAGGCACTAAGCGGGCTGCTGCGACTTTCTCGGTGACCTTGGAGCCTTCGAGGTGGCCGCCGCGTATTTTGGCGCCTTGATGAAATTTCAATTCGAACGCCTTAATATTCGGGATGCTAGCTTTGTGTTTGAATTCTTCAATGGAGAAGTGGCCGGTGTCATCTCTGAAGCCGAACATGCCAGGTCCGATTTGCGAGATGACATCGACGCCGGTGGCAAGGTGTACATCCGCAACCCCGCCTTCGCCTGTATTGATCCAAGAGCCGCCCGCCATGAATGCGCCGCTTCCTGTGGACTGAATATAATGCTCGCCGACTGCTCCGAAGGAAGTAGCCGAAGCGCCGAACATGCCCTTGAGCCGCCAGGGGTGCGCGCGATATTCGCCGACCACAATGACATCATCATCATGAAGCAGCCAAGGTTTAACCTGATCATCTACGAACTTTTCCTCCCTTGTAAACAGCCCTTCATCGGTAATGACATATTTCTTTCCTGGTGTGAGGACTTTATTATCTACCCTAAGCTCGCTTGTCAATTTAGGGAACATGGCATTGGATAAATAGAAGCCGGGCTTCTCATAATCGCGTCTGCCGCCGAAGGAGATAAGATCCGTCCGGTATTTCGCCGCATACACGAGACCGACAAAGTCTGCCCGCGAGAATGGCTTCCCTTCCGTGTCACTGTCAAACCAATATTGACGGAACTCAGGCCCAAGCTTTTCAAGCAAGTAACGCATCCAACCAAGAAACGGGTGAGAGCGAATGATCGAATGCTTTGGTTTTTTGGATAGCACATACATATAACCGAAGAAAATGAGCGGCGGCAGTATAACGATAACAAGCAGAATGACCAGCAGGACAATATGCACCACTGTACGAACCCTCCCGTAATGCAATTAATTTCAAAGAACAGTATACCATGAATTTCCAATTAATCTGACATCCGCTGCTGGACAACAATATTTTTCAATAGAATTCTCAAATTTCCAGTCACACTAGTCTCCCCATTAAGAATCCGCAGCAAACTAGAAGCTTTAACTTTTGCCGTACCGGCACTTATACGTTTTATTAACTTTGTTCCTGGTGTGTTTAATCCATCCAAGCCGGTAAAGTAATATTTATAGCCTAACTGGTCGCCGATATCAAGAAGCGCATTATTATATCTTCCGTGAGGGAAACAAAATAGATTATCTTGAATCCCGAGCTTTTCATGTATGATTTTTTTCGCCTCTGCAAGATCGGATTTTACCCGTTGTTTGTACTCTTCGTCGGTTTCCATCCTGTTTTTTTCCTTTAAATAAATAGGATCCGTTAAAGGGGAGACAGGATTTCCATTCTGATCTGCTGAAAAGTCGTGAGAATTAAATGTATGGGAATGAAAATCGAAACCGTCAGCCTTCATTTTTTGAATTTCGTCCCAGTTTAAAAAAGGAGTTCCGGGATTCGTTCCTAAATAACTGACGATAATGAAATTGGTGGCAGACATGTTCAGCTCTTTTAAAGCAGGATAAGCGTATTTGTAGAAAGATTCATATCCATCATCAAAAGTAAGTACCACTGCATCCGGAGGCACCGTGCTTTTACCATCAAGAAAATCAACAAATTCTTTCATGGAAATCACATTGTAATGATTCGCCTTAAGTGCTTCTAGATGGCTTTTGAATGTTTCGGGTGTTATGGTATAGTCGGATGCGTTAGGATCAATATGGTGATATTCAAGCACGGCAACACGATTGCTATAGTGGTATCCGCCTGTGCCTTTGTACCGATCATTTAAAACTGAATAAATGAAAATTAAAAAAACAAAAGTGATACAAAAGATTTTAAGTAAAGATTGTTTCGACATATTGTGACGGTCCCCATTTTCTTAGTTTTACTTCATAAAGTTTTTGACGCGAAGGGCATGAATAAAGTTTAATTGTTTTAGTATGAATTTTATTTTCCACCCGAGTATTTTGTTTCAATGCGAAAGGAGTGATACCCATACATTCCGTAATCATCAATCTTCCGATTAAAAACCACGAAGTACCTGACCTAAGAGAGTTAGTTGGTTGGGAAAGACGGGACGAAGATTTCCCAATACTATTGGAACGCTGTAATTTTTGGGCTGGACTGAGAGATGTGAACGATAGCCTTATTGCATTTGGATATATTTGCGGTACTGGGCTCCAACACGGATATATGGAAGATATCATAGTACATCCAGATTTTCAAAATCAAGGTGTGGGTGTTGCCTTAGTGAAAAAGCTGCTGGAGGAAGCAGAACGTTTCGGATTAGAGATTGTAACTGTAACTTATGCTGCCGAACATACGAGTTTCTATAAGAAAGGAGGGTTTATTCCCTGCCCTGGGGGACTTTGGAGAAAATAGCTCCCATAGTTCGGTCTGGTAACCGCGAGGGACCGGTAAATTGAAGTGGAAACACGTGAGCTAAAGCTTTCGTCCTTTTTGGGGACGGGGCTTTTTTTGTTTTCAAAATACCTGGCGACGCAGTTGAACAGGTGCGGAGCTATAAAGGTGTTTTTCATCGTTAAAATGGGCGAGGGGAATGGAAGTCCAGGCTGCATGATCGGTAAACCCTTCAAAAAAACATTAGTGTTATAGAAAAAATACCTTGACTGTCATAGTAGTTTTGTATATATTATACTTGTAAGACGGTATCGTACTAAAGTTCAACAATGCAACTTGACTCATGTCACAGTCATTTAGGAATTCCTAGGGCCAGCTGCGTTATTTTGTATGATAAAAGTTAGTGAAAAAATACGATTGAAAAAGGAAGTGTAAACATGAGTATCTCGCAACAACAGGACTTGCCGGCTTCAAATGAAACGACAGTGCGTCCGGTCGGCTCCATTTTCCGAAATCGTCACGTCCAGGCGATAATGACTTCTAACCTGTTGGTCCAGCTTGGCATCTGGGTGCGCAATATTGCCATCCTGCTGTATGTATCTGACATTACGAACAATAGCCCAATCTATGTTTCACTAATTTCAGTTGCCGAATTTGCGCCAATTTTCGTCTTTTCGTTCATCGGGGGTACATTCGCAGATCGTTGGCGGCCGAAACGAACGATGATTTGGTGTGAGTTGCTTTCCGCGTTATCCATATTCGTTGTACTGCTCACGCTTCTCTTCGGTTCTTGGCAAACGATCTTCTTTGCCACCTTGGTATCGGCGATCTTATCGCAGTTTTCTATGCCTTCGGCGATGAAGCTGTTGAAGCGGCACGTGCCGGAACAGCAGCTCCAGCCGGTCATGTCCATGTTCCAAACGTTAATGGCGATCTTTATGGTGATCGGGCCCACCATCGGCACATACGTGTACCAAAGCTACGGCATATACGTATCTATAGCTGTCATGGGTGCGATGTTCCTGTTGTCGGCATCGGCGCTCTTCTTTCTTCCCAAAGATGAGGTTACCATTGACGAAGCGTCCGCGGACAAAAGCTTTACACGCGAGTTGAAGGAAGGCTTTCGTTACGTATTCGATCGAAAAGTCCTTAAAACGTTGGGGGGTACCTTCGCGTTGGCCGGCTTGGGGGTTGGCCTCACCCAACCTTTAACGGTTTTTGTGGCGATCGACAATCTGGGGATGGATAAAAACTTCCTTCAATGGTTGCTGATGGCGAGCGGTGCGGCGATGCTTGTCGGTGGCGGACTGGTGTTTGCGATATCGAAAAAAATCTCAGCGCCGAAACTGCTGGCGCTTGGTTTACTCGTCAGCACAGTGTGCAATATAGGCATCGGTTGGTCTACCAACATTCCGCTAACGATCTTATTCCAGGTACTGAATGGACTTTTCTTCCCGTGTATCCAAATCGGCATTAATACGATATTTTTGCAAAATACGGAGGAGTCGTTCGTCGGCCGTGTCAATGGCGTGATGCTCCCGATGTTCATGGGCATGATGGTGGTGGGCATGTCCGTCGCGGGCTTGTTGATGAACACCCTCTCCCTTTTGACGGTATATGTCATAGGAGGCATTCTGTTCTTAGCTGGCGCACTGTTGATGGCCACGGTGTTCAAGACGGCAAGTGTAACGCAATCAGTTCAATAAAAACAATGGCAGTCTTGGACTCTATTCAGGTCCGAGGCTGCCAATTAGTCACACCAATGTAGAACCGCCATCAACGACAATGGTCCGTTCGGTAGAATATTTCTCACGCATTAAATAAAGAAAAGCCTCTGCAGCGTCTTCTGGTTCGCCGTTAGCATAAACCACCCATCCGAAAGGAAGGGTGGTTTATGCTAATCTTATTTAGAAATTTCACTATACTTTTTAAAATTGTCTAGAAACGCCTGCCAGCCTGCTTTTTGTTGCTCAATGGAATGGGTTCCTTCAGCTTCAAAAGCTTCAATTACCTTAGTGCTGTTTTCTTGTGAAATAAAAGTGACCGTAACTTTTCTTCCATCTCCAAGAGTGAAAGAAATAAGTTCGTTTATTTTAATTTCATCATAAACTCCATTAAAATCAAATCCAAAGCTTCCATCCTTTGCTTCCAGTCTTGTAAGAAATTTTCCGCCAACCCTTAAATCATTTTCGGCATGAGGTGCATGCCAGTCATCAGCAGCAAAACTCCATTTCGTTATATGTTGTGGTTCGGTCCAATATTCCCACACTTTTTCAACTGGTGCATGAACTGTTGTTTCTACCGATATTGTTACTTTATTACCTGTTTCCATGATCATTACCGCCTCACTTTACTAGTTTTGTGGATAATTATACCATTTAACTAGCGAAAAACGATAGCTGAAAATATTATCGAGAGCAGGTATTTAGCTATTACAGCCGTGCATCCACCATATGATAGTTAGGCTAGTTTTATTGCCTCGATGTAAAGCTCAATTCTCAGTTCATTTCCAACAATTACACGACCAGTTTCCAAAGGTGAGTTTTTAAATATCAAGCCAAATTCCTTGCGATCGATACAGGCTGTTGAATGAAATCCAGCACGTTCCCGGCCGCGAGGATCTTTGTTTAATCCTCCAAAAGTGGTGTGAAATGTGATCGGTTTTGTAATTCCATGTAGAGTTAGATTGCCTGTAAGTTCATATTGTCGTTCACCAACTGGGGCGCAGCTGATGCTTTGAAACGTAATGTCAGGATACATGGCTACATGAAGGAACTCATCGCTCTTCAGGTGTTCATCTCGTTGTGATTGGTGAGTTGTGATACTATTTGAGTCAATGGAAGCTTGAATAACTGTGGTTGTCAAGTCATTGGGGTCAAAACTCATGTTCGCTTGGAAATGTTCGAATAAACCTTTGATTCTACTAATCATTAAATGCGGAACCGAAAACTCAATGGAGCTGTGGTCCGGATCAACTTGCCAATTTATAGTACTCACGTTTAAATTCTACCCCTTCAATAATATTTGAGAAAGGTCGCCCCTTCTCTAAAGCAACATGCGATATTCGCATATTTCCTTGTGTATCGTGTTCAGGATTCTGAACACAGAATTGATCCCGATTAATTTAGACAGCCGTGCGTCCTCCATCAACAGGCAGAATTGCACCGTGTATGTAACTGGAAGCGTCGGTTGCTAGGAAGACAATCGCCTCAGCGATTTCATCCGGCTCAGCAGGTCGCCCTGCTGGTGCCTCGGCGGCCATTTGGTTATTAAGTGAATCTCCGCCAATACGGAGTATTCCTTCCGTCTTGGTAGGCCCAGGACTTACAGCATTCACTCGGACTCCGCTAGGTCCATATTCGGCAGCCCATGACTTGGTAAGCAGCTTTATCGCAGCCTTGCTTGCACTATAGAGACCCAAGCCTGGTTGACCATACTCCGTAACCATTGTCGTAATGTTGATGATTGTTCCACTGCCACGTTTGGCCATCAATGGTGCTAGTTCGGCAACAAGAAAGTAAGGAACTTTCACGTTAACTCCAAACACCTCATCAAAGTTTGATTCGGTTGTTTCATGCGTCATACTAAAATGGAAAGTAGCCGCGTTATTGATTAGAATATCAACATGGCCATCTCCTAGATCCAGCGCCTTTTTTGCAAGTAGCCGTGCGCTAATTTCGTTATGAAGGTTAACAGATACAAAATCTGCCCGTCCACCCGCAGCGCGGATTTCAGTAACCGTTTGTTCACCTCGCTCGATGTTACGTCCTGCGACGATGACGTGGACCCCAAGTTGGGCAAGTTTCTTAGCGGATGCACGACCGATCCCGCTGGTACCTCCGGTAATTAAGGCCGTAGTATTATTTGAAATCATGTGAGTTTCCCCTTTTCAATTTGTTAAGGACCAAGATAATCATATGCTGAACCATTTGCTCCAAATGGCCATTCTTCTCCGCTTGGCTGCCGCTTCAATTGATCATATGGAGATGACCCATATCCTGCAGATACTGATTGGACTTGTCTTCTAATTGCTGCAAGGCATCTTTTGTATTCATCTCCGTCAAGCCACTCCTTTACGTTTATTAACTCTGACTATACAAGAACGCTACTGACAACGGTGTGTCAGTAGCGTTTTAACATTTTTTTAGCTTCCTTACGAATCTGATTTCGGAATGATTAAAGCTCCAATACAATCACATCCGCTTCCGAGGCGCTCCACTTGTTTTGGCAACATGCGGAATAGGCAGCCTTTTTTCAGCTTAAAAAAATATATACGTGCCGGCGTTCGGAAAGCCAAGGTACACGGGTGCACTCATGTAATACGGAACATGGTGGTAACCGTGTATCGGTCCGATAAAGTGCACACCCGAAGGAAGGCTCCCATAAATCTTGACACCGGTAATCCCGGGTGGCCATACCGTTCCGACATTTCCGACATTTCCGACATTGCCGACGGCTACGGGCTGCCGCCAATCATTCGCCAACATGCCATCCCCACCTTTCATTATCGTCATGGCCTGATGCCATGATATGAGACTTTTGGCTATTCCGTGCTCGTTCGCCGGACTAAGGAGGATTGCCTTGCTTTTCGTTTAGAGAAAATGAACAGTTCAAAGTTCAGATGATACTTGTTGACTAAACGGATATGATAGTTCAAACAAAATGGAGCAGACTTTCGAAGCATCTGCTCCATTGTCATTAAGCTATCGGACAGCAGTTTAAGGCAGTGTATTAAGTAACAATTTAGTTGACTGTAATTTTTTATTTACATATAATTAGGTTACCTATTTAATTTATAACCTAATTATTAGTTAATTTATGTATTATGAAAACGAAAGGAGTTAGTCCAATATGCGCATGCGTGGATTGACCTATGATACGGGATTCCTAAGTGAAGGAACCAGTACACACCCCAACTTCGATCCGGCGAGAGTGTACAGGGAGATGGAAATTATACGTCACGATCTGCATTGCACTGCCGTACGAGTAACAGGCGGCGAGCCCGCTCGCCTGGAGATCGCTGCACAAGCGGCAGCAGCAGTAGGCCTCGAGGTATGGTTCTCTCCGTTCACAAACGATCTTGACCAAGAAGAGTTGCTTACCTTGCTCGCGGACAGTGCCGATCGCGCCGAAAGCCTCCGGGTTACGGGGGCGGAGGTGGTCATGGTAACGGGTGCCGAGCTCATGCTTTTTGCCCGCGGCTTTTTTCCCGGCAAAACTTTGCAGGATCGTCTCGCGGCTTTGTCCGAACCGACGGTTAGCCGTGCTGCGTTCGCGAAACTACCGGCTCTGCTCAACGGCTTCCTAACACGTGCTGTAGACGTCGTGCGAGCCCGGTTCGGGGGGCGTGTTACGTACGCAGCCCTGCCTACCGAACCTGTGAACTGGGAACCTTTCGACTTCATCGCTGTCGACGCCTACAACTCTGCTGAGATTGCGGATCTTTATGCGGATTCAATCAAGAAACTAGCCAGCTCAAATAAGCCTCTGGTGATCTCCGAGTTCGGATGCACGACCCTCAAGGGTGCATTCGATCTGGGCGCACGCGGAATGTTCATCGTCGAGTGGGACGGTGCGCGTGCCGTTCGACTGAAAGGCAGCTACGAGCGTGATGAGTCCGAACAGAGCCAATACTTCAACGATAGCCTCAACGTTTTCGTAGAAGCTGGAGTCGACACAGCATTCTGGTGTACCTTTGCTTGCCACAACCTGCCGTATGATGAAGACCCAAGTCACGATTTTGATCGAGCGTCTTACGGAATCGTGCGGGTGTTGAAAGATAGCCATGGTACGACTTACCCCGACATGCCTTGGGAGCCTAAGGAAGTATTTTACACCATAGCAGCGCGACATGCAGCCGTAATGGAGTCTTAGCACAATTGCGTCATTGCATCTGGAACGGATATACATATTTGAGGAGTGAATGGATTGTCGGATGAGCAAAAGAAAATCGCAAAGCAATTAATGGAATCGTACTTCCAATCGCAAGTTAGTGGAAATATGATGCAGAATCGCACGGTATACAATCAAAAGCCAGGCGAGATAATGGTTCTCTATTTCATCAGCATGAATGTCAAGGATGTCGGTCCGGGATTGATGGTTTCGGAAATAAGCGGAAAACTGAACGTCACTTCACCAACGGTAACGCAGCATATCAACAGTCTGGAAGCACAGGAGCTTGTCGTGCGTCATGCCGATCCTGCCGATCGGAGAGTTGTCAGAATCCAGCTTTCGGATAAAGGTAAAAAGTATATACAACGCATTAATGAGGCCCGCCTTAATATGTTTGTTGATCTCGTTAACCATCTAGGGGAGGAAGAAAGCCTGCTCTTTGCAGAGATGATGAGAAAAGCTTCGGATTATATGCTCAAACAACAGGAATTTTATATCCGGAGTTTCTTTGTAGATTAGTTTAATGAAGGATTCTAAACAAAGCGATTGATTAAAATTCAGGAGGAATTTATATGAAATATACGGTTATTACGGGGGCCAGCTCAGGAATTGGGTATGAAATGGCTCTTGCTTTTGCGGCTCGTGGAAAAAACTTAATTATAGCAGCTCGCAGAACGGAGGAATTGGAAAAGCTAAAATTAAAAGTGGCTAACATTAACCCGGACCTGGATGTTGTCATTCGAACTGTTGACTTATCTGTTACTGCAAATGTTTATGAATTCTACGAAAGTCTTCAGGATTATCAGATCGAGACCTGGATCAACAATGCGGGGTCTGGAAGCTTTGCTTCTGTTGGGGAACAAAATTTAAATAAAGTTACGACAATGCTTCACTTGAATATTGAAGCCTTAACCGTTCTGTCGTCTCTTTATGTACGTGATTATGCAGATGTTGAAGGAACGCAAATCATCAATATTTCTTCAGGAGGAGGATACCAAATTGTTGGCAATTCTGTGGCCTACTGCGCGACAAAGTTCTATGTAAGTGCCTTTACGGAAGGTCTCGCACAAGAATTGAAAGAAAAAGGAGCTACTATACAAGTAAAAGTCTTGGCTCCTGCTGCAACTGAAACTGAATTTATTAAAAGTGCTTTGGATTTAGATGAGTTTAATTATGAAGGATTAGTTCCAAAATTTCATACTGCAAAAGAAATGGCTGGATTTATGTTAGATCTCTATGATGGCGAGAAAGTTGTTGGAATTGTGAATGGAAAAACGTATGACTTCGAATTAAGAGACCCGATTTATCCGTATGTGGCGAGGACAAGAAACTAGTATAGCTGTTATTAACGGTGATTTTCATTGGCATAAACATGAAGATTGTGATGAGTTGTTCATGGTTCTTGAAGGAGAACTTTTCATTGATTTGGAAGATAAGACGGTATCGCTGAGACCAGGGGAGATATTCACAATTCCACGTGATGTTATGCATCGTACTTGGTCTAAGGAAAGAACGGTAAATCTGTGTTTTGAAAAATCTTTCAACGATATAAATGGAAAAACGATAGATGGTTCATTAAGTTAAAACCGAGGGACGGGTACGATAGCTGAATAGTAACAATACGCGGCTATCGACTATATATCGGTAGTCATGCTGGATTAATGGGTAGTGAGGTGATGTTGCATTAACGGAAAACAAAAGCAATACCGAAATGGACTGCAGCGTGGCAGCCCTTTTTTCCGCTTAGAAAGGGCATTGTTCTCATTTAATATTTTTAAACCTATTGAATTATTTACTGTTAACCGATAAATAAAATGTTAGATAATCTATTCAAAAAGGAGGAGCCCATGGACATCCCAGCTCTCTCAATGTCCTTAGCTCAGAACAATTTAGGCCAAGCTGTTGGATTAAGTGTTCTTAAAATGGCTAAAGATCAATCGACTCAACAAGGACAGGAATTGGTTCAAATGATGGAACGTAGCGTACAACCAAATTTAGGCGGTAATCTCGATATCAGAGCATAAATTCATTTCACGAGATATCCGACTTTTGTTCAAATGTGTAATGAGGCTAAGTTAAACGAAGAACAAGAGTTCAATAAAATGAACATGAACTTTAGCCCCATAACCAGAGGAAAAGGCAGCCAGCGGACCGGCTGCTTTTCTAACCTATCGGGCAGGATAGTTGAATTATTTCACGAATACCTTAAGGCATGGTGAAATTACGAAGTTCGTAAATAAGACGTTAGCCGAAATACACTCAAATGAAAAAATAAATTTAACACATGAAAACACTTGATATTTTGATATTTCATGCTATGATATGATCCATTATGAGGCAGAAACCCAATCGGGAGTTCTGCCTCATCATTATTTTATAGGGAGCTGAAAGATTTGAAACCTTTAGTATTGTTGTTAGTGGTTATTCTGGATCAGGTAAGAGTACATTGGTAACCGAATTGGCAAGAGCAATTCCATCTGCTGTTGCCCTTTATTTTGACGACTATGCTTCAAGAAAGGACTTCCCAGAGAACATCATCGACTGGATTTCAACTGGGGGAGATGTAGATGTCATTACTACACCTTTATTACAAGCCCATCTAAGTCAATTAATGAATGGGAAGGGTGTTTCATTTATAAGGGGGAATGGATGGGCAAAAGAATACGGAATTGAAAATCATAATAAAGAAGAAATAACGATACAACCAAGTAAGATTATTATACTGGAAGAGCCTTTTGGAAGAGAAAGAATGGAAATCCGAGAGTTTATTGACTATGTAATCTATATAGATATTGAACCTGAAATTGCTCTAGGTAGAAGGATATATGATTTAATTAAATTTTTGAGAAGTGATTCAACAGTTTTAATAAACTTGTTGGATCATTATTTATTTGACTATTTAAATAACGGAATTAGAGAGATGTATGTTGAAATTGGAAAGAGAGTAAGAGAGAACTCTGATTTAGTAATTAAAGGTAGGGTTAGATTGGAAGATAATATTCAGATTGTATTAAATAAGATAAAGAAATTAAATGGATATTAATGGTGTAATCAGGAAGAGAGTGTGCATCAGCTAACACCGTATTCACAGTACAGGGCTTACGTCACTTGGTCTGCCAGAAGCGATTAACTAACGGGCACAATAGCGAAATGACGAACGGGCTCAGGCATACTGGTAGCCCGTTCAACTATCGGGTAGTTGAATTAAGTCTAAAACAGACTTAAGATACATATTGCATTATAAGATGGCTGTTTAACTTTTTTTTCCAAAAAATGCTCTATCAGAGTGAGAGGTGATGATTGATTTGGAGATAGATTTCTATAGGAAATGGGCTTGCCAAAAAATGATCGAATCGTCAAATCATTTTGCCGATAAGGCATAAAAAAATGCATTGTCTGCGACCGCGACAGTGCGTTTTTTATATTTTTTTATTCTATTTTAGTGTTGTTGCAACGCTTTGCCTCGTTAGCCTATCAATCGTTCAAAACTGCTATGTCGAGCCCGCGAAGGCGTGCCTGATCGGCAATCATGTCGATCTCAGTGATCTTGCCATCCGCGACCGTGATTTCGAGTACGAAGAGCAGTCGACCACGAGGAGCCACGATGACGCCTACAGATCCGTTCACGAGCACCGGCCGTGCGCCCTGGGCACGACCAGCGAATTGCTTGGCCACGGCTTGCGAACCATGAACAACCGGCGAATTGGCGGCCGGCGCAAATGCAGTATCGTTACGGAGTACGACATTCGGGTCTAATACCGTTAGAAGCTTCTCAAAGTCACCGGTGCGAGATGCAGCAAGAAACGCATCGACAAGCTCCCGTTTTCGTTCGAGCTCAGCTGTTTCTGAAGTCGACTCAGCGCCCTGAACCCGGCGACGTGCGCGACTCGCAAGCTGTCTTGTTGCGGCCTCATTACGCCCTATAATTGGAGCGATCTCCGAGAAAGACAAGGCGAATATATCATGCAACACGAACGCAATGCGTTCAGCGGGATTTAAATTTCCAAGGACCACGAGCATCGCAAGACCGACAGAATCGGCCATCAGCGCTTCGTGCTCGGGGTCGCTTCCGTCTTGGTGGCTAGCAACCGGTTCAGGTACACTAACCATCGTAAGCTCCTCGCGCCGCGATTTGCGGGATCTCAGCATATCAAGACACACCCTCGAGACGATTGTTGTCAGCCATCCTCCCATATTCTCGACGCCATTAGTATCAGAGCGGCTAAGACGTATCCATGACTCCTGTACAGCGTCATCCGCTTCGCTCAGAGATCCGAGCATCCGGTAAGCCATAGCCTGCAGGTGATTCCGATGCCTCTCGAATTGTTCCAGAAGCCAGTTGTGATCGTTCATTCGCCACATTCCTTCCTTTGTTTCCTTTTTACTTATATGTCGTACCAAACTCAGTAGATGTGACGAAGGTTTTCAAAACATGCAGTTTTTTCTTGAGTTTCTCATCTTGAAAAAAAAAATTTTTGCCAAACAGGTCACGTTTCCCCGATCACTTACGACATAGTTAGTGACAAGGGAAACCGGCCAATATAAAAAAAACCACCGGTGTCCCGGTAAAAAACATTTAAACTAAGGAGATGATTGTTGTGAGTACGAGTTTGATTCCTTTTCTTGAAATGAACGGCAGCGCTAATGAGGCCATCGATTTTTATGTAAAAGCGCTGGATGCCAAGGTTGTCTATACGCTGCGATTTGGTGATATGCCGGGAAATCCGGAATCCCCGCTGCCTCCCGAAAAGAAAGACTTGATCAATTATGCCATCTTAAAAATCGGCGATTCAGAGATTCAGCTCAGCGACCATTTTACCGGCAGCAGCTACCAGAAGGGCACGCAAGTGACCATCGTTGTTCAGACCAATGACAAAGACCAGGCTGCCCAATATTTTGAAGCACTGAAAGATGGCGGTCAAGTGAACGATCCGCTGCAGGCAAGTTTTTTCAGCCCCGCTTATGGAAATATAACAGATAAATTCGGCGTCACCTTCCGGATCCTCACAAAAGGGCGCCAGTGATCTATACCTGCAAGTCCTGCTTGCACAAACTGTAGGAAATACAAGCGGCTCTTTTCGCATTGTCTGCGGAAGGGTCGCTTGCTTTTTGAAGAGTCGGTTCACCTGACCATAGCCTGCACGGAAGGATCGAGTAATTACGCAAACGGGTTTTAACTTGTTAAGATTGCATGATACGGTTTCTTTATGACGCAACCCTACAGTTGTTGGAGCCGACAAAAATGGGCGAAGTCACAATAACTCTCTTCGACGATACATGCGGCAACCTTATTCAGATAGTGCAGAAGTAACTTTATGTCGAAATAGATGTTTCAGTAAAGTGTTTTTATCAACAATTAAACAAGTTTCACCCTGTCCTAATTTAGGACGGGGTTATGCATTAAAATTCATAGTAGAGCGACCTCTTGATGTGGGATTTTAAGGGCTGTAGACCCGTTGCGTACTCCCATCATACAGAGGCGCTCTTTTTATATTCAAACTCTAAATTATTCGTTCCAGAGGAATTCTAACGGGAACGATAGTGTTATGAAGATTAAAGGAGCACTCGTCATGGCGATTCGCTCCTTTGTTGAAGTAACGGGCAGGAATGTACAAACGCATTAGAATCAGGAGAATAATGGAGGAATGAGCATGGATACATTGCGTTATCCGATCGGGCAATTCCCAGCAGTGCAGGGACCTACCGGAGAGGATCGCAAATTGAAATTGTATTGTCCGGTTACTCATGTATTTACACGAGAAATTGATAATATTTTGAAGAGCTGGGGATAAGGGTGGCGAACGACTGAAACGAACGATACAACTCAGCGATTACGCGATGACCTATCCAATCGGATGGAAGCAGAGACACCGGAAGCATGGGATCCCTAAGGCTAATCTCGCTGATAACCTCTCCGACATGCAAATAAAGGACAAACAGCTCTAAGGGATCCATCCTGCCCCTGATTTCCTTATTCAAAGCCGGCACGAATTCGTCTTGATACCATTGCCACTTCTCCTGATGCAGGCGATGGATGCCGGCTAGAGGCCAAATGTCGGCTGCCCGCTCGGGGGTAATATCCCGAAATAAAATCGACGCTTCCGAGATAGTGACGTATTCATCCATGGAGGCCGCATGAATCAATGACAAAAGCTGCTCTCTGTAATCCCAAGGAGAGACATATACGCCTTTATATAGTTGACCGAAGCCAAGCTGCAACAACTGCAAACGGAATTGATCCCTTCTTTGCCTCTCCGGCTCCGGTACCTCGAAGTGCACGAAATACCATTTGCGGTTCCAGTCCACATCGTATTGCCGCGGTTTCCGGTTCACGAAGGATAAAAATTGCTCCCCTTTGTCCATTATGGAATACAGGGAACGCTCTTCCGCATGAATATACTTTTCTTTCTTCATTCGTGATAGAACGTTCCTGATCGATTGCTCCTTATAGCCGCGCTTCGTATAAATTTGTACTAATTCTTTAGCATGCATGCAACGCTTTTTTGTCAGCAGGAAAAGTATCTGCTTCTCGATTGACAGCATTTCGGTTTTTGATCCCCTTCCAGAATACTTGCTATCATCATATTACAGTAATTTGACAAAAAATGAAATAAAGAATATACTCGCATTGTCGTCAAACGAATAATAAATAGTATATGGGGGAGAAAAAATGAACCTTATTTTTCACGGACACTCTTGCATTCAAATCTCGGAGGGAGAGCGCTCGATCGTCATCGATCCGTTCCTGAGCGGCAATCCCGTTGCCAAAGCGAAAGCCGAGGACATTCAAGTTCAATACATCTTGCTTACGCACGGACACACGGATCACACCGCTGATGCGGAAGCTATTGCCAGAGCTAACGATGCGACGATTATCGCCACCTTTGAGCTCGCTACCTATTACTCTTGGAAGGGCCTGAAAACGATCGGAATGAACATCGGAGGAACTGTGGACTTGGGATTTGTCAGAGCAAAGCTTGTTCACGCATTCCACAGCTCTTCTATTATAGCGGACGATTCCCAAAGCATCGTCTATGCAGGCATGCCGGGCGGATTTGTCATGTATTGGAACGGAGTTACGCTTTATCATGCCGGCGACACATCCTTGTTCGGAGATATGAAAATGATCGGCGAGCTCCACGATATTGATTACGCGGTACTGCCGATCGGGGATTTTTACACAATGGGACCTAAGGATGCTCTGATTGCAGCAAAATGGCTGCGAGCAAAGAACGTGATCCCCGTCCATCACAGCACATTCCCAGGCATCGAGCAAGATGCTGCAGCCTTCACCGCACAGCTGAAGGAGCAAGGAATCGAAGGCTTCGCTCTCCAGCCAGGTGAACAGCTTACACTTGTAAAATAAAGCGGGTATCAACGCTATACATATCAACGAGAATATTCATAAAATACTAAATTTTGTAATATAAAAACATTCGATATATCGGTGCCTCCGCCTTGCCAAGAATACAAGATTGGAATAAAAAGAGATCGGTTAAGGTCTCTTTTTAATTCCCTCACTTCATAATGTGGATGGGTAAACCAAAATAGATCCCAAATAATATAATAATCCCGAATGAAATTATCCAAGCCAATAAAGGATGTAGATAATGCACCCGTAACATTACATAAAACAGTAAGTTTAATACAGCAGACCACCACATATTCCAGCCATTAGAATGAGTTATCCCGTTTATGGTATGTAAGCTCAAGAATTCAATTATTGTATTCAATAAAACCCATGTGAACACATACACAGTTTGCTTTATTTTTCCTACGGGATAATTGCCAAGATACATTAAAACAGTTGCCGGGAAATTAATAAAATCAATTCCTACCGTGATCAATGTATGATTTGAATAAATAAATTTATCAAAAGATACCGCATTGAACTTCCAAAGCGGATAATTATAAGTAAGAAAATTATATAAGAGATCACTGACGATCAAGTAAAGAATAGTGGGATAATAATTTTTCCAATTCTTCCAATCACCCCATTTCCATGCTGCAAATAAGAACAATACATGTATAATTATGTGCAATTTAAACATCTTCCTCTGCAAGTTTGATACCCTTATTTTGGCATTAAACTTAATTATTAATCACAAGGCGAAAGTTCAATACAATTGAAGAGCTTGATCAAGTGCTGACTATTGCTTTAGATAATAAAAATAATGGATCACAGGTTCCATTCACTATTGTCGATCAATCATCAGGTGCCATAATTGGGACAACTCGTGTTGGTGATATCGATATGACAAACAGGAATGTTGAAATCGGATGGACATGGCTGTCACCAGACTATTGGCGGACAGGAGTCAACACGGAGTGCAAATATCTTTTGCTCCGACATTGCTTTGAAGAGCTTAAATTGATTCGAGTGCAGTTTTCAGTCAGCGGACAGAATATCCGGTCGCAGCGGGCAGTCGAACGAATAGGTGCCAGGAAGGAAGGAGTCTTCCGCAAGCATAGAATAAAGCCGGACGGCTCCATCCATGATAACCTCTTTTACAGTATCGTTGACGATGAATGGCCAGATGTAAAGGAAAACCTCCTGTTTTTATTATCAAAGGAATACACCTAATTATGGATAAAAGAAAGGTAATGTTGTTTGCCCTTAGTGTTATTGTTGTTTTGCTAAATGTTTTTGCGAGTTTCCGATGGGATTATACCAATTTTGAAGGTGATATGAGATACAAAACAGATCGTTGGACCAATAAAGTTTGGGTTGAATTTTACCCACCTCTTGCAATTGGGTCAGCAATGGAATTTCCATTATTAAATTCGAAGTTTAATTCATACCCACAATTAGAGTCTCACGTAGAAAAAATCGCCATGTCTGGTTATCTGGTGAGTGAATGGCTTAAAAGGATGAAATTAACTTGCTTGTATTATGGGCTCAACTCATTTTTAATAATTATTATACTGATCTTATTGGCAATGATCGCAAGAACAAGAAAGAAACTCTCGAAGAAGAGTACATTGAATTAAACGGGAAACGATAGTGAGGAGCTGCTACGAGGGCAGCTTCTTTTTGATGTCCATTGAAGTAAAGGGAGTATAGTTTTGGAATGCACCAAGAGTTCAGCAAAAACCATTACCGTACAATATTTTGAAAATTATGGGAAGGCTAATCGTAATAATCGTTTGAAAGGATATTTTTTACATGAAAGTGATAAAAGTCCTTCTCTTCTTCATGCTTTTGTTATGTGTACCGTTCCAAACGTATGCTTCACAATCAAACGAAGAATCAACGAATAGGGATTTAATACTAACGTTGTTGACACCTTACATATCGAAAGAGATCGAGAAATATTACGACAAGACGCTCAAGTATCCCCCAACTTATGCACCGTGGTTTGGAACCGAAATTACAGTTAAAAGAACTGAACCAAGACGATTTGAGTTTCTTGTTACGGTTAAAGCTGAACCATATGTCGGAGCTCATAACTCAGTGGGCGTAGACGAAATTACCTTTTTGGTTAGCGTTACAGATGGAGTTAAGACAATAAAATATGTTCATCTAAAGGATTACAAACTTCCACCACACCTATCGAATTACTATCGGTGACAGTGTTAGAAAAGTCCAAGTTGCTAGGAAAAATATCTTTCCCTCGGTTTTAAGGTTTTTTCTCATGTATTCTCGCTTATTCGCAGGATTTCAACGGCC
>NZ_JBHTHA010000048.1:0-130899 GCF_042676385.1 Paenibacillus sp. GCM10027628
ATACCACCACATGAATCTCCCATTAATAATTAAATATTGACAAGCTGTTAGCTGGAATAGCTGAGCGGTTGCCGATATACCGGCAGCCTGTGTCTTGGAGCTTTCGTTATCGAGTTCAAACTTATCGGAGAACCCACTCTTTTTTTGAGATGCAACTACTGTTCGGCATAGGCAGGGAATAAACCTCGTCAGCAATTTCGATCAAACGTTTTGCAAAGTTCTTGTATTGTTGAATCTTATCGTCTGTCCAGTTTCTTTCACGTAAACGTTTATCCTGAGTTTCATCGTCACAATGTAAATTTAAATAGTAGACATGTTTCAAAAAAGCATAATCCACGCATTTTTCGATATCCCATGGCATGGCGGTTCAACAAATTATGATCATCCGTCCGCTTTCTGCAGTATTTCGTGCAACCCTAAGCCATATATTTTGTGTTAATTGATGATCTGTAATATGCAACTCACGAAGAGCATCGATATCGAAGATATCAAAGGATTTTTGGGAGTATAGCGGATCTATGGAAATCCTTAAAAACTCTTCGGGTCATTTCTATTCGGTAATCTAGGGCCAGGTGTGGGTTCTTCCTTGGCTTTCACTCTCTGCTCCGACCAGAGTGCATATCCCAGCCAAGCCATCGCTAACCCCACCGGGATCGCTGCTATCCGTCCAAGCTCGTGTGGGAGAAGCGCGGCCGCAAGAGATGAAACAGCCCCAACGGCAAGTAAGCCGGCCGCCCAGCGTGACAAGATACGGGCGCGGAGCAAAGCGATGCCGAACAGCAAGCCACCAAGCAAATACGATACAGCTGATATGATGCCTGCCCCTGCGAGGGCTCCGAGATTGATTTCGCTGCCGGACCCACTGGAGAGTCCCAAAAAGCCCTCCACAAACTTTGGAGCGTCATTCGTGAGTAACGGCAAGATAAAAGCTTCTACGAACGTAAGGGCAGTAGTGAACACCAGCCAAAGGCTAAAAAGGAGAAACCCGATCAGACCAAGCCAACCGGCCTCTTTCACTTGCCTGGCGTAAATCCCCATTATCCCAAAGAGGCCGAAGAGGCACATTGCGATAGTTAAGTAGTGAACGATTGCCCATGTGCCGGTGGTAACTGATGAAAGAATTTCAGGTGGATGAAGCGGCTGAATCACTATGAAAAGGACTCCTGCCACCATAGCTGCTAAACCTGCCCAACGGACAAGATACGAGGCTGTTATCTTCATTTTTTACTCTCCTTGTTTTAGGTATTTAGCCAACCCTACAAATTTACTCCTTTTGGTGATCCCCGTAAAAGAATACCTCTTCCAAGGGTACGTTAAAGGCATGGGCAATGCGAAAGGCCAACTCCAGTGACGGGGAGTAGTTCCCCTTTTCCAGGGCCACGATGGTTTGTCTCGTTACGCCCACCTTGTCAGCCAATTGTTGCTGTGTCATTTCATCATTGTTAAATCGAAATCTTCGGATGTGATTGCCGACAAGATTTTTGCCCATCTTAGACTCCTCTCTGGTAGTGATAAATCTTTGTAACGGAGCCGGTAACATCGGAGATGAATCCTGAGACGATTAGGATCACAAACATCACTTGTATGGGCTGATCGATGACTATCGAACCCATGGCAAGAAGAAATCCGATAATAAATAAAAAGAAAGAATTTCGGTGTGCTTTCAAGGCAATAAGTTTATCCAGTTCATCCTCAAATCTCGGTTCCTTTTCTCCGGTCGTTATCCTAAAGACGATGTTAAAAATAATGCTGATCAAGATATGCGCGACGATTGAAACCAAAGTCAGAGTAAGAACGAAATAACCCCAATAATGAAAGGTTTCCGTTGGCTCCAGCCCCCCTTCGGGATACATCGGGTACATGTACGCACAATAAGCTCCGAAAATAACGACAGCACTGATCAACGATACGATACTCTTCTTTTCTTGGTAGGTCATACCCAACACCACCTGCACAATATGGTTTTCGAGTTAAGTTCGATGTACATAATGTAATGAATTCTATTCATAATGTCAAGAATTCTTTACATATATAAATTCTTTGCATCAGATAAAATGTAAAAAAAAGGATCAGGTTCGCTCCGACACTCCCGTCGCAAAACCTGACCCAAACTATTTTCTCCTGTTCTTTTCGTTCACTTATGAATTCTACGCATTGAGCCTTCAAATAGGTAGATCGACATTAAACTACCCTACCCGCCCCTTCTAAAGACATTTGGAATTGGTGCCAAGTCCGTTTAGTTTGAGCGATCAAAAACTTAACCTGCCGTTCGTGATCTTTATCTATCTTACTCTGGCTCCCATCTGTCTGCTAGTTTGGGCCTATTTGATATTTTGACTTAGGAATGATTTTATCAAGTGATCGCTTTGTCAAGGAATACTTTTTTATAGACTGCCCGAACGAAACTCAGACATTAGATCTTCTAACCGTTCATCAGTTCCAGTGTTTTCGATTGGTGTGAATACCCTCATCACGAAGTCACCACTTTCAGAAACTGTGAAATTATTGTAACGAAATGTCAACAGGCCTGCTTGAGGATGTTGGATCAATTTTTCTCCTTCCGAATTTCCGGAAACCTCATGTCTCCCCCACCACTCCCTGAACTCCTCACTCCTGGCATATAACATGTTAACTAATTCCTGATACCACGAATCATTCATGTATAAGGCATATCGGCTTCTGAAATGAGCTAACAGCATGGTGGCAACGTTTTCCCAATTAACAATGCGAGCTTGCTTATCCTTCATCATGAACACGCGCCAAAGGATATTTCTCTCGATCTCTGTCGCTTGTTTAAAGTCCCCACATACCTTATTCGTCATTTGGTTCCATGCGGAAACGTTCCAGCGCTTATCGATGACATAGGCAGGGTAGGTCCCCATCCTGTCAAGAATCTGTTGAATGGCTGGAGAAATGGATTCATCAACTGTTTCGTGTGGAAGTACAGCATGGTTAGCCAACACGAGTAGATGATTGCGTTCGTCGTTGCTAAGTTGAAGGGTACGTACCAAGCTTTCCAGTACTTGTTCCGATACTTGAATATCCCGTCCCTGCTCCAGTGCGGTGTACCACGGTAAGGAAATGCCTGATAGACTTGCCACTTCTTCCCGCCTCAGACCAGGCGTACGACGACGTGAGGTCTCAACCGGTAATCCCACCTCATGCGGAGATAGACGCGAGCGGCGGGTCCGGAGAAAATTAGCTAGTTCTTTTCGTCTTCTTTCAGAATTCATAACAAGGATTCACCTCCATATCCTGATATATTTTATATCAGTATCCGTACGATTAGTATTCGGAATAGTACTACAAACACAGACCTATTTGTGTGTTTATTAACTGATTATAATCGACTTGTCGCCTGTAGTGAAGGAGGAGTCGGCAGTAATATTTTTTCAAAACCGATCATGAAAAAGAGGGAGATTCTATGGTAAAAACAGAACAGAGCAAACGAAGCAGTACATTAAGAGGCAAACGCGTTGTCCTCCTTGGAGGAACGTCAGGATTTGGATTTGCAACAGCCGAAGCGGCTGCGTGGGAAGGGGCGTCCGTAGTCGTGGTCTCCAGTCGAAAAGAGAGAGTTGAAAATGCGATCTCGCGTCTGCCCCAAGGTGCGGAAGGGCATGTGGTTGATCTATCGAATGAAGAGATGGTTCGTGCATTCTTCAGCCAAATTGGTGAATTTGATCATTTGGTTTTCACGGCTGGCGAGTCCTTGCATATCGAAAATCTCAGCACAATTGACATGGAGACAGCACGTCGATTTTTTAACCTGCGTTACTGGGGGGCGTTTATGGCCGCTAAATATGGTAGCAAGAACCTCAGAGAGGGCGGGTCAATCATTTTAACTTCTGGCGTTGCCGGAGCTCGGCCGCAGAAGGGTTGGGCGGTCGCAGCCAGCATATGCAGCGCTATTGAGGCATTGACCAGGGCATTGGCTGTCGAACTTAGCCCGCTTCGTGTCAACGCGATAAGCTTCGGGTTAATGCGTACCGAGATGTGGAACGACATGCCTGAGGAAAACCGAAACGATATGTATGAGACTTTTGGAAAAACCCTCCTGGTAGGCCGAGTAGGAGAACCAGAAGATGCGGCCGAGGCCTTTCTTTATTTAATGCGTGAGAAATTCTCCACCGGACAGACTATTGTCGTGGATGGCGGTTCTTCACTGGTATAACTAATTGACAAGGTGTGTGAATATATGAATAAGGCATTAACAGCCTCGGATGTGAAAGTCCCAGACTGCCGATGCCTTTATTTAACTTTTGTTCTACTGGGTGAAATGATCAGTGTCAGTCCCGTATGATGGATTCATTGTAACAGGTGCCGACTCCTATGAACAGGTGGGTGCGGTTTTACGCTTACAAATAAGCAACAGTACTCCGACGATTATATTTCCAAGTAAGGTGGCTAATATCCTTAGAATAATACTCTTTAACCAATAATTCACTTTGCATTTTTCCCCTTTAATGTCGTATCCACTGCCAGTTTATATTTAAATCCACCAATTCATTTTCTCACCTCACCTCACCTCACCTCGTAGTCAGGGCGGTATCTACCCGGCAACTCTTGAAGGTAATTTATTAAACAAACGTTACCCGTTAACTCAAGGGATTATATGTGCCTGTATCCTAATAAATCAGGTCATCCCTAGTTTCAATCCCATGTAATTCACAATAAACTCTATATTTATTCAGAACGGTATAAATGTCATCTTGCCCAATTATTTGATCCTTCTCGTCAAAATACTGAAGTGAGCCCCCTAAAATAAATAGTGTTACAACTTCCTCTTCTTCAGTTATTAGCGTATGAATGTCACCTGGTGGCTCAAATATGAAGGTTCCCGGTACAGCAACCCATTCTCGTCCTTCATATCCCCACTTTCCCTGAATATTATAGCCAATTACTGATCCACCAGTATGTCTATGTCTTCCCAATATCTGATTACTCTTAATCTTAAATAAGTAAATCCACGTTCCTGTATTTAGATCAAAACGTAAAGGTTTGAAATAGCAAGAGTGATTATCAGTGAATGGCACCCAAGGTAGGTCATCAATGTTCACAATACGCTCTGGCAACTGGAATTTCTCTGCAAGTTTTATAACAGAATCTTCAATTAAGGAATTCATTGGAGGCACCTTCATTCAAAATAGTTAAGTTATATTTATTATTCGAAGACAGCGCCAGTTTCCCTTTATTTCCATCTATTGTCTTCACGTTAACCTACCAGTTACTTTAATGAACATTAGAAAGGAGCTGCCCTTTTGCAGCTCCGCACTATCGTGTCCCGATAGCTTAATGAATTCTTTGTGTATTTTACCCGATATTTTGACCAATTGCCCCTACCATTTTACTAAAGACATCTTCCCAATCTAGATTTACATTTTCAAAAGTATAGGTTGGGAACGGAAGCGTATCAAGCAACTTCAATTCGATCCGCTTGCGGTTTTCCATAAACCTAATATTTTGTTCCCTAGCGAAATGGGGTTTTGCACGGATTGAGGATATCCAAACCTGCTGCTCCCGCACACTTGGCTGAGTTAAATAAATCAATACTGGATGCATGGCAGCAATCTGATCGGCAATTCCATGAATGTGCTGCTCTATTTGGCGATCAACAGCTTGATAGTGACGTAGCAAATCATGAATCTGATGCTGAAAGAACACCGCTTCGAGTACATATATCTTCCCAGAAGTGCTAGCAAGCTCAGCGAAACGTGCCCATTGCCTCAGGATCGAATATGTAAACTCCGACAGCGTGGCTATGGGCGAATCCGTCCAGCATAGTTCGCGAGACTTTAGCTCAGCATAGAGCGCATTCAACTCGGTGAATTCCCTGACCTCACGGTAAGGAAGCAAGTAACTGGTACCATCCTTTATAGCGCGTGAGCGAATATCGTTAACTTTGTTCGGGTAACGCTCCAGAAGTTCCTTATATTCCTCTTCTCGGAAGAAAGCGTGCCAATTCAAGCTCGCCGGATGCCCCTCGGCACCTTCATCATAAAAACTGGATGAGATGCCTTGTTGTAAGAGATAGCGATGCAATCGTTCCGCTAACGTCGATTTGCCCGTTCCACACAATCCTTCAACCAAGATCAACTTGCAATCCCTTCGCATGTGATTTACTCCTAATCAGCAAGAAACTTTTACAATAATATGCTAATAAACAATTCCATCTGTTCTATCATACATTTGCCAGTTAGCGCAACGAAGCTGCCTGTCGTTCCCTCTTGATGTGTTAGATTGAGCTATCGTTTTTCGTTAGCGCAATTCTGCCATGCTGGGATGAAGTTATTATCTTAACGGATATATAAGTGTAATTGCTTCCTTTCTTAATTCCTCATAAAAGAAATAATTATGGTCTGCGCCAACAATACATAGAATCCTTTTATCAGGATTGGCTTTAAATGTGTTTACTACCCGTTTAATCATAATATGGTTCCTGACTATCCACCGAAAATTTTGCGATACTGGATTGATCTGAAACAACCAATCATATTTTTGCTTGGCTAAATTATCAAACTCCTTCGAATTAAAAGGAATATTTCCATAAGAGTGAGCATTCATTTGCTTTGAAAACCATTCGTCATCAATTTTCTCAAGCTCAGCCTTTTCCTCATTTGAATAACCTTCGAATGGCGAAAAATTGTTCCAGACATCCAGTTCAAACCAGTCAATGGGGACAAGCTCAATACTGTGCTCTTCACATAAAGGGAAAATCAGTTCCCAATATTCACTAGCGGGTTCTCCCCAATAACCTTTTTCATTCTTGTTATTTAAGTACTTTTCCCAGCTTCTCGGATGAACTTCGCCACATATAATATCCGGCTTAAACTCCAAAATAATCTCCTTATAAAGATCGAGAGGACATTGATTCCTATCTTAATTCATTATTATGTATCGTCCCTAAGATTCCAACAGTGGTCATTGCATAATTCCCCTCGTTTAATTTATCTAAGTTTGATTTAATACGTTGATATTACCATAACATGGAATTGGGCCCCCATGTTTTTTTGTGATTTTACTGCCAGTTAGTTTAATCCCCCCCACCCGTATTGATATTGATGACTACTGACTTGTTTCCATACGACTAAGGACTTCCTCCATAAAGAAATTTAATAGGCGTTCACCCAATAGAGTGAACGCCTATGTAACTTCAGAACTTTATTTGTCACTTCAAAACTTTGTTTGTTACTTCAAAACTATATTTGTCACTTCAAAACTTTATTGTCTACTTCAAAACTTTATTGTCTACTTCAAAACTTATTTGTCAACCAACACATCATAGGCATTTGCCATTTGACATTCATCAAAATACGTAATAAAATATTTTTACGTAACATATATTTTGTATTGGAGGCACTTTCTCTCCATGTTAAACGATATTCAGGACAGCTATTACATTGAATCTCCCGAACAAGCGACCGTGCTGCTAAATCCGCTTCGCGGGGAAATCATCGCCCAACTCATGGAACCGGCTTCTGCGACAGAAGTAGCCCGGCAGCTTGGCGAAACTGCACAGCGCATTAATTATCATCTGAAAGCACTGGAGAAAGCAGGCTTGGTCCAAAAGGTCGGCACGCGCCAAGTGCGCAATTTGGTTGAAGTGTTGTTCAGATCCATCGCTAAGACTTTTGTTCTTGCCGAATCACTCAGCATGAAGCCGGAAACCGTACAAAGACTAAAAGACCAGAGCTCGCTCGCCCATCTCATTACGACTTCGGAACGTATCAAAAGAGATGCCATGCTGCTAATGGAGCAGTCCGACGCAAACGAAGTCATACCCAGCGCCTCCCTGGAGCTGCAGGTGCATTTAGCCGATGAACAACAGCGGCAAGCATTCGTAGATGAATATGCGGCGATGGTTCAGCAATTAGTAAGCCGATACACAAGCACATCTAGCGAAGATTCAACGTATCAGGTGCTGCTAACCGTGTATCCCAAACCTAAAAATTAGGAGGAACTTCCTATGAGCCCAAAGCAACAAACGAGCAAGCCGCAAAAAGAGGCTGCACCCGTGATTATCTGGGAGCAAAAGATTGAGCGCACACAAGACACGAACCGTAAAGTCGTTTCCATCGATGAATACCGCCGTCATGGCTCCGCATTCATCGATTCGGAAGCTACCGTCAGCATACGAGACCTCTCCACATCAACGTCTGAAGAACCTGTCCGCCTCAAGATTATATCCTCCGGATTTGGCCAAAGACCTTCTTACAGCAATCACTCGGTCCAAAATTTGGCCGCCTAATTACTTAGAGAAAGGATGATTGACATGAGCTTCATTCCAATGGTTGTTGAACAATCCTCCCGTGGGGAGCGCTCCTACGACATTTATTCCCGTTTGCTTAAAGATCGAATTGTATTCCTAGGTACTGAGGTAAATGATCAGGTAGCAAATGCCATCATTGCTCAGCTCTTGTTCCTATCTGCCGAAGATCCTGAGAAAGATATCTCGCTGTACATTAACTCGCCTGGCGGTTCCACCTCAGCTGGACTCGCCATCTATGATACGATGCAGTTCATCAAACCCGATGTCTCTACCATCTGCGTGGGTATGGCCGCATCCATGGGTGCTACCCTGCTGACAGCCGGCGCTCCCGGCAAACGCTTTGCGCTTCCGAACGCCGAAGTCATGATCCACCAGCCTTGGGGCGGCACGCAGGGACAAGCGAGCGATATCCAAATTCGTGCACAACACATCCTCAAAACGCGTGATACACTAAACCGCATTATTGCTGAAACAAGTAAACAGCCGTTGGACAAAGTCGAACGTGACACGGACCGCGATTACTATTTAACGGCCGAAGAAGCTAAAAGCTACGGTTTGATCGATAAAGTAGTTGAGAAGATCTAACCATCGAACACAAAAAAATAACAAAAAGACTGCCTCCGAACTCGAAAAGTTCTTAGGCAGTCTTTTCCATTTAGATGACGATGATACCCTCTCGGGAAATCGTCAATTTCTCATAGCCGGTTTCCGTGATGAGATAGGTGTCCTCGATACCGACTACACCTCGACCCGGGAACGTGAACTTGGGTTCAATGGCGATGACCATGCCTGGCGTCAGCGGGTATTTGAAACCTTTGGCGAGAACGGGCAGTTCGTCGATTTCGAGCCCGATACCGTGACCAAGGAACTTCACTTGGTCAGCGCCGTAACCCATGAAGTGGGCGTTCAGCCCCGCTTCCTGCACTTGATCCAGAGCGAGCAGGTACAGATGCTCGCTTATCACGCCCGGCTGCAGCCTGGATTCGGTGGCGCGGAGCACCTGCTCCGCCACCTCGTAAGCGCGCTGCAGCTCGGGGTCTAGATCACCGATCACGAGCGTGCGCGTCTGATCGATGAGATAGCCGTCGATGCAGCAGCCGATATCGACGAGGATCGGTTCGCCGCGCTTCAGCAGCGCGCGGCCTGAGCTCTGCGGGCTGGACGGGTGAAGCCCCGTGCCCCCGGCCGGCCCGTCAAAATAGGTGGGCACCGCCGCCGAAGCGCCTGCCGCAACCATTCCGGTGATTAACTCGGAATTGTAAGCACGCATGCGCATCAGCCCTTGGTGCCCGCGCAGCCGGAGCTGATGCTCTATGAGCGCCATCAGCTCAAACTCAGCCATCCCCTCCCGAATGTGGGGGATGGCTGCCTCCAAAGCTGCGTCGACGACGGACGCAGCCTGCCGGATCGCCGCGACTTCGTCCGGCGATTTGATCATCCGCTGCTCGCGCACGAGCAGCGAGCCGTCTTCCCAGGCCGCGCCGGGCAGCGCGGCCTGCAGGCGCTGGAACTGCTGGACGGGGAGCACGTCCAGCTCCGTCGCCAGCCGCAGTCCGCCGTCTGCGGCAGCGGCATCCAGCAGCCCAGGATATCGGGCTGCCAGGCGCTCCTTGAGCGTCTTCAAAGACCCCAGCGGTTCAACAACCGCATGGGCCTCTTCTTCCGCTCTTGTCAAACTTCGGCGAACCAAGTACAACGGTTCGCCCTCAGCAGGAATAAACAAATATCCGGTCTGCATCGAACCGGTATAATAGTACATATCAACATTTTGCGTGATTAAGAAACCGGACCATCCACGTTGAACCATCTCGGCCTGCAGCCACTGCTGCCTTTGTTCGAACTCGAACCTATTCATCAGAGCAATCTCTCCTTAGATGTAACTTAACCCCATTATACATCAATACACCATTTCCGCCGAAGATTTGATCGTCCAAGTAATCGGCTGCAGCACCGAATAGGTCCGAGGGAATTCCAATCGAATAAACATAATAATTCCCGGTCTTGTTAATGTAACTGAATATCCGTACCCTGCATTCGTATACGTATATGGAAATACCTCCCGATCATTAACGACCTTAAATAATTCCACATCCACGCGGTTTCGCAGAAATGTACCGGGCAGCGGTTCATTTGAACCGTTCAACCTCAAATTCGTTTGCAGGTAACGCATCGCCTCCGCCCGAGCTTTACTCTCATCAATCGAGTGAATCCCCGAAGCCAACTTCACCTGATCGCTTTGCTGGGCAGCCGCATGTACCGCTCGATTCAGCGCATGCTTGCCTTGAAAAAGCGTATGCATCGCCACCTCCTCATCTGTTTGCAAAGCATAAAGCGCCATAAACGTTACACTCATCAGGATTAATAACAGCAACTTATACATCGCATCTCCTCAGGGCACATATTCGCTCATTTTCATCCCGGCAGCTCCCATGCGATCGGTTTGTGCCGGAATGGCGATGCCGACCAGCTGGTCGATAACAAATAGCCGATGGTACGGGTAAGTGAGTTTTAAAGACAATCCTGTCCCCCGAACAACCGGTTGACCGGCATCCGTTCCACCTGCTCCTGCTGGTGTTGTCACCGTATAAACGAGATCTCCGGGTACAAAGCCTCTCTCCTCCATCCGTTGTTTAGAGGCATTAATCATTGCTTCATTGATGTAGCCATGCCTGCCGTTTGATCCGATTTCAAGCAAATAGTCGACCTCTTTTTGCAGCAAGGCTTGCCGCAGAATAATAACGTGCTTGTAAACAGGTGCGAACATGAACCAACAAAGTATTGTAGCAAACAAAATAAATACAAGAATCTGCTTCATGGATCGATCTTCTGGATCGTATCATTGATCCGCGCTCCACCATCCGATACTTGCTGCCGGGTACCATTGCTCCCCCCGACTACATGGCTGTAAATCAAGATTGCGACCATGATCAGCATTACTGTAACTAATATGGATCTCACGGTTTGAGCGCCGTTATATCTGTATTCGCTTTAGTTCCATGCGTTTCGATATTTTTCTTCATGCCTGTCGATCCATCATTAATAATCGACGTAAATAAGACAGCTACCACAATTAACATCATCACCGTAATCAAAATATTCCTCATAAGGTCCCTCTTCCTTTAGTTAATAGAATCAAATAATCGCTGCCCTTCGGCAATCCATGGATACATAAACACCCGAAACGTATTGAGAATAGGCAACCCTGCCAATACAAAGAGCACATAAGACACGGTTTCTTTTCGACTATCTCGGACCAGTTCCATCTTCTCTTTATAATCCTGAATCCTTTGCTTCAATAAATCGTAATAGCTGCCGTGTTCATTCAGCCTTAATGCATTCAAAGTTTCCCCGAAGCTATGGGCTTCGTCCGTCCCCAGCCTGGTTTTAAAATGATGAATAGCCGTCTCCGAATCCTGATACCATTCGTTTAACATGATTTGAAACACCGACCGTATCGATCTTGTCTGCGATACGCAGCGTGCAAGCTTTGCATGCAAATTCATACGGGAATCGTTGTAATACAAAAGGTGGTGACTAAGGACGTAAATTTCTTTGACAATCCGATGCGCTCGCTGCGCTTTTAGTTGAAAAAGAACTTTTTTATCGAATATTAGAAATATAAGCACACATCCAGCCCCAGCTATGACATAAATCGGCTGAACATAAGCCGCCAGCCTAAATTGGAAGCCCGAATAACTGCCGATCATAACGACGATCGCAGCGCCCATTAACAACCGCCTGCTTCCTTCATATAAAGCCGCATCCAGCCAAACACCGCATCCAATCAGAAGCTGACGCTTCTCTTCCACGCTTTTATTGCTCATCCCGAGCGACTTGAATAACCACAACGGGAGTTTAGCTTGTCTAAAAACATGTTTGACCCGCAAAGACCTCCATCTTTTGGATCTGACAGGAACTAGAATTAGCAGATGGTACAGAACAGTCATGATAAAAATAAAAAGAAGCACATTCGAGCCAATTTGCAGCACAAGTAGCTGCGTACTTTCCATAACCAATACGAACAGCCTCACATTCTTCTAAGCGATAAGTAAATCCCCATTAAAAAAGACACAAAAATGAGCAGCAGAGCATCCAGAAGCATATTTCGTCCAGCGGGGTCCACAACATAATACAAATACGCATTATCCGTATTCACCTTAAAATTAATAAACAAAAATAGAGCCAGAAAGAAAATAGGCGTGAAATTTGCGATCCGTATCTCCAGAAGCCTGTTTCTTTCTAATTGATCGGCTCGCTGCGCTTTCCGCATATCGACAATTAACTCCTTTAAGCTTTCTCCGACATAACTCCCTTCGGTCAAGGCGACACGAATAATGCCGACAAAATAATCCGCCCACGTATGCCCCAATGTGATTGCAAAAATCCGCAAGCTTTCCTCCGTCTCCCTCTGTGTCATTAAGTTACGGTATAACTGCTCGAAAACCGGCTTAATCGGATACAAAATCCGACCTTCCTCCAGGCAAAATTTGAGCGCAAGCTTAATATTTTTATTAGGGTCAATCATATAGTACTGATAAAACACTTCAACGGCAGGCAAAAACTCCAATCGAGTCTGTAGTCTTACACTCATCAACTTCATGCGCAGCATCATATAGGGAAGCGAAATGCATATGGCTGTAACGACCAGAACACCTTTGAAGGTTTGAAAAAACAAAGCCCCAATGAGTAAACCCGCCAGAAATAAGATGAAGGTCAACATCATCATCACATTCATACTTAATCTGGATTCGACCGATTCCATCATCTCTTTGACATGCTTATACAAATGGCTTCTTTTCCCCAAATATTCGCTGAACCTGCTACCGAAAGTCGATTGTTTGACATAGTGAAGCCTGTATCTGGCTTTACGCTGTCGGATTAACACTTGCAGCATCGTTTGGAGAAACACATAACAGAGTGTAAACAGCAGTAAAAGAAATAAATATTTGGCGAAAACCAACATGTCATTCGCCTTCTTTCTCTACAAATCCGAGCTTCATCAGCACAGTAAACCCTGCTTGGTCATATTTTTTTATTTTTTGCGAAGCACGATGCGACAATTTCCCGGGAAATGTCCATCGCTCTGTGAAATTGTCATAAACTGCGAGAGCGCTTACGTGGACCTCCCCGTTAACGTAACAGTATTCGCCAATTCGCACAATTTTTCTTTTTCCACGGACGACAGCCATTTCGATCCCAATTTGTGTAACATATTCTGTAATTCGCTTCGTTAATCGCGTTGGATTCATCCCACGTCCATCGAGCATACACATATCCGTAATTGCATCGGGCACATCTTCCAATTCGTTAACGTGCACGGACGTAATACTGCCTTCGTGACCACGAGTGCACGCACGGACATACAAATTGGCATCCTCGTCGCGAATTTCTGCATGACAAATGCGTTTTGGAGACTGTCGTAAAGCTAACTTGAAAGCTTGTAAGCCTGAATGACGAGGGTCTTGCTCATCAATTTCATATTCAACAATATTTTTGTGAGGGAAGTCCCGTTTTAAATTCAACTCGAATCGCGATTCGATCGTAATGATTCTTTCGTTATCGTCCATTTCAGCAATAATGGCCTTAATTAAATTGGTTTTACCTGAGTTCGTCGGGCCGATAACGACGAGATTGAAATAGGAACGAATGAACCTTAGGAGCAGCTCTTTCATCTTCGTATCCATCGTTGCCAGTTCCGGTCCGGATAGAGAAGCAAGATCGAATCGTTTTACTGTATAAAAACGAATCGTCAAAGTCGGCTCGGCCGTAAAGCCGAACCCGGTCATGGTAACACGCGACCCGTCGCGTAAAATGACTTCCGCCCAACGCTTTCTCGGATTTAAGGTATCATTATTAAAAAGCACCAGATTCTGTTGAATGCGTTCCAAATCTCTCACAGAGGGCAACATGTAAGGGGACGGCACAGGAACGCCTCCGCGAACTTCAAAAATCCGCTTCCCTACAACTTGAATCTCTTCAAGCCCTTCTTTTTGTTTCAATACAAGCTCCAGCACATTCAAGCCGATAATTTCTGCAAAAATGGCTTCAGGCAAAGTAGCATAGCTGCTTGCCCGTGGAGGCACATCCGTCAACCTTCGCTTCGCGACAAGATCATGAATAATGGCCAGAAGCTTGCCTCGGTCTTCCTCATAACCTAGAATGGCTCGGTTTAGAGTTTCATTATAAAGCTGCTTCTCTTCTTCATTCCTGCCTTTGACTGATACGAGCTCGCTGCGAATATCTTGTACCCATTGATTAAAAACGATGTCTTCTTGCGTTTGCATTGCGGCATTGTCCCTGCATTCTGACGCATGAGACCTTACATCAATGCTCTCTGCCGAATCCTCATTTTTGCGCTCGTGCATGTAAGTAATAATCGAAAACCGTTCCTCATTCACTCCCTTTCACCTCTCCATTCATTTAAGTTACGGCCCGTCGACCCGCGATCATTCTTCGGAGCCATGTCGTTTGGCGTAGACTCACTCTCCTCGGCAGCTGATAGTAATCGATTAACTTACGCGATACCGCAACAAGTTCCTCCCGCATGGCATGACCAGGCAAGAACAAATCGAGCAGTTTGCCTTGGTTGCAGCGAGAAAGCGCATCGGCATGTTTGGAAATTTGTCCGATTAGATGGAGCTGCGTTTCCTTGCGTATATCTTTGATCGTGAACTCGTCATGCTTGGACATACGATCTGTTTGGACAGCTATTAATTCAAATGCATCCGGCTGAAGCCCGAATACAGAGCCAACTTGACGAATCCACTTCGAGAAATCCTCCTGAAATTGAGCGATATCAGGGGTTGTAATAACAATTCTCGTGTCGGCTTCCAAAAGACCGCATACTGTCGCCGCATTATCCCAATATGCGCTCACTTCGACAATACTTACATCGAAAGCGGCACGCGCTATGCGCAGCAAATGCACAATTTCGGACGGCGTGAAAAATTCCGCTTGCTCCCGAAGCATATTCCCATATAAAACATACAATCCAGGCGCCTCACGCGGTTTGTCACATACTTGCTGAAGTCTCTCCGCCGTAAGGCTCTGCGCTTTAAGTTCGGCTCTCAAGCTATCCAGTGTAAACACGTTATCATCCCGTCCAAGATAGCGGTGAAGCTTAGAACTTTTTAAATTGAGGCATAGATACCCGATCTTCGCAGTGGTCTCCTTAGCTAATGAAAAAGCCGTACCAAAGGAAGTTAAAGTGGTCCCGATATTCGGCGTTGATCCCACATATGTAATCAGCTTGCCCATCGATTGATGATAGGTTTGCTCTCCCGACAAACCATCGACCCAAGCACGAATTTGATCCGCAATAACCGCCGTGCTTCTCCCCGGTTGGATGTAATCCAGCTTTTTCAGCTTACACATCTTCACGTATTTCTCATTGACGGCCGCATCATGATAGTTGGAGAGCAGGACGATTACCTTCATGTCCGGATGCTGCCGCTGCAAGCCATCGAGCCATTCCTCCAATGCCCCGAAATCCATCTGCCGATCTGATAAAATGATATGGGAGAATGGAGCTCCATTTAACTCCCTGCTAAACTGCTCAACTGCCGAGCATATCACCCATGTCAGAGTTTGTTTGTACACCACATTCGTAAGTTCATCGATCAGCCTTTCATCCGTTGAAAGCAATCCGATATTCAAGTTGTTCATTCCTCCCTTCATTGAGGTGCAAGTATAGACGATGAACTAAATGCAATGACCAGCTTCGATTTTTTCGTGCTGCAAAGCCGATCAATTTCCAGCCACTCGTCCTCGCTCAAATTCAAATTAATCTGGTCGATAGCCCCGTTAGCTTCTAGCCTCGAAGCGTACATTTTTTCCGTATCACCATCTACTTTAGATAATAAATTAGAATTTTTGGGATTATCGATCTCCACATTGGCGGATGACTTCACTGAAGCCACAATCATTTCCTTGTCGAAAAGCTTGCGTGAGCTGCCATCTGCTGTTGATACATACACACGCACCCTATCGCCTGCTCGAATGCCGCCGGAGATGGACAATACATACTCTTTGGGGATTTGAAAGGTAGCCTCCCTCTCACTCGGTAAAAGGTGGTACTTGTTCAATTTCCACCTGAGAATCGGCTCCTTCGTCCCGAGCGGAATTAAGCTCTCCTGCCCGATAATTTCTTTCAGGTCCGTTACCATGGCGTTCGTGAAACTACCTTTTTGCACGGCCCTGAGCTCCACCATATCGGCGCCAATCATCGTCCCGGCACGGATAAAATCCTTTGGCACAACAACCTGCACCGTCTGCTGCAGCTCTACCTGATTGACCTGCAAAATGTAAACCCCGTAAACAAGCAGCCCGGCCAATACCGCAGCAACCAAACTGATGAGCAGGCTTCTCCTGCGATTCAATCCATCAACCTCCTATTTGTCCAAAATAAAAAAGAACGCAAACCCCGGGTATGCATCCGGAATTTGCGTTCTTCGCAAATCGATCAAAGATTAATATAAGTGCTTATCTATACGTTTAAAATATCACATGTTTTTCCAATTTACAACATATTCTTACAAAAAAAACTTGGAACAGCGCCACGTAGCATTCTCAGTCATTCTTCATGGCACTATCCCTCTCACGGTATCCCAATCCATTCATCACATAATCTATCGTTTGTCTGATCAAGGCTTGCGTTTCCGGGCGTTCCTCTGTAAATAAAAGTTCAAAAAAGTCTCTCTGTTTATAAAAGAATACCGAACCTAATACGAACATGAGTGTACTGTCTAACGATTCGAAACGGAATAGTCCCTGCTGTCTTCCCAACTCCAAGAAATTCCGAACTTTCTGCCATATCGGATAGACAAATTCCCGAATTTTCTCAACGCGCGTCGATAACGTTATAATCTCCATCTGGATTATACTAATGAGCTCGAGATCGGCGTTGCGGATTAAAACAACCTCCCGAATGATCGTTCGTATCCCTTCAACCGGATCTTCAATGGAAAAAAACTCCGGAAACTTATTGGTGGGGAAAAACTGCTTGAAGATCTCGTGGTAAACGCTCTCTTTTCCGCCGAAATAATAGGAAACCAGAGCCACATTGGCCCCGGCCTCCTCACATATTTGCCTAACGCTTGTCGCGTCATATCCATTCTTCGCAAAAAGCTTCTTCGCTGCGAGAAGAATGCGCGTTCTCATATCCAGTTCTTGGTCGGCCATAAGCACCCTCCTCGGTTTAAGCTAAGCAGTTTGCGGGCGATGTTCTACAGCTGGTATAGGCTTTGTTTTTTTCAGCGTAACTACGACGATATCGATGATCAATGCTACTCCGGCAATGATAAACAGGAAGCCGATCTCTTTTCCTACAGCAGGTCCCCCGAATAAAATATTCATTAGACCATTTACTGCGTAGGTGGCAGGAAAGGCGTCGCTCAAATTATGATAGAAACTCGATAAGAGTTCCCGAGGCACAATGGCTCCGGATGACACCAGTTGCAAGGACAACATGGCGATGTTAAATAGCATACCCGCGTTTCCAAACAAAGTCAAAAACATTTGAGCTACGAGTGCAAAAGCGAGCAAAAATAAGGATTCGAACGCCCAGAGTGACATATATCCTTTCTCTACGTGCCCTCCCAACACTACAACCATCGTCGAGCTGATTAAGCCAACTCCTGCAGCCGCAATGACAGTAATCACCAGTCTTGCTGCTAATTTTTGACCTTTCGACAGTGATGCTCCGAGCATGTTGCTTGTCACGTTAAAGTTCATTCCCATAATCATAGTTCCTACAATGGAAGCAAGAACGAGCATCATCGGCAGCATTTGATTGGGCATATCCTTCACTTTATTCGTACTTTGAATATCAGAGACGACTTTACCCGATAAACCTTGCGCAATCTGCTGAGCTTGCTCGGCGGGCAGTTTTGGATTCATTTGTGTAAGTACAGCGGACGCTCCTGCCGCTACAGCTTCTTTGTTGACGGTTGCCGTCACATTGCCGGCAACAGCTTGCATAATGGACTTGGTCATTGATGGATTAGATTCGTTAATCGTATACGAGATCGGAGCCGTTTGTCCCGGTGTTTGAAGCTGCTTGGAAAAATCAGCCGAAATGTGCATCACCATCTGTACTTCACGATCATTCAGCATCTTTTGCGCTTGCTCACTGGAAGCGATGATTTCCATGTGAAAAGGCAGATTGCCTTGCAAATTGTCGACTATTTTACTACCTAAGCCTTGGTCTTCGTTTACGATTGCGATTCGCAAATTTTTCGTATTATCAGTTACCCCAGCGTAGCCAGTCATCCAGATAATACTAAACAGCAGTTGAAACGTCATCGCTGTGATGATGCCGACCTTGGTCGTTGCTGGTTTTAAGAACCCCAGTATCGCAGTTTTCATAAAAATCACTCCTTTAAACAATCGTTTTAATTAAACGTTTGTTTAAATTATAAGGGGGCCTCCGCCACCTGTCAATACAAGATACAGCACGTGTAACAAAAGCATCACCTCAGATTGAAGTCTGACGACAAGAAAATATCCTAGTCTATCCTTCCATTTACTAATGACTAGCACATAAAAAACATGGGGCAATCTCTCAGGTCTTTTCAGACCTTTTGAGACAGCCTCATGTTTTTGATACCTATCCAATTTTAAAAGTCTCTTGGATTATCCGTTGCAGCGCTTCAGGTTCAATGGTCTCTTTGATTTTATTCTTGCCGTTTACGATGGTCAACGAATGATCGCTTAACGTTGCGCGCCCTTGATCGGTCACGATCATAATGAGCAGTTTCTTGTTAAATTTGGACTCTTCGCCGTTTTGGGTGAACAAACATACATTTTCAAAATCAGCTAAAACCCTCGCTTGAAGTGAAAATTTATACAACATCGTCCATTCCGTTTCTTTCTTCTCCAAAATCATTTGACCCGCTTCCTCCGGGTACGACCGGACACGATAATAACCGTCCGCATCCTGAATCTCTTCGCCTGTTAAAGGAATCGGTCTGCGCGGAGTTTGCCCGCCAAACCCCACGTCAACCAAATACTTAAGCCCACCCAACTGCACAAGGTTAGTCGCATGAGTACCTTCTTTAAACCAGCTGCCATTCACATTCACGGTAGCCGCCACCATCGAGACCGAAAACCCGAGTTCGCGCAGCAATACATGGAAAAGTCCGTTTAATTCATAACAAACCCCGCCCCTCCGGCGGGTGACAATCTTTTCATAGATCTCGAAAGAATTAAGCGATAATGGGATTTCCTGTAAAATGTCCATGTTTTCAAAAGGAATCTGTGTAACATGCCGATACTGCAATTGCTGCAGATAATCCATGGTAGCTTCACCTTCGTCAGAAATCCCTATTCGCGATAAATAGTTGTTCATGTTCATCATCGGTTCGCCGGACCCTCCTCTCTGGTCTTACAAGTCACCCGCCGAGTTTGCTAACCGGTTCGCAATCTGCTGCAATAAATATATGCAAGCATTATCCTTTTCGGAGGTTACTCCTTACATTTTTGAATGCTGTGTTGAAGATTTGCGAACTCGGAATCAAAATTTGCTTTTGATTCTTTCAGCTTTGGCGCAAGGTGTCGATTGCTTCTGAAGGCTCTGCCCGAAAAAACAACGCCAAAAGGACCCTTTGTCGAATCCCCATCTGCATCTATAACTCCGTGCACTGCTGCGGTTCTATTCACTTTGAGCTAGTTCTTTATCCAATGTGATTATAGCCCCCAATTCATTTTCAAGTACAACGACATGAAAATACCCTGGATTGTGACAAGAAAGTACAAATAAATTAAGAAAAAATTTATTTTTCTGAGCTCCGCTTTCACCGTCGCTGCGGAGGACTTGAATCGGAGGACCGGGACGAGTCCGACCGCCGTAATGCTGACATCGAGCAGCAGCGTGATTCTCAAAGCCGCAAAGAGCTTCGCTTAAACATTTCCGGGTTCACTCCCGTTCAAGCCCTTCCGCATTCGTTCGATGGCTATTGATTAACTGTAAAACCCACTCTTCGTCAAAACGGAGCTTTTCCAACCGATGCCGGAAAAAGATCAGAATATACTGCTGTTCCCCGTCTGGTATCCGTTCATCCTTTTTCACATACTCAATCCGTTCTTCCTCATGGCGGATTTCATACCGCAGGTAATCCTTGTACTGGTGCAAAATTAAAAACCGCAGTTCCCTACTGATCAGATCAAAATTTTTCAGTTTAATATAAAAGTGCAGCTCGTAATCCGCCGAGTATGGAATCGGTTCTTCCATCAACCGAAAAAAGCGCATTCTGCCCTCTTCGGTAATGCTATACATTATTTTCTTTTTTCCTCTTCCCTGGCGAGCGCCCTCCGGTTGTTCATCGTGAACCTGCTCGATCAGCCCGTCTGCAAGCATGCTGTGAATGAGCGGATAAAGCACCCCCCAGCTGATTTTTCGCGTAGGTCCAATAGCCCCGTTCAAGATCTGATGCAACAAATAGCCATGCATCGGGTTGTTCATCAATTCACCGAGTATGAATAATTCGTTCAAGCAAATGGCCTCCCTTATAAGTTTAACTGCTCTTATTATATCGAATAGATATAATAAGTAAACAACAGTATAGCTTACGGTTGCCCGAAAACAGAAAAGTCGCGGTCGTCGCGACTTTTTCCAGTTCTTATCCATTTACGACCGATTCCGGTCTTTCGTTCGACTCCCTGTCACACCGACTGCTGCTGCGCTATCACATCGCGGTGTTTCGGCAGGAGCAGCACGGCGAGCAGGTTCGCAATTGCAATGTCGCACATGAGCAGAAAAATGGCATGCATACCAACAGCCAGCTCCGATTTGGAGCCGAGCGTTGTCACATGCTGGTTGTAAATCGTGCCGAACACCGCGATGCCGACCGTTTGGCCCAGCGCGCGCAATAGCATGCTGGAAGCGTTGGCGACGCCCCGTTTTTCCCAGCCGACAACCGATTGTACGACAACGGTGGAGGGCGTCGCGACGGAGCCCATCCCCAGCCCGATGATGACGAGGATACCAATCCAGTAAACATAGGGCGAGTTCATATGAAGCGAGGCAAGCCAGATGGAGCCGGCCACTACCAGACAAGAGCCGAACACGATCGACGCCTTTACCCCTATCCGGTACATAAGCCTACCGGCAATGTTGGCAGCGAGCGGCCAGGCCAGCGACATCGGCATGACGATCAGGCCCGAGCTTGTCGCGGAAATGCCGAGCACAGACTGAATCCAGATCGGCGCGTAAACCGTCAAACCTGTCGTGATGCTGAACGTCAGAAAACCGCTGATATTTGTCACGTTCAATACGCGGATGCGGAAAATCGACAACGGCATCATCGGCTCCTCTGCCCGTTTTTCGATCCAGAGGAACAACAGCAAAAATACGGCCGATGCCGCAAACAGCCCTACGATCAACGGGGAATCCCACGGATGGTCGGACCCGCCGCTCAGCAGCGCATACAAGAGCGCGGAAAAAGAAACGGAAAAGGTGAGCGCGCCGAGGTAATCGATTTTTTTCGCCCGGCGCTCGATCGGTTGGTGCAAAAATACGGTGACCAGCAGCAAGGCGGCGGCGCCGATCGGCACGTTGATGTAAAAAATCCAGCGCCACGACACCTGATCGACGAAATAACCGCCGATAAGCGGGCCGAGCAAGCCTGCCACGGACCAAACGGACGTGAAGACACCAATCATTTTGCCGCGTTGCTTGCCCGAGAACAAATCGCCGATAATCGTAAAACACACCGGCGCAAGCGCCCCGGCCCCAATTCCTTGCAAGGCCCGGAACCAAATGAGTTCCGCCATCGACTGTGAGGCCCCGCACAAAATAGAACCGAGCACGAACAAACCGATGCCGACCGCGAACACAGCTTTGCGCCCGAACAAATCGGCCAGCTTGCCGAAAATAGGCACCGCCACACAGGTGGTCAACGTGTAAACCGCGAACACCCAACTGAACAGGCTCTCACCATGCAGATCCGCGATAATATGCGGCGTGGCAGTGGCGACGATGGTCACGTCCAACGCACCGATGAACATCGCCGCCAGCAGTCCGGCGACGACCAAGTTGACGTTGGTTTTCGGGGTCATGCGGAATACGCCTCCTTTTATTATCTCTTTTTCTCTACCTGGCTTAACGATTACAAATCAAGTAGAGGGGATTACCGTCAGGATCACTGAAGTTTACGACCTGGGCCGCTTTACCTTCTGTAGAATCAAGGAATTCAACACCGCGGGATTTCAAAGTCTCGATGGCTGACTCTAATTCTTGTACCTCAAATCCAATAGACATACTTCCCGATTTTCCATGTTGAGAGCCATGTTCTCCGGCAAGATGCAGGAGACCAATCGTCAATCCCGGTGCTTCGACCTGCGCAAAATGCCCGTCCATTTCGTGTTGAAGCTTTAATCCAAGGGTCTCGACATAAAATTTTACTGCCTTTTTTAAATCCGTTACCATGACAGTCACATTGCCACTCTTAAACATGCTATATTGCCTCCTTTTTATGTTTGATCGTTTTTATTATATCAAAAAGATATAATATGTAAATATATTTTTTTGATATAAAAAACATTGAATGGTCTGCCCAAGTATTAATGCGACAGTCTTTATACCCTGTCATAATTACGAATCACTTTCACACTTTATAGGGGGTTTCTTGTCATTAGCATGCTTTGTAGGGAAAATCATGTCGCAAGTAAAACGACAAGAAAATCCCTACAACCACAAAAAAGCCTTGATTTAACAAGGTTTAGTTGTAGGTACTTTCATGTCGTTAGACTACCTTGGGCCGCTGCGCATGACGAATCTCATACGCTATGCCAAAAGTCATGCTCGTTTCGCTCTAATGGAGTGACGGACCGCATAGACGGCCGCCTGCGTTCGGTCGCGGAGCCCAAGCTTCGCGATCAGATTTGAGACGTAATTTTTCACCGTGCCTTCCGTGATCGTCAGCGCCACGGCAATTTCCTTGCTGTTGAGGCCTTGCCCCAGCTTGCATAACTCATGAACTCCGGGGGTTACGTTATAGATTTTGCTCTTCTCAATCTTGTGTCGCCGGACAATAAAAGCCTTCTCCGCCGATTGTGCATCGTGGATTAATTAATTGTACTGCGGTACCCTTTCGCAGCAGCGGAATATGATGTAGGCAAAGCATGGTTTTTCGAGGGGGAAGCAGTATGGAGGAAGCGGCGGCGGCCAATCACGGTGGAATGGAAATAGGGATCTACACGTTAGCTGACTTAAGGACGGACCCCCTAACCGGGGTGCAAATTAGCACCAAGCAGCGGCTGGAGGAGATTATGCAGGCGGCCAAAATGGCGGACGAGGCGGGGCTGGACGTTTTTGGTGTTGGGGAGCATCACCGTCTGGACTATGCGGTGTCGTCGCCGCAGATGGTGTTGTCGGCCATATCGCAGATTACCTCGCGCATTAGGCTGACCAGCGCTACGACAGTTTTAAACACGGTCGATCCGGTCCGGTTATTCGAGGATTTTGCCACCCTTGATCTTCTATCGCATGGACGTGCTGAGATTATGGCGGGGCGGGGGGCAACGCTGGAGTCGTTCTATCTGTTCGGCTATGATCTGGAATATTACGATGAGCTGTTTGCTGAGCACCTGAATTTGTTCTTTCAGCTGAATGCTGATGGGCGGGTTACCTGGGAAGGCCGGTTTCGTTCGGCCTTGCTGGAAGCGGAGGTATCTCCTCGGCCTGTTCAAAACAACATTCCCCTGTGGATCGGCGTACAGGAGAGCTTGGATAGTGCGGCGCGGGCGGGCAGGGTCGGCGCCGGACTCACGCTAGTTATATTAGACGGCAATCCGATCGATTATAAGCCGCTCGTGGATGTGTATCGCCGGGCCGCCAGTCAAGCTGGTGTGGCTGCCGAAGCAATGCGGGTCGGAGTGACGGGGCATGTGTATATGGCCGAAACCTCGCAAAAGGCCAGGGACGAGTTCCATCCATACCACTCCAACTATTGGGACAACGGCTTGTCGAGAGCGGACTTTGATCCACTATGTGGAGAGGACACGGCGCTCTTAGTCGGTAGCCCGCAGCAGGTTATCGAGAAAATTTTGCGGCAATACGAGCTGTTTGGCCATCGGCGTTTCATGGCTCAAATGGATATCGGCGGCCTGCCGTTTGCCAAAGTAGCCAAAAACATCGAGAGATTAGCTGCGGATGTGGCCCCGGTCGTGCGGAGGGAAACCGCCAAGCGATCTCGACTTACCTGATTTCGCCAATTGGTGATAGGCTGATATTTTCGCTTAGCGTACGTTTTACGTTTTGTTGGCGGTACCACCCCCAGAAATATCCATCCACTTTGCAGGTAGTGTCAGATTCGCTGGCACTACCCTATATTTGTAACCAGTTTGAAATCTGGTTTTCATCTGGCATTAATGAATCAAGCCTATAATAGAACTCAACCCCCTTTTAACATATAAAAATTAGGACCCACATCCCGTTGATGTGGGTCTCTTTCTGCTTCTTTCCCCAAACATCATTAAAATCATTTATAAGACTTTTACATCTTCACAAAATGCAGGGTTTTATACATATGCCAAGGTCGTAATACATTAAAATTTGACCCTTACTCGGAAGTCACGTGTTCTTCGACGACATAAGATCTAGTTCGCGAACGATCAAGAAAATTGAGCTCGTCCTCTGCAACTCCAGAGTTTGGAGCATACATCTTAGCTACCCACATCTGGTGGCTTTAGCTAAGGCAGCTGGCGGCTCTTATCCATCTCGATCAGCCGAAGCGTTAATTAGTGATGGATTTAAGACAAAAACGAAGATTCTTAAGGTATTCCAGGAGTAACTGCTTTCAAGTGCTGAGGCTTTTCATGGGGTTCTGGCGAAGATTTGGTTTAGTGATGCCTTTTTCAAAAGAATTGCTTATTATCGAGGGACCTGCCCAATTCTAAAATGTTTCGATACAAACTATAACAAAAATCACAGCGCCCAACACAAAACTTAGTTACCATAAAGCCATCGTCTACAAAATAAAGAAGGGAAGTGCTTACCTATGAAAAAAGAGCACATGATTCACTTTAAAGTCATTCATAAAGACAGCATAAAACTTTTAAGGGGGATTATTTTTTTAGAGGAAAATCAAAGAGCAACGTTATATGATATTGAACAATGTCTAAAAGACTGCGGTCACGATGTGCATATAGAGAATAAAGAACAGGTCATTTTTAAAGCATACGATTCGGGTGAGGAATATACGATTCAGGTTCTGGAAGAACATGAAGATTTGATAAGAGATTTAAATGTCGAGAATCTGGCAAAAAACTTTATGAAAAATGATCAGTAGGTCATTGCGATAATCACCTGTGAGAAAGATCACTTTCATGCTCTAAAAGATTTGATAATCTATGTATGTATTTATAAATGAATACAACGGAGGGATTATTCGATGTTTTGTTATCAATGTGAGCAAACTCCAACAGGAGGATGCAAGGTAATCGGCGTCTGTGGAAAAGATGAGAATATTGCCAGTCTTCAAGACACCATGATATTCGCGTTAAAAGGTATTGCCGCTTATGCTACGCATGCCCGACAACTAGGATATAGCGACCCTGAAGTTGATCGAATCACTCATGAAGCTTTATATATGACTTTGACAAATTCTAATTTCAACCTCCAAGAACATATAGACATGGCCATGAAAGTCGGCTCTGCTGCCGTTAGGATCATGGATGTACTCGATCAAGCTCATACTACACATTTCGGAATCCCGCAGCCTGTCACTATATCTCAGAACAAAATCGAAGGTCATGCCATAGTAGTAACAGGACATAACCTCTATGCTTTGGAGGAATTGCTTAAGCAAACCGAGGGCAAAGACATCAACATCTACACGCATTCCGAAATGCTTCCAGCCCACGGGTATCCTAAACTAAAACAATATTCTCACCTGAAAGGGAATATAGGTAAAGCTTGGTACGACCAGCGGCGTATTTTCAAAAAATTCCCAGGAGCCATATTGGCTACGACAAACTGTGTGATGCCAATTAAAGGCTCATACGCCGACCGCTTCTTCTCTTACGATATTGCCGGTCTCGAAGGTGTTACCAAAATCGTAGGCGATGATTTTACCCCACTAATCGATAAAGCTTTATCACTGCCCGCTGTTATCGTCGAATCTGAACAGGTTCTTACGACCGGTTACCATCATGAAACGGTGATCGGGCTCGCACCAGAAATCATACAAGCCGTAAAAGATGGTAAAATCAAGCGTTTCTTCGTCATTGCCGGCTGCGATGCACCTGGGACTGGCGGCGACTATTATCGCGAGCTCGCTACTTCCCTGCCTAATGATACCGTCATTCTTACGACCTCTTGCGGTAAATTCCGCTTCAACGATGTGGACTACGGCACAGTCGCAGATACTGGCATACCTCGTTATATCGATCTTGGGCAATGCAATAATTCCGGTTCGACTGTCAAAATCGCCCTGGCTCTAGCTGATGCATTTGGCTGCAGCGTAAACGATTTACCGGTCAGCATCGTCCTCTCCTGGTTTGAACAAAAGGCTGTCGCCATTCTTCTCGGTTTGTTTAGTCTCGGAATTAAAGATATTCGCATCGGGCCTAAACCTCCGGAGTTCATTAATCCCGGCGTGATGAACGTGCTTATGGAAACGTTCGGGCTTAAATTGATTGGGGATGCTCAAACGGACATGGCAGCCATGCTTTCGCTTTCTTAATAAAAGATGAAGTGGGCGTATAACCTCATTGGTTATGCGTCCATTTTTAACATTTGCGTCCACTCCCCTAAAATTACTATACCCTATTTATTGATTCTTAGATAAAGAACAAAATAGTCAAGAAGAGTCGCTTTATCAGGGAGGGTTAAATATGAAATGTAATGTTGGAAAAACGGAGCAAGTAATAAGAATTACCATGGGCTCTGCTATTATCCTTGCTGGACTGTACTACAAAAAATGGTGGGGGTTAATTGGAATAGCACCAATTATTACGGGCACTACTCGTTATTGTCCATTAAATGAAGTATTGAAAATATCAAATTGTGAAACTTGATAATTTTTACAAAGCAAAAGAAGAAAGCCCGGAAAATGAGCTTTCTTCATTACATATTCTAAGCACAAAAAGTCCACACTAATAACATTCTTGATGAAAGAAGGCGTAAGAAATGAAAATGCTTGGGAAGTTTTTTGTGAAGATGTTGCTAAATGGAATTTTTATAGTTCCGCTATTGTTGTATTTTACACAAGCAACACTAACGGAGGCGCTCTTAAGTTCTTATGCTTTTTCTATTCTCTCTTACTTTGCAATTGATCAATTTTTATTAAGATTAACCGGCAACTGGATCGCCACGCTAGCAGATGTTTTTCTGATCTATGCTTTCCTTTGGATCGTTGAAAACTTCCTCTTAAACTGGTCCTTAACCTATATGAATATGATGATAATCGCAGTGGCCTTCGGCGTTATAGAGTTCTTTATGCATAGTTATTTTCAGCGGGACCCTGGCAGGATCGGCCGAACTTCATTTGACGAAAACTAACAGGAGGCGATATGCTTCCTTCTCTTATTATTCTTCCCCTTCTTTATTTACAAAGAAGTACGCAGGACCTTTCAAGCGATCTAAAATAATTGCGCGTACTTCTTTTGAAGATATCACTTCCTCAAGAGTCCTTTGCATACAGTCCAACCAGGCTTCCGCACGATTTTTAGTAATCGGGAATGGAGAATGTCGGGCTCTCATCATTGGATTACCGTGTTGATCCGTATATAAAGGAGGTCCTCCGAAAAATTGCGTCAAAAACAGGTACTGTTTTTCGATCAGAGGTTCTACATCCTCTGGAAAAATAGGCGCAAGCATAGGATGAGCTAAAACTTTAGGGTAAAACGCATCTACGATTTTTCGTATTGTCGCTTCTCCTCCAATATATTCGTATAGTTCCATGAAGTGATCTCCCCGCTAAATTTACCTTTACTACACTTATGAATGCTTTTATTTAACAATAAGGACGGGTACTTCAGCGTGCTGCGCGACATAATGACTAACACTGCCTAAAATGAATTCCTTCAATCCGCTTAACCCTCTGCTACCCATGACGATCAAATCGCAATGGTGTTCTTTTGCAAATCTTAAAATCTCATCCTGAGGAGTTCCCTTAATCAGGGACACGGCGTGCGGATTCGTTACATGCTTCAAACTTTTCTCGACTTTATCTACAACTTCATAACCGTACTGTAATTCCGAATCCAGAATGTTCTCATCAATTGTGACGTAAACGCTCCCTACTATAACTTTCGGCTTTACTACGACAATAACATTTATACGAATTCGGCTGTCCGTCTTTGCAGCCATCACTGCTTTCCCTAACGCTATTTCAGACAATTCAGATCCGTCAAATGCCACTAAAATGTTCGAGCAAAACATAACCTGCACCTGCTCTCGTATTGGATTTATCTTCATTATAAATCCGATCTTTACAGGCGGATGTGATAAAGATCACTACTTCGGAATGATTAAGGTCACTGATGTTCCTTTGCCAATGTCCGAACAAATGTCGAATTGCCCTCCGATACTTTTGGCTCTTTCCTCCATACTGAACAGGCCGACTCCTTTAGTGACGCCACCCCGGGCAAATCCCTTTCCCCGATCTTCGATTCGCACTTCAACATATGTTTCTTTATCATGAACGAACACATTTGCTTCAGATACATCGGCATACTTGGCAATATTGGTAAGAGCCTCCTGGATGACACGGTATATCGTTGTTTCCTTAAGCGCCCCCAATCGCTTCCGCAAATTGCTGTCAAGTATAACACGTATGCCGTAATGCTCCATGTAATTTTCTATATAAGTACGAATGGCAGGCACTACACCCAGATCATCTAAAACTGAAGGACGGATTTCCCAAGCCAAATTGCGAACTTCCTCAATGATTCCGGAGACGACTTGCCGAAGAAGAGGTATTTCGGAATTTTCACTTTCACCGATCAGTCTATCCATCTGGATCAATAGAGAGAAAAGACTCTGCCCGATGCCGTCATGCAACTCACGTGAAAATTTTCTTCGTTCTTCCTCTTGAATTTGCATGACCTGTGACATCATAAGCTGCAGTTCTTCTTCGACTCGCTTTAATTGCGTGACTTCATTACGAATCGCAAGATATTGGTAGGGGTGCCCTTGTTCATCCACAAATGGCACAATCGTCGTATCCACCCAGTAGAATGTGCCGTCTTTAGCCTTGTTTTTGATCTCTCCGCGCCATACCTTACCGGAAGAGATCGTTTGCCATAATTGGGTCATGAATTCCTTCCGATGGTAACCCGAGTTAATAATTCGATGGTCTTGGCCGAGAAGCTCGGCACGTGAGTATTGGGAGATCTTACAAAACTTATCGTTCACATACTGTATTTTTCCTTTTTGATCGGTAACCGCCACTATGGAGGATTCATCCAGTGCAAACTTGACATCTGAAAGCTGTTTAAGAGACTGTTTCAGATGATCTTGAAACAAAGAGTCTATGATATGACCGTCAATTTGCGCGATAAGCTCGGATACATTTTCACCAATCACTTCCGGATACTCCCTGCTATCCTTACTCAAAGTTCAACAATCCTTTCTTGACGGCAAATTTCACTAACTCCGGCCTCGTTTTTAGCCCTAGCTTCTCCATCGCATTGCTTTTGTGTGATTCTACCGTTTTTACACTGATAATCAATTGCTCGGCTATCTCTTTATTGGAGAATCCTTTGGCAATCAAGGCTAATACTTCCTTTTCCCGTTCGGAGAGCGATTCGTACGTACCCGTGTTTTCTCCATGCTTCAAACGTTCGATATACTCACTCATGAGTCGTTTCGTCGCGGTTGGATATAGATATGCATTTCCTGCTGCAACGGAGCGTATCGCCAGCAAAAGCTCCTCATGCGGTGCGCTTTTCAAGATATACCCTGAAGCGCCGGCATGAATAGCTCTGAACAAGTATTCGTCGTCGTCATGCATGGTGAGGACCAGGATGGCCAAATCAGGCATCAAACGCTTCAATTCTGTTGTCGCTGTAAGTCCATCCATCCCGGGAGGCATATTTAAGTCCATTAATACGACGTCCGGTTTAAGCAATTGAGCGGCTTGAATGCCCTCTTCTCCATCTGCAGCCTCTCCGATAACTTCCATGTTATGCTTACCATTCAGCAGGCTCATCAAACCTGACCTGACTACTGCATGATCATCAACCACCACAATTTTAAGCATATCCATCCTCCAAATAGCGGGTTAGTAATAAAAAATGAATTCCGATAATGGAACTCATTTCGATATTTCCCCTGTATTCACCTTCAAATACCAAGTCAGTGTTTGAAGGTTTTCTTGAACGGCTAAGATTTCCTCCTGCACATATCTCGGATGCTTTCTCTTTCCAATGAATAGTAACCCATTAATGAAGGAAAGTGGATTATTGGAATCTGTAAGGATCGGAAATACAGCCGCGGTCTGCAACTGTTCAGCTAGCATGACGGGACAATGAAGTCGTACTTGATCGGCATCAGGATGCGTGTCATCCAGTTTCACCCATCTGCCAAGACGCAAGGCGGAACCTGCTAATCCCTGGCCAGATTTAATGATCATTTGCTTGTAGCGTTCATTTCTGCTGCCCAATGCATATTTCCAGCGTATGCGTTGATCGCTATCGTTTAATGGCGCCAGTGCGATAAAATCACTTGACGTCAGGCTTCGCAAATTCGCCAATTCAACTATGATGTTTGCATCACCATCAGACATACCGGGCCACCTCCAATTCCTTTTTTGCTCCAGAGTAAGTCTTTCTCCTTAACATTGTAGACGTTTTAAGTCTTCTTGTAAGTCAGGGAAAACCCTGATTTCGGCATCAGGGAATTACGCCGAACCTGTGATTTTTCTCACACCAAAATAGGGAGTTTTCCCTTCAAAGATCAGTAGAACTCCCGATAAACAAAACCATTTGAACCCGTTAAGATAAAGGTAACAAAGAAACGTTGAGGAGTTGGCACATATGGCCGTTAACTGCCCATGGAAAGAAGATAACAAAGGCATCACAAAGTTTTTCTCCGAGGAGAATTTTCATAAATTACAAAGCATTATGTATATGAAGCATGCGGAGAAGGGGGATTATCTGTTTTGGGAAGGTGATGCGGCGGATAAATTGTATTATGTAATGAAAGGCGGGGTCCGCATAACCAAGCTCTCGGAAACGGGTAAAAGCTTTATTCTATATTTGCACCAGGCCGGTGATTTGTTCGGACAGATGGATCCGTTTCAGAACTCTGTACAAAGCTTCAGTGCGGAAGTCACAGCAGATTGTGAGATTGGCGTGATTCAGCGAAAAGACCTCGAGGTCCTACTTTGGCAGCACGGGGATTTGGCCATTGAATTTATGAAATGGATGGGACTCATGCATCGCATGACGGAAACGAAATTTCGCGATTTGATGATGTACGGAAAGCCAGGCGCACTCTGTTCGTTACTGATAAGACTCAGTAATTCATACGGCGTTCCAAAAGGCGAGCACACGATGATCAACTATAAGATCAATAATACGGAAATGGCGGATATGATTGGAGCTACACGGGAAAGCGTCAATCGGATGTTGAGCGATATGAAAAAGGAAGATGCCGTTGAGATTCAAAATGGCCAAATCGTGATTAAGGATTTAACTTATCTTCGCGATATCTGCCACTGTGAAAACTGCCCGAAAGAAATTTGCCGCATGTAGCATCCCCTTGTTCGCCGGAAACCGCGCTTGAGAATAGCGAAGGGTACCGGCGTTTTCATGTTTAATTACCATCTACTTGGAAAAAGCGCCATCTCCGGAGAGATGAGCGCTTCGATCATGATTGAAAAGCGACTTTATAAACCAATTGTGCGGTCGGGTCCCACGATTGAAGTACAGTACCCTGCCCGGTTTTAATAAAATGCGTATGCGTTTCGTCTAATAACGGAATTGCTAAAAACTGAGCGGCATTTAAATACAATTGCAAATACTTTTGATCGTCCGTAAGGCGCGCCTTTTCAAGGATCATCGATTTGGGAGGCGCTATTGGGTCCAAGCCAGCCTGATCCTCAATGTGCACCTCAATCTGAGTGCCATACCAACGGGAGCATTCATTCACCCAATCCATACGTTAACCTCACTTCTTTAGTCGGCAACAGCCGGCATCTGCTTTGGGCGATACTTTCACTTGATATCCTTGCAGGTGCTCCCAACATTCTGAATCAGGAATGGAGACTGGCAGCATATTCTCCTCGATATAAAGAATAACTTCGTCTTCGCTTGCCCATGCGGCAAGCCCTTTCACTTCTGCAACTGCAATATCCAGCCCCGACTCCTCACGCTCATCGATATACCAGGTTCCCTTCCCGGCAAACAGACGATACAGTTCTTTATCAATGGCTGTAAGGAATAGCGATTCCGTATGTTCACGGATAAAGCACAAATTCAATGCATACTCACTAGGCAATGGCTCCACCTTCCTCCAGCTTCCAACCCGGGTGCTGTGTAATGTCACTGAACATGCCGGAATAGTACACAACCTCTCCCGCATCGTTTTTCACAGCGCTTATCATTAGCCACTCTAAGTAGACGTCTCCGTTCTTTTTACGATTCCAATTCTTGCCTTGCCAATAGCCTTGGCTGCGAATGGAGTCCCACAATGAAAGATAGAATTCACGGTCCAACCGTATTTTCGATGATTTTCGAAGAAAGACCGAGTTTTTCCTGATAAAACATCCATACAATAAGAATCAGACTGGCCAATGCTACCTCTGATAGTGCCATGAACCCAATGGCGTAGTGACCTGTTAATTTAAAGAGGAAAGTAAGCATGAGAGGAGGGAAAAATCCGCCCAAACCGCCCATCGCAGAAATAATCCCGTTGGCAATACCTGCTTGTTTGGTGAAATACATAGGCACCAGCTTGAAAATGGTTCCGTTACCTGTCCCTGCACAAAATGCGATCGTTAAACAGCCTGCAGTATACCACGTCATGGACGGTGCGAACGAGAGCAGCACACCCGCTGCAGTTAGACCTGCGAAGACGAACATTAGAATTTTAAATGGATTAAATTTATCCCCCAGATAACCCCCGATAGGTCTCATCGCCGTTGCCAGAACGATAAACCCTCCGGTACGCATACCGGCATCTACTTTGGACAAATGAAAACTGGTTACTAAGAAGTTAGGTAAATATACGGTGAATGCGACGAAGGAGCCGAACGTAATGAAGTAGAACAAACATAGAAACCAAAGCTTAGAATTCCCTGAAACGCCTTTGATTTGCTCGATTAAAGCTGTTTTCACCGGAGGTTCTTTGCGATCACCGGCGAAGAAATTACATGCAGCCATAACGATGAGCAGAATGCTGTAGGCCAATACTGTTTTGGACCAGCCTATTTGGTTGGCCATGACCGGTGCTCCAAAAGTAGATAGAGCCGTTCCTAAATTTCCGATTCCATAGATGCCGTTTACAAAGCCATGACGTTCTTTCGGGTAATATTTCGGCAAGGAAGTAACACCAACGGAAAACACGGCTCCGCCAATGCCTAGAAAGAACCCGCCTATAATTAAATCCAAAAAGGAGCTGGCTTGGCTAACCCAGTATACGGGAGCAAGCAAGAGGATGAAGCTTATCGCGAACAATTTTCTTGCCCCGTAACGATTCGTCCAATAACCGACAGGCACACGCATGACCGATCCGAACAAGACGGGAATTGCGGTTACCCATGTCAGCTGGGATGGCGTCAGTTTAATGGTTTCTTTAATAAATGGCATCAGTGAGGATAGAATGACCCAGACCATAAATCCAAGGACAAGGCTAACCGTTTGTAACGGTAATTGTAATTTTTTTATACTCATATGACGTCACGCTCCCGACGATAGATCCAAATTGCAGTTGGAAACAATAAAATGTTAAGTATGGCATAAAGAATGACGGAACGGTACTGCTCAAAAAAGAAGGCATTAACGGCTTTTTGTGTACAAAGTATGTTCAAAAACAATACGACACATAGTAAAATGACGCCCACAAAACTACGTTTCATAACGCTTCACTCCTGTCGCATAAATAGCGCCTTGCTCCTGTTTCAGCAGCACCTCTGGTAGAGGTCTCTTAGGAGGACCTGCTGTCGGCGACCCGGTTCTGGCATCGAAGATTCCGTGATGGCAAGGACATATCATCTCATCCTTCTCTTTACTCCAAAACACAGGGCATTTCAAATGCGTACAAGCATTCTGATAAGCTTTATACTCGTTTTCACCAAGGCGAATCAACAGAGCAGAATCATGCTCCCCCGGATAAGCAAATTCAACGGCATCTCCGACTCTCAGAGAAGAGATGTCTGTAATTTTCAGCTCCGGATACGCTTTTTTTTGTAATCCCGTCAATTCCTTCGCCGCAAGAGCTCCCCAAGGAAGCGTTGAAACCGCGAACACTCCGGCAGCACCGACCAGCGTCTTCATAAAGCCGCGGCGGTCCAATTTTCTTTCATTATTTTTATGAATATTATGCGTATAGTTATCTTCATGAAATGGACTATGATTGTTGTCTCGGGCTTTGTCTTGTTCCACACCGGTTCACCCCCGTACATGTTATTTAGAACAATTTTTGTTTTCCTTGCAGAATACCCGGAAGACTGATCTTCACATTTGTTTCCCCTTCAAGCGGATCGAAAGGCTGATGGCTTGCCGTCCATTTCCCAAGCTTGTGCTGTTCTTTCTTAGCTGCCAGTTCTTCTTCCGTAACCCATTGCAGCGTATTGGTCGGACACACCGATGCACACATCGGGGGAATGCCTTCATTCGTACGATCGTAGCAAAGGTCGCATTTATACATCAGATTCTGCTCTTCATCGAACTTGGGAATTCCATAAGGGCAAGCGATCGTACAGTTTTGACACCCAATGCACTTCTCGACCAAAGCGGAAAGTACAGCTCCTTCTTCCGTGATCTGGATAGCCTGCGCCGGACAACTTCTTGCACACGCCGGATTTACACAGTGCAGGCACATTAAAGGAATGGTTTGGCGGCTAACGAGAGGGTTAACCTCGTATACATAGTTGCGGTTTCTTTCATCGTGGCCTCCGCATTGCGTACAAGCAGCCAAGCAGCTCCGGCATCCGATGCAGTTATCCATTTCAATGTAGAGATGTTGTTTCATCGGGTGTTCATCCTCTCGGATTGCTTCTCTATTTGTGCGGCGCACGCCTTAAATTCAGGCATTCGAGACATGGGATCCAGAGCCGGTATCGTTAACAGATTAATCGATTGCTCATGACCGAAATGATAAGGAACAAATACGGTATCCTTGCGGATGGCTTCAATGACTTTCACTTTATAAAAGGCTTCTCCACGACGTGTAAATAGCCGAACGACTTCATCGTGTGATATGCCATATCGCTCTGCAGTCTCGGGATGAACCTCAACATAAGGTTCCGGGCACATATCCCGGAGGAACGGAATTCTCCTTGTTTGGTTGCCTGACAAATAATGATACACAACCCGGCCCGTCGTAAGGCGAAGCGGATATTGTTCGCAGGGTTCTTCCGCAGGCGGCCGATAAGGAAGAGCGCATAGTTTCGCTTTTCCATCCGGATGATAGAACTTATGGTCAAGGAACATATGCGGTGTCCCCGGATCCTCATCACTTCGACATGGCCAGAAGACGCCGTTTTGCTTATCGATCTTCTCCCAGGTGGCTCCGTAGTAATCGGCATATCCACCCTTGGAGGCAAGACGGAATTCGTCAGCTACATCTCTTGCTGTCTTCAGATGGCCGAAATACTGCCCTCTGCCGAGTCGTTCGGCAAGTTCAAATTGGATCAACCAATCTGGCTTGGACTCGCCGACAGGTTCCTGCGCTTTATTGATTTTGATGATCCGTCCTTCCAGATTGGTTACTGTTCCTTCATCTTCCGACCATGTAACCGACGGCAATACGACATCTGCAAATTCTGCGGATTCCGAGAGGTACATATCGGAACAAACCATAAAATCGAGATTTTTTAATGCGGCTCGGACATAGTTTTGGTTTGGCGCGGATACGGCAGGATTGGAACAGAGAAGATACAGACTCCTGATCGTCTTATCCATCATGAGCTCGAACATCTCGTATGCCGAGACGCCCGGCTGCGGCATTTCATCAGGCCGGATGCCCCAAACCCGACAAACCTCTTCCACGTGCTTAGGGTTGGTAATTTTGCGATAGCCGGGAAGTGCATCCGCCTTTTGTCCGTGTTCCCTTCCCCCTTGCCCATTCCCTTGTCCGGTGAAAGTAGCAACACCTGATTTCGGACGGCCGATTTTTCCTGTCACTAAACACATATTAGTATAAGCGGAAACATTATCGGAGCCTTTATGCTGCTGCTCGATCCCACGGGCGAACATGACGACTGCGTTCGGCGCCTTGCCGTATATTTCGGCGGCCCGAATTAATTTTTCCGGAGCAACCCCTGTGATCTCGCTCGTATATTCAGGTGTGAACTCTTTCACAACTTCTCTCATTTCATCAAAGCCGTTGGTATGCTCAGCAACAAACCGCTCATCGATATGACCATTTTGGATCAGCAAATTGACAATGCAATTGGCGAGCGCCAAATCCGTTCCCGGACGCAAGTCCAGATGAACATCCGCACGGCGGGCGATCGGCGTTTCCCGAGGATCGGCTACAATCAGATACCCGCCGCGGTTCTGGACTTCCCATACACGAAACATGGAAGTAGGATGGCATTCTGCCGTATTGCTCCCGGCAATGAACAAACAATCCGTTTCATGAAGATCCGTCCATGGCAGCGTTGATCCTCTATCCACGCCAAAGCTTCGAAGAAAACCGGCGGCTGCGCTCGACATGCAAAAACGGCCATTATAGTCAATGTAACGCGTTTGCATCGCGACCCTCGCAAATTTCCCCGTTAAGTAGCACTTCTCATTGGTCATCGATACACCGCTGAAAACGGAAAGCGAGTCTTTACCATATTGCACTTGCAGTTCTTGAAATCTTCTCGCAATTAAACCATAAGCTTCTTCCCAGCTCGCTTCGCGAAACCCTTCCTTGGTTCCCTTTAAGGATGCATCATCACGGATTAAAGGGCGTAGTAATCGATCATCATGATTCGTTTGCTGGTAGGCCGTTACACCTTTGGGGCACATTTTCCCAAGCGTCACCGGCCAATCATATCGCGGCTCCACGCCGATAATTTTATTGGTGGATGTATCCACCCTCAGATTCATACCGCACTGCATGCCGCAGTAAGAGCAATGCGTAGGCACCAACTGTTCGTTCGGATGCGTTTTATTCGCGATGACTTTATAAAATTTATCCTTTGGCATTTTGATTGGCCTCCTTCACTCTAATCTGATGGGTCGGAATCCCGGTAAAACGAGACATCCGGTATTTCCGGCGGCATGGCAGACAAAGCTCGGCCAAGTGGTAGCCTTCCTCTGATTTAAATTCAATATCGTTGACGTGCAGCACAGCGATGACATCATTCGATTGTTCTAGAGACACAAAACCGGCTCCGCATACTTTGCAGCTTTTCATGGCCTGTTCTGCGTAGTGCTCCCGATAATTGCGGGCAAATACACTCATTGGACGGAACGGGATATGCGCCAGCTTGCCGAAAGGCAGATAGATCAAAGTAACGATAACCGACCATTGATGGACTAGCGTAACCACAGGATGCCCATAACCATGTAGGAAAATATTGCAAAAGGTCAGCAGAAGACCTGTGAGACTTACAAATAACAACATATAAAGCGGGAGAAAATCATAAATAAACGTTTGTTCCGCACGCGCCTGCATGTTTTTCAGCCTGCGATATAAGGCCATGCATACGCCGCCAATGACCATGAAAGCCGTTATATTCAAAGCGTTATAAAATAGAAATCCAAGAAGTCCATCGGCTTTTATTCGCATCAAGTCGATCCCAAAACCTACGACTGTGTAAGTTCCATTCTCGCCCATCGTAAAATACATCCAACCGAACACGAGAGGAAAGGTTACAAAAGCGGAAAGAATGCACCCCCAACCTAGAAGAACGTGCTGTGTCCAGCGATACCACCCACGGTTCCAGATAAATCGATAAGTGGCTAAATGCTCCACGGTTGTCTTTGGCGTACTTTTACGAAATAAACGTTTGATGCCCTTCTTCAATATGATTTTTGTTGGGGGCCGTTCTCCCCACGCAATAAAGCGATAAAAGAAACCGCAAATGAAAACGACCGTACCGACCATATATCCATACAAAGCCAAGTCAATGTGAGTGAAAAACCTCGAACCGATCCACATGAGAATAATTAAACCGCAAACAACGAAAAAGACGCATTTGGCGAATTTTGACGCGAACGCTCGATCCATGATTTCATTGCTCCCCTACTCGTGATCTCCTATATGAATTAAAACATGAATGGCCGGCTAAGCACTGTGAGAATTATCACTGCGGATGGGACGCGTGAATTATCAGAACTTTATTTCCTTCAAGCGACACCGGAAAAGTTTTCACCTGCCCCGTATCCGGCAATTGAACTTCTCCCGTACGAAGATTAACCTTGCAATCATGCAGCGGACAATAGACGTACTCCCCACTAACGATACCTTCCGTGAGCGGACCTCCTTTCTTATGACCCGTTTTATTCTCAAGCGCGTATAACGTATCTTCTGAGATCCGGAACACAGCAATCTCTGTTTCACCGATATGAACGGTTTTACCGAGATGTAGAGGAAAATCCTCAAGATTACCAACCAAATGATGCACCGCAGAATCCTTTACTTTGGAAGCTCCCATTTCTATCCCTCCTTATTTCACCTGAATCTCTTCATATAACTGATGCTTGAGCTCCTCGTGCTCAACGACTTCCTTCCAAGGATCTTGTAGTCCTGACAGCGCTAGTTCGATACGCTCAACAAGTTGTTTGCGACGATCCTTATTCATGACGATTTCTTGGACAATCGTGTGCAAGCCAAGCCGTTCAATCCAATCCGACGTACGCTCCCCATATTTGCCGGTTTCCCGATAAAATTGAATGAAAGCACAAGCAAGTTCGATAAGCTCTTCATCGGTCTTAACCTTACACAACAAATCGGCTGCCCTTAATTTCACCCCGCCGTTGCCACCGGCATAAATCTCCCAACCGCCATCATTTCCGACGATGCCAAAATCTTTAATTTCTGCCTCGGCACAATTGCGGGGGCAACCGTTGACAGCCATCTTGAACTTGGCCGGCATCCACAGCCGTTCAAATTTCTTCTCAAGCAGAATACCCATGCTGATGGAATCCTGTGTGCCAAATCGGCAGAACGTAGAACCTACGCACGTTTTGACGGTTCGAATCGCTTTGGCATATGCATAGCCTGAAGGCATGTCGAGCTCTTCCCAAATGCGAGGGAGATCCTCTTTCTTCACGCCCAATAGGTCAAGCCGTTGGCCACCGGTCACTTTAACCATTTTTACTTCATACTTGTCTGCCACATCTGCGATTTGACGCAGCTGTTCCGGGGTCGTGACACCCCCATACATTCTGGGTATAACGGAGTAGGTGCCGTCTTTTTGAATATTGGCATGCAGCCTTTCGTTCACGAATCTGGATTCGCGTTCATCCACGAATGCTTCGGGCCATACCATGCCGATATAATAATTGATGGCGGGCCGGCATTTTGAGCACCCTTCCGGATTGCTCCACGCAAGTACATTCATCACTTCTCGGACATGTGTTAATCCTTTATTTTTGATTGCAGCAATCACATCTTCACGGCTGTGTGTCGTGCACGCGCAAATCGATTCCTTGACGTTGTCGCTGCTTTCATAACGATCCCCAAGTGTCATGGCCAGAATGCTTTCTACCATCGGTCGACATCCGCCGCACGATCGGCTGGCGCCGGTACACGCTTTGATTTCATCTACCGTACTAAGCCCCTTGTCTGTAATCGCTTGTATAATCATGCCTTTGGTCACTCCGTTACAGCCGCATACAATTTCATCAGCCGGCATGGCAGAGATAAAAGCAAGCGGATCAGCGGTTACAGCAGCCGATGAGCCCAAAAGTCGCTCATGAATTTCCGGTGTCATTGGTGCATGCTCCTTTACCCACTTTAATAGTTGGGCAGATTCGCTAACATCGCCAAACAATACGCCTCCAACAATGCGCCCGGCTCGGAGAAGAACTTTTTTATATGTTTTCTTCCAGTTATCTTGCATACGAATAATGTCTAGAGCAGGCTGATCTTGAAACTCACCCGCTGAAAAAACGTCAATACCTGAAATTTTCAGTTTGGTCGATACGACCGAACCGTTATAGGGTTCCGTAGGAACATTGCACAAATGTTTAGCTAAGACTGCGCCTTGCTCAAATAACGGCGCTACCAGTCCATAGCAGATGCCGCGATGCTCATTACATTCACCGACAGCATACACATCTTTGATGCTTGTACGCATGTAATCGTCGACCACAATGCCACGTTCAGCTGCAATGCCGCAATTTCGCGCAAGAGCAACATTAGGTGCAATTCCAGCTGCCATGACGATGAATTCGGCTTCAAGCTGGGAACCATCATCAAATTTCAACCCTTTAACTTGCGCATCGCCAAGGATCTCCACCGTTTTTTTCTTCATCATAAAATGAAGCCCTTGCTGTTCCAGCTCGGCTTTAAGCATCGATGCTGCAGCTGAATCCAGCTGTCTCTCCATCAAATCCTCGAACAAATGAACGACGGTAACCTGCATGCCCAATTTCAAAAGTCCCTTCGCCGCCTCGAGTCCAAGCAAACCGCCGCCAATGACGGCTGCCTTTTTGAAATGTTGCGCAGCTTCCATCATCTTGCAGCAGTCATGAACATCCCGGAAGCCGATAATCCCTTCCTTTTCTATGCCTGGTAACGGAAGTATCACCGGATTCGATCCGGTTGCCAAGATGAGTTTATCGTAAGGCTTAATTTGTCCGTTACTCGTATAGAGATATTTGGCTGACGTATTGATTCCCGTTACCTCTATGCCTGTGTTCAGTTGAATGTTATTTTGTTTGTACCAATCAAAATCGTTCAGAACGATTTCGTCAAATGTCTTGCTTCCCTCCAGCAAGAAAGACAGTTGTATCCGATTATAGTTGGGATGAGCTTCCTTGCCGATGACCGTTATATCGAATAAATCAGGCGCTAGCTTGATGATTTGCTCAATGGTGTTCATACCTGCCATTCCGTTTCCTACAAGCACTAACTTTTGTCGGTTTGTTTCCTTAGCCATGGTCCTTCAGCCTCCTAGCGATCTTATTCAAACTTCGTGAAAAATATCACATACCAAAGTAAAAGGAGGCAAGGGATTTAACTTTACCCGCGCCTCCATATATTAAGCGGTCGTGATAAGTCCATACGAACCATCGTCTCGCCGATACACAAGTTCGGTTCTATTAGAGTCTCTATTAAAAAACAAATGAAAATTATGATCGAGCAAATTCATCTGAAGAATGGCTTCCTCGATATCCTCCGGTTTGTTCGGCACGATCTTCACCCGGGCAACTTCAAAAGGAGAAACGCGCACCCAATCCGTGGACACTGTTCGTTCTAGTGTTAAATCTTTTAATCCGCCTTGATGACGTATTTTATGAGTAATCTTCTCCTTCAGCTTCCTGTTCTTTCTTTCTAGTTTATCAGCCGCCAAATCAATCGAAGCATACATGTCATTTCGCTTTTCTTCTACGCGGAGAACAACACCTTTACACGTGATAGTAATCTCTACAACATGCAATTGCTTATGTCCTTGAACCGATAATGTAACATGCATCTCACCAGTATCTTCGAACCACGATTCAAGCCGCCCTAACTTGCGTTCTACATATTCTTGTAAAGCCGGGGTGATCTGTATGTTTTTCCCATGTACGATCAATTTCATTTCGTTCAGCTCCTATGAGAAGAAGTATTCTAAATCGGTTAGCACTTTTTCAGTCAAAGGGAACACGAGTTGCTCCTCCATGGCAAAGTGATCCTTTAAAATCAAACAAGCCTGTATGAGATGCGCTGATGCCTCTACGAGCTGTTTTTTTACGACTAACGGTGTTAAATCGATGACGGCGTCATGAAACGTTTGAATAAATAAAAGCGCCAATTGATGATCTTTTTCAAGCACCCAGAAAGAGGGCGTAATCGACGGAGCAACTTGTCGGTGAAAATACTCAAGAAGGAAAGGGAATAATTCCTGATCCTCCCACTCGGCGTGACGTTCCAACGCTTCAACAAACTCAGAGGCTTGCCGCCTTAGACTTTGCAGAACCTTGATACCTTTCGCCGGATCATTTAGATGACCTATTTCTTTGGCGCTCGTTTCAAGAACCTTTAATTGCTGTCTTAAGCGGTCATGCTCTTCCCTCAAACGATCCGTGGCAAAAACAAGTTCCGATGGGTTGGAAGAGGCGATTCCCAATGTGCAGCTCAATGAATGTAGTGCCATACACAATCCCTCCAAAAGTGCGTTGTTAGCTTCTATTTATAGTATAGATCCGCTTATCGATAATCGCTGTGCGATACATCACATCAACCGCCGATGCCGAAGAAATCCTTCTTCCCTCTGCCTTGAAATAGAACACGATCTCTTCGGGAGGAAGAGGTCGGCTTAACCAATATCCTTGAATGGAATCACAATGCAGCTTCTTAAGAAAGGTAAGCTGATTTTCCGTTTCCACGCCCTCGGCAATCACCCGGATCCCCAAACCGTGGGCCATATCAATAATAGCTTTAGCAATCGACGCGTTCCCAAGATCCGTTTCGATGTCTTGAACGAAATATTTATCCACTTTCAATATATCAATGGGATACCTCTTCAAATAACTTAAAGCGGAGTGGCCCTTGCCAAAATCGTCAATGGCTAACTCCACCCCTATCTCTTTTAATCCATGCAAAACTGCCAGTACCGATTCAATCCGGTGTATGCTGATTCTTTCTGTAATTTCAAAACACAGATAACTCGGGGACAGCCCGGTTTCCTGCAATATTCGCTTGACCGTTTCAATCAGATTCTTATTTTTGAACTGTCTCGGGGACAGATTGATGGCGCATTTTATCGGAGGATAGCCTGCTAACTGCCAAACTTTGTTCTGTTCGCAAACCTTACGCAATACCCATGCTCCAATTTCGTCAATTTGGCCGTTTTCCTCGGCGATCTGAATAAACTCGTTCGGCGACACCATGCCCAGTTCGGGATGCTGCCAGCGCAGCAAGGCTTCCACGCCGGTGATTTGACCCGTTCGTATGTCCATTTGCGGTTGGTAAACAATTGCTAATTGCTCTTTTTCCAATGCTTTTCGCAACCCGTTCTCCAGTTGCATTTTCCGTACAAAAGTTGCATTCATATCCGTCGTATACATCTGGTAATTATTTGACTGTTCCTTGGCCCGATACATGGCCGAATCGGCATGTTTAATTAAGGTATCGCCATCATCTCCGTTCAATGGATAAATGCTGATTCCGATGCTAGCCGTTATAAACAGTTCATGTTCTTCAACGAAGAAAGGAAGAGCGAGTTCTTCCAATATTTTTCGAGCTACAGGCAAAGCATCTTCGGTTTTCTGAATATCCGGTAAAATTACCGTGAATTCGTCACCGCCCAATCGCGACACGGTATCCTTAGTTCGAACGCAGCTTTTCAATCGTTTGCTTGCCTTCTGCAGCAATTGGTCTCCGACTGCATGTCCCAACGAGTCGTTAATCAGTTTAAAGTGGTCAAGATCAATAAACATCAAGGCGACCCATTTTTTTTGACGTTGCGCTTGCAGAATGGCATGATTCAGCCGGTCATGAAATAAGAACCGGTTCGGGAGCCCGGTCAATACATCGTAATGGGCCAAATACTTTAAATTCTCTTCCGTTAGCTTACGCTCTGTAATATCCGTGAAAATCCCGACATAATTGGATATGTTGTCATTCTCATTTCTCACGGCATTAATCGTTAGCCACTCCGGGTACACTTCGCCATTCTTCCGCTGATTCCAAATCTCGCCCTGCCAGCCGCCCGTTTCATGAATCGAAGCCCACATATGTATATAGAACTCGGCATCTTGTACGCCGGAATGCAGCATGCGCGGAGTTTGGCCCAGAGCCTCATCCTCCGTATAGCCGGTTGTTTCCGTGAACGCCGGGTTGACCGATAATATGGTTCCCTTCGTATCCGTAATCATGATCCCTTCGCTCGCCGTTTCAAACACCCTGGCATGCAGCTGCAATTTTTCCTCAGCCTTTTTTCTCTCCGTTATATCCAGAAATATCCCTACATAATTGGATATTTTCCCATGTTCATCCCTTACTGTACTGATCGTCAGCCATTCGAGATACAGCTCCCCGTTCTTCTTTCGATTCCAAATCTCCCCTTGCCAACTGCCGGTTTCATGAATCTTCGCCCACATATGAATATAAAACGCAGTTTCCTGAATGCCGGAATATAAAATACGGGGAGTTTGACCCACCGCCTCCTCCTCCGTATAGCCGGTTGTCGCGCTAAACGCTGGATTGACTGATAGAATGACGCCTCCGGAATCTGTAATCATGATGGATTCCATCACTTTGTAAAATACACGTGCATAAAGCTGCAGCTTATTTTTCATATCCGATAACCACCTTTAAGTCAGCAACTTGTTTCATTTGAGAGTATGACGATCAGGGTTGAATCTCAAAAACCTTCGTCAGGCGAGTCAGCTCGAACAGTTCTTTGACATCCCCCTGCAGCCCCTTAATAACTACCCCGCCTCCATGTATTAGAGCTCTCTTCTGAATCGCGACCAGAACGCCAAGTCCGGAACTATCCATATCGTCCACTTCGCGTAAGTTAAAAACAAATTGCTTATATCCTTTGTCGATATAGGGAAACAGCTTTTCTCTTACGATCGTTGCTTCGTCCACATAAATTTTACCCGTAGGCGTTACATGCACCTGTCCCTCGAACACCCGAACATCCAAAAACATCGTTTATCCCCCCGGTTATTCATACATGGGCTTATTTTTTTCACCGGCGTTACTTTCGTTTCCTCATTTGCTATCTTTGATGACCTTAGTTTCAGTATCTAACATCCAGTCTTCTTCCCGCTGTGACTTTCGTCACATAGAAACCAGTCCATTATCGAAAAAAAACCACCAAAGCAAGTTTTTGCCTTGATGGAACATCGTTTAATCACTTATGCCTGCATGTCCGGTTTGGCTAGCTTTGATACCCCGATCTATAATGCTTCGCGCCCGGATAACGTCCCGATCGGTTGGAGTGGGACAATTCTCAAGCGGATACGATACGCCCATTTGCTCCCATTTGTATACACCCATCCTGTGGTAAGGCAACAGCTCTATTTTCTTTACATTATCCAAAGAGCCTACGAACATGCCCAGGTCCAATAAATCCGAATAGTCATCCGTCCATTCCGGTACTAAAACATGACGGATCCACATGGGCTTATGAATCTCATTTAAATGATTAGCGAAGCGCTTGATCCGATCATTCGGCTGCGCCGTAAGCGCGATATGCTTATCCGGATTCATCTGTTTAAGATCCAGCAGCACCAGATCGGTAACGCTCAGCAGCTCATTCGCATGGTCTTGCTCACAGAAGCCATTGGTATCCAGTACCGTATGCAAGCCAAAACGCCGCTTGCATTCTGCAAACAAACGGGCCACGAAGGGAGCTTGCAAAGTCGGCTCTCCCCCCGTCACCGTAATCCCGCCTCCGGAACGGCGGTAATACTCCAAATAAGGCTCTATCTCTTCTAATATCTCCTCTACGTCCATCTGCCTTCCTGCATTCATTTCCCATGAATCCGGATTATGACAATATTGGCATTTCAGCGCACAACCTTGCATGAAAAGCACGAAGCGGATGCCCGGACCGTCAACGGTGCCGAAGGTGTCGAAGGAATGTATGCGTCCTTTCATGAGGTCTGCACCCCTTTCTGTACTTACATCGTTCCATGGAAAGTCCGGTGAATGACATCAAGCTGCTGCTCACGTGTCAGCTTGATGAAGTTAACGGCGTAGCCGGAAACGCGAATCGTTAGCTGCGGATACTGCTCCGGATGCTCCATTGCATCGAGAAGCTGCGCGCGATCAAATACGTTAATATTCAAATGATGCCCCTGGTTCGCCATGTATCCGTCCAGCAGCGATACGAGATTCGAGATTCGTGTATCTTCTTCGCGCCCGAGCGCCTTCGGCACAATGGAGAACGTATTGGAAATACCGTCCAGGCAATGTTCATACGGGATTTTGGATACGGAGGCCAGCGACGCTAACGCCCCTTTGCGATCGCGTCCGTGCATCGGATTGGCGCCCGGTGCGAATGGCTCGCCCGCTTTTCGTCCATCCGGCGTGCTTCCTGTCTTTTTCCCATAAACGACGTTCGATGTAATCGTCAGAACCGACATCGTCGGAAGCGCACCGCGGTAAGTCTTATGCTTGCGGAGCTTATTCATGAACGTTTCGGCCAATTGGACGGCAATGGCGTCCACACGTTCATCGTTGTTTCCGTACTGCGGATACTCCCCTTCGATCTCAAAGTCGACGGCAATTCCTTTTTCGTTGCGGATGGGCCGCACTTTTGCATGCTTGATGGCGCTGAACGAGTCTGCGACCACGGATAATCCGGCAATGCCGCAGGCCATCGTCCGCAAAATCTCGCGGTCATGCAAGGCCATTTCTAGCCGTTCGTAGCAGTATTTATCATGCATGTAGTGAATGACATTCAATGTGTTCATGTACAGCTTTGCCAGCCACTCCATCACCGTATCGAACTTCTCTGCAACTTCTTCATAGTCCAACACTTCGGAAGAAATGGGAGCCAGCTTCGGTCCGACTTGAATGCCGAGCTTCTCATCCACACCGCCGTTGATGGCATACAGCAAAGCTTTTGCCAAATTGGCGCGGGCCCCGAAAAATTGCATTTGCTTGCCGATCCGCATCGCGGATACGCAGCATGCGATGCCGTAATCGTCTCCGTAATAAGGACGCATCAGATCATCGTTTTCATATTGAATCGAACTCGTCTCTGCCGATACCTTGGCGCAGTATGCTTTGAAATCTTCAGGCAACTGTGTCGACCAAAGCACCGTCAGATTGGGTTCGGGTGCGGGGCCTAAATTGTACAACGTATGAAGGAATCGGAAGGAATTTTTCGTAACGCGCGGTTTGCCATCCAGCCCCATACCGCCGATCGATTCCGTTACCCAGGTCGGATCTCCGCTAAACAGCTCATTATAATCGGGGGTGCGCAAGAACTTAACGATACGCAGCTTCATAACAAAATGGTCCACAAGTTCCTGCGCTTGTTCTTCTGTCAAAGCCCCTTCCCGCAAGTCCCGTTCGATATAAATATCGAGGAAGCTTGATACGCGTCCAAGGCTCATGGCTGCGCCATTTTGCTCCTTAATCGCAGCCAAATAAGCAAAGTATACCCACTGCACCGCTTCGCGGGCGTTAGCCGCCGGCGCTGAAATATCATAGCCGTAAGACTCTGCCATCCGCTTAAGCTCGCCTAAGCTGCGGATTTGCTCGGACAACTCTTCACGAAGCCGAATGACGTCCTCTGTAATGGCGTCTACTTCAAGCTGGAGAAGGTCCTTCTTTTTCTCCTCGATTAACCTGTCTACGCCGTATAAGGCGACACGACGATAATCGCCGATGATTCGTCCCCGACCGTATGCATCCGGAAGACCCGTGATGATTGCCGCCTTGCGGGCTGTCTTCATCTCCGTGGTGTAGGCGTCGAATACGCCTTGATTATGCGTTTTACGAATATCCGTGAATTGGCAAACGATCTCTTCAGGCAGCTTAAAACCGTAAGCCTCGCAAGCATCGATCACCATGCGGATTCCGCCGAACGGCTGCACGGACCGCTTCAAAGGAGCATCGGTTTGCAGACCGACGATCTGCTCTTTGTCCTGCGCAATATAACCCGGTGCATGCGAGGTAATCGTAGATACGGTGTTTACGTCTATGTCCAAGACGCCGCCGTTCTCCCTTTCCTTGCGGGTCCATTCACTGACCATTTGCCACAGTTCTTCCGTAGCTTCTGTAGGCCCTGCCAAGAAGGCATGATTCCCGGTGTATGGGGTTATGTTTGTATCAATAAAATCTTTCACATCAACCCTATGTTCCCACTTGCCTTTTGTAAATCCTCTCCAACTATTCGTTTGCAAATCTGTTTCTCGTATGGCCATGATCGGCACCTCCAGTTTCCGTTTACTCAAACCTGCCGTAGAACGCGTGGCGGTAAACATCGACTAACTCCGTTACTAATGGCATCCGTGGATTCGCAGTTGTACATTGGTCTTCGAAAGCCCGATCCGCCAAGTACTCTACGCGCGCCTCGAATTGTTCGGGATTAAACCCGAGATCCTGGAATTTCTCAGGAATGCCAAGTATTTTATTCAACTTGCGAATGGCATCGATCAAGCTGTTCACGCCTTCCTCCGTTGTTTTGGCAGGTAGTCCGAGCATGCGGGCAATTTCGGCATAGCGTTGATCCGCCACGAAGTGGTCATATTTCGGGAACGAAGTAAACTTCGTTGGCTTCTGGGCATTATAGCGGATCACATGCGGCATGAGAATCGCATTGGTGCGTCCGTGAGCGGTATGGTATTCACCGCCCCATTTGTGCGCCAGACTATGGTTAATGCCAAGGAACGCGTTCGCGAAAGCCATACCTGCTATCGTCGATGCATTATGCATTTTCTCGCGTGCAACAGGGTCCCCCGTGGCGAATGATTTCTCCAGATTTTGGAACACAAGCTGGATTGCTTTCATGGCTAAACCATCGGAGTAATCATTTGCCATGACGGACACGTATGCCTCAATCGCATGCGTGAGGACGTCCATACCGGTGTCAGCAACTGCCGTTTTCGGCAAGCTGTATACATAATCAGGGTCAATGATGGCAACGTCGGGAGTCAGCTCGTAATCCGCCAGCGGGTACTTCGTATTGCCTTTCTCCTTATCGGTGATGACCGCAAAAGAAGTCACTTCCGATCCTGTACCCGAAGTGGTAGGAATCGCGACGAACTTGGCTTTGCGTCCAAGGCGCGGATACTTGTAAACCCGCTTCCGGATATCCATGAACTTCTGTTTCAACGCATCGAAGCTCGTATCCGGGTATTCATAGAACAGCCACATCGCTTTGGCCGCATCCATCGGAGAGCCGCCGCCCAAGGCGATAATGCAATCCGGCTGGAAGCTTGCCATCTGCGCTCTGCCCCGCTCTACCGTTTCAACGGATGGATCCGGTTCAACATCCGAGAATATTTCGATGTAGACGGGGAGCTGACGCTTGCGCAAATAATATTCGACTCGCTCCACGTAACCGAGCTTCACCATCATAGGATCGGTGACGATCATCACGCGTGTGATGTCCGGCATCTTTTCCAGGTACTGTGTGGCGCCTTTTTCAAAGTAAACTTTCGGCGGTATTTTAAACCACTGCATATTGACCGTGCGATAAGCAACCCGCTTCACGTTGATCAGGTTCACAGCACTTACGTTGGAGGTTGTTGAGTTATGTCCGTAAGATCCGCAACCGAGCGTCAACGACGGCAGATTGGTGTTGTAAATGTCCCCGATCGCGCCATGTGTGGACGGAGAATTGACAATCACGCGTCCTGTCTGCAATTTAGCAGCAAATGCTTCGATCACATCCTTATTTTGCGAGTGGATCACCGAGGAATGGCCCATGCCGCCGAATTTGACGACTTCAACCGCTCGAGCTATCCCTTGCTCTGCCGTTTTCACCTTATAGCAAGCAAGTACAGGGCTTAATTTCTCAGCTGATAATGGGTAAGCCTCGCCAACTCCGGCGAGCTCGGCGACCAGCACTTTCGTTGCAGACGGTACCTTGATGCCCGCCATTTCGGCAATTTTCACTGCGGATTGGCCGACGATAACGGCATTAACCGCGCATTTTTCATTATTAATAACAAGTTTGGATACAGCTTCCGTTTCCTCTTTGTTTAAGAAGTAACAACCTTGATCGGTCATGAGCTTTCTTGTTTCCACATAGACGGCTTCTTCAATAATAACGGATTGCTCGGAAGCGCAAATCATGCCATTGTCGAACGTCTTGGATAAAATCAAATCATTGACAGCTTGCGGCAAATTCGCCGACTTCTCAATGAAGCAAGGCACGTTGCCGGGGCCGACGCCTAGAGCCGGTTTCCCTGTGCTGTAAGCGGCCTTTACCATGGAGGACCCGCCGGTAGCAAGCACTAACGCCACATCCGGATGATTCATCAGCAGTTGCGTTGCTTCCACGGATGGATGCTTCACCCACTGGATGCAATGTTCAGGGGCACCCGCTCTCACTGCGGCGTCCAGCAACGTTGCAGCAGCCGCAGCGCTGGATTGCTGAGCGGAAGGGTGGAAAGCGAATATGATCGGATTGCGGGTTTTGGTCGCAATTAACGACTTGAACATCGTTGTCGAAGTCGGATTCGTGACGGGGGTGACACCCGCAATAATGCCAACAGGTTCCGCTACCATCCGGTAGCTTTCGTAAGCATTTTCCTCAATAACACCCACAGTTTTGTTATTTTTTATGCTGTGATAGATGTATTCGGTCGCGAACAGGTTCTTCGTGATCTTATCCTCATAGACACCGCGTCCCGTTTCTTCGACAGCCAGTTTGGCAAGCGACATATGCTTGTCGATTCCGGCGAGCGCCATTTGCTGCACGATGACATCCACCTGTTCTTGATCCAATTCCATAAAAGCTTTCTGTGCAAGCTTGGCTCTTGCTACCAACTGATTCACTTCATCCTGCGCGGAAATCTGCTCTTTAATCTTGATTTCTTTCATCGCCATACTCGATCCACTCCTCTATCGTTAATTGATGGGTTGCCGTTGTTGTGTTTTCTGATATTAGCTTAATCTTCATGACCTTTATTCAACTATGATATAAATCACAACCAGGGATTTTATGGATAACCATCTCTTGAAGCTTTTGTGAAACAATTCACAAGTTGTTGTGAAGAAGAAGCACCAGCTTTTTCTTTTAAGAAAAGCTCCTATGCGGAGCCCTTTCCACGATGAATGGCCCTGCGTAAGAGGTAGCTTTTCATGCCAATCAGAAAGTCTTCACCACGCTTTAGCGCTTTAGTGAACTTAAACTTTCTGATGTGGTTAAAAACTGGTGCCCTCTTTCACATTACCAAGTAACAAACCCTTTTGAACCAACACCTGATTGCATAATCATATCCATTAACGGTATCGTATAAGCAACCAATATCAGCACTACCGACAAGCTGATCCACACGCTCCAGCGATCCAGGTATGCCGGAGTCGCTTCGGCCTGTTCCATGGCTTCGCCGATCGGATACTCGGTCACACCCTTCGGCGCCCGAAGCAGCGCGAAAACGTTGTACACCATTAACAACACGCCGATAAATAAAACGGTGCCGCCAATTGCCATGAATACATAATACGGCATCCAGGTTGCCGCATCCGGATTTCCTTCATAGGTCGTGAATGCCGTTCTCCGCGGTGCGCCGAATAGTCCGACAAGATGCATCGCCCCAGACATAAAGAACATGCCCACACACCAGATGACCGTTTGAATAATCCCAAGCTTATTCATGCGCTTCGTCAGGACACGGCCCGTTACTGCGGGAAGCAGCCAATACGTAATCCCGAAAAACGTAAGCGCCACGCTTGTCGCGACCGTCAAGTGAAAGTGTCCCGTAACCCATAACGTATTGTGGACCACTGCATTCATTTGGTTGCTTGCATTGATTAGTCCGCCTGCACCGGCCGGGATAAAGATCAGCATCCCCATAAATGGAGCGAAGAATCGAACATCCTTCCATGGCATCACTTTCACCCAACCGAACAGCCCTTTGGCTCCTTTGGCGCGTCCATTCAGCTCAAAAGTTGCGAATAACGAAAATGCAGTCATCAGAGATGGAATGACGACCATAAAGGTCAGAACAACCTGCAAGTACTTCCAGAAGGAACTGATGCCCGGCTCCATCAATTGATGGTGAAATCCTACCGGAATCGAAAATAACAGCAGAAGGACAAAAGACAATCTGGCAAGCGCGTCGCTATAAATTTTGCCTCCGATAATCTTGGGAATAATCACATACCAGCAAATGTACGCGGGCATTAGCCAGAAATACACGAGCGGATGGCCGAAGTACCAGAATAAGGTACGGCTCAGCATCACATTGATCGTTTCCACCCATCCGAAAGACCATGGAATAAGCTGAATCAGGACCTCTGCTGCAACACCGATTGTGGCGATTTGCCACATAAGGAAAGTGATGACCGCCATAAAAGCAAACAAAGGAGAAAGCTTGCCCTGATGCGTCTTTTTCCAATACTTAAGCTGATAAAATATGCCCCACCCGCTAATCCAGCTTCCTACAACCAATAAGGCTAATCCGATGTAAAAATAAGGGGAAGCTTTCATAGGCGCATAGAAGGTATACAGTACGCTTGCTTTTCCCGTCAAAACCATGACAACACCGAGCGCAGTTCCTACAGTCATGAAAGCAAATCCAAGCCACCCCAACCGATTCACGATCGGCAGCAATTTTCCGCCTAGCGTGTATGAAACGCCTGAGTATAGAAAACCTATAATAAAATAGGTTGTAAATACAATCGCCATCAAAACGCCATGTGCGGTCAGCAGTTCATAATAACCGATCCCATAAGGCAGTTTGATCGTCCCGCTCTTCACCATCGTTTGCAGCAGCCCTGCGATTCCTCCAATGAGCAGGGCTATGAAAGCGACAATAATATGGGCAACGACTAGCTTGCCGTCTTTGAGATCGAATTTGTTTTCGAATAATTCCAATCGTCCCGTCTTCATCCCAGACATCCACCTTTCAGGTTCCTTATCGTCATTTCACGATGATCGTCGTTTTCATATATTCATGCGCCCCGCCGCAATACTCGTTGCACAAAATCAGGTATTCCCCCGGCTTTGTAAACGTATGGCTCACGTGACTAACTTCCCCGGGAACAATCATCATATTGACATTCGTCCCCGGAATCTCGAAGCCATGTACAACATCCTGGCTTGTGACGATAAAGTTGATCGTTGCTCCTGCAGGCACCTCCATTTTTTCCGGCGCATACCCAAAGGTGAACGCGATCATCACCGCTTCGTACTCATGATCGCCTGTCTGAAGCAGCCCGGGTTTGTCAAAAGGGGCTGTCTCCTTGACCTTGGAAGGATCGATCTGATGATGATGCTCACTAGGCGGTTTTACCCCCATAGCAAACGCGGAAACGCCCAAAACGCCTAGAAACACGAACAACATGCTGATGCCAATCGTTAGCCAAATTTTCTCAAGTTTATGAATATGCATGGCTTAACCCCATCCTTTTCGAATCGTAATTAGTGCTACTGTCTGGAAAGAAACAATATAAATACGGCGAGCCAGCTTGCAGCCAAAAAAGTTCCAAGCAGCATGACGGCGGCAAATGTGCCGTTCAGCGCCGGTTCCTGTTCCTCTTTTTTTATCGCGCTATGTTCCAGTTGCTCATTGCTTATCTTTCTAAGATTCATTTTAGAGCCACCTCCATTACGAAAATTGTCATATCCACATTGTAGAAACATTCTCGCGCTGCCACTGTGATTAATGTCACTTCTCCCAAATGAAAAGCTGAACAATTCGTTACATCCCCGTCTTCGCGATCGTTTGAAAAGCTTCATAGTCATTCATTGTTTTAATGCTGGAGATGAAATTCAGATTGACTCCATTCTCTTGTAAATATTCATCTCCTAATTCGCTCCAGAAAATATGTCCGAGTAAAGCGGATACTTTCGTTTCACCTCTATCGAGCAAAGGAAGAATTTTAGTTTTGCATGATCGGTCATAAATGCCATGCAAGGGGAACAATCCACCCGCCACAAGCGGAACTACTGCTTCAAAACCATCCCGCTTTCTGTTCCACAAAAGCTCTGCTGCTTGACTCGAAATGAACGGCATATCACAACCAACAACCCATACGGAGGTATGTTTGGCTAACGACAATGCCGCATGCATGCCCCCGAGCGGTCCGTGGCCAGCGAAAAAATCAGTTATAATCCGCACGGAACGGTCCAGAATGGGCAGATATGGCATCGGATCGTTGGTTACGACGATCATCTCATCGCACAATTTCCTCATCCGATCCACTTGCCGGACAATGAGAGGCTGTCCGTCAAACGGAAGCAAAGCTTTCAGTTCCCCTTTCATTCGACGGTTTGCTCCACCGGCCAAAATGACTCCCGTAAGCATCACCATCACTCCCCTTTATCAAGTTTTATATAGTTCTTACTTTAGTAAAACGAAAGGGGGATGTAAGTGAAAAATGTCACACCCCCAAAAGCGGCCTGTGACATAGATCACATCGCAATTACAAAAGAACAATTATACTTAATGAACTTACTTCATCATGTTGTTGGGAGCGGATAAAGGCATGGAGAACAAACAAACCATAAATCAAGAGGTCGGCGTTCGAAATACAGAGTGCTTCTCTGCAGAAAGCTTATCTAAACTGCAGCAAATCATGTATAAAATGAAGGTCGCTGCCGGAGCGCATTTATTCTGGGAGGGAGACCCTGCCGATAAGCTGATCTTCATAAAAAGCGGACGCATCAAAATTACCAAATCATCGGATGAAGGCCGGCAATTTATTTTATACATGTATCAGGAGGGTGATATGTTCGGTCAGGTTGACCCTTTCCGCCAATCGTTGCAAGTATTCAATGCAGAAGTCATCGAGGAAAGTATGGTCGGGGTCATTCTTCAGAAGGATCTGGAAGTATTGCTTTGGCAGCACGGCGATTTAGCCGTTGAATTCATGAAATGGATGGGGCTTGTCCACCGCATGACACAGACGAAATTTCGGGACCTTATGATGTTTGGCAAACATGGCGCACTATGCTCGTTGATTATTCGGCTTACGAATTCCTATGGTATCCAGCAGGAAGGGCAAACCGTCATTACGAAAAAGCTGACCAATACGGAACTTGCCGATATGATCGGCGCGACGAGAGAAAGCGTAAATCGAATGCTCAGCGAGTTGCGGAAAACAAACGCCATTAAATTTGACAACGGGAATCTCATCGTGATGAATCTCGAATATTTACGCGATATTTGCCATTGTGAAAGCTGCCCTAAAGACGTTTGCAGATTGTGATATTCAGTGATGATTTGTTGCGCTGTGATTTTCATCACATCGGCCAAAAATCAAAACATGATAATCTAAAGGTGTCAAGAGAAAGACAAATGAAGGAAAGGGAGATGTGACATGAAACGATCTCGCTTGGATTTAAAATAGACGATGCTGGATTTTTCAACAATTGTTTGTGATTTTTTTCACATTTTATTAATAGGAGATGATTGTTATGTTAGTTAAATGGCTTAGAGAGAATAAATATGCTGCTGCTGTCCTTTTATTGGTTCGACTTTATCTCGGCTTCGAATGGCTCACCCACGGATGGGATAAATTAACGAAGGGATTCGATGCCGGCGGTTTCTTAAATAATGCCGTTACCAAGCCGGTTATCGACAAAGCGACGAACGAACTCATTTATCCGACATTCACCGCTTTTGTCCAAAACTTCGCATTACCGAACGTCAAGTTCATTAACTTCATGATCCCTCTTGGCGAATTCTTGGTTGGTCTCGGGCTGATCCTGGGAGCCTTGACGGCCGCTGCTGCATTCTTCGGACTCTTGATGAACTTCATGTTCATGTTCGCCGGAACCGTTAGCACGAATCCTTGGTTTATACTGATTGGCGCTATCTTGTTCATTGGGGGAGCCAATACGGGCAAATTCGGCGTCGACTATTACCTTCTTCCCCTGCTTCGTAAAATAATCACCCGCAAGAAAGAAGGTACCAAACACAACAAAACCGGCACTGGCAACACCAAACCGGCTCATATCTAACGGTTGTTCAATTCAAAGATGCTGTCTCAAAAGGCCATCAACTGACCTTAGGGGCAGCTTTTTTTGTATTTCAAAAAAAGAAAACCGAAAGCAAGCTTAGAGCCCCGGTTCGGTTGGCTTTCGCTTGCCCTCCATTTGCTCAAGAAGTGTCAATCAATGCTTAATTTGAGTAGAGCGAGTTGAGAGAACCCTCTTTTCCTCTTTCACCGGAATTTCTAAGCTTCTCCGATACAGCCCCGCAACAAAGACCGCGCCTCCAATCCCATTACCAATAAAAACCGGGATGAAATTATGCAGGTACGCTTCCCAACTAGATTGGCCGGCAAATATGGCTGCTGGTATGACGAACATATTAGCCACAACGTGTTGAAATCCGATGGCCACGAACGCCATGGTCGGAAACCAGATTCCCCATATCTTCCCTGCTCCATCCTCCGCCCCATAAGATAACCAAACAGCAAGAGCAACGAGCCAATTACAGCCGATCCCGGAAAGCAATGCCGTAAGGAACGATTCATCTGTCTTGGCATGCACAATCTTGATGATTTTCTCCAAATATATACCATGTTCCGTTAATCCTATCAAATGCCCAAACGCATAGGCAACAAATAGGGCTCCTATGAAATTACTTACAGTAATGACCATCCAATTCTTTACAACTTGACGCAAGCGAATTCTTCCCGCAAGATAAGCTGCCGGTACGGCCATCATATTGCCAGTCAGCAGTTCTCCGCCGGCGACCAATGTCAAAATCAAACCAATCGGGAAAAACGCTGCCCCAATCCATCCTCCTGCATCGCTCCAGGCAGCCGGCACAGAGGCGCTTACCCGGATATATAACAAAAAGCCTAAGGAGATGTAGGCTCCCCCTAAAAATCCTAGCGTCACTTGGTTCCTAAATGCCAACTTTGTCTTTTTCTCCCCGGCTTCCACGGAACGTTCCCAAATCGCCTCCGGTTTCGCGAACCCCATCGTTCTCGCCTCCTCATTTTTGTGAAAATATCCACAATGTCATACTAAAAAAAGGACACGGTTTCCCTCCATAAAAGGGAGAGAAGCGTATCCTTTAACCGTTCTATTTCTCGATGAGAACAGGAATCTTCGCATGCTGGACAACATAATGACTGACACTTCCCAGCAGCAGTTCTTTGATCCCCGTTAAACCTCTGCTTCCCATAAGGATCAAATCACATTTTTGCTTCTCGGCGAATCGCAAGATTTCGGTCTGAGGTGATCCCTGAATCAAGGTTACAGAATGAGAATTCTTGAACTGACTCAAGCTGTGTTCCACCTTATTCACAATTTCGTCCCAATACACTGCGTCCGAATCAAAAAGGCTTTCATCGATCAACGCATACATACTGTCGCCCTGCATCTGCGGTCTAACAACAAGAACCTTAACTGCAATTTGCGGATCCCTCTTTGCTATGAGCGCAGCTCTGCCCAATGCCTTTTCAGATAGTTCAGAACCATCAAAAGCCACCAGTACTTTCGAACAAAACATAATAAGCACCTTCCTTCGTTTTGGATATCATTGATAGATCGTTCCATGATTCAAGATCTGCTCGACAACCGGGAAAAACATATCCTCTTCGGAAGTCAAATGCTCGGCTAAAACGGAGCAAGATATTTGAAAAAGCGAAGTGATTTCTATCATCGACCTTCCCTCCGATGCTTCCAGGAATGCCCGAACAAATCGTTCCGCTTGCTTGTGATCCTCCTCCAGAACCCATCTAGAGATGAATATGGCGCTGTCCATGTTCTTGCTCAAGAAGTTATAGAATAGCGGAAACAACTCTTGCTCTTCCCAGTTCTCGTGGTCTTCCAGATGTTTGACGAACACGGTCATGTGCTCCCGTATTTCTTCGAGCAATCGTGCCGATTCGGCTGAGTGCAAGCATGCAATCATTTCCTTCCCTTTAGCCTGAACAACTTCCAGCTCCACTCTCAAAGCTTTATGTTCATCCTTAAGCCGCTGTATCGCCTTTTTCATGCTAAGGACTTGTTCCGGATCATGCGGCAGACCAAAATCGATAACCATGCCTGACGACCTCCTTAGGTTTCGTTACACTCATTGTATTCCTTTCCTTTTGGAAGAGCTGTGAAAATAATCACAACCTTGAATCCATCAGCCGTGATTTTTATCATAGCGACCGCCCCCAACTGCGCTATACCATAATGTTGAAATTAATCATCAAAAGCGACTCAGGGGGCGTCACTTATGGAAAAACAGCATCAGGATCCAGCAACCACCTTTATGCTTAATGCCAAATTTCTATTAATTTTACTTGTTGTCGTAGCCAATAGTATAGAACCGCTAATCGATCAAAGCGAGACTTTTCATACTTTTTACCTCTGGATCTATACGTTTCATATCCCCATGTTCGCCTTGGTAATGGGATATTTTTCGAAACATTTCCGCTTTAATCGGCAAGGTTTTGAGAGCTTGACAGAAATTGTATACCAGTACTTCATCTTTCAAAGCTTATATTCGCTTATGGACGCACTATTTTTCCACGTACCTGGCACACGCCACTCGTTTTTCATTCCTTATTCCTTGGTATGGTTTCTGCTAAGTCACCTGTGTTGGAAACTACTGCTCCCTTTATTTGCTTCATTGAGACGCCCATTTCTGGTTTCCATTTTGATCGGGATAATCATTGGATACTTGCCGTTTACAGGAGCTTGGCTCAGCTTCTCAAGAACGTTTGTGTTTTTCCCTTTTTTTCTGGCAGGTTATTATTTCCGCTTTGATATCCATCAGCGAACATTTATGCAATTGTTTAAAGGGATTAGTATCGTACTGACTGCTGTCGTGGCTGTCTTTCTATACATCATTCCTATAAATCCCAAATGGCTCTACAGTAGCTATACGTTCTTGGAACTAGGCACCTCCGGTTGGTATGCGGGCTTATATCGCATTGGTATTTACGTGCTTGAAGCTATCGCATCCCTTTGCTTCTTAAGCTTAGTCCCTGCGGTATCCTCCAAGCTGACCGACTGGGGAAAATATACGGTATACGTGTTTCTCCTGCAAGGATTTATCATCAAAGGGGCCATAGCGGTCGGTCTATTTGCACATGTGAATAAAGGGTGGCACTCGGCTATTGTACTATTGTTTGCTGTAGCCCTTACCTGTTTATTGTCTCAATCGTGGGTCAGGAAAGTATGCAGGCCTCTGATTGAACCAAAACTTACTTTCTTGAACAGGTTCATCATGAAAAAAAGCACATCTATCCGCCGGTAGAGGATGGAGCAAGAAAAGGTATAACTGTCTATTCCTACGCAAAGTGTAAATTGATTTTTTGATTGTGAAATAAATCACATACAATGGCATTAGTTAGCAGTATAGTAAAATCACAAAAACAACAAGGAGTTGGTTATGATGCAAGAACTAAAAGATGAAATCCTCAACATGTTACGTGATGATTTTTACGACGAGTTCGGGGCTGCCTTTGTTGAAAAGACAGGTGACCTTCCTGCAGACGATATTGCTAGAGAAAAAAATGAATGTATGAATTTTCTGCAGCAAGCAGGCCTTCAAGAAGAGTATTTATGGTGAAATGGGAAAAGAGGAATAACAGACCTGTTGTCCCTCTTAAATAATCAACTAGAGATGAAACACGTTTATTTTGGAATTCAGCAGATTGGCCTGACTTTTCAACATTTCCGACGACGAAGATAGTTCTTCCATAACAGCCATTTGTTCTTGAACGGAAGATGCAACCTGTTTCGTTTCCAAAGAAATATGATTGGCAATCTCCGCCACTTTGTTCGTCTTAACCAAAGCGCCCTCAATCTGCCGGATCTGATCAGTTATGCTGCCGGCAATGGTTTCAACGGCTTTTGCAGTTTCCAATACGGCGCCGTTGATCCGGTCGAGTGCAGTTTTCCCTTCCTCTCCATGCACGACTTCGCGGCTTGCAAGCTGCTCTTGCGCGGTAATTTTGGAGACAACTCCGGTTATATCCGTATCAATCCGGTTGATTAACTGAGCAATATCCTTCACAGCTATCGAGCTTTGTTCGGCCAATTTGCGAATCTCCCCCGCTACCACCATAAATCCGGAGCCATGTTCGCCCGCTCTTGCCGCCTCAATCGAAGCATTTAATGCAAGCAGATGGGTCTGTTCTGCGATATCTCCGACAACCTGGGAAATACTCCGGATTTCCTTCGCATTATCACGCAGCTGTGTGGCAACCTCGAGGGACTCCCGATTCGATACGGCCAAGTTCAGCATCCCTTGCACGAGCGAACGCACGATATTTTCGCTTTCCTCAATCGTTTGCAGCATCTCTTTGGAAACTTGCTGTGACTCTCCCGCTTGTCTCCCGATTTCACTAGCGGCTTGTTTAATCTGTACAACAGCTTGTAAAGTCCCTTGTGCTGAAATGGCTTGTTCCGTGGCGCCGCCGGATATCACTTCCGCAGCACCCGCAATGAATTCGATCTGCTTGGATGCTTGAAGCATACCGCCGCTTAAAGCCCCGGCATGGTTATCCGTAAATGAAACATTGTCAGAAATATCGATAATCATCTGCCGCAGATTTGTAATCATTTTTTCAAATGACTGACTGAGTAAGCGAATTTCGTCATTGGAGCGGTACATTGGAATCTGCACTTGCAAGTTGCCTGTTGCCGCTTCATTCGCCGCGTTAGTCAACCGGACTAACGGTTTTATGAACCACGATGCGCCGAACCATCCTAATAAGCCAGTCCAAAAAATACCAAGCGATAGAACAATAGAGAGGTATATCCAATCCGAAACACCAGGAGCAATCCGATCTTTCAAATAAAAAATAAAGAAAGCACTACAGCCATAGGTCACCATGGATACGCTGATAATGCCAAATACAATTTTTCCAACTACGCCCAATTTCATTAGTATCACACCTTCGCTTCTACATTTGATGTCGTACCCACATTCCATAAGTGGATGCTTCCATTACATCATTCCAGAATTGCTCGCGCTGTGATATTGATCATAGCCATGGGCAAATTCATGAGAAAAACCTGAGGCTGCGGCTGGATCTTTGTCTAAAGCCGTACGTTTGGGAACGAACTTGTCTTCGTCAATCCGCCATCTTCTCGTCTGTAAAGATGAAAAATATCGTTCGAGACACGCCGGCAGCATCCCCACCTGTCTGCAACGCCTTATTCCGGGTACATTTCCCCTTCAAATGCTTCACAGCTCTAACTCGCGCTTTATTTTAACCGCTAAACTGACACAAAAAAATCAGTGACAGATGTTCTGTCACTGACTGAAACGTAAACTTATTGTACGATCAGTTTGCCTGTCATTTCGCCGTGGCCCTGGCCGCAGAATACATTGCAAATAAACTTAAACTCGCCGGTTTTATCCGCTGTGAAGGTGACCGTTTTGCCTGCCTGAATTTCTTTGTTGTACCCGTCAATTTTAACCGAATGGCTCCCTTGCGTATTTTCCAGGGTTAGTTTGACCGTATCCCCTTTATTCACACGTATTTCCTTTTGATCGAATTCAAAATTTTTCGCATGAATGGTGATCTCTTTGGTCTCCCCGGCGGCTGTTTTTGAGGACGTACCCGCATCATTGCCGCATGCTGCAAATACCAGCGACATAACAACCAACATAGCCAAACTCACAATTTGCTTCTTCATCCTACACCCCTCCATTTTCGCATGTTCTACTGCCTAACAAGTGTAACAAGGATATGGGGAGCCTACTGTGAGGATCATCACACACCAAGCAGCGGAATTTGGAGATTTCGTGTCTGGCCATAAAAAAATCCCCACATCTCCTTGATCGGAGTGCAGGGATACAAGCGAAGTTCTATCCTAGCATTTGTGGTGTGAAATAAAGCCTCTTGTAATAATAACCAGCAGGATGAAAAGAACAAGAATACTTCCAGCCGAGCTATAAGGGGCTGCTGCTACAGGGGCTGCTGCTACATGAGCAACCGGTTTAGGGAATACAACGGACGTTTGTTGGTAAGATGCATGCAGATGAATGTCATTATGCACGGGTTTGTAAATCGGAGCTTGCGCGATCGGCATTGGTGCAGGCATCGGGGCTGGCATCGGCATTGGCGCCGGCATCGGCATCGGCATCGGCTGTGCCGGATATACCGGTGCTACATAGCCTGGTTTTACATGTTCCATGAGAAAAGCACCTCCTCAATTTAGAAGCTAATGTTGTAGTTATCATTAGGTTTAGGTGAATTACTTACAACATCAGTCTATGGGAGAGCACCTACCTCGAACACGGTAAACACCCAGATCACCCAAAAATGGTTAGCTGTCATGGGCGAACGAGCTATAACCATTTGTCCATCCATGCTGCATATCATTTTTCAGACGCAAAAAGGATTGCCCGCAGATCGGACAGCCCTTTTCTTCACACATATGGATTATTGTCTCTTTCGAAGCCAATTGTCGTCTTGGCGCCGTGTCCGGGATAGACGATCACGTCATCGTCCAGAACGAACAGCTTCTCTTGAATCGAATCGAGCAGCGTATTCGAGTCGCCACCCGCCAGGTCGGTGCGGCCTACCGACAGCTTAAACAGCACGTCACCGCTAAACAAGTGCTTGTCGTACAAGAAGCTCACACTCCCCGGAGAATGACCGGGCGTGTGGAACACTTGCAGCCGAATCCCGAGGAATTCGAGCGTTTGGCCTTCGTCCAGCGCATATTCCGCGGGCTCGGTTTCAATCGCCGCGCCCAGCTCCGGCCAGCGCGCGGAGCCGTTCTTCTTCGGATTGGTCAGCCAATCCGCCTCCAGATCGTGGATGTACACCGGACAGCCTTTGAGCTTGCGGATTTGGTCAACGCCTCCGATATGATCGAAGTGCGCATGCGTCAGCAGAATCGCCTCGATCTCCAGATCGGCAATCTTTTTGATCAGAGGCTGCGGGTTCATGCCGGGATCGATAATGATGCCCTTCTTGGTTTCCGGGTCAGAAAGCAAGTAAGCATTCGTACTTAAGGGTCCCAAAGGAAAAGAATCAATCTTAATCATAGCGATTCGCTCTCAATCTTTTGCGCTTATTTGAATTTAGAAGGTAGAGATTAACTCACGAAGTTCTTTAACGATAACGGCATGATAGCCGTTGCCTTCGCCATATTGGCGGCCCATTTCGGCTCTGGCCACTTGGATTTTCTCGTTGTAGTCCGGCGCTTCACGATCCGGGTTCTCTTGCTTGAACTGTGTCATAACTGCTTGAACATGAGCAGGACGCGGCCCCCAATGACCTAATACAAAACCGCCAGTATCCGTGAAAATCACTTTCGGAATGCCTCTTCCACCGCCAGTAAGAAACTGGTCGATAACATCGTAATTTTGCTCGATGATTAGTACTTCTGTAGGAACTCCACTGTTCTCCAACGCTTTGAATACGACCGGCACATTGCGAACCACGTCTCCGCACCAATCCGCAGCTACGATGAGGCAGCGCAAATCGTCGCGATTGTTCAGCGATTCAAAGAACTCTTGGTCCTCTTCATTCGCCCATTCGAATCCGTTGTAATAGGCGAGAAATTGCTCCTGGTTCTTGGTCATGCCGTCAATAAATTGCTGCGGCTTTAAGCCCGTGCGCAGCTTGTTTGCAAGATTCGTAGTCATCCGTCTCCAACCTCCAATGTTTATCTTTTAATTCCTAGTATAATTGTAGCAAATATAGGCAAAAGCTCCAAATTGATTTGGGCTTATTTTTGCGATTTCGCTTTTCTTTTCACATAAAATTGGTAGGCGACATACAGAATTGTCAGCACGATGGCTGCGATAATGAGTTTCTTAATGGTCGGACCGGCTATTTGGTTAATGGTCTCCCAATTATCACCAAGCTTCTTCCCGAGATATACATACAAGATCGAGTATGGAACAAGGGCAAGGCTAGTGTAGAGCGTGAATTTGCCTAGAGGCATTTTGGCCATACCGCCGGGAATAGAAATCGCATGACGTACGATCGGGATGAATCGAGCTGTGAAAATCATGCCCGTGCCATAGCGGTTAAACCAATCTTCAGCCACATCAATATGATGCTTGCTGATCAGCAAATATTTGCCGTACCTCTCCAAAAACGGTCTGCCTCCGTAACGACCGATCCAATAAAGCACAATTTGCGCTAACGTACCGCCGACTACGGCGCAAATAATGGCACCGATAAAGTTAATTTCGCCTTTGGACACCAGATAGCCCGCATAGGCCAGCAATAGCTCATTAGGAATGACCTCGAGCATTAATCCAAGGAAAATCCCCCAGTAGCCGAGCCCTTCCAAATACAACAAAACATTGTGAATAAACTCACCCATTCTTAGCCCTCTCTCCACAAAATTATCCTTATCTTGTCTAACTGATATTCTACCATAGACAAGATCGCTTCAACCAGTTTCGCTGCTATGTTGTTCCTGAAAGAAGGAAATGATCCGCTCTTTGCAAGCTCGAACCGGAGCGCTCAACTCCTTGCCTTTCACATGAATAAGCCCGTGTTCAACAGGAATCGGTTTCTCGGATGCAAGCTGTGCAAGCTTGCCTGCTCTTAGTTCCTTTTCCACAGCGGTTAGAGGGAGGAGAGCCAGACCCATTCCACAAATAACCGTCTGCTTTATCATCTCAGAGCTATCGAATTCAAGCGAGGTAAAAGCGGAAATCCCCTTCCCGGTGAGTTGCTGTCCGGCCATGGTCTGGTAAATGCAGCGGCCGCCGAAACCGATCACTTTGGTGGATGCAGCCGCACCCCATCCTTCCTCATCCATCGTACGGACAAGACCCGGGGAACCCACCCAAACAAGCACGTCCTCAAGAAGCGGAATGAATTCGAGATTACGCGCTTGCGGATTGCGCGGTACAATTCCCAGATCTACCCGGTACGCCGCCACTTCTTGCGTAATATCGCGCTGAAACCCGGTTTCGAGATGCAATTGGATTTGTGGATATCGTTCGAAGACCTCCGGCAACAGCTTTGGCATATGCGGCACGCAAAACGATTCGAGCGCTCTTAAACGAACGGTCCCTTTGGGCTCATCAAGACCATTCATTTTGTCCTGGAGCGACTCGCCCAATTGCAGGAAGCGGTAAGCGAACGGCGCCACCTCTTTGCCGGCTTCAGTGAGCTCGACACCGCGGGGCAGCCGCCGAAACAATGGCTTGCCCAGCATCTGCTCCAATTGATGAATATGCATCGTCACCGTTGATTGTACGTATCCGAGCCGTAAGGCTGCTTTGCTGAAGCTCTGCTCCTCCATGACCGTCACAAAGGTTTTCATACTGCGTCCATCCATATGCTCAATCACGTTTTCACCGCCAATCCATCGAATTTACAAATACCTAATATCGAAATCATTCGTTATTCAAATATATATGATCCATGATATCATCGGACTCAATAAAAGCAAAGAGGAGTGTTTGAGATGAATCCGACTATAAAATCTGTTCTGAGCATCCTGCTGCCGGGTGGCGGCGGCTTCTTGGCCATCCTGGTGTGCGGCTTGCTCGGCGATGCTGCGAAGGTCTCGCTGCTGATGGCGCCATTCGGCGCTTCCTGCGTCATCGCCTTTGCCCTGCCGCAAAGCCCGCTCGCACAGCCGCGAAGCCTTGTCGGCGGCCACGCGCTCAGCACGCTCGTCGGGCTTTGCGCCTTGACCGCTTTCGGCGTGCATGCATGGAGCTTGGCACTCGCCGTCGGCGCCGCCATTGCGCTTATGCTGATGTCGCGCACACTCCATCCGCCGGCCGGTGCAGACCCGCTGCTTGTGATGCTAACCGGCGCGAAATGGAGCTTCTTGTTCACGCCGGTGCTGCTTGGCGCGGTGCTGCTCGTGCTTGTGGCGCTGGGCTATCACCGGGCAACAAAGGTGAGTTATCCCACGAAGTGGTGGTAACTTAATCATGCGCTGACAAGCCTCTGCATAAGATGTACAAGACAAGACCCTTGTACAGGAGGCGGACCAGCCATGTCCCGAATCATTGTGATTAAACGCACGCATCTCCTTCTTGCAGCAGCCGCGCTGCTTCTGATCCTCTCCGGCTTGCTGTATGCAAACCGGGGTCGCATCATCCCTACGCTTGCAGAACCGATAGTCGAACGAACGATTCACATGGTGACGGGCGAATTCAAGTCGACGACCAGCGATGGGAAAACGATTGAAGCCTACCGCTGGGACCCAGGCACTATCGTCGTGCATAAGGGCGAGAAGGTCAAACTCAGCATCTACGGCGTGAACGGTGAGAGCCATCCCTTTTTAATCGAAGGGCTGAATATCAGCGGAGAAGTTAAGAAAGGAAAAGAAACCGTCGTCACCTTTACGCCTCAACAGGAAGGCATATTCCGTCTCATCTGTATGACGCATGCCGACATTGCGCATGGAGGCCCTATGATCGGCTACATCGTTGTCGATTAAATTTTCTTATGACCACCCCTTATATGCTGCTCTTAGCTTAAACCCTTTTGAACGGGTTCTATGCCTAATAGTGGAAATAAGGGGCTTTTTCGTTTACACTGTTCCCAATGTTCTAAGATTGCCAGGGGAAGGTGCTGGGCCCATGAAAACCAATATACTCGTTGTCGATGACGACGCTCACATTCGCGAGCTTTTGCGTTTTTTATTTTCAAAGGAAGGGTATGCCGTGTTGGAGGCGGATAATGGCGAAACAGCTTCGGCGCTTATGGAAACCGAGCAAATTCATCTAGCTGTCGTAGATGTGATGATGCCTGCTAAAAACGGTTTGGAACTCTGCTCGGAAATACGCGAGCATTACGATATCCCCGTCATTTTGCTCACGGCCAAGGGAGCACTCGAAGACAAAGAGAGAGGATTCTCATCCGGAACGGACGACTACATGGTTAAACCCTTCGAGCCCAAAGAGCTGCTGTTTCGGGCTAGGGCATTGCTGCGCCGCTATCAGCTTGTGTCCTCGGAAGTGATCACATTAAATAATACTGTGATCGACCGCAAAAGTTATGAAGTGCGTATCGGCGAGGAATCGCTGCTGCTGCCGCTCAAGGAATTTCAATTACTGGCGCAATTAGCCAGTCATCCGGGCCGCATTTTCACCAGAGAGCAGTTGATTCAGCTGGTATGGGGGACGGACTATGAAGGCGACAGCCGCACGATTGATGTGCATATCAAGCGCCTGCGTGAGCGATTTTATGAGAAAACGGATGATTTCGTCATTACGACCGTGCGCGGGCTCGGCTATAAACTTGAGGCGAATGAAAGATGAAAACGTTATATATCCGTATCGTTGTTACTTTTATTCTCATTGCCATGGTCAGCAGCCTGCTCGCGCTTATCCTCTCCAACGCTTATTATGTAAAGACATTGCGTGGAGAAAACGAGCAAAAAATCATGAATATCGCGGAACAAATCCGCACCCTCTACGAGCAGACGCCCGATCTTGATCCGGCATCATACTTCACCCATATCGCCAACATGGGGTTTCAAATCTATGCGGTTAACGAGCAGATGGAAGGTACGTTTTATGGGGCTCCTTTCAAACATCAGCAGATCGATCCTGAACAAGTAAGACGCGTTCTCGCCGGGGAAACATATCGGGGTGTCTTGCAGGAGCGGCATTTTTTAATGGTAACCGGTTTTTTTGAAAATAGCATCTCTAACAGTATCGGGGTTCCCATCCAGATCAAGGGGAAAACGCTAGCGATTTTCGTGCGGCCCAATCTGGAGCAGCAAATCGGGGACGTGCGCATTTTGATGGCCTTTCTCCTGGGGCTGACGTTTATGTTCAGCATCATTCTGATCGTCCTGTTCTCACAGTATATCGTTAAACCCGTTAAAAAGCTGAGGGAAGCGACGAATCGAATCGTCGGCGGCGATTATGAGATCGCTATGGATGTATCTCGGCGGGATGAAATCGGGGATTTGGCACGGGATTTCACGCAGATGGCTCAATCGCTCAAGCAACTGGACAATATGAGACAAGAATTTGTGGCTAACGTCTCGCATGAAATTCAATCCCCGTTGACGTCCATACAAGGATTCGCAGGCTCGATTTTGGATAAAGAAACATCCGAAGAAGAAAGAGAACGTTATCTGCAAATTATTTTGGATGAAAGCAAGCGTTTATCGTCGTTAAGCAAGCAACTGCTGACCTTGGCATCGTTAGACAAAGAACAAGACGTTGTAAAGCGCTCCGTTTACCGCTTGGATGAGCAAATCCGGCAAATTTTGATCGTGACCGAGTGGCAGTGGACAGAAAAGCAGCTTGCCATTGAACTTGAACTGCCGGAGATCGAAATCAACGCAGATCCTCAGCTGCTCTACCAGGTTTGGCTCAATTTTATCACGAACAGCATTAAATTTTGCCGACCGGGAGATACGCTGCGTGTGGAGATTGAGAAGCTGCCGGCCGAAATCGCCGTCAAGATCAGCGATACGGGCATTGGCATCCCCGCGGCGGAACTTCCGCATATCTTTGATCGCTTCTACAAAGCTGATAAAGCAAGGAATCGCGCTCGCTCCGGGAGCGGACTCGGACTATCCATCGCCAAGAAAATCGTCGATCTCCACCAGGGCACCGTTGCGGTGCACAGTGATATCGGTAAAGGCGCCACCTTCGAAGTCAGACTTCCCCATTTGTAACGCCCCGCTTAGGGACGATGAACTTGGGCGCTGCGGGCTCATGCCTCCAGTGGCTATACACCCTCTCGATGCATACACATAGCAGTAGAGAGGAGCGTGGATGCTTCCATGATGAAAAATCAAACGAACGAAAAGCATAAACAGCAATTCCCGACTGCGAGAGGGATTCGGCGCGCATGCAGCAAAGAGCTGTATCGTACCGTTAAGCGGCTCAAAGTGTGGGTCTCACCGGAGCAAATGGCGGAAGCCGAGGAGCTTTATGTGAAAAAGGTCATGCTGAACCTCCCTTTCATTGTCGAGAACGGCAGCAACCGCAAAGCGCTTGCCGATTGGTTCGATGAGCATGTCGGTCCTGACATTGCACCTATATGGAATGTTGAAGTGTCTGTGCTGAATCAAGCTTTCCGAAACGCATTCGGCGGATAAGATTTTAAATTTAAAATAACAAAGTCACCCTGACAGAATGTTGTCAGGGTGACTTTGTTATTATCCAATTAAGAAGAAACACAACAATTGGAGGAATTCATATGACAAATCACGCCATTCAAATGTATGACTACCACGTATGGGCTATGAAAACGATCATCAATCGGTTAAAAGAACTGCCGCAAGCCGTTTACACCCAAGATATTCAAAGTGTATTTTCTTCTCTTGCAAAGGCGCTTTCTCACATCTATGTCGTCGATTGCGGATGGCTGGCGATGTTGTCCGGACACTCGATGAGCGAAGCCATGTCGCATGCCCAGCCGATGCAACAAGAGATGGAAGCCTTGAGTCTGACAGAACTCGAGAGCAAATTTCTCAATTTGTTTGAAGACTTTAAATCATTTCTGCACCGCCAAGAAAATCTGGAGGCGTTAATTACATTGGATAATCCTTATGCGGGCGTTCGTGAAACTAGTTTAGCGGAAATGGTCCTCCAAGTCGTCAATCACGGCACCTATCATCGCGGGAATATAACAGCCATGCTGCGCCAGATCGGAATTCCTTCGGTCATGACCGAATATGCTTTGTACTGGTATTCGGAATAAAATCTTCGCCGCAATTATTTATTCATGCCCTCCGGAGGTGATATGGGCTGAACAGGACCAAATGTATACGAGTAGTCGGCCTGCATGGTTAAGGTTCCATTCTCATCTTTCGAATCCATTTTAAAGGCAATGGTCTTTGGCAAATTCGTTTTGGCGTCAATGACATAATGCTGTTTTAAAGCAACCGTTGTGGAACCGGAGCTGCTTTGCTTGAGCACGATTTGATCGTACTTTTGCGCATCATAATCGACGTCAACGACAATTTCGTCGCCTTTCGGTTCAACTTTGATCTCTTTAATTGCACCTAATGCCTCACATGTGAAGAAAGTGGATAGATCTTCTTCAGATATGCCGTCGCTTGGTACATCTGTCGTCGTCCATTTTCCTGTTACGGAGTCCTTGGTATAGGCTTTATTTTTGATCATAATGATCTCTTGATTCATATCCATTCCAGCCATCTGCATAGTGGACTTAACGTGCTGGGCAAATTCCGGCTGAAGCATAATATCTCCTTCCAGCTTCATCGTCATGTCCGAATCATTGGATTTCATGTGCATGGTGCCTTGGAATGAATAACCTTTCACTTCATTGTAAGCTTTCATCATGTCGAGGAAGGCAGCAAAGTTACCGCCAGCCGGCGGCGTGCAGGCCACAGCTTCGCTTTTGCCTATATGAATAACAAACGAATCGCCAACATTTGCAAAAGTGACTGCTCTCCCGCTGTTTTCCGCTACGAACCGCAGGGGGACCATAGTGCTGCCATCGATTATTTGTGCAGGCACTTCCAATGAAACCGCATTGCCATTTACTTTTGCGCTTGGGCCGTTGATCGTAAGATCGATGACGAGACTGTCCTTCGTTCCGATTGCATGCTGTACAGCGCCTGAGTCTTCCCATTTTACTTGAAAGCCTAGGGCTTCAAATAATTTTCGAAACGGCACAAGGGTATTGCCTTCGACGATAACTGGTCTAGCCCCGTCAAATTGAAGCGGCTTACCATCCAACATCACTTTGACATGATCCTCAGCGGCGAACGCAGTTTGCGAGGCAAGGGCAAAGAAAAGCAGCAGGCTAAAAAAGAGGCTTAGCGGCTTCTTAAACATACTTATTTTCACTTGTGGATACTCCTTTTCTGCTGATGAATCAAACTACTCATGGGATGGGCTTTAAAAGGAAAAATATAGGGGGAGAGAAACTTTCCAATCGAAATTATGATGAAGTACTTGTAGAGTGAGAACAACCTGAGGGTTACTGGGTCGGTCTGCGTCAACTTGGTGGCCACCGCATTGAATCCTGTCTAATCATACATAATTTGGAAGGTGCATTCTGTGGGAAATGACACAAAACGGAGATTTTTTTTCAATTATGAACATCAATACCAAGGATCCGGATTCCATTGATCGTTATCGTAAATGGTGATATCGATCCATATCCCTCGGTATTTTCGATCTCATGATCGTCAATGATGGGGATTTCAATCGTTTTGAATGTTTCACCGTCGCCAAACGTCAATTCACCGCTCGCCGCTTTAAAATCAACGCCTTCCGTAGCCGTTCCGCCAGTGATGTAATAAGGTACGGACACCGTTCCGCTAGCCCCGTACATGCGGGAAACGGAGAGTGTCACGAAACCGTCTCCTTCGGCAACCGAATATTCGGCCGAGTCGAGCTGAAGCTGACCAGCCGAGTTAGCGTAAACCTCAGAATGGCCGCAAACGTACAGCAGCGCTGCTAGGCTTGAAGCGAGAACAAATTTGGCGCGACGGCTTGACATGGCGGACAAGATCTTTATCATTGATATATTCCTCCTAGATTAAGTTAATAAACATAAAAACAAAAATGAAACAATGATCCTCCCCTCATTGGAATATAAGACGCACTATGAGTATAGCTCAATGCATTTGATACATTCTGTATCAGACCTAACAAAACGATTGTGAATTTCTACACTTTCTTGTTGAAATGCAGAAAAAAAACCTCTATATCCACTCTTCTAGTGGAATGGAGGTTTTTTGGTATAAATTCTGGGACTATACAAGCTGAATGCTTGTTACACCTGCATTCTGCTCTTTACGAATAAAGGGGCCGCATTGGTGGAACGTGAGTACGTTATTTTCTAAAAAACGTCCGATTTGAAAGTGTAAGAGGAACGATAATCCGCTATTCAGTAGTTTCGGCTTTCGAAGAGCCCATTCCCCTCGCTTAACGTACTCACGTTCCATCTTTTCAATTGTTGTGCGCTCTTCTCAAGAATAGGGGAATGTCATTCCACTTCCTTCTAGACAAATGCTACTGAAGGCGGTCCGTCATACGAGTCTGCCCAAGTCTCAGCAAAACTTCGTATAAATCAGGTGTCTTCCTTCTTCCGGTGACGGACATTAATTCCGATTAAAGACAACCAGTTTCATTTCCGTCATTTCCTCTATCGCGTATTTTAAGCCCTCGCGTCCAACGCCGCTTTCCTTTACACCGCCGTAAGGCATATGATCGACGCGGAATGTAGGAATGTCATTGATCATAACGCCACCTACATGGAGTTTATCTGCGGCATCCAGAGCAGTATGCACATTCTCGGTATAAACGCCTGCCTGCAGCCCGTAAACGGAATCGTTCACGAGATCGATGGCTTCGTCCACCGACTGAACCTTATTGATGAGCACAATCGGAGCAAATACTTCTTTGCAAGATACTTGCGAAGAGGTCGGAACACCCAGCAGCACAGTCGGCATCAGAATGCCGTCTTTCGCTGTCCCTCCCAGAGCGACTTCGGCTCCTTGCTGCCTTGCCTCCTCAATCCAATCCAAGGTTCGCTTCACTTCGCGTTCCGAAATCAAAGCAGATACGTCAGTCGCCCCATCCAGCGGGTCACCGATCTTCAGCTCGGCCGCAGAAGCAACAAATTTCCGAACGAACTCCTCATACTTCTCTTCATGAACATATATGCGCTGTAAGGAGACACACACTTGTCCTTGAAAAGAAAAAGCGCCTGTCACAGAACGTGCAATCGCCTTATCGACATCGGCATTCTTGTCGATAATGACTGCCGCATTCGAACCTAATTCCAGCGTGACCCGCTTGAGTCCCGCTTTGGCGCGGATGCTGATGCCGACACTTGCGCTTCCCGTGAAGGTGATGACGCTCACTCGCGGATCGGTCACAATCTTGTCGCCGATCACCCTGCCATCGCCACTCAACACGTTCAATGCGCCCGCAGGCAGTCCCGCTTCCATGAATAACTCGGCTACGAAGTACGCCGATAGCGGTGTCTGCTCCGCTGGCTTCAGCACGATGGTATTTCCCGCTGCAATTGCTGGCCCCAGCTTGTGCGCGACCAAATTCATTGGGAAGTTAAACGGTGTGATCGCGCCAACGACACCCATCGGTTCCCGAACCGTGTAAGCCATTCGACCTTCCCCTCCCGGGGCGGCATCCAGCGATATCGTCTCGCCGTGAATGCGCTTCGCTTCCTCGGCGGCGAATTTATAGGTTTGGATCGTCCGATCTACCTCGACGAGAGCCGCCTTCATCGGCTTAGCCGCTTCCAGGGCAATGATCCGCGCCGCTTCCTCCCGGCGGGACCCGAGCAAACCGGATACCCGCTCCAGAATACCCGCCCGCTGGTGGGCAGGCATGCTTCGCATCTGCGGTTTACAACGTACTGCAGCCTCAATGGCCTGCTCTACGTCCTGCAAGGTTGCGCTTGCGATCTCTGCGAGCGCTTCTTTGGAATATGGAGCGTACAGTGTCGTATACGACTTTGTCTCAACGTATTTTCCATTAATGATCAAATGTTTGCTAATCATGGCATTGCCTCCCCGAAGTGCAGCTTTAATTTTGAACAGGTACGTAAAGTTCTGCCAACGCTTCGCTGATAATCTCTAATCCTTCCTGCAACTGCTCGTCAGTAATCACAAGCGGAGTCAGGAAGCGAATGACGTTGCCGTAAATGCCTGCGCTCAGCAGAATAACGCCTCTCTCATAGCAGGCCCTAATCAATTTTGCAACAAAATCTTTAGCCGGCTTGCGGGTATCCGGTTCGACGAACTCAATCGCACACATCGCGCCAAGACCACGTACGTCTCCGATTACCGGGAATTCTTTTTGCAAGGAAGCGAAGTGGTTCATAATCGTCGCCCCAATTTCTTGGGAGCGTCCGCCCAGATCCTCACGTTCCATCTTCTCAATGACCGCCAGCGCAGCCACGCAGCCAAGCGGGCTTCCGCCGTAGGTGCCGCCAATTTCTCCCGGGTTCGGGGCGTCCATTATTTCCGCTCTTCCAACAACCGCGCTGATCGGCAGACCCGCCGCCATGGACTTGGACAACGTAATAAGATCCGGCTCGATGCCAAAATGCTCACAAGCAAACATGCTCCCCGTCCGTCCGAAGCCTGTTTGAATTTCATCGGCGATAAACAAAATGTTGTGTTTCTTGCAGATGTCATAAACTCCCTTAACAAACGATTTCGGAGGAACAATGAATCCGCCTTCGCCTTGTACCGGCTCCATAATGACGGCTGCCAGCTCTTCGGGTGCCGCTTCCGTCAGCAGGAAGTCCTCAAACTGGTTTACACAGAACTGTGAGTATTGCTCTTCCGTCATCGATTCCGGACGATGAAACGGATAGGGGAACGACGCTTTATAAGTAGCCGGCGCAAATGGCCCCATTTGGAATTTATACGGTTTGACTTTGCTCGTAAGGGACATGCCGAGCAGCGTTCTTCCATGGAATCCGCGCGTAAATGATACGATGCCCGTTCTTCCGGTATATTTCCGGGCGATTTTGACGGCATTCTCGACGGCTTCCGCTCCGCTGTTCAGGAACATTGCCTTCTTCGCAAAGCTGCCGGGGGTAATGCTTGCCAACTTTTCAGCTAATGCCACATAAGGCTCATACATGCCGACGTGGAAGCAAGTGTGAATGTACTGCTCGACTTGCTTCTTGATCGCTTCGACGACTTCTGTCGGGCAGTGCCCGGCGTTGATCGTACCGATAGCACCAACAAAATCCAGGAAGACATTACCGTCTACATCGAGCAGCAAAGCGCCCTGTGCTTTTTGCACAAACAAAGGGAAATTATTGCCTACGCCGTTAGATACATACTGCTTTCTCTTATCCAAAAGTTCTCTCGTTTTAACGCCAGGCAGATCGGTCGCTACAGATACAAATTTACGTTTTTTATCCATGTTTTTATCTCCCTTATGATCATTTTTCTATATTGTATACTCACAAAGGGATAAAGAATATGGCGCATTCAGCTAAATTTACCCCTTATTTATTATACTTAAGGGATAAAATACGTGCTGCAAGCTGTATCTTAAACCGCGTGTCTTCGTCATCCAGCGAAAAGCCGCCGATTTCGATGGCTTTATCCAGACGATAACGCAGCGTTTTCGGATGAATGCTAAGCTTCTCTGCGGTTTTCTTATGCTGAAACCCATGGCGTGCCGCTTCCACGAGTGTCTCGACAAGCACGTCTCCATTGCGAGTTTGCTGAAGCGGTTTGAACATTTTTTCCAGGAACAGCTCTCTGGCATCCTCTTCACCCAGAAGAAGTCTGGGCACTAACAGATCTTCATAATCGTAAAAGTCGCCGGGCGTCAGATGCGGAAGCATCGAAACGACCTCCTGATACCCCTTTTGGACGCCAACAATTCCTTTATGCGCTCGGCTTACAGCAAACAATAGAGTCGTTTCATTCTGAAACTTCTGCCAAATCTCTTTGCCGGTTAATCGTTCCGGCAGGAGAAATGTAATCTGATTCTGGTTGTAGGATAAAAGTGTAGGCACCCCTAGAGTCAGCATTGCTCTGCGAAGTCTTTCTACAAACCTCTCGCGCTTTACAATCCCTTCGGGTGACAAGGGCACAGGCAAAATTAAGGAAAGCAGGCCCATCCGGTACGTACCCTCCGGATCAAACCGTAATATTTCCGCGCGTTTGAGCGATTGAAGTGTCGGTTGAAAGGAGCCTTCCTGGAGCGATTCCAGAAAGGATAGTCCAATCTGCGCTTCAAAGGAGACCCGTTGTCTGAGACCTGAGATGTGCAAGGCCGTTACCAAGGAAGCGTGCTCTATCGCCCGGATTTCTAGCTCGGTCAACGAGAACTCACCTTCGATTACCCAAAGCAGTCCGACCAATTCTTTCTTGATATGAATCGGCCACACATATCTGGCCGGCAGGCTATTGCCATCATCTGCGGGCACATGCAAGGGCTGTGTATTCGTATCCGCCATAGCTTTCAGAAATGAGCAATTTTCCCGGATCATCCCGGTCGTGAAGCCTTCATCTTCCATCGGTCGCCATTCCGCTGCTTCTTCATGCCTGATGCATGATGCCAGCAATGCTCCGTCCGGATGCTCGATCGTCAAGCTGCGGCCAATTAATCTGCCCAGCAATACGGCAATGTCTTGCAAGCTCTCTGCTTCCACCGCGCTTCGCATCAGCTCCCGGTGAATGGCCTCGGATTGCTCCAGCAGTTCATATTGATTCGCAATGATCGCTCCATGAACTTCTTTGGTAATCGAGGAAAAAGGGATTTCCCAAGGGATTTCCAGCAATGGGAAATGGTGCTTTTCCGCAGCTTCGCGGGTCGCGGCAGGGATGCTTTCGAAAAAATTGGGCACCGCAAATCCAAGCCCTGCCAGACCTATTTCCGCAAAAACACGGATGAGATCCCGCTGCTGGTCATCGTCCCGCGGCCAGGCATACCCCGTGGTCAGCATAAGATCCCCAGGATTTACCCATGGCAATGGATCCGGCAAATCAACGACATGCGTCCAGCGGATCGTGCGTTCGAGGGAGTCCGCACCAGCAACGATTCGCACACGCGATAAAGAACTAAGGCTTAACGCTTCGTTTAATTTCATTTGTTTACGCTCCGTGTATAGAGTTGCACTTCTGAAGAGTTTATAATGCCATTATAAACTCTTTAGAAGCATATGCGAGTTTAATCCGCTTGGAGGGTGAGCATTTTCATATCTTCCTGTCGATCCTAGTGTGTATATCCAAGTATGGCATCTGCCCACTTCAAACAAGCAACGATGGGAAACATCGCTATTGGCCCGTTTCCATTTTGCTTTTACGTTTGCAACGCTGAAAAACATCATTACACATCAATTAGCGCCCCGTAGGGTCAAACTTGCTAATTTAAAAAAGCCAGAAACCCTTTACAATCAAGGATTTCTGGCTTTTATTTTTGTCATGTTCTTTTAGTGATATTCTGGCAGCCATTTGCCGTGCGCTTCGATAAGATCGTCGCACATTGCGATAATATCATCCATAGAAAGCTCCGCAGATGTATGCGGATCGAGCATCGCTGCATGATAAATGTGCTCGCGCTTGCGCGTAATCGCCGCTTCGATCGTCAGCAGCTGCGTATTGATGTTCGTCCGGTTGAGCGCCGCACATTGCGGAGGCAGGTCGCCTACATAGGTAGGAATGACGCCATTGCGGTCGACCAAGCAAGGCACCTCTACGCATGCTTCGCGCGGCAAGTTGGTGATCAGGCCGGTGTTCATAACGTTGCCGCCGATTTTGAACGGAATATCGGTTTCCATCGCTTCAAAGATGTAGGAAGCATATTCGTGAGAGCGTTCATGCGTCAGATTCGTATCGTTTACGAGATCGTCACGCATTTTTCCCCAGCGCGCAATCTGCTCAATACAGCGGCGCGGGTATTCATCCAGCGGAATGTTGAAACGGTCGATCAGCTCCGGATAATTCCGTTTGATGAAATAAGGATGGTATTCGGCATTGTGTTCCGAAGACTCTGTGATGTAATGGCCGAATTTCAGCATCATTTCATAGCGGACCATGTCCCAATGCTTTTCTTTTTGTTTCTCAGCCGCCCGTTTTTTAATCTCCGGATATAAATCGACACCGTCTTTGGTTACTTCAAGCAGCCATGCCATATGGTTGATTCCGGCAATCTTGGCTTTGACGCCTTCCTTATCGATGCCCAAGCTGTCGAATAAGCCGGGAATACAAGCTTGCACACTATGGCAAAGTCCAACGGTGCGAACGCCGCCGTAGGTGTTCATCACATTCGTTAACACCGCCATCGGGTTAGTGTAATTGAGGAACCATGCATCCGGACAAACCTCGCGAATGTCAGCGGCAAAATCGAGCATCACTGGAATTGTGCGGAGGTTGCGGAAGATCCCTCCGATACCGACCGTGTCGGCAATCGTTTGACGCAGGCCGTATTTTTTCGGGATTTCAAAATCCGTAATGGTGCAAGGATCATAGCCGCCAACCTGGATGGCATTGACCACATATTTGGCTCCGCGCAGGGCTTCCTTCCGGTCCGTATACGCTTTCACAACACATGTGCTTCCGCTCGTCTTTTTGATGTTATTCAGCATATTTGCGGAATCCTGCAACCGCACATGATCAATGTCAAATAACGCTAGTTCAAAGCCCTGAAGAGCAGGCGTCAGCATACAATCGCCAAGTACATTTTTGGCAAATACGGTACTTCCTGCACCTAAAAAAGTAATTTTGGACATAGGTTCGTCGCCTCCATATTGTCTTGTTCTTCTCCACTTCACTATAGCTCAGCGGCTTAATGATGCATATGGATCGAACGAACAGCAATATGGACATTTTTAGTTTTTTACGCTACCCTATGAGAAAAAAGCAAGAGGTGATCCTATGAATCCGGAACACTCTTATTTTACGATCAACATTAATCCTCTTACCACCAACGCAGATATATCGGTGCTATTTAGCGGAGAAGGCAAGCCCATCCCTCTGCATCAAATGGGCCCTGCCGTGCATGATTACTACCTGATTCATACGGTCCTCTCCGGAGAGGGCGTCTTCGAAATGCGTGATCGCTCTTACCGCTGCAGATCCGGGGACACGTTCGTCATCTTCCCTGGCGAGCTGTTCAGCTATATCGCAGATGCAGACCAACCTTGGCATTATGCATGGGTTGCTTTCGCCGGCCGAGCCGTTGGCATGACGTTATCTTCCATGGGAGTCACTCCTGAGAATGCCGTCATCTCGGGCAGCAATCCCCGCGCCATTCGGCACGTATACCGCCAAATCCGTTCCAGCTTTCAGCAGTCGGACTATCCGGTGCTTGAGGATATGGAAGCCGGAGGTTGGCTGCGTCTCCTGCTAAGTAGGCTTGGACAGACCAACCGGCATCGGGTTACCGATAAACGCGTGGCTGAATCCGAGATTGAGCGCCAAGTTTCTCAAGCGGTTCGTTATTTGGAACTTCAATACACGCAGACTGTCTCTATAGAATCATTGGCCCATTCGATTGGCTATCATCGTACTTATTTATGCAAAATGTTCAAGCAATATATCGGACTGTCCCCGATGCAATATTTGCTCAAAATTCGAATGGAACGCGCGAAGCAGCTGCTGGAAACCTCTATGACCATTGATCAGGTTGCCTCTTCGGTCGGATTCAACGATGCTTTGTATTTTTCCAAGCAATTTCGCAAATGGAACGGCGTGGCTCCTTCCGCTTATCGAAAGCAGTGCGCTAATTTTCTGTGAAACTTACCATATTAATGAATGAAATGAATTGTATGTTAATCTTTCTTTCGGGTAATCTACCTTAAGAAGGAGTTGGTCCGTGTTGGTTGCTGTCCTATATTCAATTCTTTGGATTCTAGCTGCCTTCAAACTCGCCGATCGCAACTGGAAACCCTATTATCCGACGATTCTATTCGCGTCACTCAGCAATTTGTTATACGAATTGATTTGTTATAATTATCAGCTCTGGCAGATGGAGCCCAACGGTGTGAAATACGCCATGATCCCCATTCTGCTGCTTTGCTTGATTGGCATGCCCCTCTCGACATGGGTTTATCTCTCGCATTATCCGGCAGATCGTTCGCTTTTGCAAAGGTTCAAGTATATCCTTTTATTCACAGCTCTTTTTGTCGTGCTCGAATATATTTCAGTGAAATTGGGAGCGATTACCTACCACAACCGGTGGAATCTATTATGGTCAACACTTTTCGATATCATCATGTTTATCATGCTGCGCGTCCATTTCCGCAATCCTCTAATCGGCATTGCCTGCTCTGTCGTCTATACAGGACTGCTTATTGTTTTATTCAATGTTACCCTTGAAAAGATGAAATGAAAAAACCTGAGGCAGCTCCTCAGGTCTTGGTCTACTGCGGTACGTTCGTGAACGAACTTGTCTTTGTTAATCCGCCATCTTCTCGTCTGTAAAGATGGAAAGTATCGTTAGAGACACGACTTCATTTCCCCTCGCCCATTGCAACGATGAAAAACACCTCTACTAGCCTACCTATTTGTCACCATACCCTTGGATTTGTTTATGGATACATCCGTTCAGCATCTTGAGGCAAATCCCTCACATGAACAAGATGGGCGGTGACTCTTCGATCATCGTCATGAGGGTATTCGTACCCCAGATGCGCGGCGACTTCCAACGCAATTTGTCTAAAGAGATCAACCATGTTAAACAGCGCCTGCCAGATATGATCGTAATTAGCGTCGGGGTATGTGCTCATCAGTTGATCCCACTGCTCTGGCGTCAGTTGTTTCTCGAAATATTTACCATATTTCCCCGAATCGACGGTAAAACCGGAACGAATGCCCACGTGCCATCGCAGCATCTTAATCAGCATGTCCCGCACCGGTTGCTCCAACATTTGTTTCGCGTAGAGCACTTCGCCTCTCCATAGTCCTTTGACGATATAGGTGCTAACCCACCAGAATTCATTGCAGCAGTTTGCGAATTGCTTGGCGGACGGCCGCAATGTGATATAATCGGAGTCGCTTGGCGGCGGAAAGGGATCGATCCGGCCATCTTTATCAAGAAGCAGCAGGCTCAAGCTATCCCTTTCCACCTGACTAAACCTCTCCGCCGTGTACAAATTCAGATCAATTCGATTGCCGTCTGTAAATTGCATGAGAAAATTAAAAAAGTCATAAGACTCCCGAAGCTCAGAACCCATTTCTTCCGGCATCTGCATAATCATCATTTCACCGAACTGTTGGATCCAGTCACGCTCGCGTACGAAGGAATCAACCTCCGTGACCACATAGACGATGTCATAATCCTGAAAACAATCGCGCGGCGCATTCTTATTCAGTCGCGATCCATTCATGATGACTGCCCTTACCTGTTCATTTTTTTCGGCATAACCAACGATGAGCGCTAGCATCTCTTCCTCGTTTCGCATTCGAGCCCTCCCTTATATCTGATTGATATTAATCATAAAAGCCATTGTGATATAATGCAAAGAATCAGTATGTGGAGGTAGAGATGCATGAAAATATACGTAATCCTCTCGTTTAACGAAGATGGAATGGACAATGTTTATGTAGGCACGGACGAGGAAAGAGCCCTTTCCTTCAAAACGTCCGATTTTGAAAATTGCGATGCTCTTTTCGTAGAAATATGGGAAGACGGAGAGAAGACGGACGATTACCGTCTGGAGTAACAAAGAAAAGCAATAACCCTAAAGCGAAGGGCTATTGCTTTTTTTCTAGTTCGGATAAATAAGCCGTTTTGCATAACAATGCCTTGGCAGGCCGCCATACATGGGACGGGTGAATTGAAGCAAGAAGCCTGATGCCTCCAAATTACGCCGGCTGACGTGATTGTCCGGATGAACCGTCGAGTACAGATGTAAGCAGCCGCGAGCCCTAGCACGCTCTTCCCTCAGCTCGTGAAAGCGACGCTGCAAACCTTGTCCCCTTGCGGATTCATGCACGACGGTTGCATCCAGAACGGCCACCCGCGTCAGCTCTGTCTCCGGCACGCCAAACTCCCTTCCCAGATTTTTTGACCCGGGTCCGGGGAATGCAAGTACCGTGTAGGCAACGAGACGGGCTTCCACATAAGCGCCATAGATCTCCCCTTGATTTTCTATAAGAGCGTGCAAGCTGTCCTCATCGTCCATAGCGAAAAACGATTGAGCGGGAAGACGCGACACCACGTCGATCATCAGCTTATGCACCTCGGGAATTTCTTCATGCCCAATTCTACGTATTTCCACAATGAGCAACCTCCCAAACAATGATTACCTCGCTACGATCTTGGCACTCTCGAATCTTTGCCCATACCTTCTATGCAGGACGAAACTGAGCAGCAACCCAGCCGTAGAAAGCACCGATATCGACAAATACAACTTGTGGCCTCCCAAGACTTCATACACCCACCCGCCAAGATAGGAAGCTACGATGCCCGAAACTCCAAAGAAAAGTAAAGCCAGCACCGTCTGCCCCGTGGCCTTCCACTCCTCAGGAACGATCCGGTAAAGATATTGGATGGCCGCGGAGTAAAAAACAGGGAATGTAAAGATCTGCAGCAGCTGCAAATACGTTAACCAGTGCGGATCAGTGATCCATGCCGACAGAAAGAACCGCAAAGCATAAAAGAAGCTGGCAAACGCTATGAGAATCATCTCTTTCCCTTTTCGCAACCACCAGAAACTAAGCGCAAAGACGAGAATCTCACTTCCCGCAGCCAGAAACCATGCTTGACCGACCAGGTCAGAGGTTCCGCCCAATTGCCGGATATAGACGCCAAGATAAGTATCATTGATACGCTGAGGTACCGCAGAAACAAAAATCAGTACCAGAAACCAAACTGTCTCGCGGTGACTCAAAAAATTGCGCAAACTTTTGATCGATACCGGCTTCCCCGTCGCCGGCGCATCCGGCAAGCCGAGACAGACCAGAAAACCGATCACCCCGATTCCCGCAAACAACAACGCAAGGCTTTGCATGCCAAAATACAGCATCGCATAGCCGACAACAAGCGACATGACCGCGTACCCGACTGCTCCGAACGTACGAACCGAGCCATAGCTCACTTTATTTGCCTCAGCCGTTTGAAAATTGAGACTTTCCGTAAGCGGATCTAATGGCATCAAGAAGAAATAAAGCAACATGGTAAAGAGCAAGAGCACTATAAAACTACCCGAAGCGTACAAAAAATACCCAACAAAGGTAGAGCAGACTAGCAGAAGCAGCATTATCTTTTTAACAGTTTTCGTCCGGTCGCTTATCATCCCCCATAATGGTTGGGAAAAGATCGTGACAATCCCCCCGGTGCCAATAATAAGTCCGATCTTCGAAGTCGGGAGACCCTGCGCATCCATGTAGACCGGTAGAAAGGAAACGAATAAAGCTAGAAGTGCAAAGTAAAGAAAATTAAACGTCCGTAATAAATAGGTTGAATTCATCGAAATCCCTGAACCTTTCAGCTATCTTAATTTAAAAACAACAATGCCCGCAATAATAATGAAGACTCCCGCTAGCTTATTCCAAGCCAGCGGCACAGCCGATACGCCAAATAATCCAAATGTATCAATGACTAAAGCGAAAATTAACTGAGCTACAAGTAAAATCGCTATCGAATATGCAGGCCCCAGCTGACCGATTCCTTTCATGACCGAGAATACGATCGCCACGCCGAACATTCCGCCAAGCATATAGCCTTTGTTCACATTTTGCAATTGGCTCAAACTGCCGTCGCGAATCAGTGCAAACAGGATTAACGATACCAGAAAGCCAGACCCGTGCACGATGGTGTTCGTTAACCAAAACCCCGCTTTTTCACTCAACTTGGTGTTTAAGACACCTTGAATAGCAATAAAAACACCAGCTAATAATGAATATAGAATTCCCGCCAAGCTCTTAGCCCCTTCCTAGTTGTACAAATGATTGCCTGCCAGCTCTCTCAATTTGTGTTCGTTCAATACAATGAGCCGCCCTTTTTTCCGTACGAGCACACCATCTTGAATCAAACGATGAATAACACGATTCAAGTGACGATAGCTGGTCCCAAGCATCTCTGCTGTTTCCGTCAGTGTAGATGTGCGTATTTCCTCCGCTTGCTCCAAGCCATCCTTCTGTGAAAGCAGAGAAAGCAAATAGCTTGCGAACCGATTTTCCACCGGATAAAGCAAATTCATCGCTGAAGCATTGCCGAGCGTATACAGTTTATGGCTCAGATTCTGGATCATAAACCATAGAAATGCAGGGTTATTCGCTTCTTTCTCAAGAATCAGCTCCCGGGTTATGATAAGCAGCGAGCAAGCGCCGACGGCTTCCACATTATTTTTGACGGGGTATTGCGCCATCCACTCCACATCCCCGATCAGGGCCGGCGGTCTGGAAAACCGCAGCAGCATCGTCTTGCCGTTCGGCAGCAGCGTATAGACCTTCAGTTTGCCCGACACAAGCACGTACAAGCCATCCAGCGTATCGCCCATGGAGCAAACCATCTCTCGATCGGCATAGGTTCTGAGCTCCATTTCTCCTACAGCTTCGGGCCCAAACACGTCGACCAAACCATTTTTTTGCATAAGCGCCTGAATAACTTGGATATCGCTTATTTTCTGCAATCTACATCCTCCGCTCCAATAGCACCACATTGGCGCTATCCTGCAATTCAGTGTATGGAATAAAAGCAAATTGCAAATAGGACATATGTCCTTTTCTAATTTAACCGTCTTCATCTACGAATGCAAAGGTACGCATTGCTGATCCACGCACATATATTCCTTGACAAGAATATTCCATGCGAAGTATATTATGTACATGAATAGCATTTTTAGTGCTCTTGCCGAATCCAACCGTTTGAACATCATTGAACTGTTGCGCGACGGCCCCCTTACTGTGGGGGAAATCGCCGATCGGCTTGGGCTTGCACAACCGCAAGTTTCCAAACATCTCCGCGTACTTAGCGAAGCCGGACTTGTCGATATGCACCCAATCGCAAATCGGCGGATCTATAAGCTGAGACCCCAGTCCCTGCAAGAGTTTAACACTTGGTTGGACTCTTTTCGCCGCATCTGGGAGGAGAGATTCGATCGATTGGATGATTATCTTCAGCAACTGCAGCGTCAGGAAAAGAAACAAGGCGACAAAAGCGGTACAAACAAAGAGTAACGGCAAAATTAAAATAATGGAGGCAGGGATAACATGGCTGAAAACAATGCAGCAAACAACATCACGACGAAAATGGAAGGGAACGAACTGGTTATCACCCGCAGCTTTGATGCGCCGCGAGAACTTGTATTCAAGGCGTGGACCGAAGCTGAGCGCTTAGCGCAATGGTGGGGACCGAAAGGCTTAACGCTCAGTGTCTCCAAGTTGGATCTCCGCCCTGGCGGCATTTTTCACTACAGCATGACATCGCCGGACGGAAACGTCATGTGGGGCAAGTTTGTCTACGGTGAAATCACCCCGCCCGAGAAAATCGTCTACACGAATTCCTTTTCCGATGAAGAGGGCAATACGATCAGGCCTCCTTTTAGCGCTGTCTTTCCGCTGGAAATCATGAACACCTTGACCTTAACCGAGCACGAAGGCAAGACGACGCTAACGCTCAGAGGCGGCCCTATTAACGCGACAGAGGAAGAACTCCAATTCTTTGCGGCTATGCACGAAAGTATGAAACAAGGCTTTGGCGGAACCTTCGAACAACTTGCCGATTACCTTGCGAAAGCCTGAACGATTGGCTAAAAGAATAGCAAAACCTCCTTCTCAAGTAAGAGGAGGTTTTTGTTATGGATACTATATCCTTGAGGGAGTACAATGACTTGCAGATCCTGTTGAAGACATTCGGCAACAGCCATGAAATTTCCGTATACGAGACTACGGAGTTATACGGCGAGAAGGGGCATTTCCGTGTTTTGCAATTTTCAAACGAGGCTATCCAAGGGGCAATGGACTTGAATGATCCGGAACGGATCGTATTTGAATATCCGAGGGCCATTATCCACTTAATGGCGTTCAACAACCCGTCATTTGAAGACGTATTTGTCATCGGGCATGGCATAGGGACAATCGCCGGCCATTTTTCAGATAAGCGATTTAAAATCGCCGAGCTTGACGGCAACGTAGTCGAAATAAGCAAAACCTACTTCGGCTACCGTAAGAATAATGTAATCGTTGGCGACGGACGCCTTTTGCTCAGCAGTGAAGAACCGCATACCTATGACTATCTTATTTTAGACGCCTTCACCGATAAAGGAACCCCGTGTCATTTAATATCCAAGCAATTTTTCCAAATCGCCAAAAGTAAACTTGAATCCCAGGGATCGATCATCATGAATCTGATGGGAAAAGGTGAGAATGACAAGTTAATTAACGCTATTCATAGAACTCTTAGCGAAGAATTTGCTTATACCAAATCCTTTTCCTTACGATCCGAACGCGCCACCGACATACAGAATGTCATTATTATGGGCAGAAACAAGCCAATCGGGTTCCAACTGCGCCATATGGCCGGTTTCACCGAATTTGAACCCGGGCAAGGACATATCATTATGGACGAGCGATGAACGAAATCACTGGAGGTTTAGTGCCTGTCTATACATTTACCTCCATTGCACTTGCAAGTTCAACGAGCTTATTTGTCGTTTTCCAATTGCGCACAGTTGATGGAACATCCAGCTTATGAAGGTTGTTCGCAAGTTTAGAATCGCGGACACTACGATGGAATAAAAGAAAGACCTCCTTGCCCACAATCCGATAATGTTCGTCTTTACTTCTGTAAGCTTCCAACCGTTCAACCTTTTCCTGCGAAGGCTCCTCAAGCATGAAGGAGACATAAAGGCTCTCGCCTTCATTCGATGCCTCCGCTTCGGAAATGGTTTCCTCCGAGAACGGGCAATTCGCGGTTACCCTTTTCAACTCGTCAGAGGTTCTTAATATAACAGGTACTGGGAAGCCATACTCCACCTCGATCTCCTGTTCGAGACGCTTGCGAAGCGGCTCTTCCTCCTCATCCGATACGAACAGGACATTACCGCTTTGAATATACGTTTGAACCCGGCTTAGGCCCATTGTTTCAAATATGCGCTTCAAATCAGCCATCTTGATCTTATGCTTGCCACCAACGTTAATCCCTCGCAACAGCGCGATATAGATCGTCATCTATCCCACAACCTTTTTTTTGAAATTGTAACTTCCACAACCAATATCCATACTTTACCATGGAAACAACGCTTCTGCACGTGGCCCGCCTATTCGCAAACGTTCTGTTCCGGTCAACTAAAAAACAGCACCCTCGACATCAAGCCGGGAATGCTGCTTCGTTTTATGCAGTTACACCGGTTCTCCATCAGCAACAGGGATGCCAAAATTCGGCGTTCCGTCTTCGTGCCAGCCCAGACGCTGCGCACGCATGTGACGGTTCGGATCATACAGCGGATCGCCTACGATTTCCTTGTAATTCCGGGCATGGTAGATCAAGATATCCTCACTACCGTCCCGCGAAACAGTAAAACTGTTATGCCCGGGGCCATACTGTCCGTTTGTTTCATTCGTTGTGAACACGGGCGACTGGCTTTTGCTCCATGAGTTCGGGTCCAGCAAATCGCTGTCCGCCGATGCGGTCAGCAGCCCCATCGCATAGTTGTAGTCGGTCGCACTGGCCGAGTAGCTGATGAAGATTTTGCCGTTCTTTTTGAGCACGGCTGCACCTTCATTCACGTGAAAACCTATGATTTCCCAGTCATATTCAGGCTTTGCGATCATGACCTGCTGTCCGCGAATCGTCCAAGGATTCTCAAGCGGAGCGATGTACAGGTTGGAGTTGCCGTAAATGGCCGGGTCCTTTTGCGCCCATACGAGATAGTGGACGCCACGATGCTCGAATTGGGTCGCATCTAGGGAGAACGATTCCCAATTCGTGCGAAGCTGGCCCTTTTCCAACCATTCACCCTCTAGCGGATTCTCCGAGGCATTTTCAAGCACGAACATACGGTGATCAAACAGGCCGTTATTCGTTTCTGTCGTCCGTGCCGCTGCAAAATAGATATACCATTTGCCAGCGATATAATGAATCTCCGGCGCCCAGATGTTGGCGCTCATGAGTCCCGTCGCGTATTTGCGCCATACTGTAACTGAGTCGGCAGCGGCAAGTTCTTGGATGCCCCGTGCTCTGCGCACCTCGATCCGGTCATAGTCGGGTACGGACGCAGTGAAATAGTAGTACCCGTCAGTGTGCTTATATACCCACGGATCGGCCCGCTGCTCAATGACCGGATTGACGAAAGTTTCGCGCACCAATTTCTCTGATGAATGCATGTAGGTTCCCTCTCTTTATATCTATTTCTTGTCACTTATCTGTTTGCCCCATACGGCTGTTCCACTCCGATCCAGCCCGGTAAATACAAGCGCAGGACGTTGTAATTCCCAGTCCCAGGAGGGGAGGAGCAATAGCTCTTCGGTCCGTCCTGCCGCTTCACCTTCATGCCACGTGAGCGTCATCGTATGGTCGCCGTCAAACGACCAAGTTCCGCTCCCAGGCTCACCCTCCGCCTTGCCGTTCGAGAACAGCGTCAGCGGCTTCGCCTTCACGCGACCATTCGTGGCCTTCTCGTGATAGATACGCTCCCACGTGCCGGCGATGGACGCCTTGGGGATCGGCTGCACCTTCTCGCCGGCATAGCGTTCCGGCGAAACGACCGGCCAGCCGTCCTTCGTCCAAAGCATCTGCCGGACGTGCAGGTAGGGCCACGACGTGCGCGTCTCGCCCCGCGCGTGATGAACCATGTACGTGCTGCCGCCATCCTGCAGCACGGAATTATGCCCCGGCGCGATCCAGCCCTCGCCCTGCGAGAAGCTGTATCCGCCGATCAGCTTATTGCCGATCTCGCCGGCCGGCGCCGAGGTCGGATCATTAAGATCCCGCCCATTCATATCGAGGTATGGGCCGGTTATCGCATCCGAACGTCCGACCCGGACGTTGTAATCTTTGAAAAGCGAATCGTACGAGGCGAAGAGGTAGTACTTTTTCGTCTCTTTGTTGTAAATGATATACGGCCCTTCGATCGCGCCCTCGGCCGTCTTGTGATCCCGGCTTGCGATCTTGCGCCCGAAGCCCTGCTCCTTCAGCTTCCCTGTCGCAGCGTCAATCGGCGCGATATAGATCCCGCCGAAGAAAGACCCATACGCCATCCAGGGCTGACCGTCCGCATCGCGGACGATATTCGGATCGATGGCGTTCGGCTCGTCTCCGCGCTGCGTCTGCACGACAGCGCCCTGATCGGCCCATGGCCCCTCGATCGAAGCGCTCGTGGCCACGCCGATGACTGATTGGTTCGTCCCGAACTGCGAGGCCGCATAGTACAGGTAGTACGTGTCTCCGAACTTCGCCACGTCAGGCGCCCACAAGTTCGTCGCTTTCGTCCATGCGAGCGCCGACTTCGGGATGCCTTCCTTGAACGCATAGCCGACCCAGTCCCAGGCGATCAAGTCCTTCGACTTCCGCACCATGATGCCGGGACGCAGCGTTCCGGACGCTTTCACATCCGTGGAGAACACGTAATAGATGTCCCTGTCTTTGACAATGGAAGGATCGTGAGCGTTGTTCACGTGCCACTCCTGCTCATTGTCCGCATTCTTCACATCATACATCGGGTAGTCGATGGGCGCTGAGGGGTACACCGGCTTCGGTACCGCTCGGCTGGTGCATCCCGCCAGCAGCGATCCTATCAACAAGACGATGCCTAATGTTTTGCCAAGCCTATTCACTTGCCGCCCCGTGTTCCTTAACCCCATTAACCTTTTACCCCACCGACGGTTAACCCTGAGACGAAGTAACGCTGGAAGAACACGAACAGGATCAAGATCGGCAGAATGGCCAGCACCGAGCCCGCCACCAGAATGTCGTAATTGTTGCCATACGGCGTGAGCAGGCTGGACAGCCCAATTGGCAGCGTAAAACTTTCATTTGTTCGCAGTACGATTAACGGCCATAAGAAGTTGTTCCAGCTTCCCATTGCTTGCAAAATCGTCATCGCACCAAAGGCCGGGGCCATCAGCGGCACCATAATACGGAAGAAGATCCCGTACTCCGAGCATCCGTCGATACGGCCCGCATCGAGAAAATCTTTCGGCAGATCCGCCGCATATTGGCGGAAGAAAAAAATCGGCAGCGGCGCAACGGCAAAGGGCAGAATGACCCCTGCGATGGTGTTGATCAACTTCAAGCCGATTGTAAGTTTGTAAAGAGGAAGCATAATAATCTCCACCGGAATCATCATGACGAGCAGCACCATGGTGAAGATCAGGTTCTTGCCTTTGAAATTATATTTGGCGAGACCATACCCGACCATAGAGGAGAAAAGCAAGCTGACTACCGTGAAAATCACCGTGATCACGAGGCTGTTTTTGTACCAATTAAAATAGTTTTTGGCTTCGCCCGACAAGATGAACGTGTAGTTTTTCAAGCTCATCAAATCCCACTGCAGCTTTACATTCAGACCGTAGCGCAGCAGTTCCTTGGATGGCTTTAGCGATGCTAGAAATAGAGCGTACAAGGGGAAAATCGAGGCAATCGCAAGTACGATAAACAGAAGGAGCATCAGGACGGCCGGCAGCGACCAGGATCCGCGTTCTTTCATCGATTTACTCCTCCTTTTTGAATAATCCGAAAGATTTTAATTGCACCATATTGACGAGCAGCGTGATCACGAGCAGCGTCAGACCGATCGCCGAGCCGAAGCCGAGATTGTTCGATTCCAGGCCCTGCTTATAAATGTAGCCGATCATCGTCAGACCGATCTGATTCGGCGAGTTATTGCCGCTAAAGATCGTGTAGCTCTCGACGAACATCGAATAGCCGCCATAGATGCTAATCGTCAATACGTAAATCGTCACCGGCTTCAAGAGCGGAAGCGTAATATTACGGAACTTCTGCCAGATGCCGGCGCCGTCGATCTCGGCGGATTCATAAAGTTCATTCGGGATGCTTTGCAAAGCCGATAAGAAATACAAGATGTTAATGCCCGTCCAGCGCCAGGCAGCGAGCAGCACCATAGCGAACATCGCCGTGCCCGAGCTTCTCAGCCATTTCTGGCTCTCCAGCCCAATCATATGCATGAACGAGTTCAATAAGGAACCGTCCAGCTCCCCGAAAATCAATCTAAAGATCGTGCCTGCCACAACCACGGACGTTAAGGCCGGAATAAAAAGAGAGGCCCGAAAAAAATTGCGCGCCTTCATGATTTTCGAATTCAAAAAAACGGCCAGCACCAATGGAATAGGAATCAGGATAAGAAGCGTCCAGAATGTATACTTCGTGTTATTCAGCAAAGCCTTGTAAAAATCCGGGTTGAACAGCTTTCTATAGTTATCCATACCGATAAAGCGCGTATGATCCGGCAGCACTTCTTGGAAGCTCATGATCACCGTGCTGACAACGGGATAAGCGAAAAAAATCAAGAATGAAAGGACAAACGGCAATACAAATACGTAGGGCGCAACCTTTTGCGAATAAAGCAGCCCGCCGCCGGCAGCCCGTTTCTTTGTAACTGTTGTTGCAGCCACTTGTTGAGTTTCCATCCTAGCCCTCCTCTCCAATACGAAAGCATGAATCACTAGCCTTGCAAATAGTCTCGCTATTCACAAAGCTAGTGACGGTGCTCTATCTGTCAGTCGTTCGTGTTACTTCCGCAATTCGTTCGAAACATCTTTCAGCGTTTGCGCAGCGTCTTTTCCGTCTTGCAGCACGCTCGGCATGATTTTTGTTTTTACCGCATCCGAAACCACAGGTATCTTCTCGCCTACGTTGACCGGATAGATTTCATTTTTCACGGATTCAAGCGTTTTGAAGATATCTTTACCGAAGAATTGAGTGAATTTGTTTTCTTCTTGCAGCTCCGGCGAACTCCATACCTCGATGCGAATCGGGTCAAAACCAAGCTGCTTCCAGATTTGAATGTTGCCTTCTTTGGAAAGCTTCGCATAGGCGAGGAACTTCATCGCCAAATCTTGATTTTTGGATTGTTTGGTAACCGCTGTTCCCGTACCGCCCATACCTGCCGAGCGGAATTGGCCTTTTTCCCAAACCGGCATCGGTTTGATGATGATTTTGCCTTTGAGATCCGGCATGTAGTCGGTGAAACGGCCCATGTACCACATTGGCATCCAGACGGAAGCTGCGCCGCCTTTGTTCATGAAGCCGTAGTACTCTTCGGCATGATGACCGCCGCCTGGCGCAGGAACCGCCACTTTTTCTTTAATGAGATTTTGCAGGTATTGCAGTGTTTTGGTGTTGATGTCATTATCGAGGATCACTTTGCCGTCTTTATCCAAGTAATCGGATTTTTGCTGGGAAATGAGCGGCCAGAACGACCATTGGTCGGATGTTTCCAGCGTCGTCATCGGCTTGCCTGTAGCTGCAAGCACTTTTTTGCCGGCTTCTTCATAATCGGCCCAGGTCACGATGGAATCCGCATTCACGCCCGCTTTATCGAGAATTTCTTTATTGTAGTAAATTACTGCTGCGCCAACATGGAAGTCGATGCCGTAATATTTGCCGTCTTTCGCGTAAATATCCACCCTGGATTTCACGATGTTCTTCAATTCCGGCTCAACAATGCTGTTTAGCTCAGCCAACTGAGGCGTGCCTTTGAGAAAATTGGGGAATTTACTGATCTCAATGTCCGCCAAGTCAGGAGCTCCGGTACCGGATTGCAGAGCAACCAACAGCTTATTGTGCATATCATCGTATGGCAGTGTATCCGCTTGCAATTCGATCTGTTTATCAGGATTCGCTTTGTTCCACATCTCCGCCATGCTTTGATAGAACTTGCCATGCAGTTCATTGAATGTCCAAAGAACCAGCTTCGTAGAGGCACCCTTCTTCCCTCCCGAATCCCCTGACCCTCCGCTTGAAGTGCTTGTGCTGCACCCCGACAATACCAAGACCATGCTGAGAACCAATACCATTGCTGTGACAATTGCTTTCTTCATTGATCCTTTCCCCCTTCAAAAATTGGTATGAATGATTGCGAGCAATTTCTAATGTTGAAAATGATTTGCTTTAGATAAATCTAAATCATTTTATATTATTATTTTATTTTTGCTTGAAATTTTTGTCAAGGAAATTTTTGAATGCGCTTACGTCATTTTCTTTATTATATCTGTTTATTTTAAAATAAACACCAGGTATATTTCGAATAAACCTGAATAAATTTAACTTTTTATATATGAATCCGCTTTCTTTTATGTAATTAACAAATATTGGCTCGGTACTCTTCCTTTATGCCCCCCAATCATTTATAATAAATTTAAAATAAACAAGGGGATAGGCCATATGATCTATATCAAAGAGCTCCGCTCTGGTTTAAATATATTTAAAGCATTAAGCTCAGAGATTCGAATTGAAATTCTTGAGCTCTTGGCCAAAAACCAAAGCCTGAATCTAAATGATTTGGCGAATAAATTGAATCTCACCAATGGCGCCATTACGATGCATATTAAAAAACTGGAAGAAAGCGGTTTAATCGAGATCAATACCGCCGTCGGCAAACATGGCATTCAGAAGATTTGCTACCTCAATGAAGAGAAGCTCATGGTGGATCTGCGCAGCAAGGAAATCGATAACCTCTACGAAGTTAATATGAAAGTGGGCCATTACAGCAACTATCAAGCACTGCCTACCTGCGGTCTTGCGACAAAAGACAGCATTATCGGCGATTTCGACGATCCCCGCTATTTTGCCGATCCGCAGCGGATCGATTCCCAGATCATCTGGCTGTCGGAAGGCTTTCTCGAATACCGCATTCCGAACTATTTAAAGCCGAATCAGACTTTCAAAGAAATTCAGTTTTCGATGGAGCTAAGCTCGGAAGCGCCCGGCTACTGTAACAACTATCCTTCCGATATTTATTTTTATATCAATGACCAAGAGATTGGCTATTGGACAAGTCCGGGCGATTTCGGCGATGCGCGAGGCACGTTCAACCCGGATTGGTGGCCTCCGCACCTTAATCAATACGGGGTGCTCAAGCTGATCCGTGTGAATGACGAAGGCAGCTTCATCGACGGCTGCCGCATTTCCGACGTCACTTTGTCCGATATCAACCTGGACTATAAGAGTGAGATTAATTTCAAAATGGCTGTGGACGATAAATCGAAGAATAAGCGCGGATTAACGATCTATGGCCAGCATTTTGGCAACTACAACCAGGATTTGCTGGCGAGGGTTCTGTATACCAACCAGGAAGAATAGCCCACTGATTTCAGATGAAAAGAACCTGGCCGATGGCCAGGTTCTTGTCTTAAAGCCGTATATTTGGCATCGAGCTTGTCTTTGACAATCCTCCGTCTTCTCGTCTGTAAAGATGAAAAATATCGTTTGAGACACGATTCCAACATCCCGCATGTCTGTAACGATAAAAAACACTTCTCCAGCCTCACTTGGCGTACACAGCTGCTTTTTTTCTCGTCTGTAAAGATGAAAAACATCGTTCGAGACACAACTCCGATATCCCCACATGTCCGTAACGATGAAAAACACCTTTGCAGTTGTGTACTTGCTGTTTGTTGTTTCCCGCTTTGCAACTTTCAAGATGGCTTGACCTTATACAGGGCAACAGGAATCCAGAGATTCCGATTGCCCTTTCACTTTAGATAGCCGCGGTCGGAGCCTCCCAGCTCAATGCTGTTTCCAGCATGGTCTTCAACTGCTCCGCTCTGTGCAGATCCGGCTTGGCTTTGAGCATGTTGAATTCATCGCGGATATATTGGATTGCGTCGTCGCGCAAACGCTCCAACTGCTCCCCATTTAAGATGTACAAATACTCCCGAACGGACTCATACGTGTAATACCAGTCCCTGCTCTCCAGAAATGTAAACGATGCATGTTGATACCAGGTTCTGGCATGAGCTTTCAAGGCGGCTGTGATGATATCGTTGTTCCCCGACATGGCGTAAAGTCGATCGGAGGAAATCAGACTCCTGTAATTAATCATATTGCCGGCCGCATGCGTATTCGGAAGCCCATAAAACTGGATGAGATGATCCAGTATTTCAATATACGCATCCGTTCCGGCACGCTTCGGATTGAACTGGCACCTAACCGCTGCATGTGCGATGTCTTTCAGCAACCGGAGAGCTTCTGCCATTCCTTTTTTGTCAACGGAACCTTCAAAAAACAACCCCATCTTGCCCGGACGAATCTCAGCCCGGTCAATCGCATCATGGAGTTTATCCTCGAATTGCTCCTTACTGTAAGGCGCCCATCGGTCGATATGATTGGCGAGCTCCGCTCTCATGCCAAACTCTCTGCGTATGATGCTGATTAAATTAATTCCGCCGCTGCCGTTAACGGCAAGAAATATTTCGTGTAGAAGATTTTCCAGGTTTTTCGCCTTTTTTACGGCATTCATGATCTCAACCGGAACCGTATAAACGGTCTCCGCTTCTTTTTGTTTGAGTGCGATGATGAGCTGCTCTAAGTCCGAAAGTAAATCTTGCTGCATCCTAACCCATCCTTTCATTCACCGATTCTGCAATCAACCCTCTTAAAGTTAGTGAAGAAAGGATTCGTTTCTCAGCCAAGCTCCACCTTCATCGGTGCTGCGGTAACACATCGTAGCTGACTGGAGCGCCCCCTTGGCTGCCTCTTCTATGGAGGAATACCGATTTTCCATGGCAGTAACAGGACCAGCATTGTCTGCTCCCCGGTAATAATGACTGAGCTCATAAAAATAAGTGCCGGCTTGATTCTTAAGGATCAGAATCTCGATCGATGTGCCATCGACTCGAGCCTTTAAGTGCCCGACAACCTCATGAACGGCCTCAATATCCGCATGAACATTTTCGAGCTCGGTTAAATTCAACATTTTTGCAAGCCTCCACATCGTCTTTTTATTAAATAGTTCCCCTCCAGACCATTTTTATCCAATTTATTTGAACCGTTATTCGTCCAGCATTTTCAACTACACCCACTTTTCGTCTGTAAAGATGAAAAATATTGTTAGAGACACGACTGCAACATCCCCACATGTCAGCAACGATGTTTAACATCTTACCAGCTTCGCTCCGCGTACAAAGCTGCTTTTTTTCTCGTCTGTAAGCATTCAAAACATCGTTAGAGACACGACTTCATTTCCCCTCACCCACCGCAACGATGAAAAACATCTCTGCAGCTGCGAACTTACTATTTGTTGTTGTACGCCTTGCAGCTTTCATAGTGGTTAGCCCCTTATTCCTTGGTACATTTCCCCTTCAAATGTTTCAAACGTTGCCTGTGCTTAAAGTAATCCGATAATTGGATGATAGAATTCAGACTTCCTCGCGCAGCACCTTGATGATCGCTGCAACTTTCTCATCGCCATAGCCCGCTTCCATCGCTCTCTTGAAAAGCCCCATAGCGAACGCCGGAAACTCGGCGTTGATCTTCGCTTCCCGGGCTTGCTGCAGAAACATTTCCAAGCCTACCGCAGAGGTCTTCAATGAGCTTTCCGGGTTCTCAAAATCCCCTTTTTGAATCGTTTCACCCATGTGTTTGATCATCTCCCCGATGAATGGAGCGATGGTGAGAAGCATGGATCCGAGGGCATCCACGCGATGACCCTCCGATTCGAAAATGCGTGCACCGTGCATGAATCCCAGAAACGAACCGTATAAGTAGGAGAGAAATCCCAGATCGAAGGCAGAAGCCGAACCGGCCTGCTCTCCTAAATAAGGAACATTACCCGCTAGGCTCTTAAGAATGGCCTCGCTCTTCAGCAATGCTGTGCGTGCGCCCGATACGAAAATAGTGGTCTCCGGCCTTCCCATCTGCCCCGGAGTTGCAGCAATGGCGCCGTCGAGATAGTCGGCAGCGTGCTTATGTGCCCATGCTTCATAGTCACGTGCCTCTTTGGGGCTTCCGGTGGTAAGCTGAATCAGCACCCGATCAGCGAGGGCAGGGATTACCTCCTTTGTATCAAGTATCTTGTACGAAGTCTCATAGTTGGCTACGCAAATGATCGTGATAGGACTTGCTTCTACCGCAGAAGCTGCATTGGAGGCCAGAACGGCTCCCTCCCGCACCAGCGGATCAGCCTTCTCCGCCGTCCGGTTCCAGACTGTGACACGGTAGCCATCCTTTAACAGCGCGCGAGTGAGCGCTATGCCCATTGGGCCTAAACCAATAATAGTTACTTCACTCATGTATATATCCTCCAATTATTTTTATTGACCTTGACACCAATGTCATGCTTTATAATGGAGACTGACATTTATGACAGGGAGGCGTGTCCGTTGAAGATCAGTCAATTGTCTAAATCAACCGGTGTCAGTGCTCGATCCATCAGGCATTATGAAAAGAAAAAGTTAATTACGTCCATGCGCCTGGATAACGATTATCGGGAGTTCGACGAATCCGCAGTCGAGCGCATCCGAAACGTCCAGGTATATCTAAGCTTAGGCATGACAACCAATGAAATCGAGCAAGTTTTAAGTTGTAAGGATAGCAATTCCGCAAAGAACGGATATTGCGATGACATGTTGAAAGCCTACGAAGATAAATTAGAAAAAATCAACAGCCAACTGAATTCCTTGGCCACGCTGCAACACCGGTTGGAGAAGCAAATCCGCATCATGAAGAAAAAAAGGGAACGGCTGGGTATCGTGACATAGCTGATCTTAGGCTTCAGGCAACGACGACCGCTTCCGAAGCATCTCGGTCAGTCGCGGGAAACCGTCGCTGCCGTGGCCCTCATCAATCGCCCGCTGTACGATGGCCTTGGCAGCGCTCAGAACACTGGCATCGATTCCATGAGCCTCGGTAGTGAGAATAATATGAATGACCCTCATCGACCTGCCGGGCAAAATCGGTCATGATCCCTGGAAGTATGCCGGTGATTCCTTGGGCATACACGGCGAGTTCCTTCGCCGAGATATTCTCCGCGCGTGCTAAGGTAAGCGCATGTACGTAACCGCTCACGAATGTCCAGTAAATATCCAACAGGGCTACGTCGAACGCAGCTGCACGGCCGGGATCCGTACCGAGATGCGTGGCCGTACCGCCCAGACTGGCCAGCGTCGGCCGGTGTTTTTCATAGACGTCCGTCGCTCCGCTATACAGTACAACGGCCGTGGGCTGACCGATCGTCGGCGTCGGGGTCATGATAGCCCCATCGAGGTAGTCGATACCGTGCCCAGCAGCCCAACCGGCCATCTCGCGGGCCCGCTTTGGCGAGTCGGCAGTAAGATTCACCAGCGTCCTTCCCTTCAGGACGTCTCCCACAGGATCGAGAATCGCGTGCACAGCGTTGTAATCGAGCACGCAGACAATCACAAGCGGGCTCGCTGCAATCGCATCGGCGACAGTAGCCGCTAGGCTCGCTCCTTGCACGACAAGTGCATCAGCCTTCCCGATCGAACGGTTCCATACAGTCGTCGGGTGGCCGTTCTTGAGAAATGAACCTGCCAGCGCCTGCCCCATCGGACCTAGGCCGATGATCGTCACCGGCGAACGATCCGCATCTGTGACTCCCAATTCTTTTGCTTCTAATTCACTACTCAATGAAAACACCTCCTCTTGTATGTGTTCACAACGTATTCTATAAGATTGACACTAGTGTAAAGGTCAAGAGTTCTGCAAAGTAAAAAAAATCACCCTGCGGGTGATTGAAAATAGGTATAGTCAGCAGATTAGAGAAAAAGTTCGCTATTAGTGCACCTTGTAGACGCAATTTTATTGGAGGCATGTTCCAAACGGGGCTCGAAAGAACAAAGGTCTTTAATTATAGAACCACGTTCGTTATATATGGTCATTTGTTCTTTAATCGAACCCTAGACGGAGATTCCTCCCCTTTTAGCGTCCCTTTGGGCTCTATCAGAGAACGTCGTTCTCTACAGATGAAGTCAGTAGACGAAGGCGAAGGTCTCCTAAGAATGAAACGCCCTACAACCTCAATCGGAGAAGCGCTAGTGCACACCGGCGTCGGATACCATAACCGACATTCCCCAGATCATTACCCAAGGAACGAAATCTTTCTCCTCCTCGAAATGATTCAAACAACCGGCAGCGTTACCCTTACACATGCTCCACCTTCATTGGTATTAGAGGCCGAAATCGTGCCGCCGTGCTTCACGGTCAGAAGCTTTGCGATATATAAACCAAGTCCTGTATGCCCTTTATGCTGCGATCTGGAAGGGTCTCCTTGATAAAATTTCTCGAAAACCACGGTTAATCCCCCCTCCGGAAAACCAGGTCCGGAGTCCGATATTTCGAAATACCATTCCCGCTCCTTGACGGAAACAACGAAACGTACGCCCCCTTGTTCCGGCGTAAAACGAATACTGTTCGCCACCAAATTCTCCATAATTTGCGATACTCTGTAAGGATCGAAGCCTACTGGAAGACTTTCCTTGCGAAGATCCTCGTACTTGAAATAGAAGGTGCGCTGCAAGATTAGCTTTTTAAATTCAGCGGCTTTCTCACGGACAAACGATTCGATATCGACCGGTCGTTTCTCCAGCGTAAAATCGGGCTTCTCCATCTCCGAAACCACATTAATTTCACCGACCAATTTAGCCACCCGCTTTATATTTCTATCTATCGTCGCCAAGTACCCGTATAAACGTTCGGGTCGCTCAGCACCGCCTTCAAGCAGCCCCTCGAGATGTCCTTGAATAATCGTGATCGGGGTTCTCAAATCGTGGGCAAGCGCCGATACCATGTCGCGCCTTTCTTGCTCCAACTGCCATTCCCGCTGAAGCGACTGTTGTAATTCCATGCGCATCTCTTCGAATGCTTGAGTAAGCTGCATCAGCTCTCTTGTTCCTGTATATGAAAAAGAAAAGTCCAAATCCCTCTGACGTACCCGCTTGGTTCCAGCGATCAGCTCTGCGATCGGTTTGCTTAGCTTCATCCCGAATCGCTTGCCTAACAGCCACGTAAACAGAATGACGAGTAAAAAAGGCAAGAGCAGTAACACAACGCTTGCTGCATGGATCACAGTCGTCATCCGCTCGCTAGCTGCACTAACGGTTAAAGAATATTTGAGAATGAGCGTTCCTTTCCATTCCCCGACCGGATTGATGAGGGGCCAAATCTTGTACGCGTTGCTCCGATCCGTCATCCCTCCGGTATTCAGAAGTCTGACCAGCGGTTTCCCGTTTATTGCTTCATTTTCATCCAAAGAGCCGTACAGCTTTGCTCCATGGCTATCCAGAACAGCATATGTCATGCCCTCCTGCGGAATAAGACGTTCAAATTCCATTCGCGCACTTGGTTGCAGCAGTTGATCTCCTTGTTTTTCCGTATAAGCTTCAATAGCCGGAATTTGTTTCTCGTAATAATTCGCAGGTCTAAGCCATGCAGGCTGATTGGAGATAAGCCAAAAAACCGCTAGCCAAACGAGCAAAGTGACTACCAAACTAATTCCCAGTACAAGGCTGAAATAACCGATAAACTGGCGTTTGATCGACCACATCTTCATGGCCCAATTTCCCATTTGTACCCAACGCCCCATACGGTTTCGATGCAGCGGGCATCTGCGTTTATGGCCGCCACTTTGGCCCGGATATTTTTGACATGCTCCGTCACGGTTGTATCGTCCCCCGCCGCATCGTATCCCCACACCTTCTCGTAGATGCGATCACGGGAAAAAATTTGTCCCGGATGCAGCGCCAACAGTTCCACGATTGCAAATTCGCGCCTAGTCAAAGGCACCGCTTGCCCGCGATAACGAAGCTCGCATCCTTTGAGATCGACCGTAAACGGCCCCCGGTGCAGATTCCCCTGATCCTGCTGCTGTCCGGCTCGCCGTTCCCGCCTGAGGTGCGCTTCAATCCTTGCTTTCAGCTCCCCCATACTGAAAGGTTTAACCAAATAGTCGTCGCCGCCCGCAGCTAGGCCGTAGATCCGATCGACTTCACTTTCCCTAGCGCTAAGAAATAAGATCGGTACATGGATGTCCTCTCGAATTTCCCGGCAAAAAGCATAGCCGTCCATGTCCGGCATCATAACATCCAAAACGATCAAATCAGGACTGTTTTTCACAATTTCCGCTTTCGCTTCTTCTGCTCTTAAAGCCGAAAACACTTCGTACCCCGAGTCTTCCAGCGCATCCCGAATGAATGCAACCATATCCTCTTCATCGTCTACAAGCAATATTTTCGCTTTCATTTCGGCGCTCCTTTATAAATTCTTGAGAAATTCCCTCTATGATGACGTTATACGAAATCAGAAAGGATAGATGCAGCATGAAAAATAACTGGATCACCGCTTCCCTCGCTTACAGCGCTCTGGTGCTCATCACCACATTATTAGCCAACCTTACAAGAAACACAAGCTTTATAGCCTTGAGTCAAATGACGCCATTGATCATCGTGCTGTTGTTATTCATGATGCTGCCGGGACGAAAAGAAACTTTGCGCGCCTCGGGAATGGGGAGAATTGGAAATGTCAAATGGTACGCCGTGGCCGTTTTATCCGGGATCCCGATCATCCTTAGTTTTCTGGTTGCCTGGCTACTTGGATTCGTATCTCTGCCGACTGCAGAATATTTAAATTCCGGAACGGCCAAATTTACTGTTTCGGAATACATAGCGTACATGACGAAAATGGCTTGGAGTCCGCAGATGCTTATCACGATGGGGATTTTCGCTTTCGGTGAAGAAATCGGTTGGCGGGGCTTTTTGCAGCCTAAGCTTATGGAAGATATGGGTGCGCGAAAAGCCATCCTTGTCACAGCCGCGATCTGGGCGCTGTTCCACTACCCTTTTTACCTGAACGACTATAATCAAGACGGCAATCTTTTCGTTGATATGCTGTTGTTTACGCTCATGATTTTCCCGTTATCCGTCTTCATGGGATGGGTGCGCTTGAAAAGCGGCAGCCTTTGGCCGGCGGTCCTCATACATACCGTCATCAATATGACCCGCAGTTGGCTGGAGCAATTGTTCCACACGAAAACAACCGGCTGGTCCTACGTGGCTGGTGAGGCCGGCATCGTAACCCTCGTGCTCTGGACGGTTATTGCACTGCTGATCTGGTTCACGCTGCCGAAACCGTCCCTAAAAGATCAGCAATAAACTGCTACTCTTAAGAAACAATAAGTTGTATACCTTATCCTGCCACAAATGCTATGACGAGGCTGCTTCAGTGGCCTCGAATTTTTATACTCCATTATCTGTATAAGACAACCCGGCCGATGGTCAGGTCCTTAGTATCGTCTGTAAAGATGAAAAAAATCGTTAGAGACACGACTGCAACATCCCCACATGCCTGTTACGATGTTAAACATCTTTCCAGCTTCGCTCCGCGTACAACACTGCTTTTTTTCTCGTCTCTAAGCATTCAATACATCGTTAGAGATACGACTTCATTTCCCCTCGCCCACTGCAAAGATGAAAAACACCTCTACAGCTGTGCACTTGCCGTTTGTTGTTGTACGCTGTGCAGCTTTCATGGTGGTTAACAGCTTCTTATTCCGGGTACAATTCCCCTTCACATGTTTCCCCCTAGCCATCACCCGAAAAAGGGAGCCCGCACTCGTGATCTTGTTGTTTTTTCCATCGATTTCGGCCGTGTTCTTACCTCCATACCATGGGTCGCTAAACCGCAATGGTGAAAATCCTTGCACCAAAGATAAAAAAGTACTTTAATTACTAATATAAGGATGACCTTAAAAAATCATTTGGCATGCCTTCGCAATCAAATTCATTTGGAGTGGGTTCAGTCATGAATACAACAACCTTCAGCGCTCTTGCCGAGCCCAACCGCTTAAACATGGTCGAACTGCTGCGTGACGGCCCTCTTACCGTCGGGGAGATAGCTGATCGACTTCATCTCAACCAGCCGCAAGTTTCCAAACATCTTCGCGTACTTAGTGATGCTGGGATCGTGGAGGTGCATCCGGTCGCCAATCGGCGGATCTACAAGCTGCGTCCACAATCTCTCATCGATCTGAACGTTTGGATGGAGTCATTCCGCCGTCTCTGGGAGGAAAGATTCGATCGCTTGGACGATTATTTGCGCGAGCTGCAAGGAAAGGAAAAGAATCCCTAGAATAATGGGATTTCAGGGCTCATTAACGCCCCCATACACATTCCTCAGGCTTTTTATCAAACAAGAATCCCCTGAACACCAATGTCCTTAACTGGTGCGAATCTGTTCGCTCCAGATATTCGATCCGGCAGCATAAGCGGGGTTCTATCCATTGCGTTTTATTGTCCGTGGCCGTATGAAGTTGTTGTGCCAGTCCCAAGAATAATTGCTTTTCCTCCGGCTTAAAACCAAACTCGACGATACCAACCGGCTTATTCTTCACCGTTCTAAATTGCAAACCGATCACAAGTCCAAACGGATTGGTTCTGTACCCTAAGATGACAACATCAATGGTCTTGAAGTGTTTGATTTTTAACCAATCAGGACTTCTCGTATCCAGCAGGTATTTGGAATCTTTTCGCTTAGCCACGATACCTTCCATGTCCCGCTCCTCAGTCAGCTCGAACAATGCCTTCCCCTGTCCTTCTACGAACATGGTTGGCATAATAACAGGCGTTGAGTCCACAATCTCATTTAAGCGCTTCTTGCGCTCCAACAACGGTTCATTCAGATGTGCTCTGTCCGTATATAAAACATCAAACACGACGAACGTCGCCGGATGCGAAGACACTGCACTTCTGATTCTCGCAGATTGGCTTATCCGCCCCCTATAGGCGAAATCGTCGAACACAGGTCTGCCATCGCGTAAAACAATTCCCTCTCCATCCAAGATCGCCGTATGGGCCTTAATGGCAGCCGCAGCCTCCTTTAACTCCGGAAACTTGCTTGTTAGGATTATGCCATTCCTCGTATAGGCCTCAATCCGACTTCCTTGCTTATGCAGCAAGATACGCCAGCCGTCCCACTTTGGCTCAAATATGTACTTCTCGTCGTTAAAAGCTTCTTCACCGATGCTGAGGATCATGGGCTTGATGGGTGTAAAGAGCATAATAAATCCCCCCCACTAACCATTCTTGTAATTATCTTTCAATAATAAACAATGGACGCAAAAAAACCGCGCAACGAAGCAGCGGCAGCAACTATCATATATTTTGGAATGGACATCACTCCTTTGCCATCTCGGTAATTTGAGCCGAAGATAGAATCCGAACGCCCGAACCGCCCGATTTCACCGCATTTATTAGGCCTGTCGCAATTGTTTTCGCCTGAATGGGCTTATAAGTACGCAAACCACCTATCAATAGCGGTGTAATAGCTCGCGATAAGAGTACCCACATGCGCTCCCCTGGTCGGGCCTCGCTCCGATCCCCGAGAATTAACGACGGCCGGAGCAAGTATAAAGCCGGAAGTTCCAGCCCCTTCAACCCCTCTTCCACCTCGCCTTTGACCCGATTGTAAAAAATAGACGAGCTGCTGTTCGCACCCATCGCAGTCACGACAGCATAAGCATCCGCCTTATGCTTTTTGACCATTTCACCAACTCTCATCGGATACTCAAAGTCGACTTTTCGAAATTGCTCTTGTGTTTTAGCCTGCTTGATGGTCGTACCGAGTGTGCAGAATACATGAGCATGCAGCAGCATAGAGGGATCCAAAACATCTTCCAGATTGTCGTAATCGGTCACGACTTGAATCAACTTAGCGTGTTCCAAATTCATGCTTCTTCGTACTAGTGCCACAACCCTATCATAGAATGGGTCAGCCAGCAGAAGTTGGATCAGCTCACCGCCAACGAGCCCTGTACCGCCTGCAACAATCGCTGTTGTTGTCATTGCAACTCCTCCTTTTCTTAAAACTTACACTTCCCAATCCTCTCGAATCTGCTCGTAAATCACAATTAAATAAGCAACAAGATCGGATTGACCGCTCAAATCATGGTCTAATTTCCGCGCAAAATGCTGCGCAATCGGAATCGCAAGCTGCTGGAGTCTGGCGATATGCATCGTAGGAAGTCGTTCGATCCAAGCCTGCATGAGCTGCCAGTCGTCAGACGCTATGGCTAGCCTCTTTGATTCGTCCAACTCCACAAGAGGCAGACTATCCTTCCACTTCGATAATGCTTTTTCGATACGGCGTCTACGCTTCATCCGTTCGCTTCGCGCTTCGATGACGACGATCGTCCCGGCTACCATATCCCCGATACGCTTATCTCTAGGGCTGAACAGCATAACCACAGCCCCAAGGAAGTAGGAGCTCGGCAGCACATCCAAAAGCCGGAACAAATTGCGAATGATAATGGATAGCAGCGTTGCCGATTGTCCGTTATTTTGCAGGACGCGAAGCCCTATCACTCTCTTCCCCGGGGTTTGCCCTCCCATGAAAGCCTCGGTACATACGAAGTATCCCAGATTCAAGATGATAAACAAAATAATCAAGATCGCGATCATGTAATCCGCAACCCCCGGGAGCCATTTTCCCGCATACAACCTGCTGACACCGACTGCAGATAATAATAAAAGGCCATTGACGATTAACAAAATTAACGTATCAATCAGATGCGCAAGCGTCCGGCTGCCCAGTCCTGCGGTTTGAAACTGCAGCTGAACCTGCTCCGGGGTCATAATCGTCAGTTCTTTATCCAGAGGCTCGTTCATAGCGTCTCCCCATTGTTTCAAAATTATGGTAAAATAAATCTTACGCAAAACGCAATCTACTTGCTAGGGGGCCCTATGAAACTATCGCGTTTTATTAAAGAAAACAAAGCATTGTGGACCGAGCTTGAGCAGTTGCTTCTCCAACTGTCCAAGCGGAAAAGACGCCTGCAGCCGGAACATTTAAGCAGGTTCACCGAACTGTACAAAATCGCTTCGGTTCACCTTGCCACAATGCAAACCCACAGGCCTGCGGATGAAACGACCGTTTATTTGAACCATCTTGTATCTCAAGCCCATAACACCATGTACCAAGAAAATAACAGGAGCAGCAAACAGCTCAAGGCGTTTTTCCTCCAATACTTTCCTGCGCTTATTCAAGCAAGAGGTCTGTTCGTCGGCTTTGCACTTCTGCTGTTTCTGCTGGGAGGTCTGCTCGGCTTCCTGTCCGTATGGAACGATCCCCTCAATCTTCATCTGATCATGCCCGGAGCAATGGCGGATAACATCGCCCCTTCCAAAACCGCCGACCCGCGCGGTGATCTGCACAGCCCGATCGTTTCGACCGCCATTATGACGAATAATATTCGGGTTGCTGTGTTGGCCTTCATCAGCGGCGTGACTCTCGGCATCGGAACCGTCTATCTGATGGTCAGCAACGGACTCCTGGTTGGCGCTTTAGCGGCTGTGTTCATGCAATCGGGCAAAAGCTACGTGTTTTGGGCTTATATATTGCCTCACGGAATAATTGAACTCACTGCGATTTTCATCGCGGGTGGCGCAGGTTTATACATGGGTTACCGCTTTTTCGTGCCCGGACCTTTTCCGCGCAAATTGCGTTTTTTGGAATCCGCCAAGGAGTCGGCTCAGCTCTTGATCGGCACCATTCCATTGTTCGTTATTGCCGGGATTATTGAGGGATACATTACACCTTCCACCCTCTCATTGGAAGTCAAATATCTCATTGCAGGCATCACCTTGTTAATACTTGCGCTGTACTACCTCTACGGTGTCAGAAATGCAGCAAACGAAGCAAGTCGACATGGACTATAAAGCATCGCGAGACTTTAAATCCAAATAGACGTTGACCGCGCTAAGCGCCAGTTGGTCGGCCGGGACATCCATAACCGGGATGCCTCGGCCGGCCATTTGCGTTATATAGGCATAACGATCTTTAGTAAACTTGTGAGCAATACTTTGCCTGTACGCTTGACGGCTGTCCTCTGCACGTATTCGCGCCCATTGATGCAGGAGCGGATCTTGCAGGGAAAGCAGGAGCACATGATGACCTCTGCGCAACCTTGACACGTAGGGCAGCAGCTCTTTATCGTACAGATAGCTCTCCATATCGGAGAACAACATCACAAGCGATCGTTTCTTGAGAAAGCGCAGCACGTGGGACATCGCGATCTGGGTGCTCGATTCCACAAAATCCGTCCGAAGATCGTAAACTGCCCGTGTTAACTCCTGCAGGTGCTGCAATCCTTTGCCTGGGGGCACAAACACTTTCACGTGATTGGAGTAGGCCAGCAGCGCCACTTGATCTCCTTGTTTTAAGGCGACTGCGGCTACTGTCAAGGCGGCTTCCAAGGTACGGTCAAGCTTCACTTGGCCTTCCAGCTCGATTCCCATTTGCCTCCCGCAATCAAGTACGAGCGTAACGATCTTCCCTTTTTCCGGTTGAAAAAGGTTGGTCATCAGTTTGGTTGTGCGAGCCGAGGCTTTCCAGTTGATGTGACGAATATCGTCACCTTGCACATAATCGCGGATGTAGTGAAATTCCGAGCCGCTGCGCTGTTTTTTGAACAACCGATGACCTTCCAGAATAAGCGCATCCTGTACGGCGCCAAGCACACCCCTGACTTGAGACAAATCCGGATAAATCTCAATCGTATCCGCTTGTTCCAATCGAACTTGCTTTTTCCAAAGCCCTAAGCCGCCCCAATAACGAAGGCAGACATAGCCCAGTTCGTACCTTCCTCTTTCAAGGGCCATAGTCGTATAGAAAAACGACGCTTCCGAACCGTCAAAATAACCATCGAGCCGATTTCTCACTGCACTGAAAACAGCGGGCAAATCGTCGCTCAGCTCTACATGGACAGACTCCGGGCGCTGCGAACGGAGCTCAAGACCGATCTCAAACCCCAGCCGGACATCCATCCGATCCGGCAGCCTGCGCTGGATCGTCCATACGCTGCGCCGAGGCAGGAGGAGCAGATCGACGACGCTTAAAACAATCATGAGTGCGTTATAACTCCAGAACACCGGGAGCCCGGCACCGAACGCTGAACCGAGCAGCGAAACGGCAGCACCAATCGCCACGAGTGCGATGAAACGCCTTGTCGGCAGGATAAAATCCTGCAGCAGGAATTTATCGAGGAACCGGAATGGAGCCGAGCGTCTCTTGGATGATTTGATCACTGGTTCCGCCCTCCAATTCCGCCTGTGGCGTGAGCAGCAGCCTGTGCCTCAGCGCCGGTCGCGCTACTAGCTTAATATCGTCGGGAGTTACGTACGTACGTCCCTCCAGCAGCGCCCAAGCACGACTAGCCATCAATACCGCGATGCCTGCGCGCGGGCTTGCTCCGAGTTGTACACGTTTGGATTCGCGTGTTTTGCGAACCAGCGTAGCGATGTACGTGTACAGCGATTCTTCCACAACGACATCCGATAGCTGCCGCTGCAGTTCAGTAATCCGCTCAGGGCTCAATACGGCCTGCAGCGATTGTTCCTGTTCCTGGCGGAACGGCACGTGCCGGCGGAGGATTTCCACTTCCGCGTCTTCACCCGGATAGTCCAGCACCAGCTTGAATAAGAAGCGATCCAGCTGCGCTTCCGGCAGCGGGTACGTCCCCTCGTATTCAACGGGATTTTGCGTGGCGATGACAAAGAAAGGATCCGGAAGCTTATAGGTGGTTCCTTGAATCGTCACCTGACGCTCTTCCATCGCCTCAAGCAAGGCCGCTTGGGTCTTCGGTCCGGAGCGGTTAATTTCATCCGCAAGCAGCACGTTGGTGAAAATCGGACCTTGAATCGTACTGAAAGTCGCATCTTGCATATGATAAATGACGCTACCGGTTATGTCGCCGGGCATCAAGTCAGGCGTAAATTGGATACGGCGGTATTCGCCGCCGGACAACTCGGCCAGCGTGCGCGCCATTCGGGTCTTCCCCAGACCCGGCACCCCTTCGAGCAGCACATGTCCGCCGGCCAGCATGGCTGTTACCAGCAGACGAATATTGAGCTTCTGCCCATATAGGCGCTGCTCCATCGTTTCGATCAATTGATTCACTTTCGCTCACTCCTTCTCCAGGTAGGCGATCATCTCGCCCATCTCCCGCGTTCGCTGCACGAACGCTTTCGTACTGACGCCCCGCTGCTTCGCAGCGCGGGGCGAAGCGCCGTCGCCGCCGCCCGCAGCCGGCGGCGGATCCCCGAGCAGGCGCGCCAGCAGCGCCGCCTGCGCCTCGGGCCAGCGGCCGCGCGCGGCTTCCGCGGCCTGCTCAGTGCTGGCGCTGGGGCTGAGCCCCCAGCGCTGAGCCAGCAGCTGCCGCAGGAGCTGCTGCTGGTGCGCAAGCGCCTCGTCGCGATAGCCGAGGCGCTCGTACCAAGCGGCGACAGCTTGCAGCGTTTCGTCGCCGCGCCGGACCGTCCACGCCCGCGGCGTGTGGACGGGGCCAAAGCGCTTGCCGCGCAGCCAAAGCCATAGCAGCAGCGCAAGGCCGAGCTGCGTGCTTGCGAGCACAAGCCACGCGGGGTAAACGGCCAGCAGTCCGGGCTTCGTCCCGAAGCCGTGGTGGGTCTCGTCTACCCACACGGCGTTCCAGGACTTCGCGAACAGCGGCCAGATCAATTCAAAATGGGACTCCTTAACGATCGTCCCATTCATCATCCAGTTCGGCGTCAGCACCACGGTGATGCTGCCTGCTCCTACGGCTACGCGTCTGGCGAGCACGCCTTGCTCATCGCTGAACAAATCCTGTCCCTGCCCGTTCGGCTTTAACCTGTAAAGCGTGTCCACCTTACCGGTCAAAGAGCCTTCAGTCTGGATATAACCCGGCGAGGCTGTAATCGTCTTCGCCGTTGTCACGCGTTCTTTATCCTTCGGGTCATCCTTTACAGGATCGATCGCCCATTCCTGCCAACCATCCGGATGTTGATCGAACAAAATCATATCATTCCCTTGCCGAACCCAACTGAGCAGCTTCTCGCGATCCGGCATCGTTACAACCGACGGCTGAATGGCAACAAGCAGCATCGAGGTTTGATTCGGCAAATAAGCCCAGCCCAAACGCCACTCTTTAACCTTTTGCTGCTTCTTGCTTAGCCATTCTCTCCAAGCTTTAGTCCCATCAACATCCGCCGAAAAAGACAAGAAAGGCGGTTGATCGGTAACTGCAGGCTTTACGGTCCAGTAACCCAGCAGGAGAAACAGCATTATGCTGAGCGCTAGTCCCGCATGCAGCTTATTAAGCTGTCTCATGGCCGTCCACCTCCATCCCGATCACCTGTGCCACCTGCTCGTACATGGAAGCGAACTGCTCTTCCGTCACCTCTTCTTTGCCGTACCAGATCCGCTCAAACACCAGCGAGCTTTCTTGGAATAAGGGAGCTAACTGGGGTGAAGTTCCCGCCAACTCCTCCGCATACTCCCAATTGGTCTTCCATGTTTCCACGCGAATGGACCGTTTGGACTCCAAATAGAACAGAAAGGAGAGGAAGACCGAACGCACGCCTTCTCTCCAATCGCCTGATTGTTTCAACGCTAACGCCTGTCTCCAATAGTACTCATAGGAGCGGCTTAGCTCACCAGCGGGCAAGTAAGCCGCAGACCGGATGCGTTTCTGCCGGATGATTTGCCTCGAGAACCAAAAGATCGCGAATACCGCGATGCCAAGCATCACGACCATAACAACCAGCGTAAGCCAATTGCTAGCCGATTCAGATACATGAAAATCCGGCAGCAAGCTCCGTATTTTACGCCAAAAGGGTTTCAGCCAATCCCAGAATGAACCGTGCGACTTAGGGTAGTAAGATGTATATTCATCTTGGTTTAAAATGGTTTGAAGCTGCTCTTTATCTTGCTGTACGGAAGTAGTCGGCCCTGCACTAATCATTCTTTTTATCCGCATCCTCCGGTTTTGGATCGTTCTCCGGCGCAGCTTCCTTGCCGGTTCGTTCGATCTCCGATGCTTGGTTTCGCTCGTGAGGTTCTTGGAATGGATCAAACGGGTCATGCAGTTCCGATTCAGGCTGTGAAGGCTGTTCAAACGGTCCCGTATGTACCGTATTGTTGATCAAAGATTCAAGCCCTAACCCCTCATTCCTTACCTTCAAATCAAAAAAGCTGACCGCATAAGGCAGCAGCCAAAGCGGAGAGACCAAGATGGAAACGAGGCTTTGCAGCAGTTGTCCGCCCAACCCCATGCCAAACACGACGTTAATAATCAATTCAATAACCAATTGGAAAAAGTACAATATCAATACGAGCACGACGTACATAAGGAATAAACGCCAAAAATTTTTGCGCGTCAATCTCCAGCTGTGGCCCAGACCAATCGAATCTTCCCCTAGCGCTACAATCGGGAGAAAGTAACCCCAGCGAATGAAGAAATAAGACCAAGTTACGATAATGGCTAATGCTAATAGAATGAAAAAAAGGATACCAAATGCGGCGACCCCGCCGGCTCCTCCGCCTACAACGGTCGAAATGCCTGCCCCAAACACGAAGATCATTACAAAGATTACGACAATGAGTACAAACCCTATGTACATCCCGACCATGATTAACAAATTCAGAACCGTGCTGCCCGCTAACGGCCAGAACCGGCGAAACGATTTTTTCAGCAGTTGTCCAACATCGGGTATTTCTTCACCCAGCATATTCGCTTTCACCAAGTGCACGACGGATGCTACCGAAGCCGGCATCAATCCGAGCAGGAACAGTGGTAGCAGCACTAGCAAGAAAAAAACCACTTTCCACCAATCAATGCCTGTCGTATTTCTTTTAAAAGCCCCCCCCGATTGAACGATATCCTGCCATGAGGCTCCAGTCCGAAGTTGATCCAGTATAGAGGAAGCGGATGAGTTCACTGCCTCATGATAGAACAGCAAATGCTGCAGCAAATAGAATGGACCATATAAGATCAGCATGATTAGTGTTAATTTCACAAAATGTCTACGATACAACTGGAAGCTTCGATCTAAGATTCTTCCAATTCCCATTGGCCTTAACGGCGTGTTCAGCATGGAAATCCCCCTAAAAGTTGGTAATTTATTCAACACACTGCCTATTATACACTAAACATTCGGGTTTCCGACCACATTTTACATGAATCAAAAAAACTAGATCAACGAACGTCGTCGTCATCGATCTAGTTCCACTCTATTGCGTCCTCCTGACTTTGCCCGATATAGAGCGTGGTCAGCACGGGACACCATGTCTTCCAGGATATTGGTTCCATATTCAGGATTTGGCGAGTACTCGGCCACGCCGATACTTGCCGTTATCGGAATGTTGATGTTTTCTTCCACATATGGCTGTGCCAGCAGCTGCTGTCTCAATTTCTCTGCCTGCCGGGCGCACGCTTCCGCATTGAGGTGTGGCGCCAAAATAATAAACTCTTCCCCGCCATAACGGGCGACGATCATCTCTTTAGCCGCATGCTGGCTCAATAGGGATGCCACATGATGAAGGACACGGTCCCCGATTAAGTGACCGTAGGTATCGTTGATCTTCTTAAATCGATCAATATCGATCATCATCACCGAACATGTATCGCCCGCTGCGATGCAGGCCTGCAATCGGTTGCCGCCTTCCATCATCATATAACGTCGATTATGGATCTGCGTTAGCTGGTCTATAAGCGCCGAATGTTCCAACAGCGTTATGTTATCTTTAAGCTTACTGGACATTAAATTGAACGTTCTGCATAACTGTCTCAGCTCAACGGGCGCAAGCTTAATTTTATCTTCATCGATCTTGTAGTCATAGTTGCCGCTTTGAATGATTTTCGTACCTCGAATGAGATAACGAATCGATCGTTCGATACGCGATGTGACGCCGACAGCCGCCGCATAGCTCAATATAAGTGCAATGAAGGTGATCACCATAATCGTAATGCTCAGTTCATTAAGATTCTCAAAAACTTCATCTTTGGAGATTTCCCCAACCACGATCCAATTGTTGCCCAAAGACCATTTGTATTGCCCATACACGCTCTGACCGTGAAATCCAATATATGATTCATTCGAATTGACTTTATCTTTAGCTCTCCGAATAATATCCGTCATCATCGTGGTATTGACTTCCGACTTGCTCTGGGCTCTCGAAGAGGTGACCACCTTACCTTGCATATCCAAGACAAAAACTTCACCCGTTTTGCCAAAACTTAGCTGCTCCATCAACTTCTCCAGCATATCTACCGATACGGTTCCAACGACAATGCCTCGAAATTCTCCATCCTCCCCGAGCACGGGAGAAGAAAAAGTGATCATTGGTTTCCCTGTCACTTTGTTAACGACGACGCCGGAGATATAATCCTTTTTCTTGACAGCCTGTTCAAAATAAGTTCGATCTCCGACATACGTCCTCGAGTTAGGGTTCGTATCCGACAGCGTATACCCTTCTTGATCGACAAAGAAATAACTGTCGAACTCGGAGTGAACACTAGAATAACCCTCAACTTCCTTTCTTAAAGCTGCGATCTGATGACGCTTGGCATTGTCGGAACCCGCGAACCGTTTGATCGTATCCAGTTTTTCCTGACTCCATCTTTCAATATATAAGCTCTGCAAAGCTACAATTTGTTGGAGTTGGCTCTCCACTTCTGTCAAACGGTTGTGTCTTTCGGTGAAATAAAACGGAACGATAATGGAAAAGCCCAGCGCAACAATAACAACGCCGATCCAAAAACGAAACCGCTCCTGTATCGTCTGGTTTAAAAAATAAGAATAGACCCTTCGCTTCAAGGTTTTGTTCTCCTCTACACCCTTTATCTCCTGATTATACCCATAAATTAGGATAAAGGTAGACAAAAACCTCTTTTTTACGACAAAATTCTTCATTTTCCTGCTTGAGCCCTATGAACATGTCACTTACATTCCCGCCGCACACTCGGCTTATCATCGGATTCATCAACTCCAGTTGCAAAGACCCCATAACACGAGAAGCCCTGCCGATGGCCAGGTCCTTATCGTTCCCGGCACATTTTTGTCCTTATTTCATCTTCCTCTTTTATAGGGTCACGCCCTGTCAACTTTTGTCGTTGAAAAGCGTGCTCTTTTCGCTTATGCTAACTTGTATCATACGCTGATTCATATAAAGGAGCCATCATCATGGAATATCCAAGTCTAGAAATGCTTCTATTTTTGATTGGGGCCGGATTTCTCGCGGCTTTCATCGATTCCGTCGTAGGCGGCGGCGGACTCATCTCCCTTCCCGCGCTGCTCTTCGCCGGTCTTCCTCCCGTCTTCGGCCTGGGAACGAACAAGCTTGGCGGGACGATGTCCTCGCTGACAAGCACCAGCTCTTTTTTGCTGTCCAAAAAAGTGAATATGCGGCTCGCTGCCTGGCTTTTTCCGCTTTCTTTTATCGGCGCGATACTCGGAACATATACCGTGAAACAAATTCCTTCCGATTTTCTCAAGCCGCTTGTGGTCATCATGCTGATCATTGTTACCATCTATACTCTCACCAAGAAAAACTGGGGCGTCGCTTCCACTTTCGGAGGGCTGACAACGAAAACGGTCACGCTCCTGGTCATCGGCGCTTTTGCGATCGGTTTTTATGACGGATTTTTCGGTCCCGGCGCAGGATCCTTCCTTATCTTTCTGTTCTTAATGGTTGGTTTCGACTTCGTAGGCGCTTCGGCCAATGCCAAAGTATTAAACCTAGCAAGCAATGTGGCGAGCCTTGGCACCTTTTTCCTTATGAAATCCGTCAATTGGTATTACGGTCTGCCTATGGGGATAGCGATGGTCTTTGGTGCCCTCATCGGCTCTCAAGTGGCCATCCGCAAAGGCAGCACCTTCGTGAAGCCGCTCTTCATTCTTGTCACACTGCTGCTGATCGGCAAGCAAGTTTGGACACTGGTTTTTCACGTATAATTGTTTACATAGTAACGGCTCTATTTGCATGGTTTGCAAAGGGGCCGTTTTTTATATGGAAGCCGGATGCTTCAGGTTTATCGAACCGGATGGAATATTAGGCTGGATCTTATTTATCCTGGCAGGTTTGCTTGGATATTGGGCAAATATAGAGCCGTATCCTTGGTTGGCATTGCGCTTTATCGCCGCAGGCATCCTGGTCATGGGTCTCTTTCACGCCCGGATCGGTACTTTCGGGAAAAAATCGTAAGGTGCCTTTCACTGTGATAAACTTATCTCATGACCGATCCATGCCCATGGAGAAGAATACGGAGATGAGGTAGCTAGTATCATGAAAATACTCGTACTAACCGAAAAACCAAGCGTCGCCAAAGAAATCGCCCGCGTCCTTGGCTGCACCCAAAAACAAAAACACCATTATGAAGGCCCTAAATATGTCGTGACTTGGGCGCTTGGCCATCTCGTTACCTTGGCCGAGCCTGATGATTACGACGCCAAGTACAAAACCTGGAACCTCGAAGACCTCCCCATCATCCCGGATCGGATGAAGCTCAAGGTCATCAAAGAAACTTCGCACCAGTACCGTGCGATTGAGCAGTTAAGTCGTCGCAGCGACCTCGCTGAGCTGGTCATTGCGACGGATGCCGGGCGCGAAGGCGAGCTCGTCGCGCGCTGGATCATGGAGCTGATCCGTTGGAAAAAGCCGTTTAAGCGGCTTTGGATCTCGTCGCAGACGGATCAGGCGATTCGCGACGGCTTCGCTCAGCTGAAGCCGGGCACGGACTATAACCGGCTGTATCAGGCAGCCGTGTGCCGTTCCGAGGCCGATTGGCTGATCGGCCTCAATGTGACGCGCGCGCTGACCAGCAAGTTCGGCGCGTCTCTATCCGCCGGGCGCGTGCAGACGCCTACGCTGGCGATGATGATGAATCGCGAGAAGGAGATTCGCGATTTCCGTTCCGTCGATTACTGGATCATCGAGGCTGATCTGGGATCTTTCCGCGCAACCTGGCGCGACCCGAAGACAGGCGACCCGCGTATCTTCGACCGGGAGCACGCAGATGCGCTTAAGGCGAAGCTTCAAGGGCAGAGTGGCAAGATCGTCCAGGTCCAGCAAACCGAGAAGCAAATTCCGCATCCGCTGGCTTACGATCTGACCGAGCTGCAGCGGGATGCGAACCGCAAGTTCGGATTCTCTGCGAAACAGACGTCGAATGTGCTCCAGCGGCTGTATGAGCAGTACAAACTGGTCACCTACCCGCGAACCGATTCGCGGTATTTGACCTCCGATATGGTGCCTACCCTGCCTGGCAGGCTCAAGGGTGCGGCAATTGGGCCGTATGCTGCGCTAGCCGCTCCTTTTATAAGGAAACCGTTAACGATCACGAAGCGTATCGTCGACGATAGCAAAGTGAGCGACCATCACGCGATCATTCCGACGGGTGAAGCCATCTCGCTAGCCACGTTGAGCGCAGACGAACGCAGGCTTTATGACCTCATCGTCCGTCGATTCATCGCTCTTTTTTATGGGCCATGCCGTTACGATGAAACCAAGCTGACGGTAGATGTGGCTGGCGAGAAGCTCTACGCCTCCGGCAAAGTCATTAAGCAAGCCGGCTGGAAGGAAGTCTATGGCACATCCGACTTTACGGATCCTGACCGCGAGGAAACGGATGCCTCCGATGAAGAAGCCCCCCAATTGCTGCCGCAAGCTAAAGCCATGGACGCGGTAACCGTCAAAAACAGCCGGCAGTTGAGCCGCCAAACAAAGCCGCCGGCGCGTTATAACGAGGCGTCACTGTTATCGCAGATGGAGAAGCATAACCTAGGCACGCCTGCGACAAGGGCCGATATTATCGAGAAGCTGGTCTCCTCTGACACTATTGAACGTCAAGGCTCGCAGCTCATGCCAACGGGCAAAGGCGCTCAACTTATCGAACTAGCCTCGGAAGAGCTGCGCTCTCCGGAGCTTACCGCTCGCTGGGAGCTGGAGCTGGAACGGATTGCGAAAGGCAAGGGAAGCGTGGAACAATTTCTGAGCGGCATTCGTTCCAAAGCTGATGAACTGGTGAGTGAGATCAAGAAGAGTTCAGCCGCATACAAGCCGCATAATTTAACGGGGAGCAAATGCCCTGAGTGTGGAGAATTTCTTCAGGAAGTGAAAGGTAAACGAGGCCGGTACTTGGTATGTTCAAGCCGGGAGTGCTCTTATAAACGTGAAGCCGACGGGCAGCTGTCGAATCGAAGATGCCCGCAATGCCACAAAAAGATGGAAATTCACACCGGCAAATCGGGCAAATATTTTCAATGCCGCCCTTGCAACGTGGTCGAAAAACTGGAGAACGAAGGCTCCGGAGGCCGCCGTGCTTCAGCTAAAACGAACCGACACCTGATCGAGAAATTCTCCGATAATTCGTCTCTTGGCAACAGCCTTGCCGAAAAGCTCAAGGCTGCGCTGCAAGAAAAGAATGACTAATCGGTCCAACCATTCAAGGAAAAGCGGCGTCTCTCCTTGACTTTTACACGGAAAAACCATCTTAAAGTCGCCTATGCGACGCCTCTTGGCTGCTTAAGACGGTAAAACCGTCTTAAGTCCAGCCATTCAAGGAAAAACGGCGTCTCTCCTCGACTTTTACGCGGAAAAACCGTCTTAAAGTCGCCGATGCTACCACTCTTGCCTGCTTAAGACGGTAAAACCATCTTAAGTCCAGCCAATCAAGGAAAAACGGCGTCTCTCCTCGACTTTTACGCGTAAAAACCGTCTTAAAGTCGCCGATGCTACCACTCTTGCCTGCTTAAGACGGTAAAACCGCTTTAAACCGAGTCCCATGTCTGCATCTATCAAGTTTCCCACGAATATGATATAATTCTTGCAAAACGGTTGTGAAGCACACGCCGCTTTTCTGGTTCAGCACTAGCTGAACTAGAGAAGCGGCTTATTTATTTCCAGGGAGTGAATTGGGTATGGACCAAACATTTGATAAAGCATACGAAGTTTATTTGCAGCAGCATCTCGCCATCCGAAAAGGGGAACGTTTACGAAGACTTAGAGAGGGGCACGGACATGCCGAGAAGCTTTTTCTCCAGCTTGTGTGGTGGAAAGCCTTCGGCGACTTTAAGCATCTGCATCCTGAGTATGAAGTGAGGGATTTTCGCGACGGTACCCGGTTTATCGACTTCGCGTTCATCCGCCATTCGCTGCGACTAGCCATTGAAATTGATGGATACGGGACACATTCGGCGCAGATCAGCCGGACGCAGTTTTCTGACCAATGGATCAGGCAAAATCATCTAATTATCGATGGTTGGAAGGTTCTTCGTTTTGCTTACGACGATGTAAAAGATAGGCCTCGCATGTGCGAGCAAATGCTGCAGCAATTTATGGGGCGGTATTTTGGTGAAAGGAGTGAGACAACTTCCAAGATGGACTATATCGAAAAGGAGGTTTTTCGCTTCGCTTTAGGTCTGGATAGATCTTTAAGCCCGCGAGATGTGAGCGAATTGCTGCATGTGAAAAATGAAAAAGCACGTCAAATTTTACGAAGTATGACCGTGAAACAGTTGTTGGAGCCAGCAGGAGAAGGACAACAACGTATCCGATACTATCGGATTGCCCCATCCGCATTAAAAATGTGGGACAAAACTCACTAACAAATCAGAAACCTCATGCTTAAGCCTAATCAACTACCTGCCCAAAACGGAGTCAGCTTTTAGCCAGGTTCAATTGCCAGGAGACACCATATTTATCCTCAACCCATCCGAACTTCTTACTTACAGGCGATGGTTCTAATGCCATTAGAACTTTGCCCCTTGCGATAACCGCTCAAAAACTCTATTTATTTCTTCCACAGTTTCACACGTTATGAATAAGGATATTGCTGGTGTTAATGAGTGTTCTTGCTTGCTGCTGTTATCAATTGCTATAAACGTCTGCCCCTTCAATTTGAAAGTAACATGCATCACTCATCGCTTCCTCAGCATTACCTGATTCCGGTCAAGAAGTCTCGCTCACCGCTCGAGCTTCACCTTTAATCGCGATTTCCAGTTGCTCGATTGTCGTAATGCCCAAATTAATCAGCGCGTCTCCAGCTTCCATACGCACACTTGCGAGCAAGTGCATGCTTGAATTCGGAACCAGAGAACTTCGGAATTCGTGGAACAGCACCGCATTATATGTCTTGAGCACAGCCATAAACTCTACAGTTGGCGGAACAAACGCGCGAATTTCCGAAACCTTCCAGAAGAAGTCTCTCACCCGAATGATGTCTGCTCCCGTACGATTAAGACTGCGTATCATTTCAAAAAAACTGTCGATTAACTCTTGTCTTTGCGAAGACAAATCCATCATCTCCTAATTACGTTAAACTTAGCTTATTAAAGGATAACATAATTAGTTCTTTAGTTCTATTCATATAGGATCAAAGACTTATCCCTTTTCTTCTGCGCAATGAAATAAAAAGGTCAGCAACGATGAACAAGACCCCCAGATTAATCGCCAAATCCGCTAGATTCAGAACCCCATTACCGGAATGAAAAACAAGGAAATCCGTGACTTTCCCATGAAGCAGCCGATCCAATCCATTGCCGACCGCTCCGCCTACGAAAAAGGCCGCACCTCCTTCTTGCAGGAAGCCCTTGATTTTACCCTTGTGCCGATAGTAAAGAACAACAACGATAAAAATCACAGCCAGAACGCCCAAATATCGGGCTCCCCCTTGCAGCGTGCTCCCAGCGGCACCGGTATTTTGATAATGCGTAAACGTAAGGAAATCTTTATAAAAAGGCATTGATTCGCCAACCTGCAGCGTGGATCGAATGGCGTATTTGGACACTTGATCCGCCGCCGCCACAATAATAACAATCAGGTAGAATAACATCGCGCGCATCCCGCTCCCTTCTTATTTCTATTTTACATGATTTCGGGAGCAGACTGCGAATGCTGAGGGCAATCACAAACTCGAGCAAGCTGGCACCGAGGGTCTGTAGATAAAAAAAAAGCGACTCAATTCGCATCAGAGCAGCGAAGAGAGCCGTTTTTCATCCAGGGCTATAGTCTTTAGGATGGCTTGCGCGCGATCAGAACGGTTGCCGCATGTTGGTGCGGTATGCCGGAAGATTGGCAATCAAAAATATATTCCTCTACATAAAGCAATTCCCAATCGGCATAATAGGTCTGCAACTCTCCCAAGGCATACAAATATTCATTGCGCCCCCAGTCAGGCGCGACCAATACATCCGGATGGTCGTTAAAAGCGAACAGTACATGCAGTCCGCCCGCAACCGTATTCGCTTTCCAATTCGCGAACTGCTCCCACCTTCTATCAGGGCGAACATACTGGAGTGCTCCGATGGTATAGAGCAGATTGACAGCCTGTTGAGGCTGGAAATCGTTAATATCCGCTTCCTCCACATCCAACCTGACACTGAACTCCTTAGCCAAGCTCTTGACTTTGTCCAACCCTGCCGGAGCCAGATCTACAGCGAGCACCTCATACCCTTGCTGCGCCAAATACACGCTGTCTCTGCCTTCGCCTGCCCCCAGATCGACGGCATATCCGCCGGCTATGCCGAATTGGGAAATCAATCGAACCAGATTATTCGGTTCCTTTCCCCAGTAGTAAGCATCTTGTTGATAAAGCTCTTGAAGCTGTTCTTTATCCATCTCTTGCATCCTCTCTTTCGCTTCACTCAGGCGCGCGCACCCATACAAGCAAAATAAACCTTGACGTTACGTCAAGGTCAAGAGAATTTTTAGCAGCTCTGCCGGCGAATTGGCCATATAGTCAGGTTTCCCGCTACGCAGCAGGTCGGGGGCGTCATATCCCCAGGTTACCGCGATAATCGGGACGCCTAATTTTTTGCATGCTTCAATATCCCTTAGCTCATCACCGACATAGATCATTTGCGACGGGGTCGTCCCCCGGTCTTTCATCATTTTACGGATGGCGTGGTGCTTGCCAAATAAGGGCTTAGAAGAAATAATTTCTTTGAAAGCACCCTCCAGCTTGTTATGTCTGAGGAATAAGCGGATATTGCCCGCTGAATTCGAAGAAAGGATAGAGCTCTTCAGCCCCTGTGCCGATAATCGGGCAAGCACTTCTTTCATACCAGGTACGATATGCAGGGTTCGAATGTTTTCCTGATATCGCAACCTTCCGGCCATGGCAAGCTTAGGAATTTGCAGGACAGGTACACCCAGCCTTTCGACACGTTCAGAAATGGACAAAGAACGCAGCAGCGTGAGATCTTGTTCGAGAATAGGGCGGAAGCGGTACTGGACTGCCATTTCGTTATAAAGCTTAACGAACAATGCCCGGGAATCGACCAACGTTCCATCGAAATCAAAGAGAATATGCCTGATCATCAGGATGAATATAAATAGAAGGCCGGACCCTCAGGCGGCACTTGCTTAATTTGATTCTGAATAAACTCCTCCAGCGGGTCCTGAACGATGTGGGGATTGCTAATATCCCGTAAATCTTCCCAGACACAAGTCACGCCATGTTCATAGCCGTCTGCCTCGCCTGCAAACATTTTACAACTGCTGCAAAACTGTGCCTGCTGATTGGCATCGAGCTTCACGATTTTATTACGGAGACAGCAGTAAATTTCTTGATCTGCATTACATACATTAACATGTGGGATTAAAGCCATCTTTCTATCAACTCCTTACGCACATTTTGTGTGTAATAGTAAGTTTATCGACGTACTATTAAGTGTATGACAGTTTTTTGTAAACGCGAAAATATTTTTCATGACGAGTCGCCTAAATTTGTTACAATAAGAAAAATGCAAAACACTTGGAGGATTCAACATGCAAAATTGGACTCATTATGCCATTCCGTTTTTACTAGTGGCTTTGATTATTTATCGGCGTACGAAACGAACGATCGGCTTTCAACGTCTCTCCCCGGGGAGATTGAAATTCCGTATCGGCATTTTTAGCTTGATCGGTCTCATCATTTTCATGTTCGGATTCGTCCATCCGATCCATTTCATCAGCTATGCAGCCGGCCTTGCCGCAGGTGTCGCTCTCGGACTCACCGCCATTCGCCATACCCGCTTTGAGCATCGTGCCGACGGCTGGTATTATAGGACCCACTTGTGGGTCGAGATCACCGTTCTCGTCCTGTTCTTGGGAAGGGTTGCTTATCGGATCGCCTTCGTGGCCATTGCATCGAATCCAAACGCAATGAACCCGGCCGATCCCTCGCAATTCACGAAAGACCCGCTGACAGCCGGTGTTTTCTTTGTTATCGTGTCTTATTACATTTTGTTTTTCAGCTACCTGCTGCGCGAAGAGGTCAAGCTGGATAAAGCTCCGCATGCGGGCGATACGGATTCCCAATCAAGTGCTACGACTGACAATGTGTAATAAATTGTAGCCATTATCTTGAAAATTGAATTGCATAAAATTTCATGTAAAACAAAAAAACGGGCTCCCTGTATCAACAGGAAGTCCGTTTTTTAATATCGCTATCTCATTGTATCGGGTCAGGCACAAGCCCTTCTTCCAGCAGTTCGCTGCCCGTCTTCATATGCTTCATTTGCTTACCCAGCACAATCATTTCGTCTTCCGTGGGCGCCATACTATTGTGCGTATCCTCCACAAGTTTCAACGTACGACTATGCTGCTCCAAATAATCAGCGACATCCCGCAGCTTGCTAATCGCGGCTTCTTTCACTTGATAAGGTACATGCTTCTCATCAAAGCTTGCTTCACTAAGCTTAACTTCGGCCTGTCCATTCTCCATTGTATGCGCGGTAACGTATAACGTATAGCTCCTGTCCGTTTCCGGACTGACAAAAGCAAGCTTGTACATCGAAACATGCTTGTCCTTTGTTTTGTCAAATCCTAAACCGACTAACGTCTTATGCACAAAAGAAAAAGGCTTGGTGACTGTGGATAGTGTTCTTCTGAACGAATTCATAGTGAAAACCTCCTTCAAATCATCTATTGGCCTATCTAGATTATAGAATTCGATAGACTGCTAGAGTTTGAGGGGGTAGGAGGTGAAATACATTAAAGTCGCGGCAATCCGTGACTGTAAAGACCAAAAAAGGCGCTACAGTCCGGTTGCGTGCGCAAACTCGTTCTGTAACGCCCCAAATGGGCCTTTCAACCTCATTTTCGCCTCGCCTAGCAGGTGATTCCAAGTTGTAAGGGCCCACAAGGACGCTACAGTCGAAATTCTGCCTGTTCTTCCAGTTGTAGCGGCGAAAAACACCCTTACAGCATGGTCCGGCCACCCATCGGCCCACGCCGACTGGCTACGCCTCCACCGCCTTCGCGAACTGCGTGCGATACAGCCGCGCGTATAGCCCGTCCAGCGCGAGCAGCTCGCTGTGCGTGCCCCGCTCCACGACGCTGCCCGCCTCGATCACCAGAATGTGATCGGCGGCCAGCACCGTGGAGAGCCGGTGCGCGATCACGAGCGTCGTGCGACCCTGCATCAGCTCCTCGAGCGCGGCCTGCACATAGGACTCGGATTCCGAGTCCAGGTGCGAGGTCGCCTCATCGAGGATGAGGATGCGCGGGCGCTTCAGGATCGCGCGGGCAATCGCGATCCGCTGGCGCTCGCCGCCGGAGAGCCGGTGGCCGCGCTCACCCACCATCGTGTCGTACCCTTCGGGGAGCGACACAATGAAATCGTGGATGTAGGCCTGGCGGCACGCGGCCTCCATCTCTTCAGCGCTAGCGTCCGCCTTCGCAAAGCGCAAATTATCGCCGATCGTCGCGTGAAACAGGAACGACTCCTGCGTCACGTACGCGATTTGCGAGCGCAGCGAGGCCAGCTGCACGTCGCGTACGTTCACCCCATCGACCTCGACGACGCCCGCTGTCGGGTCGTACAGACGCGCGATCATGCCGATCAGCGTCGATTTCCCCGCGCCGCTCGGCCCGACGAGCGCGACCATCTCTCCCGGCTGCGCGTCAAACGTGACGTCGCGCAGCGCGTACTGCCCAGGCTTATAAGCAAAGGAAACCTGCTTATAAGCCACACGGCCCACGACCTGCGTCAGCGATCGCGCGTCAAGGGCATCCAGGACATCGGGAACCATGTCCTGGTATTCGAAAATGCGCTGGAATACCCCCAGCGCCGTCGCCAACTCCACCTGTAGGTTCAATAGCGTACCTACAGGCATATACAGGCGGCCGAGGTAGGCCGCGAAAGCGACGATCGCGCCGAGCGTCATGCTTCCTGTGACGACCGAGTAGCCGCCGTACAAATAAATAATCGCTGTGCCCAGCGGCCCCAGCGTGTTCGTCGCCATACCGAACCAGCGGCCCACCAGGTTCAGTCTCAGCTCCAAGTCCATGACCTTCTGGTTCATGGCCGTGAATTCCGCCTCCTGCTGCCGCTCTCTTCCGAAAATGCGCGTCAGCAGCGCGCCTGAGATACCGAAGCTTTCCCCCAATTGGGCAGCAATATCAGAACGGACTTTTTGTGTCTCACTGCGCAGTTGTTTTCGCACTTTCGACACCTTTTTCACTGGGAGCACGAACAACGGAAGAATGATCATTGAGATAATTGCGAGCTTCCAGTCCAATGCGAACAAAATGCCCATTGTCGTCGCAACAATGACGATCTGTGTAATCGAGGAGACGACGAGCGAGGTGACCACATTTTGAACCGCCTGCACATCCCCGGTAATCCGCTGCACAATCTCACCCGATCGGGCATCCGTGAAAAACGCCATCGATTGCCGCTGCAAATTATGATAAAGCGATTGCCCCAAATCGCGAATAACCCCCTGGGTCACTTTCGTGTTCAAATGATTTTGCCATACCCCCAGCGTGCCGCTCACGACCGGCAGCAGAATCATCAGCAGCGCCATCTCCGCCAGCAACCGCATGCTCCCCTGCGGAATCGCCTTATCAATAATTTCTTTCATCACGAGCGGCGGTATCAGACCAATAACCGCGGCAACCAGGGCCAGACCTATAATCGCAATCAACTGACCCCAATAGCCATGAAACAGCTGCCAAATTCTACGAACCGATACATCCTTTAATTTCGCCTTAGGGCGATTATTCATTCTATCAGCTAATCCGCCCATACTTCCTCCAGGTCTCATCTGTCTTTACTCCTTCTGCACATCGCCATTCTCTCCCGTGCTCACATCACCCTCCAGATCGGCAAAGCGTGCAAAATCGCCTTCGTCACTTCCTCCGTCATTTTGAGTACGCTGTAAAGCGAAGTCGTCTGCAGAATCCCATACTGTTTCGGTCCGTCCGCGTTTACAATCGCAGCGATCGTATAATCCCCGACCTGCGGAAGCACTTTACCTAACGATTTGCCCGGCGCCAGCGGTTGATTGGACACTTGGTACAAACCCACGGATTGTTTCTGCCCTAAGCACGCATCGATTGCTATAATTACGCTACCTTCAGGAATTTCCTTCAAGCGCTCCACGAGATTACTGGCATCACAAGGCGCCTCCAAAGTGCCAATAACCATGGGATATCCCGCTTCCCTTAGTCTTGAACCAACAAGAGGGCCAAGCGCATCACCCGTTGAACGATCCGTTCCTATACATACAAATGCCACAGTATCCGGCTTGAGCCCCTTCTCCTTTACGATTTCTAAAAGAAACAGCCTCAGCTGTTCCCCATTTATTTTTCTCCAGTATTGCTCCTGAGTCCCAGCACGTTGTTCCCCCATAAGCCCTCCTCTTCAAGCCTTCAGGATGATTGCTCCTTGCTTCCGCCCAATGTTATAATGCGGTCAACTTCTATTCTTTCACAAGGAGGTGCACCATGTCCACCCTCGGAATTGTCACAATCCTGATCCTCCTCTACTGGATTATCATGTCGTTAGAAGCCTATCGCGGCTTACATCTGATGCATACGCTGCCCAGGTCAATCAAGCAACCGGACAAGCCTCCCCTCGTATCTGTGATCATTGCCGCCAAAGAAGAGGAGTCCACCATTCTCGATACGGTACGGCATCTGCTCTCGCAAAATTATCCCCGCCTCGAGATCATCGCTGTCAATGACCGTTCTAAAGATGCTACGGGCGTCAAGCTTGAAGAGCTGCGCAAATGGTCCGAATACAAAGAGGGCATACGCACTCCGTTGCAAATCATTCATATCACCCATTTGCCGGAAGGCTGGCTTGGCAAGAATCACGCCCTATATCAAGGATATTTGCAAGCTCGAGGTCAGTACTTGCTGTTTACCGATGCGGATATTATTTTTTCACCTGCAACTATATCGGATGCCGTCGCGTTTATGAAGGAACATGAAGTGCATCACCTCACGCTGACGCCAAATATGATCGCCCGAGGCTCGCTGTTACGAGGCTTCGTTCATTTTTTTCTGTTTTCATTTTCTCTATTTGTTCGTCCATGGCGGGCCAATATTGACGGCTCCCGCCGCCAAGGCATCGGCATCGGAGCCTTTAATATGGTTAGCCGCGCCGCCTATGAAGCCATCGGCACACACAAGTCCATCGCGTTGCGTCCGGATGATGACTTACAGCTCGGTATCTTCCTCAAACGCGCAGGCTTTAAGCAAAAAGTGCTGTCCGGCAAACACACCCTGCAGGTGGAATGGTACCGCTCACTTAGGGAAGCCATCACTGGATTGGAGAAAAATCTATTCTCCGGCTTTCATTACAGTTTTGGCATTGCTCTGCTGGCCTGCATCGGGCAGCTGATTTTCTTTATATTCCCATGGCTAGGCCTCTTGGTCTTTTGGGATTGGAAGGGTGTCGCCCTCAGCATCTCCGTTATCCTGCAAATCTGGCTGTATCGCATTTTGATCGATCGAATCATGGGCAAGCGTGGGAGCGAAGCCTACCAGCTTCCTATAAGCGCTGCGCTTCTTCTTTATACCATCATTCGCTCGGTCTGGCTCACTTGGAAACAGGGTGGCATCTATTGGAGAGGAACGTTCTACTCCCTGCGCGAATTAAAAAAGAAATAAGAGCGGAAGGAATGAACGCAGCCATGCTTATCAAACACAAAATTGCACACCTCGGAGTACTAAGCGGCCTGCTGGTCTCAGTTTTCGCCTTACCTAACGCCGCATCGGCGCAAGATTCCGTCCAGACCCAAAGCCGTACCCTTTCCTACAACGGTAAATCTTTCACAGCCCAATGGATATCCGTCGATCTCAAAGATCCTTATATCCGCGTGAAGCCAGTGACTGCAGAGGCCGGCATCGGGCACGACGAATCTTTCGATTCCATGATGACAAGAAGCCATGCGCTAGCCGGCATCAACGGAACTTTTTTCGACTCCTATGAAAAAGACGTCACCAAGCGCTACCCGAATGGCCTGCTCATCGACTCTGGTGAACTTATACACTCGGGAATCAATTCTGCTTTTCTCGTACTAGCTGACAAAACAGCCAGCTTGCAGCGTATCGAAACTACGCAAAAAGTCACCGTTAACCACCAAAATAAGCCTTATACCTTTACCGCCTGGGGTATAAACAAATACTATGGTGATTCGGAAAACGATCAAGTCGTGTGGTATACCGGAGCATTTGGGAAACGGGTTGATTTTCCGAACTCGACCAAAGCCGTCATTCAAGAGGGTAAAATTACTTCCATCACTCAAGACGGTGTTGATATTCCCGAAGATGGGTATGTCTTGCTTATCGGTTCAAGCGCCAATAATTCAACCTATGTGCTACCGAATATTCATGTCGGAGATCCTATTAAACTAGCAACAACCCTGAACAACCTGGATTCAGGCAGCAGTTCGGCTTTACCCGCTGTGGATGCTGCGGTCGGCGCAGGTCCCCGACTTCTGACCAATGGCCTTCCCGATATTGATTTTACGAGAGACGGCTTTACCGATCCCAAAATAACAACGAATGCCAACGTTCGAAGTTTTATAGGCACGGATGATTCCCATCGGCTTATCATAGGCACACTATCGACTGCTACGATCTCCGATATGGCGCAAGTACTTTTGGAGCTGGGGTTAACGGATGCGATGAATTTGGATGGAGGCGCAAGTTCTGCCTTATTCGCCAATGGATCGATGCTGAGGAATCCCGGGAGGGCGCTTAGCAATGCGCTTGTTGTGGAACGATTAGAGCAACCGCAAATTCAGGTAGAGGTCAATGGACAATTCGTCCAAGAGTTTAGAGGGTATTTGCAGCAGGAGACGAGCATGGTGCCATTCCGCGGCATTCTGGAGCGAATCGGAGCGCAATTTGATTGGAACGGTACGACTCGCACGCTAACGGTACAGTATGGTATCAACCGGCTTCAGCTGCAACCGGACCACTCCGTGATGTTCTGGAACGGAAATGCCGTTACTTTGCCTGAGGCGCCGACCATCGTCGACGGACATATTTATATGCCGCTTCGTGCGGTTATGGAATCGTTGGGCGGTAGGGTCAACTGGGATCCGCAGCTTTTCCGGGCCTCGCTTACGTTTAATGTACCCGGTTGATACGCACAATTCTGTAGTAGAGCTGGCCGCTCACTTGCTGTTCCACTTCCAGATATCCTTCCACATGGACATAATCACCCGTCATATAAGTGGATGCGTCAGATGACTGGGCGTGTGTCATGAACAGTAGAGCGGCTTTTTCATTGCCGACTACGAAACCAACTTGCTCTTTCACTTGAAATTTATCGAGCACCGTCCCATGATGAGACCTCGCTATATGATGAAACCGCCAAGCCCCTTCTTCTTTTATCATAAAATAGAGCACGCGATTTCTATGATGATTACTAAATTCTCTCGTAACGCCGATCATGCAAACGTCTTCGCCCAACCTAAGAAACTCATCGATTTCATAGGATTTTAATCTGAGGCGCATCACATTCTTTTGATGAATATAAGTCTCCATCTCATCGATAGAGCGTTGATCCCTAGGATCCTGCTTCGTGGCGTAAAAAACTTCTTTAATAAACGTATCCGTTTGCAGGCTGCGTGCGCCAAGAAAATGGTTGTAAGTTTTGAAAAAGCGCGTGATGACTCCCATAATCTCCTCTGGAATTGCGGCCGCGATTTCTTTTGTATGTAAAGTACCGATGGATTCGGATTGTTTTTTCCTATGAAACCATTGTTTCCAAACACTTAGTTGCATGGACAACTCGTCACCTGCTTTCTCACTTCCAAACATTCCTTCATTATAGGTGAAAATCAATAAAAATTCGATAAAAATCGCAGAATTTCGCACAAAAAAAAGAAACGCCCGCTTTCGATCCTCTCTTTGAAGAGAGAATTGAAAACAAGCGTTCAAAACCTAACCTTACTTACAGCACTCTTTTCGCTCCTACGTATCTAGCGCTCCAGTACGAGCTTGCCAAACTTTCGATGGCAACTCCTCTTTTGTTAGTCGCAGAAATGAACTCATCATTTCCAACATAAATGCCGACGTGATCGATCGATTTCGATCCAAAGAAGACCAGGTCCCCTACCTTCAAATCCGTTACCGGCGTTCCTGCCTCATTGTGCATATCACCTGATGTTCGCGGCAGATCAATCCCCTTGGATTGAAACACATAGCGTACAAAACCGGAGCAATCAAACCCGTTCGGGGTTGTCCCTCCCCAAGCGTACGGCACGCCCATGTAAGCGTTCGCCGTTTGTATGATTTGATCCGTCATGGACGGAGCAGGCGGTGCAGCTGGAGGTGCTGGTGGCGGTGGTGGCGGTGGCGGTGCGATCCAAGCCGGTTTATGCGACTTGCCATCAGCATCTACAATCGCAATCTGGTTTGCTTCGTTCCACTCGATAGGCGAGCCGAACGTTTCGGTAATAAACCGAAGAGGTACGTATGTATTCCCTTGATAAAGCACCGGGCTGCTCTCCAAGCTGATTCTTTTTTTATCCACGATCGCTTGCTGCACATCTGTGGTCAAAAGGATCGACTGCTTGTTTCGCGTCAAGCCAACAACAACTTCATTCCCCTGCTTAGCCCATGCTACTTCGTATCCAAGCTTCTCAGTAAGAACCCGAAGCGGAACTTGAAGCACACCCTTAGCATCAATAAAAGGCTGGACTTCCGGAAATTGCACAATCTCATCATTGATCTGCACTTTGACCGACGAGGATGGCGCTGCTGCTTGTGCCTGTGACACAGAGAATACGGGTACTGCGGCGCAAATTAATGCGCATGAGCAAATAAGACGTTTTGCAAAAGCTTTCAAAACTTTGCCTCCTTGAAGCCTCCGAGGTTAGTTGACGGGTTCGGGAAGAGGTTTTCCCTAGTGCGCTCTAGCATAGCAGCGCTCATTCACCCCAGATGAAGAAGTCCCCCGTACCGGAGCTTTTGCTGCTCCGAGATTCGGCATTTTTTTACTCTGATAGACTAGCATAAATCGAGCTTTATTTACAACTTTTGCGAATTAGTAATTGTTGCCAATCACTCTATCAATGAGCTGCTATATCCGAGATGAAAGACGCTATAAGGAGGGCAGCCATGACACCGCCTGCGATTCTAGCACGAACTATGGATGATTGTGACGCGGCTTGCATTCCCGATACTCCGATATTCTTGCGAAGGGTACGATAATACAATATCGCCCCCACAACAATCAAAATCACCTCCAGTGATCCGCTAATAGCGGGCCATTGCCATAGGCTGAATCCTAGCAGTGGAAGCCCACCCACATTCCCCGGCAAGATCGGCATATCCATACGATGAACAAGTAGATCCAATACCCAGTGGCTAAAAGTGAGTAAGCCAATCGTGATCCCGCCTCTTTTCCCCCATAATTTCCAAGCAACCAAAGCCGATAACAAAGCAATGATGCCTGCACCGACCAGTGAATGCGTATAATCGGCGTGAATGATACCTTCCCCATACCCTGTTCCATGACTATCATCGATCTTTTCAATCCCTGATAAAAATAAAGGTACGAATATAACATCCAGTAGTTGTGTACTCAGCATGAGCGCCCGGATAGGCACCTCCGGAGTTTTTGCTTTTACGGCAGCTGCAAGCCCAAAATGTCCAGCAAACATTCAAATCCTCTCCTTTTTTGTTTTCTTATGGGAATACACTCTGCCTTCCAGCCAACCGCATAAAACCGTAAATAAAAGCATAAACACAATAAATGACATGAGGCCCACCACTTTCTTTTGCTTGTTTACTAATTTAATTAGCATTATAACTAATTATATTAGTTTTATCAATGCCTTTCTTTCTGGACAAAATAAAGAAGCTTAGCAATTCTTGCCGAGCTCCGCGTTATTGGCACACTCATCCACAGATGGGTTCTATCCCTTCCATCAATAATATGAGATAAACCTCTATCGAGGTCTTTCGAAGATGTGCGACCGCGTTAAGCTGAAGGTTTATTCGCCAATAAGAATTTAGTTTTCCGACACATCGGAAACTTATAAATTCATATGTGGTGAAAAAATCCGGCCGTTGCCGGTCCTTATCTAAAGCCATACGTTTGGGAACGAACTTGCCTTTGGCAATCCTCCACCTTCTCGAGAGTCATGACTTTATTTCCCCTCGCCCATTGTAACGATGAAAAACATCTCTACAGCACGTGATACTTGTTGTTGTACGCTTTGCAGCTCTCATGGTGGCTAGCCCCTTATTCAGCTTACATTCCCATTAACATGCTTCCTACGGAAGCAGCTAGCGGTAAATTTGGACGCGCGTCCTACTCTGGTTTTTTCTACGATGCCTTCACGGACGGTCGAACCCTCCGTGGGTTCTCTTCCCTTTCCGCCACAACAAAAAAGATCACCTTTACGGTGATCTCAGCCTGTTGAGAAACCTCAGCAGGCTTTTCTTCATTCCAATTCTTTATCCATTCACCG
>NZ_JBHTHA010000049.1:0-136210 GCF_042676385.1 Paenibacillus sp. GCM10027628
GGTTTTTTAATCTCTGTAGACAAGTCTCTGAAAAACAAGGGGTTTGTCGACATCCTGAAGACACCATTTTGGTGTCTTTTTTTTCTATACACTACCTTGCTTCCGCCTCTATTCCCTTCTTGGAAAAGTAAGGAATACATAAGGCACAGGCAAAACTGAAGATCATCACACACCTAAACATATAACCTTTGAAATCCTCGATGTTAAGAATAAGAGCCAACATGAAGACTCTCGAGAAAATGAGGATGAGCTCTCGCCATACCAAGACCCGGGCCTGTTGGATCGGCGCCAGCTTATGAGTCACGATGAACTGCCTCGCGCTCCAGATTGTAAGGAAGAAGAACAGTCCAACCGTCGTCAGCACATTGGAAATAATTAATATCGGTGCTTTTGGAAATAAGACCAGCAGGAAGCCCGCCGCAGCGGCCAGTATCCCAAAGCTCAACCACCTAGAATCATTCACACGCCCTGTGCGGCTAACCCGTTTATAAACGAGCAGAGAAAGAACTGTGAATAATGTATACATAATTTGCAATAGAGCAATGATCAACTTGTCTCTCGTAACGGAAAACGTGAAGATCAAGGAGAAAATCCCTTGGAATTGGATAAAAAGTCCTCCAGCGATCAGCGACGGAATCATCCATTTTAAACTAGGCGAAGCAAATACTTGTTTAATGCCAAAGCTGCGATAGACAGGCTCTCCCGCCTCAGCTAATGTAATCTTGGGCACGTAAAAAGACACAACAATCATTAGCATAATGAAAATAAACATGATAATAAACGATCCGCGAAAGCCCAGCCATTGAATAATAACCGCGAACAGCAGCGGATTGGTAAAGGCAATGATCTGACCGAACAAGTTCGATGCTGAAAAAAAAGAGTTGAATTCTTGGCTCTTACCAAACAGCGAGATGCCAATATTTTGTGCAGCGGAGTAAAATCCGTTTGTAATTCCAACAGGTAAGGCCAGTATGGCCAGATACAGCTGCTTGAGATCTGCATGCACAACGGATAATAAGACAAAGGTGACTCCAGCGCAAATCGCCGATACGCGCATCACATATCCGATCGTGAATTTGGAGAGCAGCTTGGCGCCAAACATGAAGGCTGCGCCCCAACCTGCAAATAAAACGAGATTAAACCAGGCTACATCGAAGATCGACTGACCTTTTTCCCAAATAAACAGGTTAATGAAAATACCCATGTAGTTGAAAATAATACCTGCACTTACATTCATCATGAGCAGTCGCTTGAGTGATGTCGTCATAGGAAGTTCTCTGCTTTCATTCGTATTCTTCAATGGGTTTCCATGGAGCAAATAGTCATATACAATAGATAGAGCACCATTTATACAACAAAGCATTTATCAACATTATCATGGAATACTCTTGGAGGGAATGTACGATATGCCTAGAATCATGGACTATATGATCAGCCCATGCCCTATTCGCATCATCACCCTGACCGTCGATCCCAGCAAATTAATGCTTCGATCCCTGATCATCATCAATGCAGGTCATCTTCCGGGGCGAACCTTATACCGGCATGAAGCCCTCTTCGAAAAGTGGGCGTTTTTATATATTGTCGGTGGAAGAGGGACCTTTCAGGTCAACGGGGGTGTCAAACAAAAAGTAGAAAGCGGCAGTTTATGCTTCATCCGGCCGGATGTCGTTTATAACTTTGGCCCTGATCCTGACGGATACTGGGATGAGTATTACATAACCTTCGAAGGCGATCGAGTTCAGGAATGGCTTAACCACTGGTTCGTGCAATTGGATCAGGTCAAACAAGTTGGCTATGAAGATACGACGCAGCTAAACAGGATTGAGCGTATTTTCATGCTGATGGAAAGCGGCATCCCCGTAAATGTCGACCGCGCAGCCCTTTTGCTCGAAACGCTGCTCTTCGAATTTATGCTTAAAGCGGACTCACCGCCTGAAAATACGAAAACCCAGCAAATGATCGCGCTCATGGACGATCTTGGCGATTCGCTCTACCTGCCTTTCGATGCGCAGCAGACTGCCAAGCGGCACCATATCTCGATTTCGACACTTCGGCGCGCTGTCAGCGAATACACAGGATACCCGCTCAATGAGTATATTCATCGTTTGAAAATTGCGGAAGCCAAAAATGTCCTGCTCAATACGAACGACACGGTCAAACAAATCGCGGATACTTTAGGTTATAAGGACGTTTTTTATTTTTCCCGGTTGTTCAAAAAGTACGTCGGCATTTCCCCGCTTATGTTCCGGAATACAATGCAGCATTAACAAATGAAAGAGCCACTCTCCCTAGAGTGGCTCTTTTCATCAACGGCTGCTCGCCGGCAGCACCCAAGTTCGTTCATCGCGTTGAATTACATCCACCGGCTTCTCGAAGAAATGCGTCAACTGCTCGCTTGTCAACACGTCCCGCAACTTGCCTCTAAGGAACATTTCCCCTCTTCGCATTAGCAGCGCATGACGGAAGATTGGCAAAATCTCCTCTGTATGATGAGTCACATACAGTAGTGTCGGCGCATTCGCATCTTGAGCCAGAAGCTCGATCGCTTCCAGAAGCCGCTCGCGCGAGAACAGATCGAGCCCGGTGCACGGCTCGTCGAGGATAAGCAGCTTCGGCGAAGCCATCAAGCTTCTTGCGATCAGCAGCTTTTGCTTCTCTCCTTGGGAGCACGTTTGAAACGCTCTCCCCTTGAGATGCGAACAGCTGAGCTGCTGCATCAAGGAATCCGCGAGCGCCCAATCGGCATCGCTGGGATTCTCATACAAGCCAATCGTCGCGAATTTGCCGCTGACCACGATATACTCCGCTTTATCGTTCATATACAGCTTTTCCTGCAGAGACGTACTGACCCACCCAATCTCCTTTCGCAAGTCACGCAAATCTACGCTGCCAAAAGGATGGCCAAGAACGGAGACCTTGCCGGAAGTTGGCCATATGTATCCATTAATCACGTTAAGCAAGGTTGTTTTTCCAGAACCGTTCAGTCCAAGTATCGCCCAATGCTCGCCCTTCTTTACTTGCCAGTCGATGTCTTTGAGTAGCTCATTTTCACCTCTCCGATAAGAGACTTGCTGGATGCGAATGACATCTTCCATGTTTTGCATTACCTCTCTTCTCTTGCTTCTCCGCTTAATTTACGATCTGACGGCAATAGTGCAGCTAACAATCCAAGCAGCGGCAAGTAAGCGCAAAGCTTGATTACGTACGTCACGCTTGTGGCGTCCGCGATGGTGCCTAACACTGCGGAACCAATCCCGCCAAGACCGAATGCCAGGCCGAAGAACAGCCCCGCAACCATACCGACGCGCCCTGGAAGCAGCTGCTGGGCATAAACAATGATAACTGAGAACCCAGACATCAGAATCAATCCTACACAAGCTAGCAAAATGATGGCTACGGTCGGATTTACATAAGGCAACAGCAGTGAAAATGGAGCCGTCCCCAAGATGGAAAACCAGATCATGTTCCGTTTACCGAACTTGTCGGCAAGCGGCCCGCCGAAGAAAGTACCCGCCATCCCCGCAAACAAAAGCACGAATAAATAGAGCTGTGATTCCTTAATGGATAACCCAAATCGTTCAATGAGAAAAAAGGAATAATACCCGTTCATACTGGCTATATACACAAATTTAGAAAAGAGCATCATGATTAAAACGAACATCGATAAGGCGACGACTCTTTTTTGGAGCTGATGCGCTTGCCGTGAAGACGTGCGGATTCGGGAGGACTGATTTCTTTGCGATATATCTTGCTGATACCATTTGGCTACGCGGAGCTGAACGATGACCGCAAGAAGCGCAAATAGAGTAAACCAGATCAAGCTTTTTTGACCCGATTGTGCAAAAATAAACGCAGTAAGCACCGGCGCGATGGCCTGCCCCGTGTTGCCTCCCAGCTGAAAAATCGACTGCGCGAGTCCTTTGCGGGTCCCGGAAGCAAGATGAGCGACGCGTGATGCCTCAGGATGAAGGACTGCCGAACCGATCCCGATCAACACCACAAAAAAGAGCAGAACCGCATAGCTATGTACATAAGCAAGTCCAGCAACGCCAACTAGTGAAAATATTACCCCTATAGGGAGTAAATAAGGTTTGGGCTTAGAATCAGTATACAGGCCGATCAGCGGCTGCAGCACCGATGCGGTTACATTTAACACGAATCCAATCCAGCCAATTTGACTGAAAGTTAAATTTAAGGATGCGTGCAGAATGGGAAACATAGACGGGATCACCGATTGGATCGTATCGTTGAGCAGATGGACGAAACTGACTGCGAACAAAATGGAAAATGCCATCGTATTCGCCTGTTTACTTATTACCTGAGCTTGCATGTTCAAATCAATCACTCCTTTTTCTAATTCGTTATATCATCAGACGTTTAAAACCAAAAGAAAGCATTAACGAAGCAAATCTTCCAGCTCTCTTTTAACTCCTTCTAGATGCGTGAGCGTGCATGCAACCGCAGCTTCCGCATCTTGGTCGCGAATAGCCTCATAAAGCTTCACATGCTGCTCCGTATAGTGATTATGAAGTTCCGGATCCGTCGTGTGCTTATCCAGCGCCACGCGCAGTACTTCCGAAAATGTGCGGTACAGATCGCACGTAACCGGATTTTTCGTTGCTGCGGCAACAGCGAAATGAAACGCGATGTCCGCATCCAAATACAGCTTATTGTCGCCTGCAGCCAGATGCTTATTTCGAAGCTCTAGGCATTCGCGAATATGCGCCAAGTCGTTCTCATCCCGCCGCACAGCCGCGAGTCTGGCGATCTCGGTGTCCAGCATAAAGCGCACCTCGTAAACATCAAGCACTTCTGCACGGCGCAGCCGGTAGTCAAGCGGTTCTTGCATATTGGTCGCACCAATGACGAAGGTGCCATGTCCTTGACGCTTTTCCAATAAGCCTGCATGCGCCAAAACTCGCACCGCCTCACGAATTGTCGAGCGCCCTACGCCGAATTGGGCCATGAGCTCAGGCTCTGTCGGGATTTGGCTGCCTACGGGCAGTTCTCCGAGTGAAATCTTCTTCTGAAGCTGCTCGACAACATCGTCGACGATTTGTCTGCGCTGCACCGTTTGAAATGAAATTCGTCCAGAATTCATCAGATGATCTCCTTTATTTTATTATTGAGTTATTGTATCAGAAGCGACCACCATAAATCCAGCTCTTTTTTCATCTCTCTACCAATTTCTGAAGTCCACTGCTATACTAGCAACAAGAAGATCATAAGAGGTGACGCCACCTATGAATATCATTAAGGTGAAAGACCGCAACGAGCTTGAGAAAAAAATCCCCTCAATGCCGTGGTACGTAGAGAAGTTTATCAATTATAAGCTGCCCGACCTCTCCCCCTCTTCTTTGTTGGAGTATGTCCGGGATTATGAAATCTTTTTCTCTTGGCTGCTCGCTGAAGGCTTATCTTCGGCGAATTCCATGTCTCAAGTGCCTCTTGAGGATTTGGAGAAATTACATATGGACAGCGTCGATAATTTTCGCATGTTTCTTGCCACTCGCAAGGAGCAGGCCAATGTCAAAACAACCATTAATCGCAAGCTCTCCGCGCTTCGCTCATTATTTCATTATTTGAGCCAGATTGCCGAGGACGAAAACTTTTACCCGCTTCTAAAGCGCAATGTCATGGCCAAAGTGGAAATCAAGCGTTCGCATAAGCCGAAAGATACCGCCGCGAAGCTGGAAGGCAAGCTGCTGCAAGAGCGCGAAATCCTTGAATTTATCGACTATGTGCAGCATGGATACCAACACGATGTAGCCACGAATAAACAAGCTACCTATTCGTATGAGTTAAATAAAATACGCGACGCCTGTATCATCACCCTGATCCTGAACTCCGGTCTTCGTGTCTCGGAAATATTCAATCTCAACGTAGATGACATCGATCTGAAGAAAAAACTGACACACGTTTACCGTAAAGGTAAAAACGACGATACGTTCAAAACACCTGTCTACTTCCGTCAGGAGGCCATTCAGGCGCTAACCGAATATTTAGCCATTCGTCAAACCCGATACAAGCCTGTGAAAAAGGAAAAAGCCCTCTTTCTTGCCATCGCTAACGGCAACAAAGAAGGCGAACGCATGACCAAACGGGCCATTCAAGAAATGGTGATCAAATATGCCAAACGGTTTGGCAAGCCGTACTTGTCGGTTCATAAGCTGCGTCACTCTTTTGCTACAGACTATTACCTGCAGAACGACTTGTACAAAACGCAGGAACAGCTTGGTCACGCCTCACCGGAAACAACGCAAATCTACGCGCATCTCACGGACAAAACGATGGCCGAGGCCATCGACAAACGTTTGGAATCCTGAAGACTACTTCAGGATTTCTTCGATTTTGGCAAGTTCTTCTGCCGAGAACTCCAAGTTTTTCAGAGCAGCCACATTCTCCTCAATTTGCGAGACGCGACTGGCTCCAATGAGCGCGGAAGTGACACGCTCGCCGCGAAGTACCCAAGCAAGCGCCATTTGCGCGAGACTTTGTCCGCGGCTGCTGGCCAGTTCATTCAGCTTATTGATCGTAGCCAGTTTCTCTTCCGTGATATCCTTCGCATTCAGGAAGACGCTCTTACCTCCAGCTCGGGAATCGCTTGGAACACCGCTTACATACTTGTTCGTCAGCAGGCCTTGCGCAAGCGGACAAAATGCGATGCTGCCCGCACCGAACTCATCTAGCACATCCTGCAGCCCATTCTCAATCCAGCGATTCAGCATGCTGTAGGATGGTTGATGGATCAGCAGCGGTGTACCCAGTTGCTTGAGAATCGATGCAGCCTGCTGGGTTTGCTCAGCCGTATAGTTGGATAAACCCACGTATAACGCCTTGCCTTGGCGTACGATTTGATCCAACGCACCCATCGTCTCTTCGAACGGTGTGTTCGGATCCGGGCGATGCGAATAGAAAATATCTACGTACTCCAAACCCATCCGCTTCAAGCTTTGATCCAAGCTGGAAATCAAATATTTCTTGGAGCCCCACTCCCCGTAAGGGCCTTCCCACATGTGGTAGCCGGCTTTCGTCGAGATAATCAACTCGTCGCGATAAGCACCGAGGTCATTTTTGAGCACCTTACCGAACATTTCTTCCGCTGATCCTGGCGGCGGTCCATAATTGTTCGCCAAGTCGAAATGCGTAATCCCCAGATCAAAGGATCGGAGCAGCATCGCTCTTCCATTTTCATGAATATCCAATCCGCCGAAGTTGTGCCAAAGGCCTAATGAAATCGCCGGAAGCTTCAATCCGGATTTGCCGGTCCGGTTATATTTCATTTCTGCATAACGAGTTGTGCTTGCTTGATAAGGCATGTTTTGTCCTCCTTAGAGTTTTAACTACTTAAGCATCATCTAGAATCTTATGTATCCTTGTACTAGTATAGGCTAACCGTCACAACAAAAAAAGAACTGAAAAAAACGTGTCTTACTTACCTTGAGGTTAGTAAATCCACTAAAATCCACCCGAAAATACGCAAAAAGAGCCGCCGAATCGCTTCGACAGCCTCGCGGCATATTCCTATATTTTCAAAGCATGAAGCAGCTTAGCCCCGTTATCATGAAGCCATTGCACTTTCTCTGCTGTATTATGAACGATATCTACAAGTACACTTTGTGCGTCAACACCGTCCAAATACCTGCCAAGAAAATGAACGAATACATCCAATCTACGCAGTTCAATCAACAATGGCAGCAGACGGAACTCCTCTTCTTGCAAATCGATAAAAGTTTTATAACCGTTGTAAAACGCCGAGCATCTCCGCCACAACTCTACTTCCGGCAAAGCTGGATCAATCAGATCCGACAAACAAACGGCAAGCTCCATGACACGAACATCTTCAGTGACAAATTCAAAATCCAGTATTGCCGATATACGGCCCTCCTCATTAACAAGCATGTTAGAGCCGTTAATGTCACCATGAACAAGCTGGTGCGGCAGTTTTTTTAGCTGAGGAATTTCATCATAAAAGGCTATGAATCGCTCGCGCAGGTACATTAGCGTCGATTGCAGCGCACGAAAAGGCTCTGGCGGAGCAGAACAGAATGCATCAATCACTTCCGGCGTACAGCGAGGATGAATATGTTCGATTTCATAATAAGGCGGGTAAACAGGTTTTAGTCCTACTTGTATAGATGCCAATACCTGTGAAAGCCGGCCGACCGCTTCGCCAAATGGCTGCATTTGTCTTGCATGCTCCCACGTCGGATTGCAGCCAACCGTAAACGTAAACAGCGCAGCTAGCTTCCTTTGATTGGAGTTCACCTCCAAAACCGTCCTGCCAGAGGGAAGCTGAATCGGCACAGGCAGGCGATATGGAAGCTTGTGAGTGGATAATGTCCGTAACACCGCATGTTCATAATGAATCTTATCCAAATCGCGATGCGTTTCATAAATACGAAGAACGTAAGTTTCTCCTTTCACTTCCACGAAACGCGTTGTGTTATTCATTCCCCCTTCTCCCTTGCGCACGGACCAAGTTTGGTCGGGAAACCAGTGTTCCGGCAAAGAGGTGATCAACTCTTCCTGATCCTTTACATGCATCCTGTTATCCCCCGTTTCAACCTGACATTTGACAATGTTTAGACCAAATAATCGCCATCGACTGCGAACTCAAAATCTTCGACGTCATAAGCCTCGACATGAAGACCGGCATCTACGATCCGATCGAGCAACTCAAGTTGATCCGTTAATAGGGCCGCTTGCTCTTTCATCGACGTGAGGATTAATTCCGTTTCAATCGGATCAAAACTTTCGCCGTATTCTTCCGTATCGACAGCAAATATGATCATTAAAGCAACGTGCTCGTTTATGGGTAAAGGAGGGCTTTTGCGCCAAGGCATCGATAATGCCTTCTCTATTTTTTTCTTATTAAACGATTCCTCAAAAAATGTAATAAGTTCTCCTATTTTTTGCTTCACGTAAGTATCGTCCTCAGGGGACAGCATGATGGGTTCATGGCTGATTTGAAGTTCATACAGCTCTTGAATACTCGTGTACGGGATAATATAAGTAACTGGGCGTCCTGGCAGCAGCAATTGACCGTGTACAGCCAACATGACAGCCTCTATGACGAAAGTACGGGACATCATTTGGACCCCCTCCCTCTTTGGTTGTAATAGCAATATTTCGATACTTGCCGTTGAATTTCCTTCTTTGCAGACCATTGATTGAACAAAAACCGTCAGCCCCTCTGATCGTAAGATCCATGAGCTAACGGTTTTTTTCTAGGATTATAGACTGCCATCTGTCACCTCTTGGTCCTGTCTTACGAATTCATAAGGCTTTTTGGAAAAACGGTTTGCATACGAAGACGCTACATAACAATCAGGTTTAATGACCGGCACCATACCTACCGACTCCACTCTTCGCACCATTTCCTGAACGAACTTGGCTGTTCTGTTTTTGTTCTCATCCTGTCCGGCATCAATATGTATATACATATCGATCGAAGCACCTTGATATACATGAGGCAATATGATATCCTCCATGTCCCGACGTTTATGATCATCAAAAAACAGTGCGATTTCTTCGCTCAAGGCTGTCTCTGTAGAAAGTTTTTCTTTTACAGACGTTAACGCCCTTGGAACAATCACCTGTCGATAGCAGGCCCACGCCCCCTTACCCAATCGCTGGATCACTACACCTGTAATGAATTTCGTGTGACCAGGATGCACTTGACAGTCTGTACCAATAATAAATTTATACACGGCTGCAGGGTCAAGCCGCATAAAATGGAGAACGCGTGCGTGAACAGTCTCTATGTCGAGTCCTTTTTCGGTTGTGTTTCGAAATTCCAGTGGTTGATTTGCAGGCATAGGTCTCAAGGATAAGGCTCTTCCTTTCTCATTAGATTGAGGAAGAAGCGGATTTTGGAATGACAACCCGCCCCTTATCTGTAGTATATGGCAAAAACCCTTTGATCGAACCATCCCCTTAACGAAAACGTTGCCGACTTCAAAAATAAGACTATTCCAGTAAACCGGATTACTCTATCAGTGATTTCTTTTTTTGACTTCAGGCTTCCGAGTTGCTGTCCAAAAGAGTTCCAAGTCCGGATCATTTTTCAGTCTTACATTGCAAATCTTCATCTCACTTTCTTCAAGCTCAGTAAGGTCCCATTCGTCTACTTCATTGATCCCTGCGGACTGAAGAAACTGCACCAGCTGCTCCTTCGCCTCTCCCTGCTCATCCCAGAACTTCACGCCATAATAAGCCAACCCGTAGTGATTTACTAGCCGGCAAGTGAAAATTTGCGAAGTCGTTTTTCGCTGCAGCACATAAGGCACTTCTTATACCCCCGCTCTATTCTCGTTTATCCAGAAAAGGCACAATCACCGCATGGCGGGATAGTGCCTTTCTGATTTTTCTTATAAATAAGGACTTTCATGCTTCGCTTTGAGAATATTCCAACGGCGTTCCACTTCGTTCTCGAACGACTTCAAGGACTCCTCATATTCGGGCTTCGTCATATGTTTCGTCTTGCCCATCGTCTTCAACCAATCCGAGAGCGGAATCTTTTTGCTCTTCTCTTCCGGGTTGTACGTCAAGGTCGTCACGCCGTGCTCCACTTCGTAAAGCGGGAAGAAGCATGAATCTACGGCGGCGCCAACAATATTGGAACCTTCCTGGTCTTCGGACAGCCAGTTCAACGGACAAGCAATCAGGATTTTCCCATATACCATCCCTTCATGCTGAGCGTACCACTGAGCCTTAGCTGCTTTCTTCACAAGGTCTTGCGGGAATGCTTCCGAACCGGTAAACACATACGGAATATGCGTTGCCGCCATGATTTGCGCGGTATCTTTATGGTGGAACACTTTACCGCCTTGCTTCTTGCCGACATTGGACGTCGACGTCCGATGTCCAAGCGGTGTCGAATACGACAGCTGCGCGCCGGTGTTCATATAGCCCTCATTATCGTACTCGAGGATAATCATCTTATGATTGCGCAGTGCAGCGCCGATCGCGGGGCCCATCCCGATGTCCATGCCGCCGTCACCTGTAATCATGACAAAGGTGAAATCGTCCGGCAAGTTCAAATCGTCAAGTTCGCCACGGCGTTTGCGCTCCCAGAACATTTCTACAACGCCGGAGAGCGTGGCCGCTCCGTTTTGGAACAGATTATGGATATAAGTCGCTTTGTGCGCAGAATATGGATAACCTGTCGTTACAACCATCGCACAGCCCGTGTGGAACAAAGCCACGATGTCGCCTTCAATTCCTTTGAAGAAGAGCTCCAAGCCCGAGAAAATGCCGCAGCCCGGACAGGCGCCATGACCCGGTGCGATCCGCTTTGGTTTCTTCGTCAAGGAACGAAGAGGCGGAATCCGAACATTTAACTTGCCACTGCTTTCATCAGGCGTTACTGTAATCAAGCCGGTTTTCAGATCCTCATAATTCATCGGATTCAGCAACCGCTTCGGTGCTTTCGCCGGATCTCCTGCCGTATGACCGTAGTAGTCGAACGGCACCTCAACCTTTCCGCTTTGCATCGCATCGATGGCAAACTGGAACAGGTTATGCCCGTCTTCGGCATAAAAGTCCTTGCCGCCTAAGCCGTAGACACGGCTTATGACCAGCGTATCGCGGTTCCCGTGTGTGAACAGCGCCGCTTTAATTTCGTTGACCATGTTCCCGCCATGGCCACCGTACGAATCCGCGCGATCGCCTACCGTGATCGCTTTCACATGCTTCAGCGCTTCCGCGATTTGCTTCGCCGGGAATGGGCGGATCATATTCGGCGCGATGGAGCCGGCCTTAATGCCTTTCTCGCGCAGCTGGTCGACGACATCCTTGATGATTTCGGAAGCCGAATTCATTAGGAACACGGCGACCTCTGCATCGTCCATCCGGTATAAATCCAGGATCGGGTAGTCGCGGCCGGTCAATTCCGCATACTCCGCACGAATGCGGTCGTAAACTTCCTCAGCGTTATACATCGCCATTGACTGCTGGTAGCAGTTATTAATGTAATCCGGTTCGTTCATGTAAGGACCGACGGTAATCGGATTGTTTCGATCGAGTGTATCCGGGAATCCTTGAGGCTTCTCCCCTATGAAAGCATGGACATCTTCGCGATGCGCGAAAGTTTGAACTCTGCGTTTCTGATGCGAGGTGAAATAACCGTCAGACGCAACAAGAACCGGCAGACGAACTTCAGGGTCTTCAGCCAACTTTAGAGCCATAATGTTCATGTCATATACCGCTTGAGGATCTCGGCACATAAGAATAGGCCATCCGGTGTTTAACGCGTAATAGAGATCGGAATGATCCCCGTGAATGTCAAGAGGTCCAGATACCGAACGGCATACCAAATTCATGACCATCGGGAAACGGGTTCCGGACTGGACCGGCATTTGTTCGAGCATATACAAATAACCGTTGGCGCTTGTTGCGTTAAACACGCGGCCGCCAGCGGTGGAAGCGCCATAGCACACACCCGCGGAGCCGTGTTCGCCGTCCGCAGGTATCAGCACGATGTCATGCTGACCGTTCGTTTTCATCAAGTCCAGAAACTGGGCAACCTCCGTAGACGGAGATATCGGAAAATATCCCATGATATGATAATTGATTTGATGGGCAGCATAAGCAGCCATCTCATTGCCTGATTCATAGACGATGCGCTGCTCAATTTTGGCTTGCCCAAATTCCTTCTTAATATCAATGGCCATTTCGTTTGTTCCACCCTTCTCCCTTGAGTGCTATCTTTCTAAGCGTTTACGGCTAGATTGAATCGATGCGGCATCCGATGGGCATCCGCATACCCGTCCTCTTCCCTCTCATTGCTTAGAGCCTCTGTCGGACAGGCCTGTACACATTTCAAGCAGCCTTTACAGTATTGATAATCAATACCTTGGAGAAACATTTGCGGACGTCCCTTCTTGTCCGGCTGCTCATCCCACACAAAGCAGAAATCGGGACACACATTGTCGCAAGAAGCACAATGAATACATTTATCTTCATGAAAATGCGGCATCATCCCCGCACGTGAAATACTTAAATCTTTCAAAATGCTGTTGCCCGGATTCGTAATGACACCGCCGATAGGCTGCGTGGCATATCCAAGCACTGGCGTGTCAAAGCGTACAAAATCAGGCATTGTTTCGCCTTCCGGAAGCGTATAGGTCTGAAATTTCACTTCATCGTAACCACGCTCAAACGTCCGTAGCGCCGGCGCTACCGCCTGCGGGTATTTCTTTTCGAGCGATTTGCGAATGACACCTTTCATCACCTCCGGATCCAGAAAATCGCACAACCGAAATAGGGCACCGAGCATCGCCATATTCACCCGATTTTTTTCCTCGAGAGAAATACCGATGGCATCGATCACCGCGATCGTGCCGCCTTTGAGCTTCATCTTTTCTTTGAGCTGATCCGGCGTTTTCGTCGAATTTACTAGAACAGTACTGTCTTCATAGATGCCGCTGATAACGTTTACAGTTTTAGAAAGCGATTCATGAAAAACACCAACCACATGCGGACGTTCTACTGGAGAGGTATCCCGAATATTCGTAGCCATATCACAAAATCGGATATGCGCCTTAACCGCAGAGCCTTTCTTCTCCGATCCATAGGAGGAAAAGCTTACCCCATTCAACCCCACCCCTACAACGCCCGCTTCGGCGAGCATTTTACCTGCAAGGTTGGCGCCTAATCCACCGATGGATTCCAGCCTAATCTCGAAAAATCCGAGATCGTTCAATTTGGGCAAAGTTACCATTGCATGTCTCCTTTCAAAAATGAGCTGCATCAAAATTGAATAGTATGAATAGTAAGTCTACTTCCATTGTAACAAGAATATTTTGGTAAGCAACAGTTTTTTACGAGGGCGAGCTTAAAGTAAGTAATCGATAATCAATCCGCAAGCGCCCAAATAGTAACTCCCTGTTCCTTCCATCTCGCCTTCAAGCATTTTATGCTCACAATCACCCGCACATTCTTCACAAACGTCAACATAATCTTCATTTAATGGGTCAAAGACAACACCGCATACCTGTGAGCACGCCTTCATCCTCATCGCTCCTCGTTTTCCAATCCGCCAAATTGTAAACGTTTGCAAATCTTCATTTCCTATATTATACAGTGAAAACCACAAGATGCACCAGAGGAATGATGTGTACCTGGCTAATTCAGCAAAAATAGTCCCAAAGCTCTCCATTAACAAGCCAGATGATGTATGTTATTCTGTTAAGACAAGCGAACATCAGGAATTGTGAAGGAGGGCGTACCATGAATCCAGACTTTATACAGATCAAATCCCTTGAAGGCGAGCTGAAAATGTCCCACAAACGAAAGGATTATGGTCTTACCGTCACGACCAAAGAGCTGATCCTTCATAAGCCGCATGTCAACTACTACTTTAAGCTGGAGGACATTATCAATATACTCCCTTTCGATCATTCCGGGTTCAAAAAGGTTTCCTTCGTGAGCTCGCGAGCGGCCAATAAAGAAACGACCTATCTTGCTCCTGGTTCGGAGCATTACCGTATCTATGTCCAAGCGGCGACTGTGCATAATCGAAGCGGATTGTTCCAGATGGGCGCAACCGATGTCATCATTCCCATCCACCGCGAAATATTGCGGGCCATCTCCGAGTGCGGCCAAAAAATGGGCCTGACAGCTTTCTAAATCATAAAAAAAAGACGGCTATGAAAAGTTCATCTTTTCATAACTGTCTTTTTGTTTATTGCTGCGGAGTATAAACAACTTTTATAATTTTTGGGCTTCCCTTACATAGGCAAGTAAATTCTCGCAACTTTCTTCTACCATGTCATAGACCTCTTGGAAATTGCCAGTATAATAAGGGTCTGGTACATCACTAACGCCACGAGTCGGCGCGAATGCCAGAAGTTTATGAATCTCTGCACGCTGCTCGATCGAACCTTGTGCAAATGGAAGAAGATTACGAACGTTGCTGTCATCCATCGCAATGATATATGTAAATTGTTCGAAATCATCTGGCCTGACTTGTCTGGCCGTCATCCCTTGATGATCGATTCGATACTGGTCAAGAATGCGTCTAGTCCCTTGATGCGGCCGCTCGCCTATATGCCAATCTCCGGTACCCGCAGAATCGGTAAATATCACACCGTCAAGCCCAGCCTGTTTTACTTTATGACGGAAAATAGCCTCTGCCATAGGTGAGCGACAAATATTGCCTAAACATACAAATAAGACCTGAATCATGGCGCACCGAAAATAAGCTGTTTTTCTCGCATCGTCAACGATCTTGCGGGGATATCAAGAACGATCCTACCTTCAGCCAAGCCCCAAATCCGAGTCGCATACCGCTCTGCAAGCTCGACCTGATGCAGCGTTGCGATAACGCTCATATTCCGTTCTTGGCATAGGGCTTTAAGGTCTTGCATAATGTACTCAGTCGCTTTCGGATCTAGTCCGGATACAGGTTCATCCGCCACAAGCACCTTGGGATTATGTATCAGGGCTTTAGCGATAGCAACACGCTGCTGCTCGCCGCCGCTGAGCTGCCCGACCTTTTTCTCCCCTTTATCGAGCAATCCGACTTTCTCTAAATAGTCCATACCAAGGACGTGCTCATCCCTTGAAGTGGTACCTGTAAGTAGACGTATCGGGGTCTGGTAAAGACGCCCCATCATGACATTTTTGATAGCGCTTTTATTTCGGTTTAAAACCGGCTTTTCTTCCAAAAATGCGAAGTCCTTTCCGAGCTTCCAACGTTCCATTAACCCTGGGGTTGTCATGTCGTTAGAATGGTAAATCAATTGCCCCGTCGTCCACTTTTCTTGATGACTGATGCAGCGCAGCAACGTTGTCTTTCCGCTTCCGCTTCCGCCAATAACGGCGATGAATTCACCTTCGTCCACTTGAAAGCTGATCTGAGACAGCACTTTGTTGTCCGGGGGAAATACTTTGCTTAAATTTCGAACCGTAATCATGACAACGTCTCCTTAGAGTTTTCTTTAGAAAACTACTTTCGTAAGCATCTGCTGAGTTTTTCGATAGAAAACTGGCATCGCAAGCATAATATTTTGGCAAAAATCGCCGCTCCACCGGCATTAAGCCTGCAAGAGGGCGATTTTCATTTTATGGGTATGGCTACAAGCTTAATCGCAAGAGCTCGGACTTTCTGCTGAGCCTGCTTCCACATTGATTTTATCCGAGATTGTATCCCGAATGACAGACATGACGAGCTGCAGCAAATAATTGATATCCTCTTGGGTCTGTTTAAATTCATTAACAATCGGTATGCCGTCCAGTTCATCCTGCAGCGCATCGATTTCACTTTCGATTTTCTCAACCATTTTCGGGTTTTGAAATTTCTCGAAAGCGACGATTTCTTTTTGCTTTTTCTTGATGGAACTAATTAGGGTTTGGATATCCGGATTAGCGCTAATTTGCTTTTCTGCCTTCTGGTAAAACTGCACCTCATTGGATGTAGTCAACAGCTCTGCCAATTCTTTAGCTTTTGCCAAAATATCTTCCCGAACAATCATTTCTGTATTCGTGTATTCCTCCATTTGAAAAGCATGGGGATGATTATGATGATGATCTGACACTTGGGCACACTCCCGTCATATTTACTTCCTGATTAAATGGATATTTGTAACGGCGATGGTACGATCTCGCCTTTCAAAACCCAAGTTTGCGCATGCGTAACTTTCACATTCACCATCTTGCCGATCAAATCTTTAGAACCGGTAAAATGGATCAGTTTATTCGTACGCGTACGACCGGATAGCACATCCGGATTGTTCTTACTTTCGCCTTCGACGAGCACTTCAACCGTTTGTTCGAAGAGCTTCTCATTACTTGCTTTACTGTGAGCATTTACGAGCTCATTCAAGCGATACAAGCGCTGCTTCTTCACATCCATAGGTACGTTGTCTTCCATTTCAGCAGCAGGCGTACCTTCGCGCGGTGAATAAATAAAAGTAAAGGCAAAATCAAATCCTACTTCTTGATACAAAGACATCGTATCTTCGAACTGTTCATCCGTTTCACCCGGGAAACCAACAATGATATCTGTTGTAAGTACCACATCAGGCAGCGTTGCTTTGATTTTACGGGCAAGCTCGAGGTAGTGTTCACGCGAATATTTACGACTCATACGCTTCAAAACTTCACTATTCCCAGCCTGCACGGGCAGATGAATATGTTCGACAAGATTGCCGCGTTTGCCTAATACTTCAATTAAGCGATCATCGAAATCGCGTGGATGCGATGTTGTGAAACGAATGCGCGGCACATCAATTTTGCGAATATCGTCCATCAAATCAGCAAATGAATACGAAATATCTTCAAAATCCTTACCATAAGCATTGACATTCTGGCCAAGCAGTGTAATCTCTTGGAAGCCTTGACGCGCCAAATCTCGCACTTCAGCAAGAACGTCTTGAGGCCTCCGGCTTCTTTCTTTGCCTCGTGTATAAGGAACGATGCAATACGTACAAAATTTATCACAACCGTACATGATGTTCACCCAAGCACGGATACCTTCCCGTTTTTTCGGCAAATTCTCGACGATATCGCCTTCTTTTGACCAAACCTCTACAACCATCTCTTTGTTATAAAAGGCATCCTTCAAAAGTGTTGGCAAGCGATGAATATTATGCGTACCAAAGATCAAATCTACAAAAGCGTGCTTCTGCATGATTCGATTCACGACCGCTTCTTCTTGTGACATGCAACCGCAAACGCCAAGTACAAGGCCGGGCTTTTCCGCTTTAAGCGATTTTAAATGCCCTAGCTCCCCGAACACCTTATCTTCTGCGTTTTCTCGGATCGCGCACGTATTGAGCAGAATCACATCGGCCTGAAACTTGTCCTCCGTCGATTGATACCCCATCTGTTCAAGCAGGCCTTTCATCACTTCTGTGTCATGCTCATTCATCTGACAACCGAAGGTGCGAATCAAATAAAATTTATCCTTGCCGAACTCCTGCATATCTTCAGGAATAGTAAAATCGTAATGAACGGCGATCTCTTCTTTTCCGCGCTTCTTGGCATCTGTCAGTGAAGGAGGCTGAAAATATTGGGAATAATCCTTATCGGATTTCACATTGTTAGCCACTTTCTTTCCTCCTAAGAGTTTTCCTTCTGGAAAACTTTCATCGTAAGCATATTTGTGCAAAATATGCACCTTCCATTATAACATCATGAGCCTACTGAGTTCAAAAGAAAAATGGCGTAATCGTGAAAAAAGACATTTTTTCCCTAAGACAATATTTCAGCAACGTCTCCCGTCTTAACGCCTGCCGCATTTCCTTCATCTGTATCGATATGCATATCTAGCTCATACAGATCCGAAACACGTGCGATCACATCTTCGAAAATTAATGGGCGCTCCCCATTTAATTTGACCCGAAGGATCTGCTTATCTTGTATCCCCCACTTGTCTGCATCCGAAGTATGAAAATGGATATGCCTCGCGGCTACAATGACACCCTTGTCCAGCTCGACTTCGCCTTGTGGACCAATCACTCTTAAACCGGGAGTTCCTTCAATGTTACCGGACTCACGGACTGGAGGGTTAACACCAAGTGTGAAAGCATCCGTTCTGGAAACTTCAATTTGTGTCGCCCCGCGCGCCGGTCCTAAAATACGAACTTTATCAAACTTGCCTTTTGGTCCTTCTATAGTAACCGTCTCGTTAGCGGCAAATTGGCCTGGTTGCGATAAATCTTTGAAATTGGTTAGCTGATAACCCTTTCCGAATAATAGTTCAATGTGTGCTATTGATAAATGAATATGTCTAGCTGAGACACCGACAGGTACTGTTTTCATGGTTATGTATCCATCCTTCCAAATCTCTATGTACATCTTCCATTATAGGCGAAATATAGCCTCTCAGCAAAAAAGGAAGGCATACGGAGAATCTCCATATGCCCTCTAATGTAATTCTTATTTGAACTCAGTAAGCAATTTGTTGAAGTCTGCTTCGGAGATTTGAAGATTTTGTTTAGCAAGACCTTCTGTAGCAAAGTTAGGAACGGAATCTTCGTAACTCTTTTTGTCTTTATTTTGATAGATGATGCCTGTAAGCATGGAGTTTGTTTCCATGATTTTCGTCATCGCCATCACGCGATTTGTTGAATCATAGTCAGGAATTTCATCCAGATCTACGATGTTCTCTTTGAACCAGTCATACGTATTCACTTTGTTGAACGTAACGCATGGGCTGAAAACGTTGATCAAAGAGAAACCTTTGTGGTTCAAACCAGCTTCGATAACAGCTGTTAACTGTTTCAAGTTGCTGGAGAACGATTGGGCTACGAAAGTTGCACCGGCAGCCATGGCAATTTCAAGCGGTGAAATCGCGGACTCGATGGAACCTTGCGGCGTACTTTTGGTTTTGAAGCCTTCCGCGGAACGCGGGGAAGCTTGACCTTTAGTCAAACCGTAGATTTGGTTATCCATAACAATATACGTAACGTCGATGTTACGGCGAATCGCATGTACTGTATGACCCATACCGATTGCGAAACCGTCTCCGTCACCGCCCGATGCGATAACTGTCAGATCACGGTTTGCCATTTTCACGCCTTGAGCGATTGGCAAGGATCTACCATGAATACCATGGAAACCGTAAGCATTGATGTAACCCGAGATACGACCGGAGCATCCGATACCGGATACGATTGCTAAACCTTCTGGCTCCAAGCCTACGTTAGCTGCTGCTCTTTGAATCGCCGCTTGTACGGAGAAGTCTCCGCATCCTGGACACCAGTTCGGCTTTACATTATTACGAAAGTCTTTTAACGTTGCCATGCTAGGGTCAACTCCTTACATTTTTGTTCGATTTCTGCCGGCAAGAAAGGGTTACCGTTGTATTTCAGGACGTTCTTAATTTTATCTGCATGACCAACGTTCAATTTGATTTGATCCGCTAGTTGACCTGTCGCATTATTTTCGACAACAATGACTTGTTTCGCTTTTTCAACAAGTGGTTTCAATTGATCGGCCGGGAATGGGTGAATCAGACGAACGGTTACGTGGTTAGTTGTAATTCCTTCCTGCGCAACACGGCTTCTTGCTTCGTCGATCGTACCGCCAGTGGAACCCATACCGATAATCAAAAGATCCGGATTCTCGTGAGGAGCGTCAACTTTAATCGCATCCGTTACTTGAATATGTTTCAGCTTCTCTAAACGTTTATCCATCATTTTCTGACGGTTTTCCGTGCTCTCGGATGGACGGCCCGTTTGATCGTGCTCAACGCCTGTTACGTGGTGAATACCGTTTTTCACGCCAGGAATGACGCGCGGGGAAACACCGTTCTCCGTAAATTCATAACGTTTGAACAGTTGGTTATCTGTCAATTCAGGAGCTTCTGTTACCAGATTTCCACGGTCAATCACAATGCGGTTGTAATCCAGCATCTCAGCGGATTGTTTACCCAAGGAAAGCTGAAGGTCAGTCATCAGAATAACTGGACATTGGTATTTCTCAGCCAAGTTGAAAGCTTCGATTGTGTCGTAGAAGCATTCCTCGATAGTGCTTGGAGAAAGTACGATTTTCGGGATTTCACCGTGAGTACCGTACACCATTGCATTCAAGTCGGATTGTTCTTGTTTCGTTGGAAGACCAGTACTTGGACCACCGCGTTGCGTATCTACGATAACGACAGGAGTCTCTGTCATACCGGCAAGACCGATGGCTTCCATCATCAAGGAAAGACCAGGACCTGCGGACGCGGTAAGTGCACGTGCACCTGCATAGTTAGCGCCGATTGCCATCGTACATGCCGCGATTTCATCTTCCGTTTGGATAACGGTACCGCCAAATTTTGGAAGCGCTTTGATTAGGTATTCCATAACTTCGGAAGCTGGCGTAATCGGATATGCAGGCATGAAGCGGCAACCTGCAGCTACGGCTCCGAGCGCGATCGCATCGTTACCGATCATGAACAATTTTTGTTTGCCGTCAGCTGGTTCCAATTGGAAGTCAGCGATAGGTCCGCCGGCTAATTCCAATACGGATTCTGCCCCTTTGCGAACAGCTTCAACGTTTTTCTCAACGACTGCTGCGCCTTTACGGCCGAACTCTTCTTCAACGGCTTTATTAAACACATCAAGCGGCAGACCAAGCAAAGCCCAAGAAGCGCCTGATGCGGCCATGTTCTTAAATAGGGATGTTCCTAATTCTTCTGCAATTGCAGTGATTGGAACAGGGAACAAACGTGCTTTAATACCTTCCGGCAATACTGGATTGAACTTTGCATCCGCTACAATGACTCCGTTGTCACGAAGTTCATGTGCATTGAAATCAATACTTTCTTGGTCGAAAGCAACCAGAATGTCCAAATCGTCGGAAATTGCGCGAATCGGCTTGGTGCTGATGCGAATCTTGTTATTTGTATGTCCCCCCTTAATCCGTGAAGAGAAATGACGGTACCCATACAAATAGTAACCGAGTCGGTTCAATGCAGTGGAGAAGATACGGTCTGTCGATTCGACCCCTTCACCCTGTTGACCCCCGATTTTCCAAGATAACTGACTAATCACCGTACGTCCACTCCTTTTGATTGTAGCTGCATGAAGAAAACATTAACTAACACTTAAGTAATTTGGAAAAGAGTAATAAAAAAAATCTTTCACTTGTCAAACAAATTCTATGCCTTTATGGAGCAAAATGCAAGAGGTTTGAACGAATCTAAAACATAGAGTTTTTAGATGAAATCCATATCAATTTTAGATCGATTCACATCTTTATGTGGGAAGGTTGGCAAGCATAAATCTTCGCCAATTTCCATATAAGAATCGCTCCACCTGCGCTTCCTTATAGTTTTTGCATAAAGCTTCTATTATATTTTCATAATCACCCGCATGTCTAAGTCCTTCAATCCATTTTTCAATGCCGTCAAAATCTGAACCGAAGCCGACGTGGTTTTCCCCGCCCAAAGAGCACACATGATCGATATGCGTTAGCAATTGGCTGATTTGGACTGGCGTACGGGAAGCTTCAACAAAGTAAGGGACAAATGTAATTCCGATTTGTCCTTGCTTTTGAATAATGACGGAGATTTGCTCATCTGATAAATTTCTTGGATGAGGACATAACCTCCCCGCATTGGAATGTGACGCAATAAAAGTCTTTCCGTAAAGTTCGGCTAATTCCCAAAAAGCTTTTACAGAAAGATGGGACACATCCACTATTATATCCATAGTTTCTAATTCTTTTAACATCCGTTTGCCTTTTAAAGTAAATCCCCCCCTGCGCGGCTCCATAACGCCATCAGCTGCCCAGTTCGCATAATTCCACGTAAGACCAACACTTCTAACACCAAGGTGGTATAGAATCCGTAAATACGTTAAATTACCCGCTATTGCGTCTAAGCCCTCAAGAGTTAGGATGGCTCCGATCCGATCGCTTTTCTCCAATGCAAGCCAATCCGTCGCATTCTGTATAAAAGACATCCCTGGATGACTTGTAATTTTCCGATGAAAGACGTCTATCATCTGTAATACATGTTCGAAAGTGGGTGCGACTATACTCTCAGCTAAATAGATCGCAAAGCATTGCACCTTGATTCCGGCTTGCTGAAGCCGCGGATAGTTGACATCCAGCTCCATCTCCTCTTTATGAAAATCAAGTTTAGGGTTCAAATACAGCTTTGTTAACGCATCGCAATGACCGTCCATAATTTTCATTGTGGTTCCCCCTCCAACTTAGCGCTTTCCGTTTGGAGACAAAATAAAAAACCTGTCTACAAGGTAAACAGGTGTTGGGTCTTGTCTATGTATGATTGTTAATCTTACCTAGGCTCTACAATTAATTTAATGGCCGTCCGATCTTCCCCGTCAATTACGATATCCGTGAATGCTGGAACGCAAATTAAGTCAACCCCACTAGGCGCAACAAATCCTCTTGCGATAGCTACTGCTTTGATGGCCTGGTTTAAAGCTCCTGCGCCGATAGCCTGAAGCTCCGCTGCTCCACGCTCACGCAAGACGCCTGCCAGTGCACCTGCAACGGAGTTTGGATTGGATTTTGCTGAAACTTTTAATACTTCCATGAAAAGTACCTCCTCGGGAATGATGGATAGATTCCAGTAACCATCATATTCTAGAGGTTCTCCAAAAATACCTTTTCATGCAGAATGAATATTCTCAATATTTAGAATTGTCCGTTAGTCCAAGAAAACTTGATCTTCATCATATCGAATGAGACTAATCCCTTTTGCCAGACCCGTTTGATCGTTCAATTCGATGACGACCGCGTGAAAATGCCATTTGCCTTCATCCGTTACGAATCGAACCGGCAACTGGGTTTTGAATTTCTGCAGAACCGCGTTGCGTTCAACTCCAAGAATACCGTCACGTGGCCCTACCATGCCTACATCAGTTACATAAGCTGTTCCTTGCGGGAGCACACGGTTATCGTTCGTCTGTACATGGGTATGTGTACCTACGACTGCTGATACCTTACCATCCAAATGCCATCCCATCGCGATCTTCTCAGAGGTCGCCTCCGCGTGAAAATCAACAAAAACAAATTTATGTTTCTTTTTATCCGCCTCCAAAATTTCATCCGCTTTGCGAAACGGACAATCAATTGGAGGAAGAAACGTACGCCCTTGCAGATTAATAATCAGAAGCTCCTGATCCTTGACCTTGATAACGGTATGGCCTCTACCTGGCGTACCTGGCGGGAAGTTCGCCGGTCGTACCATCTTCTCATCGCGATCGATGAAATCAAAAATTTCTTTTTGATCCCACGTATGATTTCCCATGGTTATCGCTTGAATGCCTAGTTCATAAATCTCTTTGGCAATGGCAGATGTAATACCTTTGCCTGCGGCAGCGTTCTCTCCATTCGCAATAAACACAGCACCTGGATGAGCTTGTTTTAATCGCGGCATGACGTTTTTGAGTGCCTTTCTGCCTACAGACCCCACGATATCTCCGATAAATACAATTTTCATAATGATTCTCTATTCTCCTCTATGGAACTGAAAATGAGGAAAAGTGGCTGCATCAGCCACTTTTCACATTGAATATGCTTATTTTGCGTACTCGACTGCTCTCGTTTCACGAATAACCGTGACCTTGATATGTCCTGGATAATCGAGTTCACCCTCGATTTTCTTCGTAATATCCCGGGCCAGACGGAACGCTTCGGTGTCATCCACTTTCTCCGGTTGAACCATCACGCGAACTTCACGGCCTGCCTGAATAGCGTACGATTTCTCAACGCCTTCGAATGATTCAGAAATTTCTTCGAGCTTTTCAAGACGTTTAATGTAAGTTTCCAGTGTTTCTCTGCGTGCCCCTGGTCTTGCCGCGGATAATGCATCTGCCGCCCCAACCAGCATCGCAATAACAGAGGTAGCTTCAACGTCGCCATGATGTGACGCGATACTGTTAATTACAACTGGATGCTCTTTATACTTCTTGCCGATCTCGACGCCGATCTCCACATGAGATCCTTCGACCTCGTGGTCAAGCGCCTTACCGATGTCATGAAGCAGCCCGGCACGTTTCGCCAAAGTTACGTCTTCCCCGAGTTCTCCAGCCATCAGACCAGCTAGATAAGCTACTTCCATTGAATGCTTCAGCACGTTTTGACCGTAACTTGTTCTGAATTTCAGTCGACCCAAAATTTTGATCAAGTCTGGATGCAATCCGTGAACGCCAACCTCGAACGTTGCTTGTTCCCCGTACTCGCGAATGCGCTCATCCACTTCCTTACGGGATTTCTCTACCATCTCCTCAATGCGAGCTGGATGGATACGACCATCAGCAACTAACTTCTCTAGAGAGGTACGAGCAATTTCACGTCGGATCGGATCAAATCCTGACAAAATAACCGCTTCTGGCGTATCATCGATGATGAGGTCGATCCCCGTCAATGTTTCCAATGCGCGGATGTTACGTCCTTCACGTCCGATGATGCGACCTTTCATTTCTTCATTTGGCAATGTGACAACGGAAACGGTCGTTTCAGCTACATGATCAGCAGCACATCTTTGAATGGCGAGCGTAATAACCTCTCTGGCTTTCTTATCGCCTTCCTCTTTGGCTTGCTGTTCAATCTCTTTAATCAACTGCGCAGTTTCATGACGAACTTCTTGTTCTACATTTGTCAGAATAATGTTCTTCGCTTCTTCCATAGTAAGACCCGAAATTCGTTCCAACTCTGCAACCTGACTTCTATACAACTGGTCAATCTGTGATTGCGTATCCTCGATTCGCTTCTCTTTGTTGGCTACTTGCTCTTCTTTACGTTCGAGAGATTCTAATTTTTTATCCAGCGATTCCTCTTTTTGCAACAATCGTCTTTCTTGTCGTTGAATTTCATTTCGACGTTCACGAATGTCTTTTTCAGCTTCGGACCGCAGTTTATGCACTTCGTCCTTCGCTTCCAGAACCGTTTCTTTTTTCAGCGCTTCCGCTTCTTTCTTAGCTGATTCACGGATCTGCTCAGCGGCAATTTCTGCACTGGAAATTTTCGCTTCTGCAAGAGACTTGCGGATAAAATAACCAATCCCTAAGCATGCAGCTCCAACAACGAGAATGATCGCGATCCAGATGATAGTCATCTTGTTCACCTCCTCGTTGGTTTCTCCAAGGTGTTAGCTTGGGATTCCTTCGGTTTTTTAATCCGATTTTTTAATTGTTAGGCAAGGCAAAGTCATAACTTCCCCATACTTTTTTTAGAAAGAGCATGGCTCAAAATGAATGTGCACGGTGCGCTAATGGCACGAATGTGCGAATAATTCATAACCAACAGCGTAAAAATTGGCGGTTTCTACAACTGTTTCATCAAAATCAACCAATTCCTTATGATTTTGAATCTTTATGAAAATATACATTGTTATTTTATCTTTTGTCGAAGAAGCTTGTCAAGCGATTGTCCAAGAGATGGAAGAATAGTGAGATGATAATTAATGTCATTAATCAACATTCTCATTTATTTAACCACATTAATAATCGTAAGAATCCTCAAACAGTTCAACCTCTTCATCGTCAGATCCCTCGTTCAGCTCTTTCAATACTTTACTTACAACAGAGCCTGTATAGCCCCTTCTCATTAAAAATGCCGCCGTTTTACGTTTCTTATCAATCGTTTCTCCTGAGGTTTGCTTCCATTTAGTACGTGCGACCTTCAACGCACCCTGTAGCTCCTCATCTGGATCGATGGTTTGCATGGCTCCCTGTACTAGCTCTTTATGGATTCCCTTTTGCTGCAGCTCTTGGCGAACTAAATTGCGGCCTTTGCGCTGCGAATAGATGCGGTGCTCCGTCCACATTTTTGCAAATTCCTCATCGTTGATATACTTCTGCTGTTCTAATGTATCACAAGTCCATTGAATGATCGGTGGCTCGAAGCCATGCTCTTTCAGCTTTCGCTTTACTTCGCTGGAGGAGTGCTGCCTTCTTCCGATCATTCGTAAAGCTTTCGTGTAAGCGTTATTCCGTTCCTCGTCCCTTAGTATTACCGCCATCTGCTCAGGGTCTATCATCTCTCCCTTAAGTAACCGATGCTTAATCATAATATCTTCATGTACGGAAAAAGCGTACTCATCATTAAGAAAAATGTTATAGCGGTGTCTACCGCGCTTTTGCTTCTCGACCAGTGTGATGATCGATAGCTGCTGCTCTTCATCGCTCAAATGGAAACAACTCCTCTAAAAAACGAAAGCACCTTAACCCGAGGTTTAAGGTGCTGCCATCTTATTTCAAGAACTTATTCAAAAGCAAGTGCTGCTTCATCTTCCTCATCATCATCGGTATTCGGGCCCGTCACTTTAATCAAATTACTGTTATCACGGATTTTCAACTCAATCGTATCCGCAATGCCCTTGTTTTCTTTCAAGAATTGTTTCGCATTTTCACGGCCCTGACCCAGTCTCTCGCCTTCGAACGAGTACCAAGCTCCGCTTTTGTTGACAATATCCATCTCAGTCGCGATATCAATGATACTACCTTCGCGGGAAATCCCTTCCCCGTACATGATATCAATCTCCGCTTGCTTAAATGGAGGAGCTACTTTATTCTTAACGACTTTAATTCTTGTGCGGTTACCCACCATGTCATTACCTTGCTTAATCGTTTCTACACGACGTACGTCCAAACGAACGGAAGAGTAGAACTTCAGTGCGCGGCCACCTGGCGTAGTCTCTGGGTTACCGAACATAACGCCAACTTTCTCACGCAATTGGTTAATGAAAATCGCAATAACTTTGGATTTGTTGATGGCACCAGAGAGTTTGCGGAGTGCCTGGGACATCAAACGAGCTTGAAGACCTACGTGAGAGTCACCCATCTCGCCTTCGATCTCCGCCTTCGGCACGAGTGCAGCTACGGAGTCAATGACGATAATGTCGACTGCACCGCTGCGGACGAGCGCTTCCGCAATTTCAAGTGCTTGCTCACCGGTATCCGGTTGAGAAAGCAAGAGTTCATCTATGTTAATACCGAGTTTGCTTGCATATGAAGGATCCAATGCGTGCTCCGCATCGATAAATGCGGCTTGTCCGCCAACCTTTTGTACTTCTGCGATTGCATGTAAAGCTACAGTTGTTTTACCGGAAGATTCAGGTCCGTACACTTCAATAATTCTTCCGCGCGGATATCCACCGATACCCAGTGCAATATCAAGAGCAAGCGATCCGCTGGGAATCGTTTCAACTTGCATATGTGTGGATTCTCCAAGCTTCATGATGGAGCCTTTTCCGAATTGTTTTTCGATTTGACGCAGTGCCATTTCAAGTGCGGCGCGACGATCTGTCAAAACACTCACTTCCTTTTATCATTATAGGTATATGATAACTTGTTTTGGAGTGTTTGCCAAGCATTTTTTCGAACATACATTCGATTTTTTAGCAGACAAACAAAAAACCGCAACAAAGTTATCGCTTTGCTACGGTTCTTCCGTTAACAGATACTTTTATTATAAGCTATTTCTAGCATTCTTTCAACAATTTCCAGAAATGATAGAGCGCTGCTTTTGCAGCCCTGTGCTTAATCGTCTCACGAGTGCCTGAGAGCTGCAAAGTGACCACTTTTGGCTCGGTGCCCTTCTGGGCCAGACCAACGTAGACAAGGCCAACAGGCTTGCCTTCAGATGGGCTAGGACCGGCAACGCCCGTTACCGAGATACCAAAGTCACTAGTAGTTGTCGCTAGCAGTTGCTGAGCTAATATCGCAGCTGATTCAGCGCTAACTGCTCCTGGAGCTCCTTCGCCTTCTAGCACTTCTATAGGAACGTTTAGCAGCTTATTTTTTAATACGTTAGAATAACATATGATACCGCCAAGAAACGATTGAGAGCTACCAGGCACAGTCGTAATCAAATCACTTAGAAGACCGCCAGTACAGCTTTCAGCTACAGCAAGCCTATGCCCTTTCTCCCCTAGCATTTGCAGAACGACCGTTTCAATAGGCACATCCTCAACTGCATACAAATGATCCCCGACACGTCGTCTGATCTCCTGTTCCGTTGCTTGAAGGTTGCGCTCTCCTTCGGCAGCTGATTTCGCCCTGGTCGTTAATCGAATGGTAACCTCGCCTTCTTTGGCGTAAGGCGCGATCGTCGGATCTGTTTGAGCTTCAATGAGATCAAGCAATTGATGCTCCAAATTGGATTCACCGATACCTGCGAATTTCAGCATTTTGGAGTACAGCGGCACTTCATCCGTCATCACGCCGCGCAGCCATGTTGACGCATATTTTGTAAACATCGGTTTCATCTCTTTTGGCGGTCCTGGCAAAAGAATGAAATGCGTGCCTTCATGCGTATAAGCAATGCCTACGGCAAGCCCCGTTTCATTATGTAAAGGATCACTGCCTTCGAGCATAAGTGCCTGCCTTCTGTTGCTCTCGACCATGTGAATGCCCCGGGTGCTGAACAATTCCGTAATCGACTTCATGGATGGCTCGTGTAGAACGAGGTTCCGCCCGGTAAATGCAGCAAGCACATCCTTCGTCAAATCGTCCTGAGTCGGACCCAGCCCTCCTGTGCAGATTACGACGTCAGCGCGTGAAGACGCCAGTTTAAACGCATCCATCAACCGCTGCTCATTATCGCCAACGACCGTCTGATAGAAAATATCGATGCCTAGCGCTGCACATTCGCGTGAAAGGAACTGTGCGTTCGTATTCACAATTTGACCTAATAAAAGTTCAGTCCCTACCGCCACAATCTCCGCTTTCATGGATTACCCTCCTAAGCGTTTTCGATTTATCGTCAAAATGGGAAAAAACAATAGGTTTCCCTATTGCGACTTTTCCGAAAAATCTATGACATGCTTGTTTTTTACGAAATACTCGATACCTGAATACAGGGTAATGATGGCCGCTACCCAACTTGCGATAACATCAAAGGGAAAACCCACAAATGTGAACGGAAAATTATTGATAAGCAGCGCGATGATAGCAGTAATCTGTGCAGCTGTCTTTGCCTTTCCCCATTTGCTGGCCGCCATAACAGTTCCTTCCAATAAAGCTATCTGGCGAAGACCCGTAACCGCCCACTCTCTGCTGATGATCACAATAACGATCCATGCATCGACCTTGCCCATTTCAACGAGCGAAACGAGCACAGCTGTAACAAGCAGCTTATCCGCCAAAGGATCAAGCAGCTTGCCCAGATTTGTCACCAGCTTACGCTTTCTTGCAATATACCCATCCAAGCTGTCAGTACTTGCTGCAATAATAAAAATTAATGCAGCAATAATTTGATTATAAGTAATGCTGAACTCTTCGATCCGGATGTGAGGAAACTTCACTTGTATCAACAAGAAGAACATGATGATCGGCACAAGCAATATCCTCGCTACCGTGATGCGATTGGCTAGGTTCATGCAATAACCTCCCCGGACAAGTCAAACTCGTAAGAGTGGGTAATGCGTACTTTTGCCAGTTCACCAATGTTTAAGCGAGCGTTCGATACGAACACCTCACCGTCAATCTCAGGCGCATCGAATTGAGAACGCCCAATATAAACATCGCTTCTACCATCATATCTTTCAATTAGCACATCGATTTCTTGCCCAATGCGACGTCCACCGCGCTTGTTCGAGATTTCTCGCTGAATTTCCATCAGCGTATTCGCGCGATATTCCTTCACATCATCTGGAACTTGATCAGGCAGACGAGCAGCTGGCGTATCGTCTTCTTTCGAGTAAGCGAACACACCGAGGCGGTCAAACTCCATTTCGCGAACAAATTGTTTCAAATTCTCGAAATCTTCTTCAGTCTCGCCCGGGAAACCTACGATCAAAGAAGTACGAAGCGCAACGTCTGGAATGGCTGCACGAATTTTACGCACCAGCTCACGCGTATCCTTCTGGCGACCAGGTCTGCGCATGCGCTTAAGAATAGAATCTTCGCTATGCTGCAGAGGCATATCAATATATTTGCAAATCTTCGGATTCGCTGCCATCGTGGCAATCAGTTCATCGCTGAAGAAACCAGGGTATGCATAATGCAGACGCACCCATTCGATGCCCGGCACTTCACTAACTTTGTTAAGCAGCGTAGGCAGCATAAAACCATCGTACAGATCCGTCCCGTAATTGGTGGAATCTTGGGCGATGAGACTAATTTCTTTAACCCCTTGTGCGGCTAATCCGGCTACTTCAGCTACAATCGACTCCATGCTTCTGCTGCGGAATTTGCCCCGCATGATCGGAATACTGCAGAATGTACAAGCATTATCGCAGCCTTCGGCTATTTTAACATATGCGGTATAACGCGGTGTCGTCACTTGTCTGGGCAGATCCGCGTCATAGTTAAATACCGGATTTCCAACCAGAACCGGTTTTTTACCACGTAAAGCTTCATCTACAATGTGATTGATTTTATCGAAATCCCCAGTTCCGACGATACCGTCGATTTCGGGCATTTCTTCCATTAATTCCTTCTTATAACGTTGAGTCAAACAGCCAGAGACGATTAGTGCCTTCAGATTCGCCGTTTGCTTCAACTCCGCCATATCCAGAATCGTATTCACGGATTCTTCTTTCGCCGCATCGATAAATCCGCAAGTATTTACGATGATAACGGTGGCATCTTCTTTGTTGTCAACAAGTTGAAAGCCGCGCCCGTGAATCAATCCGGCCATGATCTCGGAATCGACCAAGTTTTTCTCGCATCCGAGGGTAACTACTTTAACCTTTTCTGTCATGAATGAAACAACCTCCAATAGTCCTAAACCACTCCTTACAAGTATAATACATGCCCTATAGGGTGTCAAAAAAGATAAGACCCCCTATATCTAGGGGGTCTTGGTTGTACTAAGTGCATTATTTCAGGTTCACGAATTGCAGATCCAACGGAATGTCAGCTTTGCGAAGCAAGGCGATAACGGCTTGCAGATCATCCTTGCTTTTTCCTGTCACTCGAATTTGGTCGCCTTGAATTTGACTTTTCACTTTCAGCTTCGAATCGCGAATCAGGATGTTGATTTTTTTGGCATTTTCTTGATCAACACCTTGTTTCAAAGAGATCTTCTGTCTGACTGTCGAAGAGGCGGCAGGCTCGACTTTGCTATATTCAAGGTTTTTGATCGAGATACCGCGTTTCGTCATTTTAGCATGTAAAATATCAAGCACGTTTTGAAGCTTAAACTCATCATCTGAGATGACCGTCAGTTGGTCTTTTTCCAGTTTAATGCTGCTTTTGCTCCCTTTAAAATCAAAGCGGGTCAAAATTTCTTTCTCCGCCTGTTGAATGGCGTTGTTTAGCTCCTGCATGTCCAGCTTGGATACAATATCAAACGAGCTTTCTGAACTCATTTCTATAAACTCCCTTTCCATGAAATTACATAATGCATTATAGCAAGAAGCGGTACAAAAAGAAACATCCCACAGCCCCTCGGCTCAGGATGTCATTGCCCAGCTTTCATTACCCGGGAAAGCGCAGAAAGCGCCAAAATGCTAGCTTTTTTGCAAGTTGAGCTGCACTCTTTTCGGATTAGGCGTATCGCCAACGGGAACAACCGTACCATTCACAGTCAATTCCAGCGCGCTCGCTGCACCTACGTTCAGATAAGCGGAACTCGTTAGATCAAAAGAATCGGTATCTCCATTTTTGTAAAGCTTCTGTCTGAGCATATCGCCCTTCACACCTGTATCCGTTAACGCATTGACTTGAATCCAGCATTGTGCGCCCGTGATTTTCATCTGAATGTCAAGTTTAGAAGTTCCCGTGATCGTGTAATTGTCAACGCCCTTTTCACTGCTGCTGAACTTCACTTGAACAGCAGGTGTTGGCGTAGGCGAAGGCGTTGGAGTCGGTGTCGGAATCGCTGCGGCCTTACTGTCGCCGGTTGCATTCGCAGTTGAACTCGACTTCGTTCCTGCTGAAGGATTGGTGGAATCGGTTATTCGCGGAGATTGCGTCTGGGAAGGTTTGTCCTCCGCAGGCGTTCCTTTATGATTCTTGTAAGTATAATAGTACACAATCCCGAATATGAGCAAAATAAAACATATAAACATGACGCTGGAGGCCCAGCGGCTCAATTTTTCCATATTCCGAACACTCGTTCTTTTCGTGCGAATCGTCTCAACAGCCGGCTTTTCAGAAACCGGGGAGGGATTCGTTGTCTGATACATATTCAGCACTTCCGTAGGATCCAGCCCTACTGCCTCCGCATAACTCTTGATGAAAGCACGAACATAGAAACTTCCAGGAAGCACTTTATAATTCCCCTCTTCAATAGCCTCCAGGTAGCGTTTACGGATTTTCGTCACTTCCTGCAGGTCATCAAGAGATATTTTCCTATCTATGCGCGCTTTACGCAGTATATATCCTAGATCAGACACAAGGTCACCTCCCCGAGACAGTCGTTATATGTATGGACGTTGCAGGCATTAAAAAGGTTCGGAAGTGTAGGTAAAGGAATCGTAATTAATCTCTTCATCCGGATTGTTTCGCAATTCAATAATATAATCGAAGTGATTATAAGTATATTCGGATTCACGAATAAATATATCCGGGTGTTCGATCACTTTGGTCGATGGCATCGCCATAATTTCCTGCAATAGGCTGTAATGCTTTTCATTGGAGCGGATTGTAGAAACAATACCGTCAATAATGTAGACATTGTTAGGTGTCATTTCATCTTCGGAAAGCTGACTGCGAACCGTTTGTCTCAATAAAGTGGACGATACGAAAGTCCAACGTTTATTGGCACATACGCTTCCGGCAATAATCGATTCGGTTTTACCTACACGAGGCATTCCGCGTAAACCTACGACATGGTTGCCTTCGCGTTTGAAAATCTCACCAAGGAAGTCGACCAAGAGCCCAAGCTCATCCCGAGTAAATCGGAACGTTTTACGATCATCCGAGTCTCGCTCGATGTACCGGCCATGACGAACGGCCAAAATATCAACAAGCTTGGGTGGACGAAGGGCAGTAATAGTAATATTATCTACTTTTCTTAACATTTTACCCATTAAGTCAATTTTTTCTTCATCATTCGTTTGCAGAAGCATTCCGCGAGTGCGGTCTTCCACCCCATTAATGGTCACAATATTGATATCGAGCATCCCCATTAAGGAAGCGATATCCCCCAGCAAACCAGGACGATTCTTATGAATCTTATACTCCATGTACCACTCTTTAACGTCCAATCGTTCCACCTCATCGCAAATTAAGTAACTATCCGATAGTTACCAAGTAAAATATTTCTACAAAATTCGGCAAACTCCTTCTCCATCTAGCTCAGAAAAGCAATTTATTATTTCATTTTTAGTTCTTTCAGCTCTTGATCCGTGAATACGGTTGCACCCGGTTTCCATGTCTTTTGCAGCATGGCATTCAAACGGTTATTCAAAATGGTTGCCCAATTCAACTCGGCTGATAATGACCCGTTTAAATCCATGACAGACACACCGAGCGACTTGGCTTTTTGAACATGGGCAGCATCTGTTGGCGCGTAGAAGATGATCCACGTAGAAAGATGTTGTCTCGTTTGAAACGCGAGCTGTTGGAACCATTGATCATTGTTATCAAGTAAAATAATATGATCTGCTTCCTCAGAGGGAGCCCATGCAGAAGGAATCGGATGATCGGCTTGAGTGATCCATTCTATTGAGGCATTTTGATTTAATAAATCTTGAATCCATTTGCCTTTCAGATTGTCTACCTGATTCGGATCGATCTGAAATAAGGCCGCTTGATTGCCAATAAGATTGGATGACCCGTTTGCATCCAGCTGACTTTGCAGCAAAGTCCATTTGCTAGTCACTGCGTCTTGTTGAATCACTTGTTCCGCAGACGGCAACAATTCATTGCCTATTACATATATGTAGTCATAAGTCCTGACTTTCAGCTTCGTTACAATGTCATTATCAATGACTGTGGCGTCCTTGATCCAATCGTAAGCAATTAAATTAGAATCTCTCCATTGTTGAAGCGCAGTGGATACAGATTGCTTGGCAGTATCGGAAATGCCAGCGCTTGTGAGCATTAGCACAGATATTTTTTTGTCCAGCAATTCTTGCTTAATGACAGGAATCCCGCGGTTCCCACAACCTGTCACTACAAAAGTCAAAAGCAGTAAGCTTAAAACAATACGGTGAATCCTCATGATTGACTGTTCCTTCCTCCCAATGAGAAAACCTCTATCGATGCCATTCAAAGATGAGTGACCGCGTTTAGAGGATGGCTTTATCGCTACAAAGAAAGAAGTTTTTCAACTTTGAAAACCATACTCTCTTTTGTGGAAAAGCATGCAAAAGCCTCCGAAAGAGGAGGCTTTCACAAGTTGCCTTATTGAATTGTAAAACGGTTATTAGGCTTTGTCCACTAATTTTACCATGAGGCGGGCAAGTGTGCGTTTTTCTTCTTCGTTCCCGGCATCCCACAGCTCTTTAAGCACTCGCTCCTGTGTGTTTTCAGGATCTACTTTATTAGCAAGAAATTCACCGATTTGAAAAGCGAGCTTGCTGATCGTCTCGTCGCTCATCCCAGCCCGTTCGGCTTGACTAACACGCTCAGCAAGAAACTCTTTCCACTTATCAAATACTTGAAGTACAGTAGCCATTGTAAGAAGCCTCCTTTGAGTTGAGAGAAATGGTCATTACATAGGTAATATTCACTTTTCCTCAAAGAATTATGCGCTTGGTCATGTCAGGTCAGCCATCCACCGTTTGGACTGATAATCTGTCCCGTAATATAGCCGGATTCCGGAAGCGCCAAAAAGTAAACCAGCGAGGCGATTTCATCTGGTAAAGCAAACCGCCCGACAGGGATTTCACTTTCCAACGCCGCCTTCTCCTCCGCTTGAAAACCTGCCATCATTTCGGTGTTGACTGCTCCAGGCGCAACAGCATTCACAGTAACTCCGGAAGGCGCCAGTTCCTTGGCTAGTGCTTTCGTAAAAGCATTCATTCCGCCTTTGGCGGTTGAGTATACGACTTCACAAGATGCGCCGGATATGCCCCATATGGAAGAAACGTTAATAATTCGCCCATATTTTTGCCGGATCATGGCCGCCATAAACGTTTGAGTACAAAGGAATGCCCCTTTGAGATTAACGTCCATGATCAGATCCCAATCTTCTTCGCTCACGTCGGAAAGCAGTCCATAATGGGCGATTCCCGCATTGTTAACGATGATATCGGGGATCATTTCCCTCTGCTCCAGCTTTTCCTTCATCTTGTTGATTTGTTCGCGTGAACGAACATCCGCTGATACCGTAAGGACTTTGGCGCCATGCTTGATGCAAGAGCGAGCCACCTCATTCGCGGCCTCGTGCGAATCCCGATAATGGATGACGACGTTCATGCCTACCATCGCAAAACGTTCGGCGATTGCCGCGCCAATGCCTCTGCTGGCTCCTGTAATTAAAACGGTTTGTTCCGTAAAAGGTTTAGAGCGCGTCACGATTGACCACGACTTTGGACGATAGAAATCGCAAGTCTGCTCCAATCAAAATGCTCGCGAAGCCGCTTGTTTACGTCTTCAAGTGTAATACTTTCATAGACGGGTAGAATATCAAACAAATCAATACCTTTGAATCGGTATTTTGTGAACTCATTCGCGATAGCTTCCGGTGAGTTCAACATGCGCAGGAAATTGCCAATTTTCTTTTTACGACTTCGCTCAAAGGTAACGGGATCAAAACCAGGACCTTTACGTTTGTCGACTTCATCTCGAATCCTGGCAACAAGCTGGTCAGGATCCTTCGTATCTCCCCCTAGAATGGAAAAAGCGAAGTCCTCACTGCAATTATACTCATGGCCAAAATTATCCGAAATCAGCTGCTCATCATATAAGGCCTGATAAATGTCTGAACTGGAGCTAAATAAAATATCCAGCATGAGTTTGGTCGTTAGTTCTCTGATCAGCAGGTCTTTACCTGCTACCGATGGAGCAGCCTCTTTTAGACCAAACAAGCATTTGGGAAGAGATACGGGAAGTGTAATCACTCTTCTCGGTTCTTGAACTTCCAAAGGTTCATCCTCAAAAAATCGCGCGATGCGCCCTTGGGGAGCAAACGATTTGGCCGCCTGGTTTTCCTTAACAAACGCAACAACCTCTTGCGGGTCGACCCCGCCTACCACAAATAAACTCATATTGCTAGGGTGGTAAAACGTATGATAGCACTCATACAAGGTTTCTTTCGTAATTTGCGCTATAGATTCTACAGTACCGGCGATGTCGATGTGGACCGGATGCTTGGCGTACATGGACTCGATAAGACCGTAATAACTGCGCCAATCGGGATGATCTTGGTACATCTTGATTTCCTGCCCGATGATGCCCTTCTCTTTTTCCACATTTTCATCCGTAAAAAATGGGTTTTGCACAAAATTAATTAATGTCCTTAAGTTTGTCAAAATATGATCCGTCGAGGAAAACAAATAGGCCGTTCGATCAAAACTTGTAAAAGCGTTCGCTGACGCACCTTGCGAAGCAAAGCTGGCAAATACATCACCCTCCGGCTCCTCAAACATTTTGTGCTCTAAGAAATGAGCGATGCCATCCGGTACGCGAACTTCCTCTTTGCCTTCAACTTGAAAATGGTTATCGATTGAACCGTACTTCGTGGTGAACGTTGCATACGTTTTTTGGAATCCTTCTTTGGGAAGTACAAATACATGCAACCCATTATCTAGCTGCTCGTGATAAATCTTTTCATTGAGATGTGGATATGGAATAACCTGCATCTTCTACTCCCCCTTCTGATCCCGTAAAAAGTAAATGGTATCCAGCTGAACACGCTTGGCAGCCTCCGCTATTGCTGGTACGTCCACCCGTTCTACGGCTTCGATTAAGTCTGCAACCGTGCGCTCTTTGCCAGATAAAATCGCATTAAAGTCAAATGATATCAGTTCAAAGGCCGAATCCTGCAATTCACGCAATTGGTTCGAAATCATCGCACGGGTTTGACTCATTTCCGTCTCGCTGATATCCCCCCGCTCCATCGCTTGCAGCTGCTTTCGGATGATATCCACCGCTTTTTCGTAATTTTGCATTTCGATACCCGATTGAACCGTCAGAATGCCTTTATGCCCATCAAATCTCGATGAAGCATAGTAGGCCAAGCTTGCTTTCTCACGAACATTAATAAAAAGCTTCGAATGTGGGTATCCGCCAAGCACACCATTGTACATCAAGGCAACGGGATACTGCTCATCACGGTATGAAATATTGGTACGCAGACCCATATTCAGCTTACCCTGATTTACATCCAGACGCTCGACGACCGTTTTCGCTTCACGCGATGTGCTTCTTGGAATTACGGTTTCATAATGAACGTCCTTATTTCTTCCGATCGAAAAAGCTTGCTTGACAATTGCCTCAACTTCTTCAAGAGTGGTATTGCCTACAACATAAATATCTAACGGAGCATTTTGCAGCCACTCCTTATATTGTTCGTATAAGTTCTGCGGGGTAATACCGTCGAGATCATCAATTTTACCTAATGGGTGAAGACGGTAAGGCTCGTCGCTGCACATTTCTTCAATACAACGCTCCGCGGCGTAACGAACTTTATCATTGATCATAGCCTCAATACGTTTTTGAAGTGTCTGTTTCTCAGAATCCACATATTTGCTGCGGAAATGGCCGTCTTCTTGTGCTGGCTGGGTTAATGTTTCACCAACGAATTCAAGCCCTTTTTTCAATAAAGATTCGTTCGAGGAAACAAAACGGTCGTTAATAATATCCATGCGCAGTTGGACGATTTGGTAGTCGCCGCGTTTGTATATATCAAAGCCAAACCCCGCTCCATACAGATCATCTAAATACTCACGGAATTGTTGTGTTTCCGGATGAAGCTGGGTGCCTCTTCGCAGCACAAATGGCGTCAATGCCGTATTCGTGACCGTATCTTCCGCTAAGGGACGGCCTATGTACACCGATATGGCAAATGTCTTGAATTGATCCGTTGGCAGCACATGAAGTCGAATATGGTTCCACGTGCTCCGCTGAAATTGTATATGCTTCAAAGGTCGTATCTCCCTTCATGAATCCAAGATTTATATCCATTATATTCCTATACGAACAGGAGAAGCAACCAATGCTGGTTCCTTCTCCTTGTCCATGCCGCATATTATTTACAGAAGATGTGCTTGCCGATATTTTTGACTTGAGGTCTGCTCCAAATCCATTTGGATGTCGCTGTTTCAGGGTTAAAATAATAAATACAACCGCCTGTCGGATCCCAACCGCCCAGTGCATCTCTAACCGCTTTTTTCGTGGACTCACTTGGGGTCAGCCAAATTTGCCCGTCAGCTACAGCAGTGAACGCTCCCGGTTGAAAAATAACACCGGATACCGTGTTAGGGAAACTAGCCGACTTCACACGATTAAGAATAACGGCCGCAACTGCAACCTGACCAATGTAGGGCTCTCCTCGTGATTCACCATTAACGGCATTTGCCATTAAATTAATGTCCTGCTCCGATAATCCCAGGTTGTTTGAGGGCATCAAATTCGCCGGCCTATCACTGGATCCCGCATTTTCGGTTCCACCACCACCACCGCCTCCGCCTCCAGCGGTACCAGCATTCCCAGTTGTCGGTGCTGTCGGCCTCCATTCTTTCGTAGCTTCCCAAATCCTAAGCTTCGTCTTGGGACCAACAATACCATCGACCGTCATGCCGAATTCACCTTGGAAACGTTTCACGGCAACTAAGGTTCTATAACCAAAATCTCCGTCTATGTTTCCGCCATAGAAACCGATGAATTTCAATCGACCTTGCAGCTCATTAACATCTGATCCTGTTGCACCATATCTGATCTCGTTTTTACTAAACGTTTCTTCCGTCTTCGGATGGGTTTTGTTGTTCTTCAACTGAAATGCGGCAAACAAAACGAAAACGATACATAATGTAAGTACGATTAACCTTTTGTTCATTCCCCTTCAACCTCTCTTTTCAAATTGCAGCCTTTTCTTGCTTATTATGAGAAAGGGGGGCATTGATTATTCACGATAAAAAAACACTCTCGCAGGAGAGTGTTCAATTCAGATCAAGAACTTATTCGGTTGTGGTGATACTGCTCGATCGACATCAATACTTCACGAGGTTTACTGCCTTCATAGGGACCGACTACACCTTTAGCTTCCATCGAATCTATCAATCGCGCAGCGCGCGTGTAACCGACCCGCATACGGCGCTGCAACAAGGACACGGAAGCTTGCTTCGCTTCTAGCACAATTTGCACTGCTTGGTCGTATAGCTCGTCAGCAAATTCGTCCTGCTCTTCTGGCTGTTCCTCGACCTGTGGAACCATTTCTTCCTGGTAGTTGGCTTGTTCTTGCGTACGAACAAAGCTTACCACATGCTCAACCTCCTGATCGGATAAAAAAGCACCCTGTACACGAACCGGCTTGGATGCGCCGACAGGCAAATAAAGCATATCGCCGCGGCCCAGCAGCTTCTCAGCACCGACCATATCCAAGATCGTCCGGGAATCGACTTGTGAAGACACACCAAACGCGATACGCGAAGGAATGTTCGCTTTAATGACTCCCGTAATAACGTCGACAGAAGGACGCTGAGTTGCAATAATCAAGTGAATTCCCGCTGCACGCGCCATTTGTGCCAGACGGCAGATCGAATCCTCCACATCATTAGCCGCAACCATCATCAAGTCGGCTAACTCGTCCACGATGACTACATAGTAAGGCAATGGTGCTGCTGTGCCGCTTTCCGTAAGCATCGCGTTGTAACCTTCAATATTTCGGGTCCCGCTTTTAGAGAAAAGCTCATAGCGTTTCTCCATCTCGACAACGACCTTTTTCAGAGCAAGTGATGCTCTTCGCGGGTCGGTAACAACAGGTGCCAGCAAATGAGGAATGCCGTTATATACATTCAACTCGACCATTTTCGGGTCAATCATCAGAAACTTCACTTCGTTCGGCTTGGCTTTATACAAAATGCTCGTAATAATACCGTTAATACAAACTGATTTACCTGATCCGGTAGCCCCGGCAACGAGTAAGTGAGGCATTCTGGCCAAATTACCGACGATCGGTTGCCCGGAAATATCGCGACCAAGCACGACGGACAATCGCGAGCTCGACTCATTGAAGGCATTCGTTTCCATCACTTCGCGCATCGTCACGACTGAAACTTCCAGGTTCGGCACCTCGATACCGATCGCAGATTTACCGGGAATCGGCGCTTCCATTCGAATGTCCTTCGCCGCAAGCGCCAAAGCGATATCGTCGGTTAAGCTGACGATTCGGCTAACCTTAACGCCAACGTCGGGCTGGATTTCGTAACGCGTAACAGCTGGTCCGCGGACAACTTCAAGAACCTTGGCGCGGACGCCAAAACTCTCCAATGTCGCTTCAAGCTTCCTTGCGTTCGCTTTGTAGTCCGACATCTCGCTGCCCTTGCCGGCAGCAGGCTTGGCCAACAAATCGAGTGCCGGAAGTTCATATGGCCTCGAATTGACCTGTGGAGCATCCTGCTGGAACTCCACTGAAACAGGCTCTTGATCGCCGTCTTGCACCTCAGAGACTTTGGCTTTCGATATTGATGGAACGCTTGGCTGGGATGCCTGTGGCTTGGCCACCTGCGCCTCTTGAAACACCTGCTCCTGAAAATCACGAATGATCGGAGTTACCGGCTGTTCTTCTTGCTTACCAACGGCTTCAAGTGAATCATGTTCAGATTCCGCCTGGTAGACGACTTTCTCAGCAGCGCCTACCACATTAACGGACGCATCATCCTCATCCTCGAAATGGTCGGTGCTTGCCTTTTTCCGTCCTTCTTTGACTGGGCGAAGCAGCTCCATAAATAACGGCGCTTTCTTCGAGCGCTTCACCGGCTGGAAAACTTCCTCGTCGAACTCGTCATCGACAGGGACATACGATTGCTTCTTCACCCTGCTAACGGGAGCCCCAGCTGCTGCGCTCTGCGGTTGCCGTCCTCCGCGGTCTTGCAGCCATTCTTTCATTCTGTCTTTGAAATTATCTCCGACATTTTTGAAGCGGCCGCGTACCATGTTTCCGATGTCGACATACGAAAGACCTGTCGCCAGAATGAATCCGATGACAAACAACGCATATTGGATCAGCCTTGCTCCTAAATAATCAAACAAAAAATACAAAATGCCATATAGGATGGCACCGATCATGCCGCCGCCGATACCGAATTGTAGCGCAGCTTTGCCTGCATCCGTAGGATGTAACCCCGCTAGCATAGCTTCCCAAGTCGAAGAAATAATCTTACCTGAGGAGAATCCGCCATCCGGATATAACTGGGCAAACAAATCGATATGATTCTTGATAAGTAGTCCTAATATGAATAATAGAATGCCTGCCTTTTTCACTGTTCGCATATTCGGCCAGGCTCTTTTAATCATGGCATACAAGGCCACATATATGAAAATCAGCGGTATCAACGAATACCATGTCCCCACGAAAAAACGAAACAGGTACATAAGCGAATTCCCGACATGTCCTTGCTGGGCAAGGGCAATAACCGAAAAAATCAAGATCACAATCCCATACAATTCGAATAACAAGCTCGTCTTCACATTCTTGCCTTTTTTCTTGCGTTTTGCCACGCTTGTCACCCCCGAGACCACATTATACCATAATGGGTCAAGGGGAAGATACTGGCAGAAAGGCTTACACGTTCGCCCCAGAGAAATCCGGGTTATACGCAATGATGGAACCCGGCATATATTGCTCCTTTAAATAATCTTGCGGGTTGCAACTGAGCAGACGAACAATACGGGCTTGAAAACCGCTTATCGGCTCAACTTGCATCATCACACCCTGATGTGAAATTTCCATATAGTTCGGCGCAAAGGATTCCATCCCTTGAAAAACATCTTCCATCGGAATAACGGAATAGAGAATCATTGAACAAGCCCTCCACCGGCCAACGATTTCTTCTCTTCTATTCGTTGGTTCAGTTCTTTAATAGCTTCTCCGACCCCACCAACTTGATCGATCAAACCATATTTTACAGCGTCCGCTCCAATTACCGTTGTTCCGATATCACGAGTGAGCTCTCCTGTTTTGAACATCAATTCTTTGAATTTCCCTTCCGTCACATTAGAATGCTTCGTAACAAAGCGAGTTACGCGTTCTTGCATTTTATCCAAATACTCGAACGTTTGCGGCACGCCAATCACCAAACCATTCAAACGTATGGGATGTATCGTCATCGTCGCTGTTTCTGCAATGATGGAATAATTGGCGGATACGGCGATCGGCACCCCTATGCTATGACCTCCCCCCAGAACAAGCGTTACCGTAGGTTTAGATAGCGTAGAAATCATCTCAGCAATCGCGAGTCCCGCTTCCACATCGCCCCCAACTGTATTTAAAATAATCATTACGCCTTCGATTTTCGGATTCTGTTCGGCCGCTACCAGCTGCGGTATAATATGCTCGTACTTCGTCGTTTTATTTTGCGGAGGCAGAACGATATGCCCTTCAACCTGACCAATAATCGTAAGACAGAAAATATTAGATTCGCCTGCGGGGGTGTTCGTCTGCCCTAATTGCTGAATATTTTCTAATGTAGCGTTCTTCTTCCCCTCTTCTACACCCGGTTCCTGCTGCTTCGGATCTGCCATTGAAGTTCCTCCTTGGATTGTCCTATAATCCCCCATAGTATGAATAGTCCAAAGTACTTTCATACATCTGGCAGCTCATGAATAATATGAAAAAGCTCTCCCCGTTAAGGAGAGAGCTTTGTTATTTGCATAGGTTCAAGTGACTTGTTCGAGACTAGACTTCCATAATAATAGGAAGGATCATTGGTCTTCTTCTGGTTTGTTCATATAAAAATCGTCCCAGTGCGTCTTTAACATTCGTTTTCAAAGACGCCCATTCATTCACATTTTCATTCATTAATTTCGTTAACGTATTCGTTACGATACGGTTGGCTTCTTCCAAGAGACCTTCAGATTCACGTACATAGACGAATCCTCGGGAGATAATATCCGGACCGGATAAAATTTTGCCATCTTGTTTGCTGAGCGTAACCACTACCACCAGAATACCATCTTGCGACAGTAACTTACGGTCACGCAGAACAATGTTTCCTACGTCGCCAACACCAAGTCCGTCAATCAGAATGTTGCCGCTTTGAACTTTGGATCCTTTGCGTGCAACGCCATTCTGAATCTCGACCGTATCACCGATATCGCACATGAAAATATTTTCTTTATCAATGCCGACAGACTCGGCAAGCAATCCGTGTTGACGCAGCATGCGATATTCGCCGTGAATCGGTATAAAGTACTTCGGCTTCATAAGATTCAGCATGAGCTTCAGCTCTTCTTGACTGCCGTGACCGGATACGTGTACGCCGGTTACTGAGCCAGGGCCGTAAATTACGTTAGCGCCGATACGGAACAATTCATCCACAGTACGACCAACATAACGTTCGTTACCTGGAATCGGAGTTGCCGCGATAATGACCGTATCACCTGGTAAAATATCGACTTTACGGTGGGTAGAACGCGCCATTCTCGTAAGCGCAGACATCGGCTCACCTTGACTGCCTGTTGAAAGAATAACAACACGGTCGGCAGCAAGCTTGTTTACCTCTTCAGGCTCGATCAGCATTCCATCCGGAATGTGAAGATAGCCAAGTTCGCTTGCGATCGATACGACATTGACCATACTTCGGCCAATTACCGTCACCTTGCGATTCGTTGCAGCAGCTGCATCGAACACCTGTTGAACACGGTGAATGTTAGATGCGAAAGTCGCAATAACGACTCTTTGCTTCGCCTTACGAAACACTTCTTCAATTTCGACACCAACGCTTTTTTCCGATCCTGTATAACCAGGACGCTCCGCATTTGTACTATCTGAAAGCAAGGCAAGAACGCCTTTCTTCCCGATTTCCGCCATTCGATGCAGGTCGGCGTATTGATCATTGACAGGAGTCTGATCGAATTTAAAGTCGCCTGTATGAACGACGACGCCTTCCGGCGTATCCAGAGCGACACCCACGGAATCCGGAATACTATGATTGGTTTTGAAAAATGAAGCGGTTATGGTTCCGAGGGAAAGAATGGATTCCGAGTGAATCAAAATCCGTTTCGTTTCACCAAGCAAATTGGCTTCCTTCAGCTTCGCTTCAATAAGGCCGAGTGTCAGTTTCGTACCGTACACAGGAACATTCAGATGCTTGAGCACATAAGGCAAACCACCGATGTGGTCTTCATGGCCGTGAGTAATGATGATGCCGCGTACTTTATCGCGATTCTCCGTTAGGTAACCGATATCAGGAATGACGATATCAATCCCCAGCATGTCTTCCTCCGGGAATTTCAAACCGCTATCAATCACAACAATATCGTTCGCATACTGAACACAATACATATTTTTTCCGATTTCGCCCACGCCGCCAAGAGCGAAGATCAAAAGTTTGTCTACATTTTTTTTGGACAAGAATATACCTCCTTCTAAGATTGGACGACGAATTTTAAATGATTAAACCGAACCAGTCACTTGCAACCATTATACATGAAGAAAAACAGCAAATACAAGTCGATACCCATGTGTGAATTTGTCAATGATATTCAATAATTGCAAATCACACCCTGCAAACGCTAGTGTCCCCAAAAAAAGAAAACCGATGCCGGAAGCACCGATTCATTAGGCGTTATCATACAAAAAGAGATTGGATGAATTGTCCTTCTTGCTCGGATACCTGAACTAACGGAAGTCTCACTCCACCTGTCTGAATACCTTTCAGTGCCAAAGCATGCTTGATTGGAGCAGGACTTGGTGCACAGAAAATACCGGTAAAAATCGGGTGAAGCTTACGATGGAGCTCTGCCGCTTGCTGTATGTTGCCTTCTACGTAATACTTTATCATAGATTGCATTTCTTTTCCAATCACATGACTCGCAACGCTTACAATCCCTCGACAGCCGACGGCAATCGCAGGAAGCGTATTGCTGTCCTCACCGCTGTATACGGAGAAATCAGCGTCAACACCGTTTAATATACGAGTCAATTGATCCGTATTGGCGCAATCTTTGGTAGCAACAATGTTAGGAATCTTCGAAAGACGAATAGTTGTATCCGCATCGATATTTACGCCTGTGCGCCCTTGCACATTATACAGCACCACAGGAACACGAACTGATTCTGCAACTGCTTTAAAATGCTGGTAAAGCCCTTCTTGGGAAGGACGATTATAGTAAGGAGCTACGACGAGCAAAGCGTCCACTCCAAGCTTTTCAACTTTTTGGGAAAAATGAATGGTATGGGCTGTATCATTACTGCCGGTGCCGGCAATAATTTTGCAGCGTCCCTTGGCATATCTTACGGACAACTCGATAAGTTTCAGTTTCTCATCTTCCGTTAAAGTCGGCGACTCCCCCGTCGTTCCGCAAATCACGAGGCTATCCGACTGCTGCTCTTCGATCAAATAATGAATCAGTGGCTCCACCTGGTCCCAATTGACTGCTAATTGATCGTCAAATGGAGTTACCATCGCTGTGACTACTCTTCCGAAATCCACCGTATACGCCTCCTAAAACTAAATCTAAATCTTATCTAAGTTATTCACTTAGATAAATTGAACTTATGATGAAGTGCCCTTACCGCTTTAATCATATCCTCACCATGGACAAGGACCCATATTGTTGTATTCGAGTCGGCAGACTGAAGTATACGAATATCTTCATCTGTCAAAGCTTCTACAATATGCGCCATGATTCCTGGCACACCGTTCATCCCGCCTCCGATGATGGAAACTTTCGCGCAACCGCGTAAAACTTTTGGCTCATAGCCTTGGCTTTCAAGCAGTCCAATCGCTCGGTCCGCTTCATGATCGAACACGGTATAAACAACCCCTGATGGGTTCACATTGATAAAATCAACACTAATTTGATGCTGCGCCATCGATTTGAACACACGAAGCTGGAGATCGAAATGACCCCTAGCAGCCGCAACTTGAATTTGGGTAATATTCGTAAATTGTGCGATCCCCGTCACAAAACGATCCGCAACTTGATTCGTTTCATGATGGATCGTATCCCCAGCAGCAACCAATGTTCCCAATTCCTTGGAAAACGTAGATCGGACACGTATCGGAATGTTCGCTTGCATCGCAACCTCAACTGCACGAGGGTGAATAACTTTGGCGCCATTATGCGCCATATTGCAAATTTCAGCGAAGCTGACCCGCACAAGGGGCTTGGCATCCTCAACGATTCGCGGGTCTGCCGTTAAGATTCCGTTCACATCCGTAAAGATATCAACAATCTCGGCTTTCAACGCCGCACCAAGTGCTGTTGCGGACGTATCGCTTCCACCACGTCCAAGCGTTGTCAGTTCTCCTTGACTTGTGATGCCTTGGAACCCCGTTACTACAACAACCTGTTCATTCTCAAGAAGTTCTAGAATCCGATTAGGCTGTATCGAAACAATTTGAGCGTTACCGTGCACATCATTCGTATGAATACCGGCTTGCCCACCTGTTAGGACGGTTGAGCGTATGCCGGCTGCCTGCAGCAGGCTGCACAAATGCACCGCGGAAATCAACTCTCCGCAGCCCATCAACATATCGAGCTCCCTCGCTGGCAGCCCCTCCCCGTTCTGACGAACGAGGTCCAGGAGCGTGTCAGTTGCATAGGGTTCCCCTTTTCTTCCCATCGCGGAAACGACAACGACCAATTGATAATCTTGTGCTAGTGCATCTTGAATATGACCAATAACGTGTTCTCTGGCTTGAACGGTGGAAAGCGATGTACCTCCGTACTTCTGTACAAGAATTCGCATGAGTTTCCCCCATATTCATGTCTTACTGCTCTCGTTAAGCAGTGCTGATTACTGTTCAATAGCAATGTATTCAGCAATTTGCACGGCATTCCATGCCGCACCTTTCAGCAAATTATCAGAAACGATCCACATGTTAAGCGCTTTTGGATTGCTAAGATCACGACGAACACGACCTACGAAAGTCTCCAATTTACCCGCAGCGTCCGTTGCAAGCGGATACTGTTGTTCAGCAGGGTTGTCAACCAGAACAATACCTGGTGCATTCGCAATCAAATTTTTTACTTCTTCAATGTCAAAATCCTCTTTCAGCTCCACGTAGACGGATTCTGAATGTCCATAAACAACCGGAATACGTACGCATGTCGCTGTCACATCAATGGACTCATCGCCCATAATTTTTTTCGTTTCGAGAATCATTTTCATTTCTTCATTCGTGAAACCATTCTCGTGGAATTTGTCGATTTGCGGAATCGCATTGAACGCGATTTGATGCTTCACCGGCAATGAACCCACCGGTAAAATATCCGGATTCGACTCTCTTCCCTCGAGAACTTCCTTGGACTGTCTCAGCATCTCGTTAATCGCTTTGGCTCCCGCACCCGAAACAGCTTGGTAAGTCGAGACGATGATTTTGGAAATACCAAACCGGTCGTACAACGGCTTCAAAGCGGCAACCATTTGAATCGTGGAGCAGTTCGGATTCGCGATAATCCCTTTATGCTCGTTAATTTTATCAACATTGACTTCAGGCACAACTAAAGGAGTATCTGGATCCATACGGTAAGCGCTGGTATTATCGATACAAATCGTTCCGGCTTCAACCGCATGCGGTGCCAGCGCCTTAGAGACGTCTCCTCCAGCGCTGAACAATGCAATATCAACGCCTTGGAAGCTTTCAGGCGTCGCTTCTTGAACAGTAATTTCTTGGCCTTTGAATGAAAGTTTTACGCCGGCTGAGCGAGCGGATGATAATAATTTCAATTCCTTAATGGGGAAATTCCGTTCTTCTAGTAGACGAATGATTTGTTCACCTACGGCACCGGTAGCGCCGACGACTGCAACATTAAAAAGTTTCTGGTTCGACATGTCCTGTCCTCTCCCCTGTGTCTTTTGTATATGAATTAATATTGAAATCTCTCAATAATCATAGGCTGCAGCTGTTTTCCTTCGAGGGCCGCTTCGCAAGCTTCCTTGATCAAATCCATTCTGGCTACCAAAGAATTGGGCTTCACACCAGGGGCATCCTGACCGAAAGGCACAAAATAAATATTTTTGGTAATAAGAAGCTTCGCGATATTCATCGCATTGAGTCCGAGTCCGTCATTGGTAGAAATGGCCAAAACAAGCGGACGCTGATTTCTCATTTGGGCTTTGGCCGCCATAAGTACTGGACTTTCTGTCATCGCATTGGCCAATTTGCTAGTTGTGTTACCGGTACATGGCGCAATAACCATGACATCGAGTAATTTGGATGGACCTAACGGTTCAGCATCTACTATTGTAGAAATAATGTCGTTACCCGTGATTTCCTTCAACTGCTGCTGCCAATCTGCGGATTTGCCGAAACGCGTATCTGTCGTTAAAATCGAATTCGATACGATTGGAATAACGCGCGCACCTGCATCTACAAATCTCTTAACCTGCGGCATGACTTCTTCCAGCGTACAATGAGAGCCAGTTAGTGCATACCCGACCGTTTTCCCTTGCCAATTCATTCCACATCGCTCCTGTCTTTGAAGTCTTCCTCAATCAGCTGACTCAGCGTATTCGCCATAATTCGACCAGCTGTTTTGGGTGCGACAATGCCAGGCAATCCGGGCGCGAGCATCGCTTTAATCCCTCTTCTTTCGGCAAATCGGAAGTCCGTTCCGCCGGGTTTGGAGGCCAAGTCGATGATAAGCGCGCGATGTGGGATATTGGTAATAACTTGCGCTGTGACTATCATAGTCGGAATTGTGTTAAAAAGCAAGTCAATATTCCCCACTTCCGGGTACAAGTCTTTCGTATAGAAAGGCTGGAAACCCATCTCCCACGCTCTTGCAAAATGCTCCGGCTTCCTCACGCCTACCTTCACTGTCGCCCCTAATCCCTGCAGTGTTTTTGCCATCGTGAACCCTGTTCGACCAAAACCCAAAACCATGCATACCGATCCATGAATCGTAATATCCGTATTCTGAATCGCCATCATGAGCGCACCTTCGGCAGTCGGAATGGAGTTATAGATCGCAACGTCATCCCGATCGAATAATTCAATAACCTCTATCCCATGTGAAGCACAAAGTTTCTTAAGGTAGCTCTTGGCCATCCCCGTATATACTTTGGCATGCTTAGGCAGCGAGGAGATATGATCGTCTGTCAAAATCAACTCCTCACTGGAAAAGATCGATTCCACTTGTCCCGAATCGTCCGTACCAACCGCTGGCAATATCAAGACGTCAATCGTTTGAAGCAGCGCCGGTTGCAGCTTCGCATTGGTTACGCCGCTAAACTGGCGCCCCAGATTATCAAAGCCAATTAACGTTACTGTAGCATCGAGCTCGGTAAATTTCTGAATTACTTCTAGCTGCCGGGCGTCACCGCCCATGAAAGCAACCGAAATCCCAGTAAGCATTCCCGCTTACACCCCTTTCTCGGTCCGTTTCGATACGATATAGTATGCTTCCGCCTAAAGATGGGTGACTTCACAGCAGTTAACAAAAAAAGCTCCTTCCCTAAGGAAAGAGCTTGATCTATAGATGCTTATGAGAATACCTCGCAGTTATCGGCCAGTATGACCAAAGCCGCCGGTACCACGCTCGGTGTCTGTTAGTTCCGCAACTTCTGTGAGCTGAATCTGAGGAACGAGTTGAAATACCATCTGCGCGATGCGTTCATTCCGCTGGATCGTGAAGGGCTCCTGCCCGTGATTGATCAGCAGCACTTTCACTTCGCCGCGATAGTCCGCATCGATTGTTCCAGGCGAGTTCAGCGTGGTGATGCCATGCTTGAAGGCCAGACCGCTTCGCGGGCGGATCTGCGCTTCCAGTTCCGGCGACATGCTGAGCGCGAAGCCGGTCGGAATGAGCTGCCGCTCGCCGGGGTGCAACACGACCGGCTCACTGACGGCAGCATGCAGGTCGAAGCCGCTGGCGGCGGCTGACATTTTTTGCGGCAGAAGGATGTCTTCTTGGCCGGACATGCGTTTGATCTGCACTTCGTAATTAAAGAGAGACAAGTTGATCCCTCCTGAATCCTTGGATTACTTCATCGGAATGTCCGACCATGGATAGCGCGAACGGCGCTGAGAACAGCGTTTTCGTGAGCTCGCGCACATGCTCCATTTGAACACTTTCAATCCGTTCAATCATTTCATCCAAGCTGTAATGCTTGCCGGTCATCAGCTCATTTTTGCCCAATCGGTTCATCCGGCTGCTCGTACTTTCCAGACTAAGAATCAAGCTTCCTTTCAGCTGCTCCTTGCCTTTCTTCAGCTCGTTATCCGTCATGCCTTTTACCGCAATATCATGAAGCAGTTCCATCGTCACTTTCAGCACTTCATCAGTCTGTTTGGGCGCTGTACCGGTATAAATCGTGAACATTCCGCTATCAATATGCGAGGAATGATACGAGTACACGGAGTAAGCGAGACCTCTTTTCTCACGAATCTCTTGAAAAAGTCTCGAACTCATGCCGCCGCCAATGGCATTGTTCAGCAAAACCATCGGATACAGATTTTCTTCCTGAAGCGAAAGTCCCGGCAAAGAGAGACAAATGTGATTTTGTTCCGTTTTCTTGGCATGGAAAATGAGATCCCCAAGAAAATCCGGAGCCTCGTAATCCGTTTCAGCCCCAGACTGAACGAAGCCGCCAAAATGCTGCTCAATCAAAGCTCTAACACTGTCATCGATGTTGCCCGCGATACTGAGCACCGTATTTTCAGTGTTATAGAAATGCTTCATATAATTGCGAAGATCATCAGGCTTCATACCTGACAAATTATCCTGCGTCCCTAAGATCGTATAACCGAGTGCATGGGAACCGTACGCAGCTTTCGCCACTAAGTCATGTACAAGATCGTCCGGCGTATCTTCATACATCGAAATTTCTTCAAAAATAACGTTTTTCTCTTTTTCAAGCTCGCCTTCGTCGAAAGTCGAATTGAAAAACATGTCCGCAAGTACGTCCATCGCCAGCGGCAAATGCTCATCAAGCACTTTTGCATAATAGCATGTATACTCTTTGGAGGTAAATGCGTTCACATTCCCGCCGATACCGTCGAAAATTTCGGCGATATCTTTGGCGGAATGACGCTCCGTCCCTTTGAAAAGCATATGTTCGATAAAATGTGAAATTCCGTTATTATCCTGCTTCTCATTTCGCGATCCGGTTTTCACCCAGATGCCGAATGACACTGAGCGGCAGGTCGGAATTTGTTCCATGACGACTCTTAAGCCATTATGTAAGCGGTATTTGATCACCTATGTTCCTCCTCGATATGTAGCACCTAAAGTCCAATTCCCCATATATACGCTAAAATTGACTTAAATAGCCCACTTTGACCATTTAAAACGTACTTTAATAGTCTAACAAAAATGTGCCTTTGACTCAACTTACTGCATTAGAACGTCAGTTTTCGGAACTCGATTCGGGGATAACAATTCGGAGACGGTCCCTAGCGTCAGACCTTTATTCTTGATGATTCGTATCATCCCGTCAAGCGCTTCACTGGAAGACGCCGTCGGATGCATGAGTATGAGCGAGCCTGGTTCTACACTTTTGGAAAGTCGCTGAATAATTTGATCCGCGCCAGGATTTTTCCAATCGATCGTATCAAACGTCCAGAGAACGGTTTTTAGCTTAAATTGTGCAGCCACTTGAACGGTTTCTTCATTAAAATAACCCGATGGCGGAGCGAACAAAGTGTTGGTCACGCCTAATTGCTGCTTAAGCAAATCCTCGGTTTTGGAAATTTCCTCTACAGCTTTACTTCGGCTAATGCCTCTCATATCTTTGTGAGAATAAGCGTGATTGGACAGTTCGTGGCCTTCACTTTGAATTTTCTTGGCCGTTTCAATATTTTTCTTCAACCATGAACCATCGAAGAAGAAGGTGGCATGTACATGTTCTTTACGAAGCGTTTCCAGGATGCGCGGCAGATATTCATTCCCCCAGGCTACGTTTATCATGATGGATGCCATAGGTTTCTTGGGGTTTCCTTTATATATCGGGCTTGGGCCCAGATCGTCCAGTTGAATGGCCGGTGATGTCTCTTTCATGATGTAATGAATTTTACCCGGTATCAAATGATGCTCGGCCAGCTTGAGGGTTTCATCAATATCTACCTCTAAACCGTTGTAACCCGGAATTGCTTTCCACACGGGATCTATTTTAGCGTTAATGGGTGCTACTTTGCGTTTGGCCGCTTCAGCTTTAATAATATCGAGCAAATTGCTTCGACTGACCCAACTGCTCTTATCCACTTGTGCTGCAGCCATTGCCGGCACTGCTTCTTGATTATCTAAATCGCTTATTATTACTGGTGGCTTATAGCCGGCCTTTACTGCGCTAATATACGTTCCGATGCCGGGAAGAGCCTGGAGCGAAACCAGCACCATAGCAAAAAAACTTCCTAGCAGCAGCCATTTTTTGTCAAGCATAGCCATGTCCTCCTAATCGTTTTGCTTTAGCAAAACTTGCATCGTCAAACATAAGCTTTCCTTATGTCCTGATCTTATGCATGGAAGGACAAGGTTAGAACGAGGTAAGTTCGCGCTTCTGAAAAGCAAAAAAGAGACAGATTGATCTGACTCTTTATCCCTGAAGTATAAAATTGTGACTCGCAAGTCACTCGGCTTTAGGTTTGAGCCGGGACTTGCGAAGTTAAAGTGGCTTTGCGGGAAAGATTGACTCTGCCCTGTTGATCGATTTCCGTAACTTTGACAGTGATTTGGTCGCCAACATTCACGACGTCTTCAACTTTCGCTACACGTTCAGTGGAAAGCTGTGAAATGTGAACCAGACCTTCTTTACCCGGTAAAATTTCCACGAATGCACCGAACTTCTCAACTCGTTTAACAGTTCCGAGATACGTTTCACCGACAACAACTTCACGAACAATACCTTCAATGATCGAACGTGCTTTTTCGTTCATCTCTTGGTTCGAAGAAGCGATAAATACGCGGCCATCCTGCTCAATGTCGATTTTCACGCCGGTTTCTTCAATAATTTTATTGATGATCTTACCGCCCGCTCCGATCACATCACGGATTTTGTCCGGATTAATTTGCATAGTAAGAATTTTAGGCGCGTAAGGCGAAAGAGCTTTCTTAGGCTCATTAATACGGGAAAGCATTTTATTCAAGATGTGCATACGGCCTTCTTTGGCTTGTTCCAAAGATTGCTGCAAAATGCTGCGGTCGATGCCATCGATTTTGATATCCATTTGCAGAGCCGTTACGCCTTTGGCAGTACCCGCCACTTTGAAGTCCATATCGCCAAGGTGATCTTCCATCCCTTGAATATCGGAGAGGATCGAGAAGTGATCGCCGTCTTTGATCAGACCCATCGCAATACCCGCTACAGGAGCTTTGATCGGTACGCCTGCATCCATCAATGCGAGTGTGCTTGCACAAATACTTGCCTGTGAAGTCGAACCATTGGATTCAAGCACTTCAGAGACCAGACGGATCGTATATGGGAAATCAACTTCATTAGGAATGATCGGCTCAAGAGCTCTCTCCCCTAGCGCACCATGACCAATTTCGCGGCGGCCTGGAGGACGAAGCGGTCTGGCTTCACCAACGGAGAACGGCGGGAAATTGTAGTGATGCATGAAGCGTTTAGTTTCTGTCAGATCGAGTCCATCCAGAATTTGCACATCACCAAGAGCACCTAAAGTACAAATGCTTAATGCTTGAGTTTGTCCACGTGTAAACAATCCAGAACCATGGGTACGAGGCAGAAGGGTAATATCGCACTCGATTGGACGAATTTCTTCCAGTTTACGGCCGTCAGGTCTTACTTTATCATGCGTAATGAGTCGACGCACTTCTTCTTTCACGATGTCATACAACGTTTCTTTGACGTCATCCATCGCATCTGGCGTATCCGCATAAACTGCTGTGAAATGTTCTACAGCCTCAGCGTTAACAACGTCGATCGCTTCTTGACGAGCGTGCTTCTCAGGAATCTTGATTGCTTCTACCAATCTTGTCTGAGCGAACTCACGAACAGCTTGGCTTACTGCAGCATCAACCGCGTGAAGTTTCACTTCCATTTTCGGCTTGCCGGCTTGTTCAACTAATTCTTCAATCTTGGCAACGATTTTCCGGATTTCATCATGTCCGAACATAATAGCTTCGAGCATCACTTCCTCAGGCACTTCGTTTGCGCCAGCTTCAACCATCATGATCGCATCTTTCGTTCCTGCAACGGTCAGATGAATGTCGCTTTTTTCAGCTTGCTCAGTCGTTGGATTGATTACGAATTGACCGTCAACACGACCCACGATAACGCCGCCAATTGGTCCGTTGAAAGGAACGTCCGAAATCGCCAGCGCCGCGGATGTACCGATCATCGCCGCAATTTCAGGCGAACATTCTTGGTCGACACTCATCACGATCGAGACGATTTGCACATCGTTACGGAAGCCTTCCGGGAACAGCGGACGAATCGGACGGTCTGTCAGACGACTCGCCAGAATTGCTTTTTCGCTTGGACGACCCTCACGTTTAATGAAGCCTCCAGGAATTTTACCGACGGAGTATAATCTTTCTTCATAATTCACAGTTAACGGGAAAAAATCCAGATCCTTTGGTTCGCTGGATGCCGTAACTGTACAAAGCACAACCGTATCGCCATACCGTGCGGTAACAGCTGCATTGGCCTGTTTGGCAAGTCGGCCCGTTTCAAGAATGAACGGTCTGCCACCAAGGTCCATTTGTACCCTTTTCTCCATAATATCCTCCTTTAAGCTTTGCCTGTGCTAAACTTTTTTCGTAAGCAAGCATTTGCCGTAAGCTATACTTTCTTAAGTATGTTTGTTTTGGTATCGCGCAGAAAGCTATGAACTCTGCTCCTGCTTGTCAAGCTCCGTATGTATTCCAAATGTTGCCTAGAGCCCACATCTACCTCTACTTCTGCGTAATACCTAGTATTTCCTTCTTTTACGGTTTTAAAAATACAAGAAAAAGCAACCTGGTTGCCGCTCTTCGCTTTAGCTTATCAAGCCCAGCAAAGGAGCAACAGGTTGCTTCTCATTGTCGGTTTTATCGACGCAAACCAAGCTTTTCAATCAAAGCACTGTAACGGCTCACATCTTTGTTCTTCAGGTATGCCAGCAGCTTACGGCGTTGTCCAACCATTTTAAGCAAACCACGGCGGGAATGATGATCTTTCTTGTGCGTCCGCAAATGATTTGTCAGGTTAACAATGTTTTCCGTAAGGATAGCTACTTGAACTTCTGGAGAACCCGTATCGGTATCATGTACCTTGTGAGTTGCAATCAGTTGAGTTTTGCGTTCTTGTGTTAATGCCATCCTTGTTCACCTCCTGTTCCAAAGTATCCCCTATAGCCGAGATCACGCCGGTGATAGCGGGGTTCCAAGCTAAGGTTCGTGCAAAAAGAATAGGTTCCTTTTGACAACGTCATTCAGTATATCATAATCGTAAGGCAGAAGTAAATGCTTGATTTAGACAAGCCGTTCTAATCTTCCTCTTGCCGATTCAGCATCCTGCCTGATCTGGGCAATGAGCTCATCAATCGAAGCAAACTTTCGTTCAGCACGCAAATAAGCAATCAATTCAACGGTTATGTGCTCTCCATAGATTTGACTGGAAAAATCAAATAAATGAGCCTCGAGCGATTGTTTCAATTCTCCAGTTGCGACGGTCGGTTTAACGCCGATATTCATAACGCCTTTATAGCTTTCCCCATTCACAATTGCTCTAATCGCATACACGCCATTTACTGGAATGACATAAGGCTCGTCCAATTGGATATTCGCCGTCGGAAAGCCAAATTCGCGTCCCCGCTTCGCTCCATCCACGACAATACCGCTCATACTGTAAGGACGTCCGAGCAACCGGGTCACCGTTTCAATATCCCCTTGCTGCAAGGACTCACGAATTAAGGTGCTGCTTACTTTTTCCCCATCCATATGAAAAGGTCTCACCACTTCTACGGAAAATTTGCCGTGACTCAACTCACAGAGAGAATCCGGGGTTCCTTTACCTTGATAGCCAAATGTAAAATCAAAGCCACAAATGACACTATCAACACCCAACCGATGAAGTACATCATCGACAAACTGATCTGGCGAAAGTCTCATTAATGAAGCATCGAAAGTTACAATGTAAACATGATTTACGCCGAGAGAAGCAAACAGTTCCATCTTCTTCTTCATAGGAGTCAAGAGTTCTGTGTACTTGTCCTGCCCCATAACAGCTCTAGGATGCGGATGAAAGGTCATAATGGCAGCAGGAAGGCGAAGACGCTCAGCAGTCTGTATCGCACGACCGATGACTTCTCGATGTCCCAGGTGAACACCATCAAAGTCACCAATCGCTACGACCTGATTACCCACATAAACAGGAGCTGACCCCAACTCCATCGGATACGATAGCGGAATTATTTGCATATAAGTTCATTTCACCTACCTATATCAACCTGTCCGGCAAAGCCAGCCTATTAGAGGAAGACTTTGGCCGGGGTCAGGCTTTGGCTAACGCTTTTCCATTCGAAAATACCAAGAAACCGTTCATCCGGCGAGTACGCGCGGAATATCGATGATGAAGCATCCGCCCCCGCGACGCGTTCCGAATTCATGGCAATTTTTTTTCCCTGCAAGGCATGTACCGATTCAGTTGAAGTAAGCCGGATCGACGGGATATGCATTATCGCTTGGTCCATCGGGATCAAGTGTGCTTGCAGCGATCCGTCTTCCTTGAACTGCTGGATCTGCTCGAAAGTCAAACACTGATCTCGACGAAGGCTTCCTGTGGAGGTTCGAACCAGGCTTTTCATAACGGCAGGATACCCGAGTGATTTGCCAATATCCACACACAAGGTTCGGATGTAAGTGCCTTTGGAGCAGGTAACGCGGAAATGGATCTCAGGATGCTGCACTTGCAAGTTCATCCCGAGGATCTCGATACTGTGAATCGTAACTTTTCTTGATTTCCGTTCAACTTCCTTGCCTTCCCTAGCCAGCTCATACAGCCGTTTCCCATCAACCTTGACCGCTGAGAACATTGGCGGCACCTGCTCGATTTCGCCGATAAAAGTAGCCAGCGCCGTCCGAATCTGATCCTCGGTGAGGCTGACATCCCGTACTTCCTCCAGAACAGTCCCCGTCATATCTTCCGTATCGGTTGAAAGTCCGATGCTAAGCACGGCTTCATATTGCTTTGGGAGCTCTTGTATGTACTCAACCATCCGGGTTGCTCGTCCGATACAGAGCGGCAAAACCCCTGTTACTTGAGGGTCCAGCGTTCCGGTATGACCGATTCTCTTGACACCGAGTATTCGCCTTACTTTCGCTACGACATCATGAGAAGTATAGCCTTCAGGCTTCCAAACGGGCAAAACACCTTCTAGTGTCATCTCAGTTCTGTACCTACTTCCTGAACCATTCTAGCTATTGCTTCCTCTAACGTACCATGTATCGTGCAGCCCGAAGCACGGACATGCCCGCCTCCACCAATAGACTGCGCGATCTGTGCGACGTCAACTTTTCCAGCGGATCGAAGACTGACTTTGATAACGCCTGGCGCTTTTTCCTTAAACAGGATGCCCACCTCGACACCCTCCACATTACGAGGATAATTCACAAGACCGTCAAGATCATCACTCGAAGCTCCCGTAATCTCCAAATCTGCCAAAGAGACTGCGAGCCAGGCAAGCTTGCGGTCGTGGGCAAAAGAGAGTGTGGAGAGCGCTCTTTGCAGCAGCACAGTCTGGGAATAAGTCAGCCGTTCGAGCACCTGCTCCGCAATAACGGAGCCTTGCACGCCGAGTTGCAATAAAGTTGCGCCAATCTGCATGACCTCCGGCGTCGTATTGGAATAGCGGAATCCGCCGGTATCCGTTAAGAGGCCCGTATAAAAGCAATCTCCAACCTCTAAAGTTGGCACCAAGTTCATATGTATCGTCAAATCATATAAAATCTGCACGGTTGCCGCGGCATCGTGTTTAATTAGATGACAAGACCCAAATCTATCGTTCGTGGGATGATGATCGATATTGAGCAAACTAACCTGCTCATCAAAAAGAGTGCTGATCTTACCCATTCTGGAAAAATCAGCACAATCCACACTTATGATCGTTTGGTATAGCCTTGGCGGAGCTTCTTTGCTGAAATCCATCACTAGATCGCTTCCCCACAAATAAGAAAATTTTGAGGGCATGGCGCCCTCATTGATCATTGTGAACGATTTACCAAGCTGTTTCAGAATCCAGCCCGTTGCATACGTAGAACTGGCGGCATCCCCATCCGGCTGGATATGGGATACCACCAGGAAATCATCATGCTGCTCGATAAACTTCGCAGCCGCTTCAAGCTGCTGCACGTATTCGGATGCATGGTTCATTCCGTTCTTCATACGTTTGGATTTCCTTCCTGATTAAGCTGGTGCAGCAAGTTGTCAATCCGGCTTCCATAGTCGATAGAAGCATCGAACTTAAATTGCAGGTCTGGAATTTTGCGCAAACGAATTCGTTTGCCTAATTCCGAACGAATATAACCGGTTCCGGCAGACAGCGCCTTAAGTGTCGCTGCCTTTTCTTCTTCGGTTCCCATGACGCTTAAGAAAACGCGAGCCAAGGATAAATCGTTCGTTACTTCAACGCCGGTAACGGTCAAGAAGCCAATGCGCGGATCTTTTAATTCGGATTGTACGATTTGGCTAAGCTCTTTCTTGATCTGCTCGCCGACTCGCCCTACGCGAACTCTAGCCATAAGTCATCACCTCTCAACGGATTCCATGATGAAGGCTTCAATAATGTCCCCTTCTTTAATATCATGATAACGCTCCAGAGATATACCACATTCGTAGCCTTGAGCAACTTCTTTTGCATCGTCCTTAAATCTTTTCAGGGAATCAATCTTGCCTTCATGCACGACGATACCGCCGCGGATTAAGCGCAATTGAGCGTTACGAGCAATTTTACCGGAAATAACCATACAACCTGCGATGGTTCCGGCTCCTGTAATTTTGAACACGTTACGCACTTCAGCCTGACCAAGCGTCACTTCTTTAAAGACCGGATCCAACATGCCCTTCATGGCTTGCTCGATTTCTTCGATGACGTTATAGATGATGTTATGCAGACGAATATCCACTTTTTCTTGATCAGCAGTCGATTTGGCTGCAGGTTCCGGACGCACGTTGAAACCGATGATAATCGCATTGGAAGCCGATGCAAGGATAATATCGGACTCCGTAATCGCACCTACGCCGTTATGAAGGATTTTGACGCGAACGCCTTCCACTTCAATTTTTTCCAGCGAGCTCTTCAACGCTTCCACGGAACCTTGAACGTCACCTTTGATGATTACATTCAGATCCTTGATTTCACCGTCTTTAATATGCTTAAAGAGATCATCCAATGTGACGCGAGAGTTGGCCGTCATTTCGGATTGACGCAGCGCGATGGCGCGGCGTTCCGCAATGTCTCTTGCTTTGCGCTCATCTTCATAAGCCAGGAACGGATCCCCTGCTTGAGGAACTTCAGTCAAACCTGTAATCTCAACTGGAGTCGATGGTCCTGCTTCTTTCAGTCGTTTACCTTTATCATTCACCATGGCTCTGACACGACCAAAATGTACGCCCGCAACAAAGCTGTCGCCGACTTTCAGTGTTCCATGCTGAATCAGGATTCTCGCTACCGGTCCTCTACCTTTATCAAGCTCTGCCTCAATGACCGTACCTCTGGCACGTTTATTCGGGTTTGCTTTGTACTCTTGTACTTCAGCTACCAGAAGAATCATCTCCAGCAGGTTCTCAAGACCGATGCGCTGTTTGGCTGAAATCTCACAGAAAATCGTGTCGCCGCCCCACTCTTCGGGAACAAGCTCGAACGCCGTGAGCGCCTGCTTGATCTGATCAGGATTAGCGCCCTCTTTATCAATTTTGTTCACAGCGACAATGATTGGAACGCCAGCTGCTTTCGCATGGCTGATCGCTTCTACGGTTTGAGGCATAACGCCGTCATCCGCTGCAACAACGATAATCGTAATATCCGTTACTTGTGCACCGCGGGCACGCATTGTAGTGAACGCTTCGTGACCAGGCGTATCCAGGAACGTAATTTTCTTCTGATTCACTTCGACTTGATAAGCACCGATATGCTGAGTGATACCGCCTGCTTCGCCTTCCGTTACATTCGTCGAGCGAATGGCATCGAGCAGCGTCGTTTTACCATGGTCAACGTGACCCATAATGGTGACGACTGGCGGACGTTCAAGCAGATCTGCCTCATCATCGATTTCTTCAAACGTCTCAAAGTTATCTTCTTCCACTTTGATTTTCACTTCAACCTCAACGCCAAATTCCGTTGCGATTAATTGAATGGCATCCAAATCAAGCTCTTGGTTAATTGTTGCCATGGTTCCAAGGAATAATAGCTTTTTAATAACCTCGGAGGCATCTTTATGGAGCAATTTCGCCGTTTCACCGACCGTCATTGTGCCACGAACGATGATTTTCTTAGGCGTATTATCGATTTTCTCTTTTTTAACCGTTTCTTGTTGATATCTGCCTCTATTGTTACCGCGTTGGTTATTGCGGTTTTGTCCGCCTGGACCGCGTCTAGCGCCTGCTTTATTATCATCAAAGCGATTCGGCGTAGGTTTCGTTTTCTTCGTTGTTTTCACACCGGCTTTAGCTGCAGCTTCATCTAGCTCTGCTGCTGTAGCTCCCACGTGGAACTGTGGCTTCGCTTCTTGAATGACCGGTCTGCCACTTTGGTTATTGCGGTTGTCGAAAGGTCTGTTAGGACGGTTCGGACCCGCACCGCCGCGATTCGGAGCTCCGCCTTGCGGACGGTTACCACCTGTGCCTTGAGTACTTGTTCCAGTGCTGCCAGTACCTTGGTTCGGACGGGAGCCCGCATAGTTACTGCTGCGATTTCCGCCGCCTTGACCTTGGCCCTGGCTCGAACCTTGACCACCTGGACGGTTACCATAGTTGCCGCCGCCAGAATTGCCTGGGCGCTGGTCGTTAGAACGGTAAGGAGGGCGATCGCCAGTACGTTGACCTTGACCTTGGCCTTGGCCGCTTGGACGTTGACCCTGCCCTTGACCTTGATATCCGGAACGCTGCCCCTGACCTTGTCCTTGACCACTTGGACGCTGTCCCTGGCTTTGACCTGTCGGGCGCTGTCCTTGACCCTGACCGCTTGGGCGTTGATCACGCTGAGGCTGAGCCGGGCGGCTAGCTACATACTGATCATCCGAACGTCTAGGGGAAGTAGATTGTCCTTGTGTGGAAGATTGATTTTGCTGCGGTGAATTGACACCGCCATTAGTTTGCTCAGAAGCAACCGGCTTCGAAGCCGAAGTTGCCGCACCTTTATTCTCCTGTGCAGGAGCCTGCGAAGCAGGTTTCTGATTCGTCGTAGATGAACTCACATTTCCTCCGTCCGTAGCTGCTCGTTTGGCAGCCGCATTTGCTTTTATATCACGAAAAAACTTTTCAACACTATCCACCGCTTCGTTTTCCATTACGCTCATATGGTTGTTAACGGGAATATTTAAACGCTTGAGAATCGTAATGATTTCCTTACTGCTCATGTTCAGTGATTTCGCGTATTCGTACACGCGTGTTTTATCTTTATTGTCTTGTTTATTAGTCAATACTTTTCACCTCCGCAGGATTTACCTGACACTTCTGCAGCATCTGCGCGAAGCCTCCGTCCAGTACGCCCAGGATGACACGCATCTCTTTGCCAATGCTGCCTCCCAGCTCGTATTTCGTACCTAATTCCATCAGGGGAACCTTATAGAACTGGCATTTATCTTGAAATTTTTTACGCGTATTGTCCGAAGCGTCTTCCGCCATAATGACAAGTTTCGCTTCTCCCGAACGGATCGCTTTAAAGACGCTCTCATCGCCCGAGACCAGCTTACCTGCCCGCATTGCCAACCCCAATTGGGATAAAAATTTATTCTTCATCCTCGTTCTCCTCCTCTTTCGAAGAGAGGAACTCGTCTTCAACACGAATGAAATCCTGCTCCAATTGATCATAAATATCAGCGCTTACGGCATGCTTCAGCGCCCGATCCAGCGCCTTGCTCTTCTTAGCCAACTTAAAACAAGATACTTTGCCGCACAGGTAGGCACCGCGCCCGGACTTCTTCCCTTTCAAATCGATGAGAATTTCGTCCTCAGGCGTTTTGACGACGCGGATCAAGTCCCTCTTCGGCATCATCTCCTGGCAGGCCACGCATTTTCTTAGAGGGATTTTTCTCTGCTTCATTCCGATCACCCCTTGCTCCAGGCAACTACTCGTTAGTCAATGCTAACGGAATCTTGATGCATTTCTTCCGTGTACGTTTTAGGTCTGCCGTACTCTTGTTCCGCCTGTGACTCGCTCTTGATGTCAATTTTCCAGCCGGTCAGTTTCGCAGCCAAACGCGCGTTCTGTCCTTTAATGCCAATAGCAAGAGAAAGTTGATAATCAGGCACGATAACGCGCGCCATTTTTTCGCTCTCATGCACTTGCACTTCGAGCACTTTGGAAGGACTGAGCGCATTCGCTACGTACTCCTCCACGCTTTCCATCCAGCGTACGATATCGATTTTCTCGCCGCGGAGCTCGCCGACGATCGTTTGGACGCGCAAGCCTTTGGGCCCTACGCAGGAACCAACCGGATCGACTTCAGCATTGCGGGAATGAACGGCGATTTTGGAACGGAAACCCGCTTCGCGCGCAACCGAACGAATTTCAACGACGCCGTCGAAAATCTCCGGAACCTCGAGCTCGAACAACCGTTTGAGCAAACCAGGGTGCGTTCTGGAAAGAATGATTTGCGGCCCTTTTGTCGTATTCTCCACCTTGGTGATGTACGCTTTAATGCGGTCGCCTTGTTTGAATTTGTCTGTCGGCATCAACTCAGTAAGAGGAAGCACCGCTTCGACTTTACCCAGGTCCACATAAATGTTGCGCTGATCCTGACGTTGAAGAATACCCGTAACGATATCCTCTTCCTTGTCAATAAAAGCGTTGTAAATCAAACCTCTTTCCGCTTCGCGAATGCGCTGCGTCACAACTTGTTTCGCGGTTTGCGCCGCAATCCGGCCGAAATCGCGTGGCGTTACTTCAATCTCAACGATATCATCCAATTGATAGTTCGGATTGATCTCACGAGCTGCATGAAGCGAAATCTCTAATCTCGGATCGAGTACATCCTCCGTAACGGTTTTGCGGGCATATACTTTGATAAGTCCTGTTTGGCGGTTAATATCCACGCGCACGTTCTGTGCGGTATTGAAATTGCGCTTATAACTCGAAATCATCGCCGCCTCAATCGCATCGATCAGCAGCTCCTTGGAGATACCTTTCTCACGTTCAATTTCCGACAGCGCTTCGATAAAATCCATGTTCATTTGAACCGAGTTCCCCCTTTCAATAAGTAACTGTTGCTAAAAGACGATAGCCAAACGAGCGCTCGCTACTTTAGCAAACGATATCGTGCTTTTCTTCTTGCCTGTTTCAACAACGAGTTCCTCGCCGTCAAATGAAAGCAGCTTGCCTTCAAACTCTTTAGAGCCGTCAATAGGCTCGTAGGTGGTAACAAATACGTGACTTCCTACAGCTTTGTGATAATCCTGCAGCTTTTTGAGAGGTCGTTCTGCGCCTGGCGAAGACACTTCCAAAAAATACGCATCTGGAATAGGATCCTTCTCATCAAGCTGTGCGCTTAAGTATTCGCTGATGCGGCCGCAATCATCTATATCAATGCCGCCTTCTTTGTCTGCATAGACACGAAGGAACCAGTTGCTGCCTTCTTTCACGTATTCAATATCCACGAGTTCAAATCCATTTTGTTCGATGAAATCTTTCAGCATGTCCTCAATGACGGATTTGATTTGTGCTTGTGTAACCACGGATTGATTTGCCCTCCTAAAATGAACTTTGCCCACTAAAATAAGTGTTTAAAAAGTTGGCTTTTTAAACTTCATTTAAGGTAAAAAGTCCTATATCAAAATGTAAAGAGTGGGTTTCCCCACTCTTTAATCACAAGATGATATCCTCATTATTGCCAAGAAAAATTATACCATAACCATTCAGAGCTTTACAATAGCAAACTTGTTAATCATTTTCACTTGACAGGTTGCGTAAATTTGCAAAAAACAGGTTGCGTAAAGGCTTAGAACAAAGATAATTGATTCGATTCCGGCAATCCTCGGAAGCACCCCATTGAAGATAGAAGCTCGATAACTGTCTTCGAGGCCTTCGATCGGTTCTGGAAATCTTCGATCGATAAGAAGTCGCCGTCTTCTTTCGCTGCGGCGATGTTTTTCGCCGCACTCTCACCAATCCCCTGCATAGCTGCAAACGGAGGAATAAGTGAAGTCCCGTCAATGATAAACTTCGTAGCGTCGGATCGATACAGATCAATCGGCTTGAAGCTGAACCCGCGTGACGTCATTTCAAGCGCCATCTCGAGAATGGAGACCATCGCTTTTTCCTTAGGCAACGCTTGAAAGCCCTTCTCCTCAATTTCGATCAGACGTTTCAAAATGGCGTCGTAGCCTTGACAAAGCAGTTCAAGATCAAAATCAGCCGCCCTAACGCTAAAATATGTCGCATAGTAAGCAATTGGATGATAAACCTTGAAATAGGCTGTACGCACAGCCGAGATTACGTAAGCGGCGGCATGCGCTTTAGGGAACATATATTCGATGCGTTCGCACGATTCGATATACCAAGCGGGCACGTTGCAGCGCTTCATCTCTTCTTTCCATTCGTCGGTAAGACCCTTACCTTTACGTACGCTCTCCGTAATTTTAAAAGCAAGTCCTGCGTCCATCCCCGCTTTGTAGATCAGGTATAGCATAATGTCGTCACGACAACCGATAACGGTTTTAATGTTGCATATCCCTTTTTTAATGAGCTCCTGCGCATTGCCCAGCCAGACGCCGGTACCATGCGAAAGACCGGAAATTTGCAACAAGTCGGCAAATGAGCTCGGCTGTGTCTCTTGGAGCATCTGCCGCACGAATTTCGTTCCCATCTCGGGAACCCCGTACGTAGCGACAGGGGAACGGATTTGCTCCGGCGTTACGCCAAGCGCTTCTGTAGAATTAAAAATGCTCATCGCCTTCGGATCGTTCATTGGTATCGTCGTAGGATCCACGCCGGTCAAATCCTGCAGCATCCGCATCATCGTCGGGTCATCATGACCCAGGATGTCGAGTTTCAATAAGTTCGCATCGAAGGCATGGTAATCAAAATGCGTCGTCTTCCATTCCGCGTTCACATCATCGGCTGGATACTGAACAGGCGTAATGTCGTCTACTTCCATGTAATCAGGGACAACGACGATACCGCCGGGATGCTGCCCCGTGCTGCGTTTAACGCCCGTACAACCTGCGGCAAGTCGGTTGAGCTCGGCTCCGCGCCATTTTTGCCCCTGTTCCTCTTCGTACTTCTTGACGAAACCGAAGGCCGTCTTCTCTGCCACCGTACCGATCGTACCCGCACGGAACACGCTTTTTTCACCAAACAGCACTTTTGTGTAGTTATGAGCAACGGGCTGATATTCACCGGAGAAGTTCAAGTCGATATCGGGAACTTTATCCCCTTTAAAGCCAAGGAACGTTTCGAACGGGATATCATGACCGTCGCCTTTCATATTCGCGCCGCAGTTCGGGCAAATCTTATTCGGAAGGTCGAAGCCGCTTGGCACGCTTCCGTCTAAAAACCACTCGCTCGTTTTGCATGAATAGCATAGATAATGCGGCGGCAATGGATTAACTTCCGATATCCCAAGCATCATTGCAACGACAGACGATCCGACGGAACCCCGAGAGCCGACCAGATACCCGTCTGCATTCGATTTCTTAACCAGTCGCTCCGAAATCAAATAGTTCGCCGAGAAGCCGAATTTAATAATCGGCACGAGCTCCTTCTCCAATCGGGCAACAATAACTTCAGGCAATTCATCGCCATAAAGTCCTTTAGCCGTGTTATAGCAGGTATTACGAATTTCTTCGTCAGCCCCATCGATGATCGGCGTAAACAGCTTGTCCGGGAACAGCTGAATTTCTTCAAAACGGTCCGCAAGCTCGTTGGTGCTGCGTATGACGACTTCAAGCGCCTTTTCCTCGCCGAGGAATTTGAACTCCTCCAGCATCTCCTTTGTCGTACGGAAATGCGCATCAGGTTTGTTCATGCCCTTAAGCGGGCTAAAGCCCGTAATGCCGTTGATCGTAATGTCCCTGCATACTTTTTCTCGCGGATGCAAGTAATGCACATTACCGGTTGCAATGACCGGTTTGCCGGATTTATAGCCGATTTCGCAAACCCGGCGAACGGCATTTTCCAGATCCTCTTTACTCCCAACGAGCCCTTTGTCTACAAGGTGCATGTTATAGCTGACGGGCTGGATCTCAAGCACATCATAAAATTCGGCTACTTGCTCAGCTTCTTCTACGGATTTGTTAAGAATCGCTTCGAAAAATTCGCCTTTTTCACACCCGGAAGTAATAAGCAGTCCCTCTCTATGTTCAACTAATACACTTTTGGGTATTGTAGCCATTTTGTGAAAATATTGCGTATGCGATAAAGTAATAAGTCTGAATAAGTTCTTCTTGCCGGTGGCATTAAGCGCATAAATACAACAGTGAAAAGGACGCTGGTTCGTCAAATCTTTGCCAACATAGTCATTTAATCTAGCAAGATTCATAATCTGCCGATCATAGGCTTCGTTAATTAAATGATAGAGGACAAAGCCCAAAGCAATCGAGTCGTCAATCGCTCGGTGATGGTTGTCCAAACTCACTTTGAACTTATCCGACAATGTATTCAAACGATGATTTTTCATGGATGGGAATAAGAATCGTGCTAGTTCCAATGTATCGAGCGCGGAATTCGTTACTTCCGGCAACCCCATGCGTTTCAAATTGGCTTGGAGGAAGCCCATATCGAACCGGGCGTTATGAGCTACAAGAACGGCATCGCCGACGAATTCAATGAATTTCGGAAGCTCATCTTCAATGTCCGGCGCATCCTTAACCATATCATCGTTAATGTTCGTCAATTGTTGAATGTTGTAAGGAATTTTCTCGTGCGGATTAATGAAGGTAGCGAAACGGTCGATTTCTTTGCCGTCCTGCATTTTCACGCCTGCAAGCTCTATGATCTTATTGTTCGTAACGGAAAGCCCTGTTGTCTCTACGTCAAAAATAACGTAAGTGGCTGTCTTTAAATCCATATCTCGCGGATTCAAAACGATGGGAACGGAGTCATTTACAACGTTCGCTTCCAAACCATAAATGACCTTGATTCCGTGCTTTTTGCCAGCTTTGCCTGCTTCGGGGAAGCATTGGATGTTGCTGTGATCTGTAATTGCGATCGCCTTGTGGCCCCATTTGGCTGCTGTTTTGATATACTGATCAACTGGCGTGAGTGCATCCATCGTACTCATTGAGGTATGAAGGTGGAACTCGACCCGCTTCTCCGCCGCATCATCCATACGATCCTTGGGAGGCATGACTTCATTAAGATCATTCGGAATCATGACGAGTTCGGGTATTTGCATAAACCGATCGTATTCGACTTTGCCGCGTGCCCGAATCCATGTGCCGTTCGACAAGAGACTCAGAATCTTCACGTCGTCTTTCGTCTTGGCGAAAACTTTCATGGACATGGAATCAGTGAAATCCGTAAGGTTAAACGTGAAAAGTGTGTTGCCGTTTCGCAATTCTTTGACATCGAGTCCGAAAACCGTGCCCTGTACGGTCACTTTTTTCTCTTCTTCCTGAATATCTTTCAGCGGTGTCGGAACCTCTTTAATATCATAGCCGATGACCAGTTTAAGGTCTCCCTCAGGTAGATCCGAAGCTTCCTCTTCTTGTTCAATGGACATCATAATTTCTTGCGTAACGCTGCGCTCTTCCTGAGCTCTTTGCTGCGCGAATTTCTCGTATTCGGCTTCGATCTCGGTGCTATCGCTAACCGCATATTTAACGGACAATTCCAATTGAAAAAAGTTATGATAAAAATTTCGAATAAACATGTCAATGTTCTTCTTCTTCGCGAGGTCCAGGCCGATTTGATCGAGCATAATCAGCGTCAAAACTTGACCTTGTACGTCAATTTTCGCTTTAGCCATCCAACCGTTGATGGATGCCGCCTCACGCTGCAGCCATTCCATGAACAGACTCCAGTATTCATTTACCAGCGCTGACGGTTCCGCTTGTTCGAACCGCCAAATGAAGCGAATTTTCGCAATATGCGCGAATTTTTCTTGAATCGTTTTACAAAAAGAGCGGTATATGTTCTGAGGCACTAATTCATTTTTCACCAAATAAAAGGTCCAGTCGCGATTTTTCCGGCTAATTTCTACTTGATCGATGTACCCTTCCGCAAAAAATGACCGAACGGTATCGGCCGGAATCTCGGCTTGCTGCATCAAAAGCTCAAAGCGATTCCGTTTGTCAGCCAAACTACTCATGAACATCCTCCCCATAAAATATCCCCCACAAAGAGTCCCCGATAACTATATAAGCATAGTGAAAATTCCTGAACAAAAATACGAAGGGCAAAGGAGATGGTGCATTCCGTTTGCCCTTATGTTTGCTTTTAAAGAATCAATTAATAGCTTCTTCCGAATACGACCGTATGTTTGGCTGCTTCCCCGCAAACCAGACAAGTAGACTTCGATTCCGAAGGATTGAACGGAATGTTTCGGCTCGTTGCGCCGGTCTCTTCCTTCACTTGTGACTCACAAGCGTCCGAACCGCACCAGCCTGCCAACGCGAATCCTCGTTTGCCTTCCAGGAACGTCTTGAATTCGTCAAGCGAATCCACAGCGATATAATGCTCGTCACGGAACTGCTTCGCTTTATCATACATCTGCTGGTGAATCTCAGCAAGCATATTCTCAATTTCTTGAACGAAGTCCGCTTGCGCTACGACTTTTTTCTCACCGCTGACACGGGAAACGAGAACGACTTGTCCATTCTCCATATCGCGCGGTCCCAATTCCACTCGAATCGGAACGCCGCGCATTTCGTATTCATTAAATTTCCAGCCTGGACTTTGGTCTGCACGATCATCCACTTTGACCCGCACGCCTGCTTTCTTAAGCTGAGCGTACAGCTCATCTACGCGGCCAATCACTTGTTCTCTTGTCTTTGGCGGACCGATTGGAATCATGACAACTTGTGTCGGCGCAACTTTCGGCGGCAGTGCAAGTCCCCGATCATCGCCGTGAACCATAATCAGAGCGCCGATTAGGCGAGTGCTTACGCCCCAAGAAGTCGTATGCGCAAATTGATGTTGATTTTCCCGATCCAAGTATTTGATATCAAACGCAACTGCGAAATTCGTTCCAAGATAATGCGAGGTTCCTGCTTGTACCGCTTTGCCGTCTTTCATCATGGCTTCGATTGAGAAAGTATCGACTGCACCGGCGAATTTCTCAGATGGTGTTTTCTGACCGACAATGACCGGAATCGCCAAGAAATTCTCTGCAAAATCACGGTACACTTCCAGCATTTGCATCGTTTCGCGACGTGCATCCTGTTCGTCTTCATGAGCGGTATGGCCTTCTTGCCACAAAAACTCGCTGGTCCGCAAGAACGGTTGTGTGCGTTTTTCCCAACGCACCACGTTAGCCCATTGATTGATCAAAAGCGGAAGATCACGGTAAGAGTTGATCCATTCGGAGTACATATGGCCGATCATCGTCTCCGAAGTCGGACGAATCGCCAAGCGTTCCTCCAGCTTCTCGCCACCTGCTTCTGTTACCCAAGGCAGTTCAGGATTAAAGCCTTCCACATGTTCTTTTTCCTTCTGGAAGAAGCTTTCGGGAATAAAAAGCGGAAAATACGCATTACGGTGGCCGGTTTCTTTGAAACGGGCATCGAGTTCACGCTGAATGTTCTCCCAAATCTCATAACCGTCCGGTTTAAACACGATACAGCCTCGGACCGGCGAATAGCTCATTAAATCTGCTTTCTTAATAACATCTATGTACCAACGGGAGAAGTCTTCTCCCTGAGGTGTAATTTCTTTAACAAACTGCTTTTCGTTTGACATATGCGCCTCCTAAAAGTTTTGCTTTTGCAAAACTGACTTCGTAAGCATGAGCTCTCCATGGCTATCCTTTTATCAACCGTAATATATCATTATACGTCACCGCTACCATGAGCAGCATGAGCAATGCAAATCCGATGAAATGCACCATGCTTTCGCGATTCGGATCAATCGGCTTGCCGCGCAGCGCCTCAAGTCCCATAAAGAGAAGTCGGCTGCCATCAAGTGCAGGAATCGGCAACAGATTGAAAATGCCAAGGTACAGACTAAGCGTTGCCGCCCATGAAATCAAGTAAGTCATTCCGAGTTTGGCAAACTCCGCGGATACTTGTGCGGTACGGACGGGTCCTCCCAAATCATCTAATTTGAATTGAAGCATGACCAGCTTTTGCAAACCAGTCACGATCCCTACCGTAGTTCCCACGACCTGCTCGTATGTCCCTTTCATGACTTCGCTAAATGTTGCATTTCTCCGATCTCCTGAAATGACAACGCCAAGCTTGCCCGCACCTGCTTCCATTTCCGGTGTCACTTGAAGTGTCATTAAGCTGCCTGCGCGATCAACCACCCATGTCATGGATTTGCCGGCAGATTGTTGAATGGCTGTCACAAGTTTTTCACGATTATCTCCGATCGGTTGACTGTCTATAGAGATGATGATATCACCTTTATGAAGGCCGGCTTTCTCACCCGCTTTACCGGCAACCACCGAATCCAATTTCACATTTGTAAAAACACCCGACATAATCACGACGATCAGAAACAAGACAATCGCCAGCAAAAAATTCATGACAGGTCCCATAACAATTGCGAGCGCACGTTGACCCACCGTCTTACTGCCGAATTGTCGATCATAAGGCGCAATCTGCGTCTCCGTCCCTTTGGCCACCATCATGGCTTGGGGATCAATCGGGTAAGTCACCGTTTCACCATCAACTTCAAGAGTTAATTGAAGACTTCTCTCTAAATCAATCTGTTCAACAACACCCATGATAATATTAGAGCGTCGATCCAATTGATCCAAATAAAGCATGGTTACTTGATTGGCATTGTTCAGTTGAACTGCAATCGTTTGACCAGGGTTCACTTGCACGATCTCAGGGTCTTCACCTGCCATGCGCACGAAACCGCCAATCGGCAAGATTCGCAATGTGTACCTAGTCTCTCCTTTTTTATATGAAAAAAGCTTGGGTCCGAAACCGATGGCAAACTCCCTTACAAGAATGCCTGCACGTTTGGCAAAATAAAAGTGACCCCATTCATGAATCGTCACCAATACGAAAAACAACAAAATAACTTTCAATCCAACTTCTATGGCTGACAAGTCGTATTTCCTCCTTAGAGTTTTGCTATAGCAAAACTTGCATCGTAAGCACTTATTTGGGCTTGCTTGCTTTTAGATTACCATTATTGAATGACTGAATACAAGCTACCCCCTTTTAGCTCAGTATACGAGAAAGGAGTTTCATTTAGACTCTTTGACTCTGCCTAGACGTTGATGCATTGAAAAAAGAGCCGAGCCAACCTTGCTGACCTAAGCTCTCCTTCCATCGTTAAAATTGAATCGATGCTGCATAAGCTCTTGCCCATGCATCCTGCTCTTGAATAAGGTCAAGAGACGGCTCAGCATAAGACTCGTGCTTTTGGAGAGCAGCTTCAATGACTTGTTCAATTTGCAAGAAAGTGATTTCGCCTCGCAAGAAACGTGCAACAGCAATTTCATTAGCGGCATTAAATACGGTTGGCGTTGTGCCGCTCTGCCTTCCGCTCTCAAAGGCCATTCGCAAGCATGGATACCTGTCGAAATCCATTTCTCGAAAATGGAGCTTTCCGATCGCAGCCAAATCCAACCGTTTTGTCGGCGTCGGATATCGATGCGGATAAGTCAACGCATACTGGATCGGGACGCGCATATCCGGATTGCCAAGTTGAGCGATAACACTGTTATCCACGAATTCAATATAGGAATGGATGACGCTTTCCGGATGGATGATAACTCCAATTTGATCGTACGTCAGATCGAATAGCCAGCGTGCTTCAATCACTTCGAGCCCTTTGTTCACCATCGTCGCAGAATCGATTGTAATCTTTGCGCCCATCGACCAATTCGGATGCTGTAAAGCTTGCTCTACCGTTACCCCTTGTAGCTCCTCGCGCGTTCGATCCCGAAAAGAACCCCCTGAAGCTGTGATCGTGATCTTGGCTAATTCCGGCCGGTTCTCGCCATTCAAGCATTGAAAGATTGCTGAGTGCTCACTATCTATAGGCAGCAGAGCAACTCCCTTGCGTTTCACAGCATCCGTTACGATATGGCCTGCGCTTACAAGAGTTTCTTTATTAGCCAGGCCAATATGCTTGCCTGCCTCAATTGCCGCAAGCGTCGGCTTCAATCCCTGACTGCCTACCAAGGCAGTCACCACAATATCCGCATCCGTTGAAGCCGCTACCTCTAGCAAACCTTCTTCTCCAAAGAGAACGCGGGTACCAGAGGATACGTGCTGCTCAACTTCTTCAGCTAATTCCTTGGTTGCTACAGATACGATCTTCGGATGGAATTGTTTAACCTGTTTGATAATAAGCTTGCTGTTATATCCGCCGGAAAGCGCCTCTACTTGAAAACGCTCGGGGGCATTCGCAACAATATCTAGCGTTTGAGTTCCAATCGATCCTGTTGACCCCAAGATCGCAATGCGTTTTATCATAATCCACCTCGTACGTCTGCGGTTAGTGGGGAAGAATACCTAGCAAGTGGATAAAAGGAAATACAATCAGCCAGCTATCCACTCGATCTAAAACTCCACCATGTCCAGGAAGAAGCGTCCCTGTATCCTTTATGCCTTTTACCCGTTTATAGGCGGACTGAATTAAATCACCGATTTGTCCCACGATCGCGATAACTAATCCTAGCAAGATAGCCGTCCCAAAGGAAAGTAAGTCTGGCGCATACCATGCAAAGCCAAGTGCGACGAGCATTGAAACGATGATCCCGCCTACGGCGCCCTCGATTGATTTTTTAGGACTGATTTGAGGCCACAACGGGTTCTTACCAATCATGGACCCGATAAAATAAGCTCCTGAATCCGTTGCCCATATGCACACAAACACCAGCACAGTCCAAAACAACCCATGTTCGGGCATACGCGTAGAGATCATATAATAAAAACCAAGTCCTATGTAAATGGCGCCCAGCAATATGATCGAAACTTGATCGATGGTTATTGAATTTTTGGAAGCGACTGTGATGAAAAGGAGCACAAACATGGCGAGCCATATAATGGCTGTGGCATTGACAGGAAGAGAAATACCCAGCATTCCCCAAGGAATCGTTAGGAGCAGCAGAGCAATCAGGCCTACAAAAGAGGATAATTTATGTGATGTAAAACCATTCATTTGAATATATTCCCGATAACCAATAATCGAGAGCAGAACGATTAAGCCGGCGTACCAGTACCCACCTAGCACTAACAGCGTGATGAAAACCAGTCCAGCGATAACCCCTGTGATGATCCTCTGCTTCAAGATAGACTCCTCCTAGATGACAAAAACTTCATAAACAGCGTCTAGTCCGAAACATATGGGCTTAAATACCGCCGTACCTTCTCGCTCGACGCTGATATTCAGCAATCGCCTGCATAAATAACGCTTCTGTGAATTCCGGCCAATACGCATCCGTAAACCACAATTCCGAATATGCTAACTGCCAAAGCAGAAAATTGCTTAAGCGCAGTTCGCCGCTAGTGCGGATTAACAGATCCGGGTCCGGTAAATCCGAGGTTAACATATAGGAAGAAAAGCGTGCCTCATCGAGTTCTTCGGCCTGAAGGGTGCCGTTCTGTACATCACGAATAATATCTTGAACACCGGCAATCATTTCTTTGCGACCGCCATAATTCAAGGCAAAATTGAGAATGAGTCCAGTGTTGTCCTTCGTACGTTCGATAGCCCCTTCTATCGCTTTAAGCGTATAATCAGGCAAGCCTTCTTTCCAACCCGTCATCCGGATACGAACGTTATTTTCAATAAGCTCTTCGATCTCCAGCGGAAAAAACTCCTGGGGAAGTTTCATCAGAAATTCGACTTCTTCCTTCGGTCTCTTCCAATTTTCCGTCGAAAAAGCATACATCGTCAGTACTTTTACGCCGATATTATTCGCTGCCATTGTAATTTTCTTGACATTTTTCATACCGGAATGGTGCCCGGCTACGCGAGGTAACCCTCTTTGCTTTGCCCAGCGTCCGTTACCGTCCATGATGATCGCCACATGTGCAGGCACATTATCCAAATCAATGTCAGGAAACTCTGAAGCGGTGCCGTCCTTGGACGTATTTCCTAACCATTTCTTTAACGGTTTGAGCATCGTTGTTCCTCCCTACTCAAGGAAAGATGAAAAACCCCCAGCTAATACCCCGGGGGCGTATCTAATTTAAACTTCCATAATTTCTTTCTCTTTAGCGGCTAGTACTTTTTCGACTTCCGCAACGAACTTATCTGTAAATTTCTGAATATCCTCTTGGTGTTTCCTCGATTCATCTTCAGAAATGCCAGCTTTTTCAAGCTTTTTGATCTCGTCATTGGCATCGCGACGAATGTTTCGGATCGCTACTTTTGCTTCCTCACCGAATTTTTTCGTCATCTTCACGAGCTCTGCCCGGCGCTCTTCCGTCAAAGCCGGTATCACAATGCGGATCACACTGCCATCATTTGATGGCGTAAGACCCAGATCCGATTTCATGATCGCTTTTTCGATTGCGCCCATAGAGCTTTTGTCCCATGGTTGGATGATCAAAGACCGGGAATCTGGTGTAGTTAAATTAGCAAGCTGATTTACAGGTGTCATTGCACCATAATATTCAACTTGAATACGATCCAAAAGCGAAGGCGTCGCTCGACCTGCGCGAAGCGATGTCAAATCTCTTCTCAACGCGCCAATTGCTTTTTCCATCCGATCTTCGGCGTTCTTTTTAATGGATTGTGGCATATCTTAGACACTCCCTTTAACTGTAGTCCCAATTTTCTCGCCAAGGACAACGCGTTTGATATTCCCTTGTTCCGTAATATTGAACACCACTAACGGGATGTTGTTATCCATACAAAGGGAAGAAGCGGTGGAGTCCATGACACCTAAATTGTTGCTAAGAACTTCCATATAGGTCAAAGTTTCATACTTTTTGGCAGATGGGTCTTTAAATGGATCAGCCGAGTAAACCCCGTCTACCTTGTTCTTCGCCATAAGAATAACTTCCGCTTCAATTTCAGCCGCTCTTAAAGCAGCCGTCGTATCTGTCGAGAAGTAAGGATTTCCTGTGCCAGCCGCAAAAATAACAACTCTGCCTTTTTCCAGATGACGAATGGCTTTGCGTCGAATATAGGGCTCCGCTACCTGCTGCATCGTAATTGAAGATTGAACTCTTGTCGGCACATCAATCGTTTCGAGTGCATCCTGCAAAGCAAGGGAGTTCATGACGGTAGCCAGCATTCCCATGTAATCTGCTGTCGCCCGGTCCATCCCTTTTTCGCTTCCAGCAATACCTCTCCATATGTTGCCTCCGCCTACCACGATGGCTACTTCAACATTTAATTCGATAACATCCTTCACCTGTTGTGCGATAGAGGTAATGACTTCTGAATCGATGCCGTAGCCTTGCTGTCCAGCCAAAGCTTCCCCGCTTAATTTCAGTATGATTCTTTTATAAAAAGGTTGCACCAACTTGTATACCCTCCGTTTCGATACATAAAGCAGGTCTTGCCTAGTAGCTAAAAAAGAAGGAACACCAAGTGTTCCATCTTCGGAAAAACGTATTAGAGTTTAACTTGGGACATAACTTCTTCCGCGAAGTTCTCTTGTTTTTTCTCAAGTCCTTCGCCAAGCGCGAAACGCACGAAACGACGGATCGAAATGTTCTCGCCGATTGTTGCGATTTTCTCGTTCAACAATTGCTCGATTGTTTTATCTGGATCTTTAACGAAAGGCTGCTCCATTAAGCAATACTCTTCGTAGTATTTACCAATGCGGCCTTCAACCATTTTGTCAACGATTTTTTCAGGCTTGCCTTCGTTCAACGCTTGGTTGCGAAGAATTTCTTTTTCTTTTTCCAATGCTTCTGTTGGCACTTCTTCACGACGAACATAAGATGGGCTTGCAGCCGCGATATGCATAGCGATGTCTCTGCAGAATGCTTTGAATTGATCCGTTTTACCTACGAAGTCAGTTTCACAGTTGATTTCAACCAGAACGCCAACTTTACCGCCTGCGTGAATGTAGGATTCTACAGCGCCTTCTGTAGCAATACGTCCAGCTTTGTTAGCTGCAGCGGAAAGACCTTTCTCGCGAAGCAATTCTCCTGCTTTCGTCAAATCACCGTTTGCTTCTTCAAGCGCTTTTTTGCAATCCAACATACCTGCGCCTGTTTTTTCACGTAATTCTTTTACCTGTGCTGCTGTAACTGCCATTGGTAAGAACCTCCCGATAATTATATGTAGTTATATACTACGCTTTAAAAAAAGGGTGGTGACAGGCTGTTACACCTTCCAACCACCCTTTTCACATTCCTATAATTAAGCTGTTGTTTGTTCGCCTTGGTGTGCTTCGATAACTGCGTCAGCAATTTTTGCAGTCAGCAATTTCACTGCGCGAATCGCATCATCGTTACCAGGAATCACATAGTCGATTTCGTCCGGATCACAGTTAGTATCTACGATACCAACGATTGGGATACCCAATTTGCGAGCTTCAGCAACAGCAATGCGCTCTTTGCGAGGGTCGATAACGAACAACGCGCTAGGCAGACCTTTCATGTTCTTGATGCCGCCCAGGAATTTCTCAAGACGATCTTTCTCTTTACGGAGAATAATAACTTCTTTCTTAGGAAGAACTTCGAATGTACCGTCTTCTTCCCATCTTTCGAGTTCTTTCAAACGATCAATACGCTTTTGGATTGTTTGGAAGTTAGTCAGCGTACCACCCAACCAACGTTGGTTGATGTAGTACATGCCGCAACGCTCAGCTTCTTCAGCAACTGAATCTTGAGCTTGTTTTTTCGTACCTACGAAAAGAATCGTTCCATTCTCTTCGGAAACGGATTTAACAAAGTTGTAAGCTTCTTCAACTTTTTTAACCGTTTTTTGCAGGTCGATGATGTAAATTCCGTTTCTTTCAGTAAAAATGTACTTGTCCATTTTCGGGTTCCAACGACGAGTTTGGTGACCGAAATGTACGCCAGCTTCTAAAAGCTGTTTCATGGAGATAACTGCCATCTCCAATCCCTCCCTTAAAATGGTTTTTGTGGTATCCGCCGCCGGTCGCATCTTCGCATAAAACTTACCAAAGTAAGCACCATTATGCAAATTGACGGGCGTGTGTTTTTAACACCGTGAATAAATATACCATAACTCAAATGCCTATGCAACCTTTTGTCATGATAGTCATCATGCCCTATTTTTTACTTCTTGATGTAGGTCAAGCAGCACGTCTGCAAACAAAAACAGACCCCGCAAAAGATCGTTTTGCCGGTCTGTTTTATTATTGAGCTGCAATTAGATTGGAAACCACTTTCTGCATATCCATCGCGCCTTCAAACACATGATAACCAATTTGAATTTTGACGGAACCGCCTTGTTTCTCAAGTTCTGTCATGAAAGCTTTACGATCTGTAATGATGCCGGACTTCAAAAGCAATTCAGTGACCGCTGTAGCGTCGAGATTAGGCTGGACGTAGATTACGATTCGCTGTTCGGCTGATGTACTGCCGGATGGAGGCTGATCTTTCGGTTTAGAAGTGGCCAGCTTATCCTTTTCTTCCTGCACCTTCTTCTGAACAGCCGCATCATAATCAGCTTGTGTGTAGACTTTTGTTGCTTTGTCAAATACCTGATAATATTTAGACGCCTGATCCTTTAACTTCAGAGGATCCAATTCGTCGAGCGGGGTGGCGCTTGATCCGGGTGCACTAGGCCTTACAGCCATGATCTGCAGCAAAACGGCTCCTATGATAATCCCCGTGCCGATTCCGTATACATATGATCGGTTCTTAAACACGTGACTTTTCCTCCTGACTGGAGAGCTGCAGGATCAGACTCACTTCACCTTTATTCATACCAAGTTTCTTGGCAATAGCTTCAACACTTTTCCCTTGATCATGCAAGCTGAAAAGCTCAGCATATCTGGTTTTCATGCTTAGTCCTGTATATATGGGCTCAAGGACGGGGTCTTCCTGTACAGTTTCCATCTGCCTTGTGTGTAATTCCGCTTGAACCAATTGTTGAGATTCCTGCTGGGAGGATATTGACTCTATTGAAGCACCAGACACCGGATTAGCTGAGCTAAAAGATTTCAAGTTAAGCTGCTGATTCACATGAACTTTGGTTAATTCTTGGGAAAGCTCATGCTTTTGTTTCTCGAGTGATTCCAATCTGCCCGCAAGTTTGGCTAGTTCCACCTCGTAATCCTGTTTGGTCCGTGAGAACAAATCAAGAAGCGCTTGATTCTGCTCGTCCATTTCGGCAGCAAAATGCTCTATCGTCTCTTCGATCTCTTGGACAACGTTCGTTTTGGCAGAGACTGCTGCCTCTTTTTTTGGAATGAATCGTGCATAGACGATGATTACGAGACCGAGAAGCACGACATACATCAAAGGCTTCATGTCCAAGCTGTCTCACCTTTTCTATAATGAAATAACGTGATTATAGCGATAAATCAATATGATGCCCTTTATACGGATGCTCTGGATAAGGACTATTTGCGCTAGAAGAAACAGTAGTTGACTCCGAATTCGCATTATTCTCATTTTTATGCGCTTGCTGCTTCTGATGCTTGCGGCTTTGACGATCCTTACCATTGGTTCGAGCACTTTCTTCTAACTTACTACTGCGCCCGCGGTCGAGCTCCGTCGTTTGCGCCGACTGATTCTCAAGAATCGTCTCATCCTGCCGCGGCTTTTGCATAAGTTGATTTTGCCTTTGGCCTGCCTCATCATTTTTATGTACGGCAAACTGTAAATCAATGGATTTCATGCTCATTTAGATAAGCATCTCCTTCAATTACACATAAGCACTCATTGAAATATCTCCATCGCTTAAACGGAATGTCATCCGATTCGTAGGATCTTTAATGAATTTCGTGTAACGGCCGATAACGATCTTAGCACCGCCATAAATGGTTGAAATCACTTCTACTCTGGACTTCTCGGAATCTTCCAGCGACTTCTCAATCTCTAGAATCCGATCTTTAATCGTACTTTGTTCGTCAAGGGCTTGCTTTTTTGTATGATTCAATTTAATTCGCATCGCAACTTTATCCGGTCCGAGCTGTCCAGCAGCCGCTAATTGATCCAACAGTGTTAACGCTTTGTCCGTTTTATCCATATTTTCCATATGCGTTTTCAGTTGATTGCGAAGTTGAATCATTTCATTTCGAAGTTCAGGGAGTACGCCGACTTCGATTACTGTCGCAGTTGACATCGAATTACCGATGGTTCTTGCCGTTACGCGCTCACCGGCTTGAATTGTACCACCTACAATCAGTCCTTTCGAGCCATTACAGTTAACGGCTTTACCCGCACGAATTGTAGAATGCATAATACTTTGTGATACGTTTAACTCTTCGCCCGCTTCAACAATCGCATCCTGAACAAAGGAGCTTTTGACATTATGTCCGGCCTTCACATGTGCTTTATTCTGCCCAACGATGCCGGCGTTAATTTCAATTGAGCCGTCTGCTTCAAGCTCCGCTGCTTCAACGCCGCCCGTCACCCGGATATCTCCGGCTGCGCGGATTTTAAATCCTGGAAGGACATTGCCGCGGATAACAACAGTACCAATGAAATCAATATTACCAATGTTATAATCTACATTGCCGTTAACTTCGTAGATCGGGAATACGTTAATTTTATCACGGTCGGTCTTGACGACCATTCCGTCTATGACCGCATATAGACCCATCTGGTCGGCGTCCGTAATCACATTCTTGCCCATTTTGAAACGAGCTTCTTTACCTGCTTTTGTGAAAATTGTTTCACCGGTCACGGCCCTTCCGGGAGTACCTTCCGTTGCCAGAAATCGCTGGCCGATGAGCTGTCCCTTTTTCACATTGTGGATGGAGATGACTTCTTTATAATTGACCCTCCCGTCTTCCATTTCAAGTGGCTTCTTGTCTTCATTATCAAAATCATAAATATACTTGATATACCCGTTTTGACCCTCCTGAGGCTTGGTCCCAGAAGCAATCACTACTTTTTGATGAAAAAAAGACTTCGGGTTGGTCGAAATCTGCGAGAGCAATGTTCGGTTCAATCCATGTACGATATGATTTGCGGTGATTAATTCTTCCAGTTGACCGACTGTTACACTGAAATTGTCGTCTGCGTTATTGATTAGTAAAAACGCTGATAATTTGTCGTCCGAGATAGTAATCGTGATGTAATAGTCGACAGGCATGTTCCTCTCTTGCATTGGACATACCACCTTTCGTGTCCTTTTTATTTAACGTTAAGTATCTTGAAAAAGCTGTGTTTTGAACCGTCCCAAGGCGCCCTTCAAGCGAAGAATGGCTTTGGAATGCAGCTGGGAAATGCGGGAAGGGGATAAATTCATCACTTCTGCAATTTCGCTTAAAGATAGTTCTTCAAAATAAAATAAGGACACAACGGTTCGTTCCTTTTCCGTCAGTCTCTCAATTGCACGAGCCAGAGATTCCTTCAAATAAAATTCATTGACCTTGAATTCAGGGTTTTTGGCTTTCTCATCAATGAGCAATGAAAGTCTCGTTTCGGACTCTTCGTCACGAATCGGATCATCAATGGAACATATGGTCGTGATCGAGATATCCTGAAGCATTTGCTGAAAATCTTGCTCACTAACCTGCAGATACTCACTCATCTCTGCATCGGTTACGGAACGAAGATATTTCTGCTCCAGCTTCTGATAAGCCTCCTCGACTTTCTTGGCCTTTTCCCTTACGGACCGGGGTACCCAATCACCTTGACGAAGGCCGTCTATAATAGCTCCCCGGATCCTCCAAGAAGCATAGGTTTCGAATTGTAGTCCGCGAGCATAGTCAAACTTTTCAACTGCATCGATAAGCCCCATAACCCCATAGCTCGTAAGATCTTCTTTCGAAACGCTCTTGGGAAGTCCGATGGCAAGGCGTCCGGATACATAATCGACCAAAGGTAGGTAATTCTCGATTAGTGCTTGCTTCGCAGGTACCCACCCCTGCTCTTTCCACTGCTTCCAGAGCTCTATATTAGCCAATTGAGGTTGCTTTTGTTCGATCATGACTTACGTTTCACCATCCTTAGTCTTCTGACATACGCCTTAAGGCGCCGGCCAGTTGTTCAGGGTCCAAATTATTCTTGGTGACGAGCTTAGGTGGATTCAGCGGTGAAAACAGTGATTCCTCAGCATTATCAGAAAGAGGAGAGTTCAAATTTGCTTTGAGCAGCTCATGAGTCGCCGCATCCTCAGGTGTGGTTAAATCCAGATTTTGCCCGACAGCGGCATTTACGGAATCATCCATTGATTGGCCATTCACATGCTCAAGCCCCATCGTGAAGCCCAACACCCATCTGAAGCCAAAAGTCAGGGCAAACAAAATCAAAAAACTATAGAAACTTCTCATACATGTTGTCAACAACACATTGTTACCGATGGATAGTGCAAATGTGAGTATTCCAGCCAAAGCAGCTACAATCACATTGATACGAATGGTTCCTATCATAATGTTAGATTTCCTTTACTCCTTGTTGGACACTTCGGATCGTCAAAACGCCGGATTCACAATTAAATTCGATGGTTCGTCCGTAATTAGCTCCCGTATCCTCAGCTTTAATAGGAATTCTGTATTTATTCAACATTTCTTTACAAGATTCTACATTTCTCGGACCAATTCTCATCGTATCATTATTTCCAGCAAAAGCAAACATCTGTGCGCCACCGGCAAGTTTTGCCTCCATCCGGCCAACAATCGCACCGAGCTTCTCCATTTGAGAAATCAATTCCGGAATAGCTGTGTCGGCATATTTGGCTATGTTGATGGAACCTTCTCGGGCAATTTCTGATGATGGTAACATCACATGTGCCATTCCTGCGACCTTAACGCGGCTATCATACAGGGTGACGCCTACACAAGATCCTAGTCCCGTTGTCTTCAGCACGCCCGTCTGATGAGCGACATTCAGATCAGCCATTCCAACTTTGATCAAATTGTCTTGGATCATGGAGCTTCTACTCCTAATGCAGCAAATATTTTCCCGAACGATTCGGGGTCGGGGATAAGGAAAAAATGTCCCTGAACTTCATTTTCCCCTTCCAAGAACTTGGTATCAATCAACAGCGCCTGATCCCCCATTTGCCCAAACTGTAAAAGTCCATAACTTAAAATGGCACCTGCCATATCAATGGCCAAGGACGGAACAGTTGGCTGCAGATTTAATTGCGTAAAGTCAGCCAAAGAGGTTAAATACGAACCAGCCAAAATGTTGCCGATTTCGTTCAAGGCAGACAGTTCAAGTTCGGAATATTCATCTTCTTCTTGAATTTCGAGACCCACTAGATCCCTTAACATATTTTTGGCAGAGTCGAGATTAAGAATAAAGAACATGTTCCCTGGAGCATCTCCGTCTACACGCAAAAAGATGGCCAATACAACTGTCTCTGCTCCGCCCACGCTTTCGCAAATCTCTTCGAAGGGCAGCATTCGCACTTTAGGAACGAGCATATCAATCGGTTTATCCAGCAGTGTGGAAAGCGCAGTAGCAGCATGCCCCGCGCCGATATTCCCCACCTCTTTGAGAACGTCCATTTGGAAATCAGCTAAATCATTAAACAGATCCACGTTATTCCTCTATTCTTTCTAACTGTTGAATTTCTTGGCGATCCAGTACCTGCTCCAAGTTCAGCAGTACAAGCAGTCTTTGTTCCCCGACACGCGCGATACCATCCAAATATTTGGCTTTAATTCCACCAACAATTTCTGGCGGATTATCAATATGATCGGTGTCGATGTCAATGACATCGTTGGCGGAATCCACGACCAGGCCCACTTCGAATTCACCCGCAGATACGATAATTATCCGAGTCGCGTCACTATAATCTTGCTGGTCCAGCCCGAATCTTGAACGAAGATCAATGATCGGAATCACGACTCCGCGCAAATTGATTACACCTTTAATGAACGCAGGCGCTTTGGGTACACGTGTCATTGGCTGCATTCTTTCAATCGTTCTTACTTTTTCAACTTCCACACCGTACTCTTCTGTGCCAAGCGCAAATACGATAACCTTTTTTTCTTCTCCCATTGTGAAACCTCCTTAGAGTTTTGCCTTGCAAAACTTGCATCGTAAGCGTTACTAAGTATTTGCCAGAAAAACTGGCTTCGTAACGAACTGCTTATTTACTTGATTAATGCATTAGGATCAATAATTAAGGCTACCTGCCCGTCTCCCAAAATTGTAGCGCCAGAGATGGCAAATAATCCGGATAAATATTTGCCTAATGTCTTTAATACAATCTCTTGTTGGCCTATGAATTCATCTACCATGAGCGCAACCTGTTTGTCCCCTTTGCGTACAACGACGATTTCAGTTTCGTCTTCAAGGCTTTCATCAAAGTCAGGAACATCGAACAAATGACTGAGCGAAACAAGCGGGATAACGGAATTTCGGTAATCGACCATTTTATTGCCATGAATATTGCGAATCTGCGATTTCTGGATCGCGGAAGTTTCAACAATCGAAGAAAGCGGGATCGCATATTTCTCACTGCCAAGTCGAACAAGCATCGCCGAAATGATCGATAAAGTTAGCGGGAGCTGTACAGAGAACTTACTGCCCAGACCGGGTCTGGAATCTACTTGTACATGACCGCCAAGCATTTGAATCTTCGTTTTCACAACATCCAAACCTACGCCCCGTCCGGAAATGTCGGAAATTTTATCGGCCGTACTGAAGCCGGATTCGAAAAGAAGATTGTAAACTTCCTTGTCGCTCAGTTTTGCGGCTTGTTCTTGCGTAACTAAGCCATTCTTGAGCGCGGTTTTAAGCACCTTTTCCCGATGAATGCCTCTGCCGTCTTCTTCAATCTCAATAAATACATGATTGCCGCTATGGAAAGCTCGAAGCTGGATCGTACCGTGCTCACTTTTACCTGCAGCCAACCGATCGCTGATCGATTCTACACCATGGTCTACCGCATTTCGCAGCAAGTGAACCAATGGATCCCCGATTTCGTCAATAACTGTGCGGTCAAGCTCTGTATCGGCACCTGTTATTACCAAATCCACTTTTTTATCCAGTGATTTGGCCAAATCGCGAATCATGCGCGGGAAACGGTTGAAGACCGAGTCAACGGGTACCATGCGCAGTTTCAATACGATATTTTGCAAATCACTGCTAACTCGAGACATGTGCTCTACGGTTTCGGTCAGATCATTGCGCTTCACTTCGCTGGCCAATTGTTCCAAACGCACACGATCGATCAATAACTCACTGAACAAATTCATCAATGCGTCCAACCGTTCGATATCAACGCGAATCGTACGACTTGCGACCGGAGCCCCACCTGCTGCCGACGGCTTAGCCGCTATTGCTGGCTCCGCCTTAGGCGCCTCAACGTGTACAGGTGCAGTTGTCGCCGTTGCAGCCGCAACGGCTGCTGCGATTTCTTGAGTAGCAGCTTCCACTTCCGTTCTTGGGCGAGACAATTCTGCAAGCGATTCGGTATCGACTGTAATAATTACAGCGGATTCAATTTCTGAAACATTTAGAATTTCTTTTTCTAATGTTACTTGATCGACTTTAGAAATAAAATAGAGAGAGAACGTTCGATCAAACTTCTCTTGCTCGATTTCTTGAACGGATGGAGTCGCTTTAACGATTTCTCCCATTCTTTCAAGAGCATCGAACACCATATAAGCACGTGCTGCTTTCAGTACACAACTCTCTTGAACACTAACTTCCAAATAAAATACCAGGAAACCAGATTCGATAGATTGTTGAAGAATGGAAAATTGGAATTCGTCAACTTCAATACCTTTCGAAGGTTCTTTAACAGCCGAAGTTGCTGCAACTTGGGCCACGTTATAATCGCCTGTCACGATCGAACGCAGTGAGGCAACGATTTGTGTAACATCCGCCTTACCGGTCCCGCCTTGAATAATGTCTTCTACCATCGACTCTAGTGAATCAAGACTCTTAAAAATACAATCAAAAATGAAAGGATTCATATCCAGCTTGCTATTGCGTACCAAATCCAGGACGTTCTCCATCTCATGAGTCAACGAGGCGATGTCCTCAAAGCCCATCGTTGCAGACATTCCTTTCAACGTATGCGCCGAGCGGAAAATATTGTGCACAATGCTAATGTCCTGAGGGCTGCTCTCCAGACTGAGTAAGTTCTCATTCATGGCTTGTAAATGTTCTTTCGATTCATCGATAAACATAGATAAATATTGACTAAGTTCCACAACCACACACCTCCAATAGGATCACTATGTAACCTGCTGATTATCGCTTTACTTTAAGTAAGTACAGCTTGGGAAATCTTTGATGCAATATCCTGTTGTGGCAGTATATGCATAGCCGCTTTTAATTCGATAGCTGCTCTAGGCATCCCATAGACCACACAAGTTTCTTCTGATTCCGCAATTGTTGTCGCTGCTCCAGATTGTTTCAGGGATAGCATGCCTTTGGCGCCGTCACTCCCCATCCCCGTCATTAGTACGGCATGTCTCTTTAATTCGCTCATGAGTAATAAAGACTCAAACATGACATCCACCGAGGGGCGGTGGCCAGAACGAGGATCTTCTTTGGTTAAACGAATTTTGTACACTTTCGAAGAATCTTTATATGTTGTCATATGCCAACCGCCAGGGGCTACATAAGCAGTTGCTGTATGAAGGATATCACCGTCCCCAGCCTCAACAACCTGAATCTGGGATATGTCATTAAGCCGCTGAGCCAAAGACTTCGTAAAGTTAGGCGGCATATGTTGGACAATAAGTATAGGCGCAGGAAACCCTGCAGGGATTTGTGAAATCACCTGGTGCAAGGCGCGCGGCCCTCCTGTTGATGTTCCGATAGCCACTAAATGTTCGAATTGCGTGCCTCCGCCGCTGCTTCTTGGTGTAGTTTTGGTGTCAGGAGGCTTCGTCATGCTTACTGGGCTCTTAGTCATTGGAGGTTGGCTGAGCCTAGATGGAGAAGCTTGATGAATCGATTTCGGCTTGGCTCGCACCGCTATTTGCAGCTTCTCGTGCAGCAGTTGCTTCACTTTATACAAATCTAACGAAATCGAACCCGATGGCTTTCGAATAAAGTCGACAGCACCTAACTCCAGTGCCCTTATCGTCTCAGCAGCCCCTTCTTGCGTAAGTGAGCTAAGCATAATAACAGGCGTTGGCTGTTCAGCCATAATTCGTTCTAAAGCTTCTAAACCGTTCATCTCCGGCATCTCGACGTCCATCGTAAGAGCATCAGGCTTTAATAACTTCACCTGCTCGATGGCTTCCTTGCCGTTCTTCGCGGTTCCCACAATCTTAAATTGCGGATTTTCAGTAATGAGATCGCTTATGATTTTGCGCATAAAGACGGAGTCGTCTACGACAAGTATGTGATATGGCGCCATGCTGTTTCCCTCCCTCTATGGGTCGATTGGAGACTACAATCGAAACTTATTTCAGAAGCTTCATCATTTTATTCAAAAAGCCTTTAACACCAGATGAAGAGGCTTCATTCACTTGGTAACCAGTGATGTAGCGATCAACAAGAGAATGCAAGCTTCTGGAGGCTGCTGAATTCGGAAAGGCTACAGTAAATGGGACCTGTTTTTTAACGGCTTTGGAAACAGAATTGTCATCATCCACAAATCCTAAAGTTGGAATATCGAGATCCAAAAATTGCTTGGCAACCAGGCTAATCTTATCCGCAGTGTGCTTACCTTCCTTAGAATCTGTGACACGATTAATCACCAGCTTGAAAGAAACCTTGTGTCCCATGGAGTTAACCATTTTTATAATCGCATAAGCATCTGTAATCGAAGTAGGCTCTGGTGTCGTAACAACTATTGTTTCTTCAGCGGCGAGAATGAATTTTAAGGTTTCCTTAGACAATCCCGCACCCGTATCAAATATAATAAAGTCTACATATCCATTCAGTTGTGTGACTTCTTCGGCAAAATAGTCCAGCTCATCCTCCGTTAGTCTGAGCAAATCATTGAAACCCGATCCACCGGCGATGAACTCTAGACCATTATGGCCTTTTTGAATAATCTCCCAGATGCTCTTTTCTTTCTTAAGCAAGTGGTACAAGCTATATTTAGAAGATACACCCATGAGTACATCGATATTTGCAAGACCAATATCTGCATCAAAGACAAGGACCTTGTACCCTTGCGACTGAAGCGTCAGAGCGAAGTTCAACGTAAAGTTGGATTTTCCTACGCCACCCTTTCCGCTAGTCACGGTAATGATCCTTGTTGTCTTGTTGGTTTTCTCGTTTTGCATCTGGACCAGGTTCCGTAACCCTTGTGCTTGATCAGTCATGACAGCGGTTCCTCCAATAACAGATCAATAATTTGTTGTTCATCCATTTCTGTAATATCGTCAGGGACACTTTGACCGTTAGTGACATATGAAAGCTTCAGGGAAAACTCATGAACCAAGTTGACGATAGCGCCATAGGAGTCGGTCTCATCCATTTTTGTAAAGAGCACTTTGTCTAGCTTAAACTTGTTAAAATTGTTCGTTATCGCTCGCATATCCCGATATTTAGTCGTCAAACTAAGAACCAGAATGGTTTCGCTGTTTCCTTGTGTCTTAAGCAATGCATTTAACTCCGAGACGTACATCTCGTTTCGAAAATTCCGACCGGCTGTATCCATGAAGATCACATCGCAACCTTCGAGATTATGAAAAGCTTTCGACAGATCCTGTGGCGAGAATACAACTTCTAGTGGAACATTCAAGATCGTCGCATACGTCTTCAATTGTTCAATGGCTGCAATCCGATACGTATCGGAAGTAATAAAGCCAACCTTGCGTTGATATTTCAGCACTTGTTCTGCAGCTAATTTGGCGATGGTTGTTGTTTTTCCTACTCCAGTAGGTCCAACAAAATGAACAACTCGCGTGCTTGGCAAAATGCGTTTGCTCGTATCTGTCCGGAAAAGTTCGCCAAGTTTCCTTCGTATTGCTTGTTGTGCGGAATCCTCTGTAACTGCCGCTTGGGCTTCCTCATGCTCGGCTACCACTTCATCCATCATTTGCCCAACGATATTTGAATCAACTTCCTGATTAAGAAGTTTTTGCTCAAGCCTCTTGAGAGGCTCAGGGAGCTCCGAGTCAACAGAAGAAACCGTCAACTTGCGCATCATTTCTTTCATTTGCTTGAGCTCCTCTAGGAGCAGCTCTTCTTTAGGATTCGATCTTACGCCAGCAACAACCGATTGAGCTGCATAAACTTGTTGAGGTGAATAACTGGGCGCAGCCTCCATCGTAGACGGGACGGAAGCCAGTTCTTTCTTTATAGAAGCTGCAGGCGCTAATACGTCAGGCACTTCTGGAAAGTCAGAACGGTGCTGATGTGTTTTTGTAGGTGAAGCCGTCGCAACGGCTGTTTGAACACGCGGTGGTTGTTGTGAAGGGATTCGGGATGCTCCCGAATTCCCTGCGTTTGAGGCGGCATCAATTGCCGCGATAACCTCAATCTTTTTTTTGCCGAACATACCAAGAAACCCGCCTGTACGAATTTCTTTTGTGTTTAGAATAACGGCATCTTTGCCTAAGTCGGTGCGTATTTTTTGCAGCGCATCAGGCATGGAATCAACAACATATCTTTTTACTCTCATAAATTGACTACCCCCATGCTCTGAATTTCTACGCTAGGCTCTAATTCACTATAGGATAATACCGGAATATCTTGCAGCGTTCTCTCCAAAAGCTGTCTTAAATACATACGAATTGTTGGAGATGTAAGAATGACTGGCTGTTGGCCGGATTGTATCAATCTGGATACTTGTTCACTCACCCGATGATGAATAATCTGTGAAGACGATGGATCAAGCGCCAAGTAACTGCCTTGATCGGACTGCTGAACGGAATCAGCGATTTTCTTTTCTACGGATGGACCGACAGTAATGACTTTTAACGAATCCCCTATAGAAGTAAACTGCTGTGTAATCTGTCTGGATAATGCCTGTCTGACATATTCGGTTAATATTTCAGGATCTTTCGTGTAGGAACCATAATCAGCCAGTGTCTCCAATATGGTAACCAAATCGCGTACAGATATTTTTTCACGAAGCAGTTTGGCCAGAACTTTCTGTACATCTCCAATGGAAAGAACGGAAGGAATCAAGTCGTCCACCAGAGCAGGATACGTTTCGCGAACATTGTCGATAAGCGCCTTCGTCTCTTGTCGGCCCAAAAGTTCGTGCGTATGCTTTTTAATAATTTCTGTCAAATGCGTCGCCACGACGGAAGGCGGGTCTACGACCGTATAACCGGATAGTTCTGCTCGTTCTTTTGTCACTTCATCAATCCAGATCGCTGGTAAACCAAATGCAGGCTCAGTCGTTTCGATACCCGAAATTGAATCGTCATCGATCCCTGGACTCATTGCTAAATAATGATTAAGGAGTAGTTCTCCACGCGCTACCGTATTGCCTTTTATTTTGATGATATACTCGTTTGGTCGAAGTTGAATATTATCCCGGATACGGATAACCGGCACAACAACGCCTAATTCAAGTGCGCATTGTCTGCGGATCAAGATAATTCGGTCTAATAAATCCCCGCCCTGCTGCGTATCGGCCAAAGGAATTAGACCGTATCCAAATTCAAACTCAATAGGATCCACTTGTAGTAACGAGATAACACTCTCGGGACTGCGAACCTCTTCGATTTGCTGTTCCTCGACCAATTGTTCCTCTTTGATCGCTTGCCTTTCCAAGTTTTTTTGCATTTTATAGGCCGCGAAAGCGAGCAAGCCTGCAACTGGAAAAGTCGTATACCAATGAATGGGAGTAAAGATACCAAGCGTAACGAGCGTTCCGGCCACAATATAAAGCAACTTGGGCTGAGCGGTAATTTGAGAGGTAATGTCGTGACCCAAATTGCCTTCTGACGAAGCGCGCGTCACAATGATACCAGCTGCCGTTGAAATCAGAAGCGCAGGAATCTGACTGACAAGCCCGTCACCGATAGTTAAAATTGAAAACGTTTGGAGTGCTTCATTGAATGACATGCCTTTCTGCGTCATCCCAATGATGAAACCGCCTAAGAGGTTAATGACTAGAATGATAATACCCGCGATGGCGTCCCCTTTTACGAATTTACTGGCACCATCCATCGCTCCATAAAAATCTGCTTCGCGTTCAATCTTTTGTCTGCGTTCTCTCGCTTGCGTCTCATTAATTAAGCCGGCATTCAAATCAGCATCAATACTCATTTGCTTACCAGGCATCGCATCGAGCGTAAATCTCGCTGCGACCTCGGCAACACGCTCAGAACCTTTGGTAATCACAATGAATTGAACCAAGACAAGAATGAGGAATACGACAAATCCTACAACGATATTGCCTGCGGCTACAAAGGAACCAAAAGTTCTGACCACGTTACCTGCTTCAGCATGCGACAAAATGTTCCGAGTCGTTGAAACGTTGAGCGCCAACCGGAACAAAGTGGTGATTAATAATAAGGAAGGAAAAATGGAAAATTGAAGGGCTTCCTTCGTATTCATGCCCACCAATATAATCATTAATGCCACTGAAATATTTATAATAAGCAAAAAATCCAATAAAGGGATCGGAACCGGTACAACCATCATTAATACAATACCGATAATGCCCACCAGAACTAGTAAATCTTTCATTCTCATCTGATTGTACCTCCCTCCTTACAAATATCCGTAAACGAAATCAGTTGGTTCTGCCTTTAACTTTATATACGTACGCAAGCACTTCAGCGACAGCCTGGAATAGCTCAGCCGGGATGGCTTCACCGATCTCCACCTGGGCATAAATCGCACGTGCAAGCGGCTTATTTTCCATCGTCATAACACCGCTTTGTTTGGCAACTTCTTTTATTTTTAAAGCCATGTAATCGGTTCCTTTAGCAATAACGGTCGGTGCTTGCATGTTGTTGGCATCATATTTCAAAGCAACGGCAAAGTGTGTCGGGTTCGTAATAATGACATCCGCTTTGGGAACCTCTTGCATCATCCGCTGCATCGCCATTTGGCGCTGTTTTGCGCGGATTTTCCCTTTAATGTGGGGATCCCCTTCGCTTTTCTTATACTCATCCTTAATATCCTGCTTCGACATCTTGATGCTTTTCTCAAATTCATATTTTTGATAAATAAAATCAAAGATAGCCAGTACAATTAAAATAGCGCCAATTTTTATTCCAAGTTTAATCGTAATGGAAGCGACTAATGAAAACGTGCTCTCAAGCGGAGCATGGCCCAGACCAAAAAGCTTAGCCTTCTCTCCCATTAACGTGCTATAGACGACATAGCCAATTATGCTCATTTTCAACGTCGATTTTAGAAACTCCATCACGGTCCGCAAGGAGAAAATCCGTTTGAACCCGGAAATCGGATTGATTTTGCTAAATTTCATCATCAACGGCTCGCCGATGAACATAAAGCCGATTTGCCCATAATTACCGAGAATGGCAATAACGACAACAAGTATGAAAAGCGGGGCTAAGATGAACAAGCCTTGTTTTACAAGATCCGAAAATAAAACATGGACGTTCCCTGCAGTAACATCCATCGTCAACTGATTTTCAAAAACATTAAGAAAAATATTCATTATCCTCTCTTTCATATAACCGCCGAACATGATGAACGACAGGAAAGAGAATAATAGTATGGCAGCAGCAGGCAGGTCCATGCTTTTGGCAACTTGACCTTTTTTACGTGCCTCCTGCCTCTTTTTCGGTGTGGCTGGTTCCGACTTTTCCCCAGCAAACCATTGTAAATCCAGCTGCAAGCGAAATGGTTGGGACACGGCCTTCTTCCTCCCGTACTTAAGGAGATGTTGGTGGAGCGCCGCTAATAAGCTGCAGCAGCTTTTCCATCGAGTCAAACATTGAAGCAAATAAGCTTTGGAATTGTGAAATCAATTCAGGGAACAAGAAAATGAGTAAAATGAATCCCAGAATCATTTTCAAAGGCGCACCAATGACAAAAATATTGAACTGCGGGGCAACCCGCGTCAAAAGCCCTAAGCCCAAATCGGTTAAGAACAGCGCTGCAACGACTGGAGCAGCTAGTTGAAACGATAAGTAAAACATTTTAGAGAACGATTGAAAAAGAAACTCCGAAATTTGACCGTTGTAAATACGATCGAACAGCTGATTATTTAACGGTATCCATTGATAACTTTCCATGATGGCTCGGATGAAAAAATGATGTCCGTCGAAGGATAGGAAGAGCAGCACCGCGACCATGTATTTCAAATTCCCCAACATCGGAGAAGACACTCCGGTTAGAGGATCAATCACATTCGCCATACTGAATCCAATCTGCATATCCATAATAGCTCCGGCTGTTTGAACGACAGTGAAAAAAATATAAGCTAAAAATCCGAGCAATACACCAACCAGCATCTCCCGTAAAATTAACAGTACGTATTGCCCATCAATAGGCACAGGCTGATTGAATCCAAATGTCATAAATACGATTAACGAAATAAAGATGGATAGCCCGATTTTGAACATCGCCGGGACATTTCTTGAAGATAATACGGGAACAACGACAAAGTATGATGTAATTCGACAAAAGATAAGCAGAAAGCTAGGTAGAACCTGAAAAAAGAGTTCCATCACCCTCACAACCTAACCAACGAATTTGTAAAGGTTGTTCAGCAAATTATAAGTAAAATCAACCAATGTGTTCATAATCCAAGGTCCAAAAATCAAAATGGACAGGAGTACGGCTACGATTTTAGGAACAAAAGCAAGTGTTTGCTCCTGAATTTGCGTAGTAGCTTGAAAGATACTGATGATTAAACCGACGACCAAACCAATGACCAGCATCGGGGCACTCGCTTTGAGTACCGTATACACTGCTTCACCGGCAATACGAATAACGAATTCCGAACCCATTAGAATACCTCCGTAATCATGATCATGTGCTGTAACTGAGCAGTAATGACTTCACTACAAGATACCAGCCGTCAACAAGAATGAACAGCAGGATCTTAAAAGGCAATGAAATCATAACGGGCGGCAGCATCATCATCCCCATCGCCATTAAGGTACTGGAAACAACCATATCAATGACCAAGAACGGAATGAATATCATAAATCCCATTTGAAAAGCAGACTTAAGTTCACTAATCGCATAGGCCGGTACGAGTGCAGTAATCGGAATGTCGTCTACTCCTGTTGGCGCTTTGGCTTTCGTATAATCCAGGAATAATTTCAAATCTTTTTGACGCGTATGCTTAAACATGAACTCTTTCATAGGACCAGCGGCTTTCTGAAAAGCTTGCGTTTGATTAATCTCGCCTTTCAGATAGGGTTGCAATGCAGTTTGATTGACCTGACCCAGGGTTGGAGACATGATAAAAAAGGTTAAAAACAGAGCTAGTCCGATTAAAACCTGGTTGGGTGGCATCTGCTGGGTTCCTAGTGATGTACGAACGAATCCAAGTACAATGACAATCCGCGTAAAGCTCGTCATTAAGATAAGAAACGAAGGGGCCAAACTCAAGACGGTTAATAAAAGCAAAAGCGTAACGGTGTTCGACGATCCCGCAGCACCGCTTGATCCGATATTGACATTTAGTCCGGGAATCGGATTGCCCGGATCGGTCTCCGCGGCAGATGCTGTAAGTGAAATAACGAAAACCGACATAACCAGCAATAAAGCCACAACCACTATCTTGTTTCTTTTCATTCTTCATTCAACCGATCTTTTTGTTTTTGATCCGAAAGCCATTCCTCGACATTTTTGTTGCGATTCGTCACTCTCTGCAGCTTATCGTGGAACACTTGTTGGAAGGATGAAGTAATTTCTACTTCTTCCTCGACTTCCTTCTTGCGAACAGGGAGCTTGCTCAGCCATTTGCTTAAGGAATCAAAGCCAGAACGTTGATCCTGCGTAGAAGTAAGCAAATCCGTAATATAGGCCACTTCATCGGCGTCATTGATTTTATCCAGCAATTGAATATTGTCACCGACGCCAACTACGAAGAGAGAATGACCAATTTCAACAATTTGAATCGATTTGTTCTGACCAAGCGGTACTCCACCCAATGAACGAACGGAGTTTCCGAAGAATGAACCTTTATTTTTCTTGGCCAAAAATTTAATAAGAATAAAAAACAGGAAAATAATAAAGATAAGAAAAAATATGACTTTGCCAATCATAGCAAATGAATCAAAAGCCGTTGTTGCCGGGAACTCGGAACCAGGAAGACCAGATCCCGGTTCGGTTTCTGCAGCGAAAGACTTGGTCTCCATAAAAAGGAATATGACTAGGCTGCAAGCAGCCGTTAATAGTGTTTTGCTTTGGAGTCTTCTCATAGCCACATCCCTTTCGGTTTATGTAAGACTCAACCGAACCAGGCGGTTAGCCTAAAGTCTTTTTAATTGCTTCGATAACGCGATCCGCTTGGAAAGGCTTCACGATGAAATCTTTGGCACCTGCTTGAATGGCGTCAATAACCATCGCTTGTTGCCCCATTGCTGAACACATAATAACCTTCGCGTTAGGCTCTAACTTCTTAATTTCTTTCAATGCTTGAATGCCGTCCATCTCAGGCATCGTGATATCCATAGTAACAAGGTCCGGTTTGAGTTCTTTGTACTTCTCGATCGCTTGTGCTCCATCATTAGCTTCGCCACAAACTTCATAACCATTTTTCGACAAAATATCACGAATCATCATTCTCATAAAAGCTGCATCATCCACGATAAGAATACGGTTTGCCATTAATAAACAGTCCCCCTAATAAATTAAGTAAGTTATTGTAACTTTTGAATTCGTTCCCACTGGTTCACAATGTCAGTGACACGAACCCCGAAGTTTTCATCGATAACGACGACTTCGCCTTTGGCAATCAGCTTATTGTTAACCAAGATGTCCACCGGCTCACCGGCAAGCTTGTCCAATTCGATGATTGATCCCTGGGACAGTTCCAAGATGTCTTTAATCACCTTTTGAGTTCGTCCTAATTCTACTGTCACCTTCAATGGTATATCCAATAGTAAATTAAGGTTCGTATCATCTGCATGACCCATTGTGCCAGATTGCAAACTTCCGAATTGAACCGGCTGAACGTTCACATTGCGATTTGGCATACCACCATAAGCCGCAGGAGGCTGCTGATACATCGGCTGCTGTGGCGGGTACATTGGCGGATACATAGGTTGGCCCATCGGCGGTTGCTGATACATAGGCTGCTCATAGATTGGCTGTTGCTGCATAGGCTGCTCGTACATAGGCCCAGATGCGGCAGGAGGCGGTGTATGAACTTCTTGCCTTGGAGCTGCAGCCGGAGTCGGCGCAGGTGCTTGAGCGGCCGGGGCAGCTTCCATAGCAGCATCTGTATCTCCTCCCATCAGAATCGAAACCATTTCTTTGGCAAATGGAACAGGAAGCAACTGCATAATGTTGGAATCAATCAGGTCGCCAATCGTCAGTCGGAACGATATTTTAATAAATACGTCCTCATCAGGTAATTTTCCTTCTCCTTTCGACAAATTTAATATGTCGATTCCTGGAGGAGAGATATTGACAAACCGATTAAAGATGGTTGACATCGATGTTGCAGAAGAGCCCATCATCTGATTCATGGCTTCCTGCACAGCGCTAATGTGAATCTCGCTAAGACTCTCATCCCCGCCTGTACCGTCTCCGCCCATCATCAGATCGGCTATAACCTGAGCATCACGCGTTTTGATCACAAGAAGGTTAATGCCATCAAAACCATCCACATAGTTTACGTGAACAGCCACATGAGGCCTCGGAAACTGCTCTTCCAATTCTTCTTTAGCAATTACGGAAACCTTAGGCGTCGTAATATCGACTTTTTTGCCGAGCAACGTCGAAAGAGCTGTGGCGGCACTACCAAACGTGATATTGCCGATTTCACCAAGCGCATCTTGTTCCAGAGAAGACAGGAAATCCTCTACTTTCGGATGCCCATGAAAAGAAGAGTCGGAGCTTGAGCTATCTTCGGATGTCTGTCTTAACAAGGCATCGATCTCTTCCTGAGACAAATAATCTCTGTTATTACCCGTCATTTTCTTCTTCTCCTTCATGTACGATATCAGTAATTTGTACAGCCAACTTCCCTTTTACGCTACCAGGGTTTCCAAGATATTTCAGCTTCTCGCCGACTTTGACTTGAAGCGAATCTTCGACGGGTTTACGCAGCGGGATAACATCGCCTACAGATAAGCTCAAAAATTCGCGTATCGAGATCTCGGATGTTCCCAATTCTGCGATGAGAGGCAGCTTGGCTTTCTCCAAGCGCGATTGAAGTGCATCCACTTCTTCCGGAGCTCTCGTTTTTTTCTGCGAAACAAACCAGTGATGCACAGAAAGTCGAGGCATGATCGGTTCAATAACGACATGGGGGATAGCTAAGTTTATCATACCGGTCGTATCGCCGATTTTGGTACTCAATGAGATAAGCGCAATCGTTTCATTGGGCGACACGATTTGCATAAATTGAGGATTCGTTTCTAAAGCTTCTAAACGAGGCTGAATATCAATAACCGTCTTCCAGGCCTCTTGCAAACTATCGAACGCTCTACTGAAGATTCGTTCCATCACGATTGTTTCAATTTCGGTTAAAGCATTGATTTTGGTGGGCGTTGTACCCGCACCGCCTAACAAACGGTCCAACATGGCAAAAGCAACATTGGGATGAACCTCAAGCACCATCCGACCCTCTAAAGGCTCTGCTTCAAAGATGTTCAAAATGGTCATTTTCGGGATCGAGCGAATAAACTCGTCATAAGGGAGTTGTTCGACTTGGACCACGTTAATTTGAACGAATGTACGAAGCTGCGCAGAAAAATAAGTCGTCAAATATCGTGCAAAATTCTCATGTATTCGAGTTAAACTTCGAATATGATCTTTTGAAAAGCGAACAGCTCGTTTAAAATCATAAGCCCTTACTTTTTTCTGCGTCTCCTCTTTCTTGAGCTCATCCGCATCCATTTCACCGGAGGACAAAGCAGCGAGCAAGGCATCGATCTCATTTTGCGACAATACATCAACCATAAGAGTCACCTCCTTAAAGCAAGTTCAGCGAGCTATTGAAGTACTTTATCCGTTATCCAAATCTGCTTGATTTTACCGTCGTGCAGCAATGGGTTTAATTTATTCATTAATGTTGAAGTCAAACTATCAGACCCTTTACTGCCTTCGATTTGTTCTTTGGTCATGTCACCCAATGTTTGAACAATCGTCCCTTTTACAGCTGAGTCTAGCAGACTATCAAATTCTGTCTTGCCTTTAGTGTTCTCTAATTCAAAAGCTAAACTGATTTTAATGAAATTCTGGCTGCCGGATAAGTTCGTCAAAATATCTTTGATAATTGCCGTATTTGCTTTGACGGTTTCAGCCGATGGCGCTTTAGTCGGTTTCACACTTGCAACCGCATCTTGAGCTTGTCCTGCCGGATCCTTGGATTGATTATTTTTCTCCATAAAATTCCATAAAACAAATGCAGCTGTCAATATCAAGGTAATCGCGATCAAAATCGAAACAATAAGTATAAAAATTTTGTTCTTAAACACCTACGAGCCCTCCATATCCATGGACTTGATAGTGGCTCGAATTGAGCCGATTTCCTGCATGTAGGTTCGCACTAAGCTTACCACAACCTCTGCCTTCTCGAGAACCGTGATTTTCTTACCTGTGGTCAATGTAATCATGGTGTCCGGAGTCTCTTCGATCATCTCGATTAAGATGGCATTCAGAAAGATGGTCTTACCGTTTAATCGTGTTAGAGAAATCATTGTTTCCTCCTGCATCCCGTTGGGGGAGCTCAGCCCCCCATCTAGCATGCTTTAGTTATTAGTGCTTAAGATTAACAACCTCTTGAAGAACTTCATCAGAAGTGGTAATAATGCGCGAGTTCGCCTGGAAACCGCGTTGGGCAATAATCATTTCGGTGAACTCACCCGTCAAGTCAACGTTTGACATTTCTAACTGTCCGGAAACCAGTGTTCCTGCACCAGCCGCTGCATTCCCTGGAGTTGTAATCGCATTTCCGCTACCTGCTGACATCGGGGCATTCGCCGTTGTTCGGTACAAATTGCCGCCTACTTTTTCCAAACCACCCGGATTATCAACTGTTATAATCCCTAATTGCTGGCCTGTTACTTTAGCACCGGCATTATCAATTCCATTAATCGTACCGTCTTGACCAATTGAAAACGAAACGATCGCAGGATCAATAACGACCGGAGCGCCACTCGCATCTAGCACATGAAGGCCGTCAGCATTGACTAGGTTTCGGTTCGCATCCAGAGTAAAGTTGCCGGATCTCGTCAAAAACGGTCCACTTGGCGTTGTCGTATCGACTGCAAAAAATCCGTCTCCATTAATTCGTAAATCCGTCGTTACATTAGTTGTCATAGCACTTCCTTGAGTATGAATGGTATCGATTGCAGCCATGCTGACACCAAGACCAACCTGCTGCGCATTGACACCGCCACGCTCAGCATCCGGAGCACTAACACCTGAAACCGTTTGACTCAAAATGTCTTTGAACATGACACGACTGCCTTTAAAGCCGATTGTATTCACGTTGGCGATGTTATTGCCGATTACATCCAATTTTGTTTGAAAACCGCGCATACCTGAAACGCCTGAGTACAAAGATCTTAACATGTGTAAGATGCCTCCTAAAGGTTTTCTAAATAAGTTGAGCTGCTTCATTCGCTCCACAGCTCCAGGCTCCCTAGAGTGGTCCAGCCTGTTGGTCAAGCAATAATAACGGCACTATCAATCTGTGTAAAAACATGTTCATTCATCGATTTTCCATCTAGCGCTGTCACTACAGTGCGATTAGGAACATTGACGATTAGTGCGTTGCCATTCAAAAGCATCAGGGCATCTTTGGCTCCTTTAGCTGCAGCCTTGTCAATGGCAGAACTAATTTTGTCCATTTGCTCCGGTTGAATTTGAATGCCTCGCTCTTTGAGCCTAACCTCTGCATGATGACTAAAACGAACAAATTGATCCTGAAGCAAATTTTGAAATGTTGGTTTACCGGGGGTAGTCGCCCGCGGTTGGACAAGTTGTGTTCGTCTCGTAGACGCTGGAGGAGCCGCATTCGGATAAAGCTGCCCAATGGATATTCGCTCCGTCATTTGGTTTCTCCGGGATTCTCAATTTTTGTGAGCTTGTCCAGAGAAATTTCCTCTCCTTTCACATTGGCATATTGATTGCCATCTTTAAATGTAATGGAATCAACAATACCCGACTTGTCAACTGACGCTCCTGAGGAATCCGTACTGGTCCACGTAATCGATTTGCCGATCATTCCTGAAACAAACCCCAATGATTGACGCATTAGCTTCATTTCGCTTGCCATGTTCGTCAATTGTTCAACCGATGTAAACTGAGCCATCTGAGCGATAAACTCTTTGTCTTGTAACGGCTGTGTCGGGTCTTGATTCTGAAGTTGGGTAATCAGGATTTTAAGGAAATCATCCTTACCTAAGGCATTCCCATCTTTTTGCTTGGTTTGTGAGTTCTTGCCGGCATTGATTAAATCCGACACATTGCCGACAATTGGATCTGTAGCCATCATTTCACCTCCAGATTCCTAATTATTTCATGATTCATTAAGCAATCACATCGAAGGAATTCCCGTATACAGCCGAACGCGACTGTACAACGTTCTCAATTTCTTGATTAAAATCCAGAGCATCTATTCCATAATCTGCAGAACGATTTTTGCTCTGACGTTGTGATTGGTTGGAAGACTGTCCTTGACGTTGATCCTGGAACATGCCGGACTGCATCGTTGGACTTTGTGTAACCTCAAGTTTCTCTACTTGCAATCCTTGCGTTTGCAGAGATTGTCTTAACTGCGGAAGTTGACTTTCAAGCATCTGTTTACCAGCAAGGCTATCTGCAGCAAATTGAGCTACCAGTTGCCCTTCATGCATCGTGATCTTCACATCAATATGTCCCAAATTTTTAGGGAATAACGATAACTTTGCTTCAGAGATGCCATTTGCTAATGTAACCTTCATGTTTTTCAGTACATGTTCGGTCATTTCTGCCGAAAAATTGGCCGCATTCATCGTTTGTGCGACGGGCTTCTCCAGCGGTGAAGTGGCAAGTTGTGCTTTTTGCAAATCGCTCAGAGCCATTATTGGACTGGAAATCCCGGATACATCTGAAGGACGTTCTTGGTCAGGCTCCAAAGGTACTTCAGCCTTCATAATGGATTGAATAGCGGGTACATTTATGACATTTTTCACAGCAAGAAGCTCGAGTTTAGAAATAGAAGGCTGTTTAGCTGTGACGATGTTTGCATTTTGCATCTCCGGAGCAGCTGGCTTATATGTACGCTTATGCTGGGGACGCATACTAGCAGTATGAACGTCTATTGATTTGTCTTCTTCCAAACCTGCAGCGGCTTGTGTTGCAATGCCAGTTTGTTCATCCAACAATTTTGAAGCATTCGAACCAGCTACGAATTGAGGGAGCAAAGGTTCAATTGCATGCTGTAAATCTTGATTCAAATATTGCAAAATCGGATTATCAGGCTGCTGTTTCGATAATGACGCAAGGGTGAGCAATACATTCTGTGCTTGCAGATTGAAAGTATCAGCGGTCGGCAGACTAGATCCACTTCCCAAAGAAAAAGCTGGGGTTATCGGATTATCGCTAAATGAGCTCAGCAACTGCTCCGCTTGTTCAACCCATTGTTTCATTTTAGGATTTTGTAATAACTTCTCTGCCAATCCTGCATTGCTGTTCATCGCTTGCAGTAACATCTCTGGAAGAGGCTGTTGTTCAGTAGAATCGCCAGCAGGCATTTGTTCATTCTGGATTGCATTTTGCATCGGCATAGTTAAACTTTGAAGCATTTGCATCAAAGCTGCCAATGATGTAACTTCAGCCGAAGGATCATTAGCGTCTTTGGGCTGTTGTTCAAGCTGACCGCTCAAAATTTGATTAAATGCGTCTTTAGCGCCCACGTTTGCACTCGCTTTTCCTGTCGCAGTTGAAGTCGAAGCAGTCCCTGCAGGCGCTGAAGAATTTGACGATGGTGCAATTGGCATTTGTACGTCCATTTTTTCACCTCCCTTCATGTGGATAATCTTTTAATGAGCGAGCTTTGCTGTAATCGAAGCGGCAATTTCTTTGTTGGCATCAGATAAGGAGGACATCACTTTCGAACGTGATGCGTTATCCATTCCGCTTAGGATTGCAAGCACTTTATCAGGGTTTGATTTATTCATTTCTAACAGCACGTTGGCCGCACTTTTCGGTACCATATTAGCAAACGTTTGTCCCAAATCTTCCTTGCTTACGGAAGTCGAACCTTTAGTTGGGTCTTTAACTCCATTCAAGGCTAATCGTTCTTGAAGAGCGGCGATTTCTTTATCCCGTACAGGAACCACATCTTTTAACCCGATCGAAGCTTCAGCCGCTTTTTTGGCATCCATCTTTTCAAGAATGGCTCCTCGACTATCGGCTTTCATCATGGAGAAAACCAAGACCATCTCTTTAGGTGTTAAATTTTCAATAATCGGAGCCGCTTTGCTTGGCGTCATTTTGGCATATATGCTAGCGAGCTGGGTAATCTGATTGTTGTACTCTTCTTCCGTTTGCGTCTTATCTTTTAACTTATCTTCCAGTTCAGTAGCTTTGGCCTGCGCATCCTTTATAGATTGATCTTTTTGTTCAGCCGTTCCATCTGATTTTTTGAGCGCTGCTTCCAATTCGGCCACTCTCGCGTTCAGCTTTGCAATCTCATCATCTTTGCCCTTCAGAGACTCTTCAGCGGTCAAGGCCTTACCTGCTCCAGTCACAACTGTTTTCTCTTTAGGCGCTGGTACGATACTGCCAATAACAGGTGTATTATGAAGTGCCTTCTGAATGCTGCTCTTGATATCGTAATCAAAGATGGACAACAAAACGAAGAGCAGAACCGCCGTAAACACAAATGGGATGACAAACCAAATCAAGAATCGCTCTAATGCACTATAGGATGTACCCTCTATGCTCGTATCAGCCATTCCCTTTTCCCTCCTTCACGCTTCAATAGGACAGTCGCTTGTATCGGTTCGTGGCCATCTCATCTTGAGATTCCTGTTCCTTCTTTGCAACCAAAGATTGAAACTGGCAGTAAGCCTTCTCTCTCGCTTTTGTCCATACTTTCTCGTCGATCATTCTTTCGGAGAGATGCTCTTGCTTCTTTTCCACTACATGTTGTGCTTTTTGAATATCTTGATGCTTGCGCATAATCTGCGTATCCAGATGATTCATATAAGTTTGCAACCGCATCATTTCAGCAATTCTCACTGAATTTCCGGAGGCATCAGCCATCTGACTTTGAAGCTGATCTTTTTCTGCGTATAAACCGTGAAGACTGGTTTCTTCGTTCCGCAATTGACCGAGAGCATCAGAGAGAATCCACTCCGCTTGAGTTCTTTCATTATATTTGAGATCCACAATTTGTTGGAAAGAATACCGAAATTTCATTCAGGCCCCTCATCCCCTGTAAAATTCATGAATCAAACGTTCTTGCGCTTCATCAAACGTTAATTTCTCGCTCGTTTTTTGCTTCGTATAATTCCATATCGTTTCAATATTTTCAATTGCAATATCGATATTTGGATTCGAACCTTTTTGGTACGCCCCGATATTAATGAGGTCTTCCGAATCTTTGTATATGGAGAGAAGTCGCTTTAATTGATCAGCAGCTTCCATATGTTCCTGAGGGACAATTTCTTTCATTACGCGGCTCACACTGGATAATACATCAACAGCCGGATAATGTCCTTTATTCGCTATGCTTCGATTGAGCACGATATGTCCATCCAGAATACCGCGCACTGCATCAGCGATTGGCTCATTCATATCATCGCCGTCAACCAAAACCGTATAGAATGCCGTAATGGATCCCTTCGGCCCAGTTCCGGATCGTTCCAACAATCGCGGCAGCATGGCGAAGACGGATGGTGTATAACCACGAGTTGCCGGCGGTTCTCCTACTGCAAGACCGACTTCCCGCTGAGCCATCGCAAACCGGGTTACAGAATCCATCATCATCATGACATTGAGACCACGATCGCGAAAATATTCAGCAATACTTGTTGCAATCATCGCACCTTTAATACGAATCAATGCGGGTTGGTCGGAGGTCGCGACGATCACAACGGATCTGGCCAAGCCTTCAGGGCCCAAGTCTCGTTCGATAAAATCGAGGACTTCTCTACCCCGCTCACCGATAAGTGCAATAACATTGACATCAGCCGAAGTATTGCGTGCGATCATGCCCATCAGCGTGCTCTTACCTACACCCGAACCCGCGAAAATACCGACACGCTGACCTTTGCCGATCGTGAGCAAACCATCAATGCATCGAACGCCTACGGAAATCGGATGAAGAACACGCGGCCGAGTTAGAGGATTGCTGGGCGCATTATTCGTTGAATATTGAGCCATTCTTGATGGCAAAAATGATCCGTCGAGCGGCTGCCCTAAGCCATCTAGCACCTTGCCCAACAATTCATGACCAACCTGTACGGTCAAAGGCTTGCCTGTTCCAACTACATCACAGCCAGGTCCTATGGCTTCCAGTTCGCCTAAAGGCATTAATACTACTTTATTGCTACGAAAACCAACAACTTCCGCTTTCAAAGGTTTATTGGACTTATGCGGATAAATGTAGCAAAGATCGCCTATACTCACATCCGGGCCTTCGGATTCTACAGTTAAACCAATCACTTGAGTGACTTTTCCATTGACCCGAACTGGGTCGATTGCATTTAGCAACTCTTTGTATTTATCTGCTGACGGCACGGAAAAGCTCATCATTCAGCCCCCTCACTTTGGTTGGCCATTTGCCGCAGGGCTGATTTAATTTCTTTGAGTTGCGTATCAATTCTTGCGTCAATACTGCCATAGGAAGAACGAATGACACATCCGTGATCCTGTACAGAGGCATCAGGAATGATCTCTAGCTCAGCTTGTGAGTCGATGGAAGTTAACAATTCCTCACGAGCATCCTGGATATACGCGAATTGAGAAGGAGTTACACACAACGTAATAATTCCTTTTTCACGTCGACGAGAAAGAACTTTCTGGACAAGATCGAGTACCCATTCCGGGTTTATGCTTAATTGACGACCTATCACTTTCTCAGCGATAGAAGTACTTAGATCTATAAGAAAAGGTTCTGATTCTTGAATAATTTGCTGTTTAAGAGTATAGGCTTGTTCCAAAATGGTACGTGCCTCTGCCAACATTTCATTATATTCTTGGCGAAGAACGATCTCAGCCTGCTCTATCCCGCGCTGATATCCCTCTTCAAACCCAGCTTGCTCAGCTTGTGAAACATGTTCTTCATCTTGTGCTCGACGTTGCTCCCACCATGAAGATATCTCAGAGTCAACTTGTTCCCGAAGCGCGGCACACTCCTGCATTGCGAGATGAATCTGCTCATTGGCAAAAGCTTCGGCATCCTGAAGTATTTGATCCTTCATACTGGTTGCTTCTGCCAACTCTTGCTGCTGTTCCGGAGTCAGTTGGTTTCTCACGCTTTCTTCATCTTCAAGCAATCCTGCACGATATAGCTGCTGTGGCGTAAGAGCTTCAACAAGCTTAGTATCCTCTAGTGGAACATAGGCAAATGATTTAATGACATTAGACAATAATATCATCTCCTCCACCGCGAGCGATGATGATTTCACCTGATTCTTCTAGACGACGAATGGTGGCAACGATGCGTGTTTGCGCCTCTTCCACATCACGCAGACGTACTGGGCCCATAAACTCCATTTCTTCCTTAAAGGTTTCCGCCATCCGTTTGGACATATTTTTAAACAAAGCGTCGCGCACTTCTTCACTCGCCACTTTAAGCGCAAGCTGTAGATCGGCATTTTCAATATCCCGAATAATGCGTTGAATAGAACGATTGTCGATATTGACGATATCTTCGAACACGAACATCCGTTTTTTGATTTCTTCTGCAAGCTCCGGATCTTGAATTTCAAGGGAATCGAGAATCGTACGCTCCGTACCACGATCAACACCATTCAGAATTTGAACGATCGAAGCAATACCGCCCGCGTTCGTGTAATCCTGAGTAACCGTCGCGGAAAGTTTTTGCTCAAGCACGCGTTCCACTTGACTGATCACTTCCGGCGAGGTGCTGTCCATTAAAGCAATACGCTTCGCAACATCAGCTTGCTTCTCTTGCGGAAGTGAAGATAAAATAATCGACGCTTGATCGGCCTGCAAGTAAGACAATACCAAGGCGATCGTTTGCGAGTTTTCATTTTGAATAAAGTTAAGAATTTGAGCCGGATCGGCTTTCCTAGCAAAATCAAACGGTCTCACCTGCAAGGTAGCCGTTAACCGGTTGATAATATCCAGAGCTTTCTGATTACCTAAAGCTTTCTCCAAAATATCTTTGGCGTATGCAATACCACCTTGAGAGATAAATTCCTGAGCCAAGCAGATTTGATGAAATTCCATGAGAATGGATTCCTTCTCTAAAGAATCCACTTTCCTTACATTAGCAATTTCAAGCGTTAACTGCTCAATCTCATCTTCGCGCAAGTGTTTAAAAATTTGAGCAGACACCTCAGGGCCTAAACTGATCAAAAGAATCGCGGCCTTTTGCCGTCCGGTTAACCCTTGCAGAGCAGCTTTAGCCATACAACTGCACCTCTATTCATCTACTAACCAAGTACGAAGCAGATTGACGAAATCTTCGGGTCGCTTCTTCGCAAGAGTTTCCAATTGTTTGCGCACTTGATTGTCATTGGTCACATTTTCGATATCGATTGTTGGAAGTTCTGCCTTAGTAGTCGGCATATTGAGTTCTTCTTCCAGTTGTTGAGTAGCTTTTCTGCGTTTTCTCAGTATAAAACCGCCAATTGCACCTAGAGCAAGTGCAGCTAATGCTAATCCGCCATAAGTCAAGTAAGATGTAGTCTTGGCAGCTGCGGCGTCTGCCGGCCGGACAAATGAATGAGCAAACACTGTAACTTTTTGCTGCAATTCTGCGTCAGTATAAGTGACCTTATTATCGGCAAGTGCCGTTCTCACAATATTCACCAAAGCGGCTTGTACAGCTGCCTTCGTCTCAGGAGTCAAAGAGTTAGGATCATCTTTAACAGGGGGCTCTATCCCTACATTAATACTTAAATCCTTAACCACATAAGGCGTTGAGATAATATCGTTTGTAATGCGATTCACTTCGTAGTTCACAGTCTTGCTGTTCTTCTCGGAATTCGATTTGCCAGAGCTGGATGATCCCGGATATCCCGGCACATCAGTTGTACCTGTTCCAGGAACCCCCCCATTCGACGATCCGTCGTTCTGATACGACTCGGTCGCTTCCTGTAGGGAAATTTCCAACCCTTTTTGATCTACTTGATTTGGCGCACTAACCAGCTGCTCTTTACTTTTCTTTTGATCGAAGTTCATCGTCGAGAATACACTAACGATGACTTTATCGCGACCCAGCATCGTGCCGAGCATACTGTTAATATTTTTCTGCAAATCGTTACGGAATTGATTATTAATGTCCGCTTGACTCGTTACCAAGTTCGCAGAATTTTGCCCGCCTGCCTTGGAAGAATTCAAGCTTTCTCCATATTGATCTGAGATGGTGATATTCTCCAAAGGAAGGTTCTTCACACTGTGAGAAACCAAATTATAAATCGTATCGATTTTACCTTGATCCATGGTATAACCCGGTTTAATTTGAAGCACTACGGAAGCTGTCGCTTGCTCTTGCTGCTGTTTTAAGAAGGGACCTTCTTCCGGTAATGTGATTAACACTTTAGAACTGCTAATACCTTGATTGGAGTTAATTAATTGTTGAAGCTCCCCTTGAACGGCATTTAAATATTTGACTTTAAATTCATTATCAGTAATACCGAATGAACTGCTGTTGCTAAACGCACCGAAACCTAAGGAACCATTTTTGTTCAACCCTTGAGATTCAACACCAAGTTTCACATTTGCAACTTCACTCGTTGGAACTTCGATACTTTTACCATCAGCACTTAGATGATAAGGAATCTTAGCCGTATCCAAATAATTTTTAATGGATGCAGCATCACTAGGCTGCAAATCGGTAAAGGCTAATGAATATTCTGTCTTGGATAAATTAAAACTGATAATTGCTGCAGTAAGAACCAAGAGGAAAACCGTAGCTATGAAAGTGATTTTCGTCGTTCTACTGTATCGATTCCAATATTGTTTCACCTTTTCCCAATATTGGAGCAGGTTCTCATTCACGGTGTCACCTCATTGACCCAAAGTTTAGCAGCGCGGAGCGGAATCACAGCTGCATTCTCATCATTTCTTGATAAGCTTCCAGAACCTTATTTCTAACCTGTACGGTCAGTTCCAGTCCTAATGAAGCTTTCTCAGAAGCGATAGTCAATTGATGAACATCAGAGAGTTCGCCTTTGATAAAACTCTGATTCAACTGGTCGACTTGCTGTTGCTGTGTATTTAAATTGTTCATTGCATCATTAAGAAATGAACCGAATTTTTTCCCTAAATCCGCTGCACCTTCGCCTGTGTTATCTTTAGGCTGTACGGAGCTCATAATATTAATTGGGCTATAGCTGATTTTGTCGAGCATGATGAGCCTCCTTTACTAGTTATCTACCTATTTCCAATGCCTTCGATATCATGGATTTACTGGCATTAAGCGCAGTGACGTTGGCTTCATAAGATCTCGTCGCCGAAATCATATCTACCATTTCCTTGAGCACATCAACGTTGGGCATATACACAAATCCATTTGAGTCCGCATCGGGATGAGTAGGATTATACACTTGCTTGAGCGGTGAAGTATCATCGAAAATTTTATTAACTCTGACTCCCTCGCCGGTTCCATCCGCCATTGCCGATTGCAAGGTTTGGGCAAAGGTTGGTTGTGATTTCGTTTCAAATGAAACTAATTTCCGCTGATAGGGAACCCATTTCCCATCGACGAATTTGGCCCGAGTTGTATCAGCATTGGCGATATTGGAAGAAATGACATCCATCCTCAAGCGTTGTGCTGTAAGGGCGGACGAACTAATATCAAATCCGTTCGTGAGTCTCATCGTTTATCATTTCCCTCCCAGGACGGTATGCATCTTTTTAAACTCACTATTCATTTGTTGAATCAAAGTATTATATTTCAGTTGATTTTTGGCCATCAAAGACATTTCATAGTCCATGTCGACATTATTCATGTTATTGTTAATCGCAGTTGTTTCATCGGTCTTTATTTCCGGAGGCGTCACATTCGGTGATTTACCTATGTAAAAATGTCTACGATCCGTTCGATATCCTTCTATAGAGGGTGTCGATGAACTCATTTGGCCTTGTAAAAGTTCTTCAAACATGACATCAGAACGTTTGAAATAAGGTGTATCCACATTGGCGACATTATTCGCTATGACTTTTTGTCGAAGGGACGACGCATCAAGCGTACGCTCCATTAAATTCCAACTGGGCTTGTCTAAAAGAGACATTAGGAAAATACCCACTTTCTATAGAATGGTTGAGTAAATATTCAACGTTAACCCTCATGATTCCTTCTTATTTCGACATTATATTCATAAATAATAAAATGATTTGTTACCAAATTGTAGAAATATGTAGAAGCATTTGTTACATTTCTTATCATCTAAGATATTAACCTAACTTACAATAAGAAAAAAGCCCTATCTTTTACAAGACAGGGCTTTGCTTCATATTCGACATTTATTTAGATGTTATAGTTTCGTTTTGAGTTGTTCGATGCTAAGAATTAATTGTTCATTTAGAATTCGGATATAAGTGCCTTTCATTCCCAGCGAGCGTGTCTCGATGACTCCGGCACTTTCCAATTTACGAAGCGCATTAACAATGACTGAGCGTGTGATCCCAACGCGGTCGGCAATTTTACTTGCAACTAAGAGACCTTCTTTGCCGTCCAGTTCTTCAAATATATGTTCAACGGCTTCCATCTCACTGAAAGACAAAGAGCCAATTGCGACTTGAACTACAGCTTTACTGCGTGCCTCTTCCTCAATTTCTTCAGCTCGTTCTCTTAAGATTTCCATGGCTACAACTGTTGATCCATACTCCGCCAAAATCAAATCGTCATCCACAAAAGCCGCATCGTTTCGACTTAAAACCAATGTCCCAAGACGATCTCCGCCTCCGATTACAGGAACAATAGTCGTATACGTATATGGAAACATATCTCTCATTTGATCTGTGTAATAGTAATAAGGACTATCCGGCTCCACATTGGAGGAAGTTTCTTCAATCTTCATTAAAAGATTATTCGACTCCGTCGGAAACCGTCTATCCACCAAAATCGTTTGATTCATTTCCGGCGATATGGGATCATTCGTTAAAGCATATCCAAGTATTTTGCCCTTTCGGCTTACTACGTAAATATTGGCGATAACGATATCGCGCAATACTTCAGCCATATCCATAAAGCTAACCGCATTACCCGCTTCTTTTTGAAGTAACCGATTTAGCCTTCTTGTTTTGTTTAATAAACTCATGTAACTGCCTCCTACTTACTTAACCATGCTTATTCACTATAAGATATACTGGCTCAAATCGCGATTTTGGACAATGTCACTTAATTTCTCGCGAACATATTCCGGATTAATGACGATATGCTCAAGCGTAAGCTCTGGCGCTTCAAATGACAAATCCTCTAATAACTTTTCCAAAATCGTATGCAACCGTCGAGCCCCGATATTTTCGGTATTTTGATTGACTTCTACAGCAATTCGCGCAATCTCATGAACTGCCTCATCGGCAAATTCTACGGTTATGCCTTCAGTTTGTAAAAGTGCTGTGTACTGCTTAGTTAATGCGTTCTTTGGTTCTTTCAAAATGGATACGAAATCCTCATGCGTTAAATTGTTTAATTCTACGCGGATTGGAAAGCGTCCCTGCAACTCTGGAATAAGGTCAGAAGGTTTGGCGATATGGAAAGCGCCGGCCCCGATAAACAGCACATAATCCGTCTTCACCGGACCATATTTCGTCACGACGGTTGAACCTTCAACAATAGGCAAAATATCGCGTTGAACACCTTCTCGCGAAACGTCAGGTCCACCGCCACCGCGGCTGCTGCTTGCAATTTTATCAATCTCATCAATGAAAATGATGCCGGATTGCTCGGCTCTGCTGATCGACTCCTGAATCACTTCATCCATATCAATCAAGCGCTGTGCTTCTTCCTGAGTCAGCACTTTACGGGCTTCCTTCACGGATAATTTACGCTTCTTCATCTTTTTCGGCATAAGATTGCCGAACATCTCTTGCATATTCATGCCCATTTGTTCATTGCCCTGGCCTGCAAGCATATCCATCATGGATGGCGAGGAATCCTCGACTTCAATTTCAATCGTTTCCTGCTCGAGCTTCCCTTGGGCGAGTTGCTCTGCAATTTGCGACCGTTTTGCTGCAAGCGAAGGATCAGGTGCCGGTTCTTCCTGCGCAGGTTGATTTTGACCGCCAAAGAGCATTTCGAGTGGATTTCGCTGCGTCTTGGCGCGTGCAGGATTCGGAACAAGAAGGTTAACCAGACGCTCATTAGCGAGCTTCTCTGCGCGATCTTTGACTTTTTCCGTACGTTCCGCTTTCACCATGCGGATTGATGTTTCAATCAAATCACGCACCATGGATTCAACGTCGCGCCCGACATAACCAACTTCTGTGAATTTCGTTGCCTCCACTTTAATGAAAGGCGCTCCTACGAGCTTGGCTAATCTGCGGGCAATTTCCGTCTTCCCCACACCCGTCGGCCCGATCATAAGAATATTTTTCGGAACGATTTCATCACGAAGCGTCTCATCGAGCAAACTTCTGCGATAACGATTACGCAATGCAATCGCGACAGATTTTTTCGCTTTCTTCTGACCAACAATATATCGATCCAATTCCTGCACAATTTGTTTAGGTGTAAGGGAGCTGTTTTTCACTTAAGGTACCCTCCTAAGAGTTTTGCTTTAGCAAAACTTACTTCGTAAGCATAAGCTGAGCTTTCCGTAGGAAAGCTGGCATCGTAAGCATACAAGACCTACTCAATCTCTTCAACGATAATATTATGATTGGTGAAAACACAAATTTCAGCAGCTGTCGTTAAAGCCGCGTGTGCGATTTCTCTGGCGCTTAATGCAGGGGCGTGTCGGTGAAGCGCTCTACCCGCTGCCAATGCGAAACTGCCTCCTGAACCGATCGCTAAAATGCCGTCATCCGGCTCAATAATCTCGCCATTGCCGGAAAGCAATAACAAGCCCGATGCATCCATCACGATCATCATTGCTTCAAGTCTTCGTAAAACGCGGTCTTGACGCCAATCCTTGGTCAACTCTACCGCAGCGCGCTGCAGGTTGCCATGGTGTTCTTCCAGTTTGCCTTCAAATTTCTCAAAAAGCGTAATGGCATCCGCTACCGAACCAGCAAAGCCGGCTACAACTTTTCCTCTATATAAACGCCTTACTTTTTTGGCGCTCCCCTTCATAATCATGCTGTTGCCAAATGTCACTTGTCCATCCCCGGCAATAGCTCCTTTACCCTGATGACGAATCGCAAATATCGTTGTCGCATGAAATGATGCGTTTTTCGGATCCATCGATTTCACCTCTTCGGAATCATAATCAGACCATGTGCACAAAAGATTCTGTCTTAAAAATGAGATAAACCTCTAGCGAGGTCTTGCGAAAATAAGCGACCGCGTCTAGAGGTGATTATTGCATCCATGAAAATGCCACAAAACATAATTATAGTAACATAGGGACAGCTTTACTTACAAGCTTGCAAGTTCCTTTTCCGAAAAATTCTGAATACTTTCCAGCGCTCTATGAGCTAGTTTTTCGTACTTTTCCTTTTTGTTACGAATTCGTTCCGGCAGAGGCGGCAACAGTCCGAAATTGGCATTCATCGGTTGAAAATGCTTGAAGTCGGCTGTAGTAATATAATTAGCCATACTGCCTAATGTTGTTTCATGAGGAAGCACAAGACACGGTTCACCTTTAGCCAATCGTCCTGCATTCATTCCCGCGATAAGTCCAGAAGCGGCTGATTCCACATAACCCTCGACACCGGTCATTTGTCCGGCAAAGAATAGATTGTCGCGGCGCTTAAACTGATAAGTCGGTTCGAGCAGCTTAGGAGAATTGATGAATGTATTGCGGTGCATGACACCATAGCGGACAAACTCTGCATTTTCGAGCCCAGGGATCAGGGACAGCACCCGTTTTTGCTCGCCCCATTTTAAGTGGGTTTGGAAGCCAACGAGATTATACAAAGTACCCGCCGCATTGTCTTGTCTAAGCTGAACCACGGCATGCGGCATTTTGCCTGTATGGGGATTAATCAAGCCGACCGGTTTCATCGGACCGAAAAGCACCGTTTGTTTTCCGCGCTTGGCCATCACTTCAAGAGGCATACAGCCTTCGAAATAAATCTCTTTCTCGAATTCCTTGAGTTCGGCCACCTCTGCTGTAATTAACGCTTCATAGAATGTGTTAAATTCCTCTTCGGTCATCGGACAGTTGAGATAAGCCGCTTCCCCTTTGTCATAGCGGGAAGCGAGATACACTTTGCTCATATCGATGGAGTCTTTCTCAACAATAGGAGCAGCTGCATCGTAGAAGTATAAATATTCTTCACCCATCAGCTCTTTCAATTCACTTGAAAGGGAGGGCGATGTCAACGGTCCTGAAGCTACTACGGTAATGCCTTCAGGTAAAGCTTGCATTTCCTCGTTGCGCACTTCGATAAGCGGATGATTGCGCAGCGTCGACGTCACGGCCTGGGAAAATCCATCACGGTCTACTGCTAAAGCGCCGCCCGCCGGAACAGCATGACGATCTGCACAAGCAAGAATGAGCGAATCCATACGCCTCATCTCTTCTTTCAGCACGCCAACTGCATTCGTTAAACCATTCGCTCTAAGCGAATTACTGCAAACCAGTTCTGCGAACTGATCTGTAATATGAGCCGGAGTTTTACGCACGGGGCGCATTTCGTATAACGTTACCGGCACGCCTTGGCGGGCGATCTGCCATGCTGCTTCGCTTCCTGCCAATCCTGCGCCGATGACCGTTACTCTTGGATAATCTGGCAAAATCGGTACACCTCTAATCTTTCACTTCATCTTGATTCTCTTCATTAACTTCTTCTTTAAAATCACACTGAATGCATTGAATGCTGATACCGTTCTTACTCCGCTTCTCAATCAACAATGAACCGCAGTTAGGACAAGGTTTACTTACCGGCTTATCCCAGGAGACAAAGTCGCAATCCGGATAGCGGTCACATCCGAAAAATACTCGCCCCTTTTTACTTCTTCGCTCAACGATCTTGCCCTGATGACAAGTCGGACAAGTTACGCCTATATCCTTAACGATCGGTTTCGTATTCCGGCAGTCCGGGAATCCGGAGCAAGCAAGGAATTTACCGAAGCGTCCCATTTTGTAGACGAGAGGTTTTCCGCACTTTTCACAAATCTCATCGGATACTTCGTCCTGGATCTCGATCTCTTTCATTTCCTCTTCAGCGACCTCCAGCCGCTTTTCGAAGGAAGTATAAAAGGAATCCAAAACCTTCACCCAATCTTCTTTGCCCTCTTCGACAAAGTCCAGTTCTTCTTCCATGTGCGCCGTAAACTCGACATCCAGTATTTCCGGAAAAAATTCTTGCATCAGTTGAATGACGAGCTCACCAAGCTCCGTCGGAACGAACTTTTTCTCTTCGATCGCAACGTAACCACGCTTTTGAATCGTCTCCAGCGTAGGCGCGTACGTACTCGGTCGTCCGATGCCCATTTCCTCCAGTGCTCGCACTAAACGGGCTTCCGTGTATCTTGGAGGGGGTTGAGTGAAATGCTGTTTAGGATCAATGCTCTGCTGTTGCAAAGAATCACCTGGAGACATTGCCGGCAGCAGCTTATCTTCCTCCGTCGTTCCATCGTCATTGCTTTCGACATATACCTTCATGAAACCGGCAAACTTCATTTTGGAACCTGCAGCTCGGAAAATTGTTTCACCTGCAGCCAAATCTACGGTCATCGTATCCAGAATGGCTGAAGCCATTTGACTTGCCACAAAACGCTCCCAAACGAGCTTGTACAGTCGGTATTGATCCTTGCTCAGAAACTCTTTCAGCTGATCAGGTTCGCGCAGCACGGATGTTGGTCGGATCCCTTCATGCGCATCTTGCGCATTCGCGTTTTTCTTGATGTACTGCCGAGGCGTTTCCGGATAGAAAGCAGCGCCGTACTTACCAATTATGAATTCTTTCGCTTCTTCTTGGGCTACCGGAGAAATCCGTGTGGAGTCCGTACGCATATAAGTGATTAAACCTACGGTACCTTCCTTCCCAAGGTCAATTCCTTCATACAGCTGCTGGGCAACGGACATCGTCTTGGAAGCCCGGAAATTTAATTTCCTTGCTGCTTCCTGCTGCATGGAGCTTGTAATAAAAGGCGGAGAAGGATTGCGCTGACGCTCTTTCTCTTTGACCTCTTGCACCGTAAAGGTGCCGTTACCCATTGCGGCAAGAATCTCATTAACATCTTCTTGAGAGTGTAGTTCTTTTTTCTCGCCACGGATGCTGTAATATTTTGCTTCAAACACATTTTTGCCAGCATCCAAAACAACGGTAATCGACCAATACTCTTCCGGTTCAAACGCTTTGATTTCATTCTCGCGATCTTGAATCAGCTTAACGGCAACCGATTGAACGCGGCCTGCGGAAAGCCCTTTTTTTACTTTTTTCCAAAGCAGAGGACTGATTTTATATCCCACAAGTCGGTCAAGAATCCTTCTGGCCTGCTGCGCGTTTACGAGATCTTGATTAATACGTCGAGGCGTCTTGAAAGCGTCCTTAACCGCATCTTTCGTGATTTCATTAAATACAACTCGACAAGCTTCATCCGAACCCACATCCAAATAGTGGGCCAAGTGCCATGCAATCGCTTCCCCTTCACGATCCGGGTCAGCCGCCAGATATATTTTTTTAACTTTCTTGCTAGCATCTTTCAGCTCTTTAAGGATAGAGCCCTTGCCGCGTATCGTTATGTATTTAGGCTCAAAGTTACGATCTACTTCTACACCAATTTGGCTTTTCGGAAGGTCGCGAATGTGACCCATCGAGGCTTTTACGATGTATTTGCTGCCTAGATATTTTCCGATGGTTTTGGCTTTTGCTGGTGACTCAACGATGACTAAAGAATCCGCCATGGATCGTCCTTCCCCCCCTCGTATGTCAAGGTAAAGTCTATTGGCGAGAAGAAAAGCTTCTTGAATAGCTTATGCTCTCATGTAAGTAGATCCCGGAAGCTGTTTAATCGCCTTTTTCAATAGTAAAGATAACAGAACTGCATGCAAATGTCCAAACGTAAATTGACTGCTCTCTAATATTGTATCAATACTGATCGGTTCATTAGACATTATTGCCATAATTTCGCGTTCTTCTACACTCAATTCAATGACCCGAGAAGGCTTCTGCAAAGAGCTCCGATCAACGGGTTCCAACATAAAATGATAATCTTCTATTATATCTTCGACATTTGTAACTAGCTTGGCTCCCTGCTTGAGAAGTTTATGGACACCGCTGCTTTGGTTAGAATCAATCGGACCCGGAACGGCAAAAACATCTCTGGACTCATCAAGCGCAAAATCGACAGTAATCAATGAACCACTATCTTCAGCTGCTTCTATAACAGTGACCCCTAGTGACAACCCGGCAATGATTCGGTTGCGCTGGGGAAACATGCCCGGATGAATCCCCGTGCCGATCGGATACTCAGAAATAATGACGCCCTCTCGCTCAATATTCCGGTAAAGCAGCGCGTTCTCCCGCGGATAGATCTGATTAATGGCACAGCCTAAAACGGCCACCGTCTTGCCCTTGCCCTTTAATGCTCCGATATGAGCCTTACTATCGATCCCGCGTGCTAACCCGCTCACAATACCGAATCCCGCGTGTGAAAGCTCAGCCGCAAGCTCTTCGGCAATTTTTTTGCCATAAATCGTCGGCGTTCGCGTACCAACCATGCCTAATAGCTTTTGATTTAGGTATGCAGGATCACCTTTTATATATAAAATCCATGGAGGTTGAGCAATTTCTTTCAAAATAAGCGGGTAGTCTTCATCTAACAACGAAAGAATCCTGATGGATTGCTTCGTGTAAAGCTGAAGCCGCTCCTCGATAAAGGACGGGGACAACTTTTTGGCAATTTGCTCTGCGATGGAATTTTTAATTCCGGCGGAAGCAATTTCGCTTGCTGGAAGCTCGAACAATGCTTGAGGCTCCGGGAAACGGCTTAATAATTGAAGAATCGTTTTCCAACCGACGCCCTCCAGCTCATGAAGACCAAAAATAATAAGTCGATTATCCATAAGTATATACACTCCTTACCATTCTTACAAATGTTTTGAATGTCGTGAAAATAAAAAAACCTTCCAGATCCCTCTAGGAGGAATTTGGAAGGTTGCTTACCTTCAATAGAAAATGATTATTTTTTGGTAATAACTTTGTCAAGCATGCCTTTTTCTTCAAGGACAGCCACAAGTGTGGATCCCATCTCAGATGGAGTAGCAGCTACGCGGATTCCGCATCTTTCCATCGTTGCTACTTTCTCTGCAGCCGTACCTTTACCGCCGGAAATAATGGCGCCTGCGTGGCCCATACGTTTTCCTGGAGGCGCAGTTTTACCGCCGATGAAGCCAACAACCGGCTTGGTCATGTTCGCCGCAACCCACTCAGCCGCTTCTTCTTCTGCCGTACCGCCGATTTCACCGATCATGATCACGGCATACGTATCTGGATCTTCGTTGAAACGTTTGAGGATATCGATGAACTCGGAACCTTTGACAGGGTCTCCGCCGATACCTACGGCAGAAGATTGTCCGATACCGCGAGTCGTCAATTGATGAACCGCTTCGTAAGTCAGGGTTCCGGATCGGGAAACGACACCTACATGACCAGGAGTATGGATGTATCCAGGCATAATACCGATTTTGCATTCGCCTGGTGTAATAACGCCTGGGCAGTTTGGTCCGATTAAAACAGTTCTTTTGCCTTCCATGTAACGTTTTACGTTAACCATGTCAAGAACAGGAATACCTTCTGTAATACAGATAACCAGATCAAGATCGGCGTCTACCGCTTCAATGATCGATTCTGCTGCAAATGCAGGAGGAACGTAAATAACGGATGCCGTTGCACCAGTTGCTTTTTTTGCATCAACCACAGTGTTGAAAACCGGAAGCTGAACAACCTCACCGTTTTCCAAAGTGATATCAAGTTTTGTGCCGCCTTTACCTGGGGTTACGCCACCAACCATTTGTGTGCCGTAGTCAAGACCGCCTTTGGTATGAAACAAGCCCGTAGCGCCGGTAATCCCTTGAGTAATGACTTTTGTATGTTTATTGACCAAAATACTCATGATCTTTTGTTCACATCCCACTCTATAATTTGGAACTTAATATAGGGATCTTTGGTCGAAGACCAAAGTCTCTCCTCTTACTTATTTCACTAGTGCAACGATTTTTTGAGCGCCGTCCGCCATGGAATCAGCGGCAACGATGTTGAGGCCGGATTCGTTAAGAATCTTTTTGCCAAGCTCCACGTTTGTACCTTCAAGACGAACTACGAGCGGACGGGAAAGTCCAAGCTCTCTGGCTGCTGCCACAACGCCGTCAGCAATAACATCGCAACGCATGATGCCGCCGAAGATGTTGACGAAAATACCTTTTACTTGCTCATCGGAAAGGATAATTTTGAATGCTTCGGTAACTTTCTCTTTCGTAGCACCGCCCCCTACGTCAAGGAAGTTGGCAGGATCTCCGCCGTAGTGCTTAATGATGTCCATCGTAGCCATTGCAAGACCCGCACCGTTAACCATGCAACCGATGTTGCCGTCAAGCGCGATATAGCTCAGGTCATATTTGGAAGCTTGAATTTCTTTCGCATCTTCCTCTTCAAGGTCGCGAAGTGCAACGATATCTTTGTGACGGAAAAGAGCATTGGAATCAAAGTTCAATTTGGCATCCAACGCCATAACGTCGCCGTCGCCAGTTACAACCAGTGGGTTGATTTCAGCAATGGAGCAGTCTTTTTCCACGAAAGCTTTGTATAAAGCAAGCATAAATTTAGCTGCTTTACCTACAAGCTCGTTAGGAATGTTAATGTTGTAAGCGAGTCTGCGCGCTTGGAAAGCTTGAAGACCGATCGCAGGATCAACCACTTCTTTGAAGATTTTCTCTGGAGAATGCTCAGCAACCTCTTCGATTTCAGTGCCGCCTTCTTCAGAAGCCATCATAACAACGCTGCCCGTTGCACGGTCAACGACAACACCAACATAATATTCTTTCTTAATGTCACAACCTTGCTCGATAAGAAGGCGTTTCACTTCTTTACCTTCTGGACCTGTTTGGTGTGTAACAAGAACTTTTCCAAGAATTACGCTTGCATATGTACGAACTTCATCGAGGTTTTTGGCTACCTTGACGCCGCCTGCTTTACCGCGACCTCCGGCATGAATTTGCGCCTTTACAACGACGACGGATGTTCCGAGTTCTTTTGCTGCTTCAACGGCTTCGTCAACAGTAAAAGCAACTTTACCATTAGGAACGCTGACTCCGTACTGTCTCAGGACTTCTTTGCCTTGGTACTCATGGATATTCATTTCCTAAAATCCTCCTATCAGTATGGACTTTCTATACGTGCTATACAGGGGAAAAAGTGCAATTCCCAATTAATGCTGTGCACGAGATAAATCTTGCTGCCGGAATTAGTATCACACTTCTTCACAAGCCCTAACCATTGTATCACTTTTTTTCGACAGTTTCCTTATTTTTTTCGTTAATCCAGTAGAAGTTTCCTTTCACGCTGAAAAACTTTAGCTATCACTCCAACACAAAAAGAAGACGCATTTTCCATTGGATGAAAAATACGTCCCGCTTGCAGCTTCAATAGAATGTTGTTGTCGTCGTATTCATTCGCGGTTCTCTCTCGGCCTGCTTGACAAAGCGCATTTCGTTGCTTGTAAAGCTGCAAACCAAACATTGAATAGTGGGTTCAGGCTCAGCAATCGCATCGGGTTCCTTGAATTCCGTAATGCTTCCAGAGAGCGCATCTTTCACGAAGGATTGCGAATAGCTTGTAATGACATTGAACTTGACACGATTGGAACGGCAATTGGGACAAAAATACGGTTTTTCCTGCATGTTCATCACCTCTACTTCCAGTATGTGCATGTTTTAGACTTTTAAACCGCCGGCTTTCGACTTGGCATTTGCGCAATTTTACCAACTTCGTGTACAATGAAAAGAAAAATGGATCAATAAGGAAGCACCTTTTATCCCATCGAACTGCAGCCTGTGAAGCTGTGAGACTCTATGGAATGGAAGGTGTTTTTGATGTATGGAAAAGTAATGAGCGCTTGTTTGCAAGGAATAGAAGGACAGACGATCGAAGTCGAAGTTGACATTTCCAGCGGTCTTCCGCAGATCAATCTAGTCGGCCTTCCCGACTCTGCGGTACGTGAATCCGTAGAAAGGGTGCGCTCAGCAATTAAAAATGGCGGCTTTACATTTCCAATGGATCGCATCACCGTCAATCTTGCCCCTGCCGACTTGCGTAAAGAAGGCTCCTCCTTCGATCTGGCCATCGCATTGGGAATTCTCATCACGACTGCCCAAGTCCCAATCGACATGATTCAACAAACACTTTTGATCGGCGAGCTTGCTTTGGATGGGTCCCTGAGACCTGTGCCCGGGGTATTATCCATGGTTCACGCCGCCAAAAGAATCGGTATTAAACGGGTTTGCTTACCTGCGGCAAACGCCTCAGAAGCTGCTCTTATTGAAGGCATCGAAGTTTATGCAATAGCCAACTTAGCCGAGTTTAAACGCTGGAACGAGAGCACTTGCTCCGATTTCTTATTTAATGACGTTAATCAAAGGCAGGACGAAAGAACATTATCAGTTGGAGAAACACAGCTTTATCAAGATGATTACGCAGATGTTAGCGGGCAGCATCAAGTAAAGCGAGCTATGATGATCGCAGCCGCCGGCATGCACAATATACTCCTCATTGGCCCGCCGGGCACGGGCAAAACAATGCTGGTGAAGCGCATGCCCTCCATCCTGCCTCCCATGTCCGACAAAGAATCGCTAGAGGTTACCAAAATATACAGCGCCTCTGGAAAACTGCTGGATCGCACCTCCCTTATGCGCAAAAGGCCGTTCCGAGCCCCACATCACACGATATCGGCTGCAGGACTTGTCGGCGGTGGAACCATCCCAAAACCTGGAGAGGTTAGCCTTGCGCATAGAGGGATTCTGTTCCTTGATGAACTGCCGGAGTTCACGCGAAATGCCCTCGAGGTATTAAGACAGCCCCTGGAAGATCGCAATGTCACGATTGGCAGAGCGCGTGCCGTCTATACGTTCCCCTCCCAGTTCATTCTAGCTGCTGCTATGAATCCTTGTCCCTGCGGGTATTGGGGAGCTGAAACGGAAACCAATGCTTGCACCTGCAGCTTATTAAAAGTTGCTCACTATCGATCAAAAATCTCCGGCCCTCTGCTCGATCGCATTGATCTTCATATCGAGGTTCCCAAACCAAACTATGCTCAATTGAAAGAAAGGGCCGGTCATCTCTCATCCGATGAAATGCTTGATCAAGTTATGCACGCTCATCAAAGGCAACAGCGCCGATATGCCGGAAAGGGCATACAACACAATAATGAATTGAATGGAAAACTGCTTCGGCAAATATGCAAATTGACGCCCGAAGGGGATCAATTATTGAGTGCTTCTTTCGAAGCGTTAGGACTTAGCGCCAGGGCTCATGATCGTATTCTGCGACTTGCCCTTACCATTGCAGACTTGGAGCATAGCGATATCATTCAACCGCAGCATGTCGCTGAAGCGATCCAATACCGGAATTTGGATAAAAAGCAGCCCGTTCAAGAAATAATATAACCCGTATTACACGTATTACACGTAAAAAAGCCTTTTGACCGAAGTCTCCTTAGACTTTCGGATCAAAAGGCTCCAATGATATGTTCAATATGGGGAGTACCCGCATCCTCTATAGAACCAGCCCCAGCAAATTCCACCGTCATCACATCGAACCTGACTCGCTGCTCATGCTTTTTATATCGGTGCAGGTAGAATTGTGCGGTTTCTCTAACCTTCAATTGTTTTCTGTGATCAATCGATTCCTTTGCTAACCCGAAGCTAGCTGAAGGTTTTCGCGCCCTTACCTCAACAAAGACCAGAATCCCCTCAAACTCAGCAATGATATCGATCTCACCCGTTCGGCAGCGCCAATTTCGTTCGACGATCAAATAGCCTCGTTCCCGCAGGAAATCTTCCGCAAGTTCCTCACCAAGTTTACCTAATTGCTTTCGAGTATCTTTACGCAAACCGGTCATGTTATTTTCCTCTCTTGCTTCATCCTATTATCTGAGCGATAAATAAAACTAAGCACCTCAGCAACCAATTGGTAAAGCTCCGGTGGAATCTCTTGGTCCAGTTCAAGCTTGGAAAGCACTTCCACCAATGAGGAATCTTCTTGAATCGGAACTCCGTTTTCCTTTGCTTTTTGTAAAATGGTGTCGGCTATATGGCCTTTCCCTTTGGCCACAACGGTTGGCGCTCTCTGCGCTTCCGGAGCGTACCGAAGGGCTACGGCCTTTTTGATCGGAGTCGGTTTCTGCGCACCATGTTCGTCTTGCTCTTTACTCATGCGCGAAGATCCACCCCTTTGTACGGTTTAGGATGATAAAGCGAACGAAGATCCAATTTCACGCCATCGCCGGATCCCTGATTTTGATTGCTTGCATCGCTTTCTTGGATGGTCGGATAAGGCGAACATTTTAATGAGAAGAATTGATAGCCTGCTTTATTCATGGCTGTAGAAATCTCTTCCCTTGCGTTTTCCATGAATGCAGCAACGGCAGGATCATCATTGTGAATATGCAGACTTACTATTTTGTTGACTACATGGACATCTACAAGTGTATTCCCCATCGCTTTCATTTGCAGGTCAAACAAGAGCCTGCAATTGCTTGCGTCCACTTCTCCGCGCTTTCCTTTTTGGGACTGAATGTGCACGGCAGCAGACTGCTGACCCGTTCCGTCCATAAACGGGATGAAGAGGGTGACTTGCGCAAACATGGAGCTTTTATCGTTAGTCAGCATGAGCTGCTGACCTGTAATTTGGTGAATCGCTTGCTGCGCCGCTTCCTTGAGCGGCGCTGGCGTATCATCTGAGGCTGTCAGCTGCAGCAGCAGGCTCTTCAATGTATCGGCTGCAGGCTTGATGGCCTCGTCCTGCCCATCTGTTGGGACGATCGTGCCTTGCAGCAGCAGATCGTCAGTACCGCCCCGTGGGCGAAGCGCAACCTCGACACGCTCATTCAGCTTCGCTACATGAGCCTCGTGTTCCACGCCCACGGCCTTGAGCATCTTGCTGATCCAGTTTGGCTCCGGATCAGCGGCGCCTTTGTCCGGCTCAGTGCTTCGCACCTGAGCTTGCTCACCCGCCGCCTTCGGCTTCGCCGGCGGCGGGGCTCCGGGCGAACCCGCCACCGGCGGTTCGCCTTCGTGCACAGGCTCAGCGCTGCGCGCCTGAGCCCGGAGCGGCTCGGCCGCCCCCGCTGGGCGGGCGGCCGCTTGCGGCGCCGGCGGCTGTGCCGGGCCGGCGGCGGGGGGCGCCTCCGCGCGTGGCGCAGCGGAGGCAGGGCCCTGCCCGCCTGCTGGCGAAGCCGCAGGCGCCGTCTCGCCGGCAGCGGGCGGAGCCGCGCTGCCGCTAACAGGCGGCGACCCTGCGGGAGCCGCCGCGGCACTTCCGCCTGCCTGCGAAGCAGCATGCGCTGCGCCAGCCGCGGCCGGCGCCTCCGGCCGCCGCGTGAGCCCTGCCGCTGCGGCGGAAGCCCGCAGCTGATTCAGCAGCGATACCACCTGCTTCGCGGTATCGGCAGCAGGGTGTGCTGGTTGCTCCTGAAGCAGCACTGACGCTTGCTGCATGAGCCGCTCCAGCACTTGTCCAACAGCTGGACCGGTTGTAGCCTGCCGCACGGCAGCCACGGTCTCCTGCGTCAACGGCAAACCCTTTTTGAATGCAAGAACAGCCGCCTGCATCCATTCATCCTTACTCACGCCCTCCGGCGCTTGATTGAGCACCGTTGCGAACGACTGAACAGTTTCCTTGGACAGCGAAACACCTTCACGCTGGAGCGATCGAACCATTTGACGGTTGCCCGTGTTATCCTTTAACGAAAATGCTTGAAGCAATTCGCCTAACGAATCATCCGCGATTTGAACATCCGAAGATTCAAGCGGCTTAAGCAGGATTTGGCCGCCACTGGACTCAGGCTGGACCTGGAGCATGGTAACATCCCCTTGCTTCAAAGGAGTCTCCAGTTTGGCACGCACCTGAACGCCGCCTATATTCAATAACGCATCTTGGTCGCCTAACAACTGTAGGACTACACCTTTCACGATCTGTCCTACTTTGAGCTCCAGAACCTTGCTGTCTGATGCTGTCAAATCACCGACCAAACTACGAATAAGTCCACTAATATTCATGCCGATCTCACCTCAAATCCACGTTATGTATAATATCGGCATCCCTATGCTTTTTCTTTAATCGTTCGCAAACAATTCCAGCTCCATTTGTTCGGCCTGCGGCTCGGTTTGTTCCCCCTGAGCCATTATTTTTCGAATAAACAATTTGCGGTGCAAAGGCGTTGGACCGTATCGCAGCAGCATTTCTCGATGATGTTTTGTCGCATATCCTTTATGTACAGCAATCCCATACTCAGGGTACTGCTCGTCCCATTCATTACACATCCGGTCTCTTGTTACTTTCGCTATGATAGAAGCCGCGGCGATCGATTGACTAAGCGCATCCCCATGGATAATAGCCTCTTGCTCCAAATCCACATCAACCCGCTCAGCATCTACCAACAAATAATCAGGCATTACTTTCAATTGTTCCACAGCCTGCTTCATCGCCAATCTCGCAGCTTGCTTAATATTTATCGCTTCAATGGTTGCGACATCAACAATGCCGACCCCAATGGCTATCGCTTCATTCATGATTTGTTCGTAAAGTACATCGCGCTTCTTTTCCGATAGCTTCTTCGAGTCGTTGACCTCATCCAGCACATAACCCGCCGGCAATATCACAGCAGCCGCTACGACATCACCGAACAAGCACCCTCTGCCTACCTCATCAATACCTGCCAGATGGGCCATGCCTTGTTCCCAAAGACGTTTTTCAAACTCCAGCAATGGCTTTCGCCCCTTTCCGTCTCTTCATTATAAGGGAAGACGGCATCTCCGAGCCATACAAAAATGAATCGAACATGAAGCATCAAACGAATAGTTCGTTCCAGATCCTTTGCAGTTGGATTTTGTCCAACAGAAATAGTTTACTTGAGGCGAAACGCCTCCATTCATTGGATTCTCTCCAATCATTTTCCTTCAGTTGGCGAACTCCAATTCATATCCTCCAAATCCATTGGATATTTTCCAGCCTAACTTGTTGAAATAATCGTAATGCTATAATCTGCTGTATAAAATCCAATGTAGAACATATCCATCCCCCCCCTGTTCTGCAAGATTCAAAAATTGAAGTCCCCTCATCCACTACTCGTCCAACATTGCAATATGGGCTAAATCATTCCCGTAGAGAAAAAAAAGACCACGTCTCACAACCAGCACTAAGCTGTTCTAAGACATGATCTCTTTAATTTTTCCTCATAGAAAAAACCGCACCTAAAATTCTGCCGGCGTTTCCAGGCTAATACGCCCAAGTTTGCCCGCTCTAAGATCACGGATGATGATCAGCGAGGCCTTGTCTAAATCAACCTTACCGCCGCTAACGATGGCCCCTCGCTTTCGTCCGACCGCTTCCATGACTTTCACCACTTCATTCGGATCGTCCAAGTCTTCAGGCAGCTCTTCGATGCCAAACCGTTCCTTCAGTCCAGTGCCATAATGGCGGACCATGTACTTGATCACAAAAAATGCGATCTCATCCATATGGAGCAGCTCTTCTTTGATCGCACCTGTCGCTGCGAGCCTTAGACCCACCATCTGATCTTCGAATTTCGGCCATAAAATACCAGGCGTATCGAGCAGATCCATCTCGGTCCCTACTTTAATCCATTGCTGACCTTTAGTCACACCAGGTTTATCGCCGGTTGCAGCAATTTTCTTGCCTGCCAACTGATTAATCAATGTCGACTTGCCGACATTCGGGATACCTACAATCAGTGCTCTAACGGCACGCGGATTAATACCTTTGCGGAGCTGACTCTCGATTTTATGAGCCCATAAAGCTTTTGCTCTTGGCAAAATTTCCTTTACCTGCGTGCCTGAGGCTGCGTCTATCGGTAATGCCTGAAGGCCTTGATCGGCAAAATAACGAACCCATTCCGCCGTTACTTGCGGATCCGCCAAATCATGTTTATTCAGCAGCACCATTCGAGGCTTGCCTTTTAATATTTCATCTACCATCGGGTTCCGGCTGGAGAGCGGAATGCGGGCATCCAAGAGCTCAATGACGACATCTATCAGCTTAAGCTTGTCTTCAATTTGTCTTCGAGCCCTGGTCATATGGCCGGGGAACCATTGAATGGTCATAGTTTCACCTCAAATATGTATAAAACTGATTCTGTTCAGCGGCCAGAAAATGACTTCGGCCCGGCCGACTATTTTATTGAAAGGCACAAAGCCCACCCGTTTATCCCGGCTGTCTTTACTATTCGGACGGTTATCCCCCATAGCAAACACTTCATTATCCGGCACTTTCGTCTCAGGGAAGTTAGCTAATGTATTGTAAGCATGGCCTTCCTTAACAGCCTGGTCAATCGCATCCTTGATGAAAGGCTGATCGATTTCTTGACCATTAATGAACACTTTGTCGCCTTCGACTTTCACTGTTTCACCGGGAAGCGCAATTACGCGTTTAATGTAATCTTTACCTTCCGGCGCATGAAATACGATAACTTCTCCACGTTTAGGAGCACGGATGTCATAAAGAATTTTGTTTACGATCAAACGTTCACCCGTAAAAAAATTAGGACGCATGGAGTCACCATCGACGATAAATGGCGAAAACAGGAACCAGCGTATGATAATAACCAGCACACCCGCGATAACGAGCGCTTTGATCCATTCCCAGGTTTCGCTTTTTGCCGATTTAGTTGCAGGGGCGGCGGCTGCACCGTCTGTTGATGCGGATTCTATGTAAGGCTGTTCTTGATCTTTCTGTTCCATCACTGATTGCCTCTTTTCCCAGTTTTGGTTATGTGAGATATTCCGATGTGGAGAGATAAGCCTATAGAAACGAAAAGGAGACTTGCCTAAACAAGCCCCCCGGTTTCTTATCGAATTTCTTTAATTCTTGCTGCTTTACCGCGAAGACCACGCAGATAGTAGAGTTTCGCACGACGGACTTTACCACGGCGAGCCACTTCGATCTTGTCGATCTTCGGAGAATGGAAAGGGAATGTTCTCTCCACACCTACACCGTAAGAAATTTTACGAACGGTAAACGTTTCGCTAATTCCACCGCCGCGGCGTTTGATAACAACACCTTCGAACAGCTGAATACGCTCACGGGAACCCTCGATAACTTTTACGTGTACTTTCAGTGTGTCGCCTGGACGGAAATTAGGGATATCCGTACGCAGTTGTTCCTTCGTAATCTCTTGAATCAGATTCATAGTTGACTTCCTCCTTCCACACAGGTGTTCATTCCGCTTTTCTACGATGTATATACGAAGTTGCTACGCGTAGAGGACCACCAGACTCAAACAATAAAAATTCACAACAGAAACTATATTACCACAGAGAAAGTAGAAATTCAATAGAGAAGTTTTCGGGGGGGTTACTCCAGCTGCTGACGTTTCCATTCCTCCAGCCAAACCTTTTCCTTCTTGGATAATTCCCGACCTTCCAGCAAGTCAGGCCGCCGTTCCAAAGTGCGATACAGCGATTGCTGCATCCGCCAATTTTTCACATTTTCGTGATGACCTGAGAGCAAAATCTCAGGCACTTCCCAATCTCTGAATTTGACGGGTCTCGTGTAATGTGGATATTCCAGCAAACCCGTGCTGAAAGAATCCGTAACCGCAGACATTTCATTGCCAAGCACGCCTGGCAGGAGCCTGACCACGCTGTCTATAACGACCATTGCGGGCAACTCCCCCCCGGTCAATACATAATCCCCTACGGAGAGCTCGTCGGTCACCAGGTACTGCCTGATTCGCTCGTCATACCCTTCATAATGACCGCAAATGAACACGAGATGCCGCTCTGCAGAAAGTTCCTCCGCTTTACGTTGCGTGAATGTCTCACCTTGCGGGCACATGAGGATCACTCTAGGCTTCACTGATTCAGACATATCATCGTCATCGGAATTCCGATGGATGGGTAAATCCTCAACAGCGGCAAAAATCGGCTCTGGCTTCAGCACCATCCCGCCACCGCCGCCATAAGGGTAATCATCCACGGTGTTGTGCTTGTTGCCTGAGTACTCGCGAAAATTAACCGTGTTTAGAGAAACGATTCCCTTATCTCTAGCTTTTCCTAAAATGCTGGAAGAAAATACGCCATCGAACATTTCCGGAAAAAGCGTCAGCACATCGATTCTCATTCCAGCAGCCCTTCCATCAAATGAATGCGAATCGTCTTCTCGGCTACATCCACATTCAAAACAACGTCGTCGATCACCGGCAGCAACAACTGCTTCCCTTTTGGCATAGACACAACCCATACGTCATTTGCGCCTGGCGTCAGCACTTCCGTAATCTGCCCTAATGTTTCGCCTTCCTCGGTCACCACATTACAGCCGATGATCTCGTGGTAATAGTATTCCCCTTCTTCCAAAGCCTGCTGGTATTTCCCTTCTACTTTGAGCAGGGAACCTTTAAACTTCTCCACTTCGTTGATGTTCGCGAACTGTGCGAACTGCACGATGTACATGTTTTTATGTAAGCGGGAGGCTTGCACCGTCACCGGCGTTTGCTTGTTTTGAGAATCTACAATAACTAATTCGCTGCCCTTATCAAAGCGCTCCGGAAAATCCGTTTCCGAGACGATTTTCAGCTCGCCGCGAACCCCATGGGTGTTGACGATTTTACCAATCGTAAAAAGCTTCTCACTCATACTTCGTATGCCGACCTCCAAAAAAATATTTCCAACAAATGATACAAGAAAAAGGTTAGGAACATTCTCCTAACCCTCTCCCCTATGAAACAATCTCTACAGCTACACGTTTGGTTTCCTTCACTGCTGCTGACGTAACTACCGTACGGAGCGACTTCGCAATCTTGCCCTGCTTGCCGATCACTTTCCCGACATCGTCGGGGTGAACGGATAGCCTGTACTCGATCTTGTCGTCCTTCTCCTGAACCGTAACACGTACTTCTTCCGGATGATCAACAAGAGCCTTAGCAATAACCGTGATAAGATCCTTCATGAACACACCCTCCGAAAGTTAACAGATTACTTCTGTTGTTTCAGCTCGTGAAATTTAGTCATCAGACCTGCTTTGCTGAACAGACTGCGAACTGTATCGGACGGTTGCGCACCAGTTTGAAGCCATTTCAGAGCTTTCTCTTCATCAAGAGTAACAGCTGCCGGTTGAGCTACTGGATTGTAAGTACCGATTTCTTCGATAAAACGACCATCACGCGGGGAACGGGAATCCGATACCACCACACGGTAAAAAGGAGCTTTGTGAGCGCCCATACGTTTAAGACGAATACGTACTGCCATTTATGAATCACCTCCAACATAGGATAAAAGCTTGCTTCTATTTAGAAAGGAAATTTGAATCCTTTACCTAACTTTTTCATACCTTTGGCACCTTTAGGTCCCATCATGCCTGAGAATTGCTTCATCATCTTGCGCATATCCTCAAACTGCTTAATAAAGCGATTGACCTCTTGCACGGTGTTGCCGCTTCCCGAGGCAATCCGTTTGCGTCGGTTCGCATTCAGCAGCTCTGGCTTGCGTTTCTCTTCCTTCGTCATCGATTTCACAATCGCTTCCACGCGTGCCATTTGTTTATCGTCGACTTTGAGGTCCTTCATGCCTTTAATCTTATTGGCTCCAGGCAGCATATCGAGAATCTGATCCAGCGGACCGAGCTTCTTAACCTGCTCCATCTGATCCAGAAAATCTTCGAAGGTGAATTCGGCGTTGCGCATTTTGCGCTCCATTTCTTTCGCCTTATCCATATCGATACCGGCTTGCGCCTTCTCAATCAACGTAAGCACATCGCCCATGCCAAGAATCCGCGATGCCATCCGATCCGGGAAGAAGGGCTCGAGGGCATCCATTTTCTCGCCGCTAGCCGCAAACTTGATCGGACAGCCTGTCACAGCTTTGACAGATAGCGCCGCACCGCCGCGGGTATCGCCATCGAGCTTGGTTAGAACGACGCCTGTCAGCTCTAACTGCTGATGGAAGCTTTCAGCTACATTGACTGCATCTTGTCCGGTCATGGCATCCACTACAAGCAGAATTTCATCTGGCAGAACGGCCGTACGCACATTTTTCAGCTCGTCCATCAAACTCTCGTCAATGTGCAAGCGCCCCGCCGTATCGATGATGACATAGTCATTGCCATTATCTTTGGCATGCTGCAGACCTGCCTTAGCGATGTCAACAGGATTGACCTGGTCACCCATCGCGAATACAGGAACTTTCAACTGCTCACCGAGCACTTGCAATTGTTTAATCGCAGCAGGACGGTAAATGTCGCAAGCGACGAGCAGCGGCCGGTGATTTTGCTTTTGAAGCAGCTTAGCCAGTTTACCGGAAGTCGTCGTTTTACCTGCCCCTTGCAAACCGGCCATCATAATGACCGTCGGCGGTCGGTTCGATCGAGCCAGCTTGCTTTGCGTGCCGCCCATCAACGCCGTCAATTCTTTGTTCACGATATCGATAACGACCATGCCTGGCGTGAAAGATTTCATCACTTCTTGACCGACAGCTTGCTCTTTCACCTTAGCGATGAAGTCTTTTACTACTTTAAAGTTAACGTCTGCTTCAAGCAGCGCTAACCGAACCTCGCGAAGCGCTTCGCCTACATCCTCTTCCGACAGCTTCCCTTTGCTTCTCAGCTTGCCGAATACGTTCTGCAGCCGGTTTGCCAATCCTTCAAATGCCATGCGCTTCACCTCTCTTCGTAGACATTAATCGATCCCTATCATTGTATCAAAAAGCTCGCTTGTTTTCCTCTTTAGCTCCGGTTCGCAAGCATCCAGCACTTGCTCCAGCTCTTCCCGGAGTTTTATACGCTGCTCATGCTTATGTAAAAGCTTCAATTTATTCTCATATTCTTGCAGCGTTAGTTCCGCACGCTTGATATGCTCATATACCGCTTGGCGGCTAATCTCGAAATTCTCGGCAATTTCTCCGAGCGAATAATCGTCATGAAAATACAACTCAAGAAACGTTCGCTGCTTCTCGGTCAATAACGGCTCATAGAAATCAAACAGCAGGTTAATCCGATTCGTTTTCTCCAGCATTTGATCGACAGGCACTATAGCCACCTCCGTAAAGGTTGAACCCTTGACAGCAGCACAACAGAACCTATCATACTGAATTCCCGGACTAATGTCAAGCATTTGACCTTGTCACATGAAAAAGAAAAAATCCTTGCTATCCGGCTATCGGCTAACAAGGGTTTTAATTAGGGTTAACTGGCTTTTTAACCTTGTACTTCCTCTTTTTGTTCATTAATCCATTTGCCGAAAAGCGCATGAACGAATTGTTCGGAATCGAACGGCTGAAGATCATCCATTTTCTCGCCGAGACCGACAAACTTAACAGGCAGCGATAATTCCTGACGGATCGCCACAACGATTCCGCCTTTTGCCGTACCGTCAAGCTTCGAGAGCACAAGCCCCGTCAAACCTGTTTTATCGCCAAAAAGCTTCGCCTGACTCAGCGCATTTTGACCTGTTGTCGCGTCAAGAACCAGAATAACTTCATGCGGAGCATCCGGCACCTCGCGTTGAATGACACGGTAAATTTTGTTCAACTCTTCCATCAGATTAACTTTGTTTTGCAAACGGCCCGCCGTATCACAAAGCAAAATGTCGACACCGCGCGTCTTGGCGGCTTGTACGGCATCATACATCACCGCGGCAGGATCCGCGCCTGATTGCTGCTTGATGACATCCACGCCAACACGCTGGCCCCAGGTCTCAAGCTGCTCAATCGCACCGGCACGAAACGTGTCTCCCGCTGCCATGAGTACCTTTTTCCCTTGTGATTTGAACATGTGGGCCATTTTTCCGATCGTCGTCGTTTTTCCGACGCCATTCACACCGACGAACAGAATAACGGATAATCCATTTGGATTCAAATTGAGTCCGGTGCCAGCATCGCCTTTAAGCAGCTCGATCAGCTTCTCGGAAAGAATCGGCTGGAGCTCGCCCGGGTCTTCGATTTTACGCTTTTTGACTTCGGCGCGAAGGTCATCGATCAACTTCAGTACGGTGTTCACGCCTACGTCGGCGCCAATTAAAATTTCTTCAAGCTCTTCGTAGAAATCTTCGTCGATTTTTTTGCGGCGGCTGAATAAATCGTCCACACGGTCTACAAAAGCATCTCTCGTCTTCGAAAGACCTTCTTTGAACTTATTCGTAACCGCTTCGGCCTTGCTGGAAATACTCTCTTTCAAACGTTTAAAAAAACTCATGGCTCCTCCTAAATTCGCCCCAAAATTTTAAAGAAAAATTAAGCAGATACGACGGCTTCCTCATCCTCTAATCGAACGGAAACCAGTTTGGATACGCCGCCTTCCTGCATCGTAACCCCATAGAGCACATCAGCTTCTTCCATCGTACCTTTACGATGCGTAACGACAATGAACTGCGTCACTTCGGAGAACTCGCGCAGATACTCGGCAAAACGCGCTACATTCGCCTCATCCAGCGCCGCCTCAACCTCATCGAGCACGCAGAACGGTACCGGCTTCACATGGATGATTGAGAACAATAAAGCGATCGCTGTCAGAGCACGCTCGCCTCCGGAGAGCAACTGCAGGTTTTGCAGCTTTTTGCCCGGCGGCTGGGCCACGATCTCAATGCCCGTATCGAGCAGGTTATCAGGCTCGGACAAAATCAGATCCGCCCGCCCGCCGCCGAATAGTTTGGCAAACACGACGACGAAATGCGAGCGAATCGCATCAAACGTCGTCTTGAAACGTTTGGACATCTCTTGATCCATCTCGCGAATGACTTGATACAGTGTCGTTTTCGCTTCGATCAAGTCATTTTTCTGGGCGCTGAGGAACTCATAGCGCTCGGAAACCCGTGCGAATTCTTCGATCGCGCCAAGGTTCACTTCACCAAGCGAAGTGATTTCCCGCTTCAACTCGCGAACAAGGCTCTGCGTCCCGGCAACATCCTCCGGAACAGGGTAGCGCACCTTTGCAAGCTCGTAGCTGAGTTCGTATTCTTCGCCAAGCTTCTTTAGCAAGTTCTCGAGTTCAACATCCAGCCGGTTCACACGAACCTCCGTTTGATGCAGATTCTCTTCGACCTGTTTGAGCTGAATACGCTGAGCGCGCGTTTCATTCTCTCCCTGTTCCAGCTTCTGCAGCCAGTCCGTCCGCTCCGCGCGCTTGAAATCGATTTGCTCGGCACATTGCTGTTTCCTGAGCTTGAGATCATTCAACTGCTCGATCTGCAGCACCGTTTCCTGCTCGAGCGCTTCCATATCCTGCTCCAGCTGTCCCAGCAACTGGCGGTTTGTTTCCGTCTCGCGGTCTGAATCCGCCAAATCCTGCTGTAAGCGGCGCTGCTGATCCTGCAGCGATTGTTTCTCTTGGGAGATTGATGCGACCTTCACCTTTAAATCGGTGAGTTGACTTTGCAGTTCTTCTTTCTCCGACTCGCTTGCTTTACGCGAGCTCTCGGCATCCCGTATCGCTTGCTGCAAGGAGGCCTCCTCTTGCTGAAGATCGGCCAGCGCTTGCTCTGATTCCACTTTCTTCTTAGCAAAGTCTGTCTGCTCGGCAAGGAGTGATTCTCGATCTTGACTATCGAGTGAAAGCTGCTCCTCTACCGTGCGATTCTCGGATTCCAACGGACCTAGTTCTGCTCGAATCTGCTGCTCCGTGATGCGCTGCTGCTCGCCAAGCTGGCGAAGCTGCTCGATATTCATCATATCGTCAGTGATTTCACGTTTTATCGTCGACGTTTTGTCCCTAAGACTGTCCAGTTGTTGCTGGGAGGTCTTAATTTCTTGATCCAGCTCCTCGATTTGGCGCTGACGGCCTAACAAATTGGTCGTTTTCTTCGCCAAGCTACCGCCTGTCATGGAACCGCCCGGGTTGACCACGTCGCCTTCCAGCGTGACGACACGATAACGGTACTGCGCTTTAGCGGCAATATGGTTCGCATCTTCCAGACTTTGCGCGACAACGACATTGCCCAGCAAACTGGAGAAAATGTTTTGATAAGTCGCGTCAAACTCAATGAGATCGACGGCGATGCCCACAAAACCCTTCGCGGCTTTAAGGGCGCCAATCTCATGATCCGCAATGGATCGGCCGCGAATGACGTTCATCGGCAGGAAGGTAGCCCGTCCCATTTGCCGACGTTTCAAAAAGGCAATGGCTTCGCGCCCATCGGCTTCCGTCTCAACAACGATATTTTGCAGGGCCCCGCCTAATGCCGTTTCAATCGCAATCTCAACGTCAGCAGGAACTTTGACAAGCTCGGCGACAGCCCCGCGAATGCCTCGCAGATCTTTACGGCTTTTCGCCTTCAGCACTTCCTTTACGCCCTGCATAAAGCCGTCGTAGTCATTGGCCATCTCTTTCATTGTATCGCGGCGGGAAGTTAGGGCGTCGAGCTTCTGCTCCCACTTGCGCAGCGTAGATTGCGCTTCATCCAACAAGCCTTGCTTCCCTTTCAATTTCTGGGTTAGCTCCGCATAGCGATGGCGAACGTCGTCAATCTCTCGAAGTGTCTCTTCCAGCTTCGCAGTCAGCTCTTCTTTCCGCAGCGCGATCTTTTCTCGCTGCTCCGCCCACTTTTGGCGCTCTTCATCCAGTCTTTCCAATCTGCGGCCGATACTTTCCGTTTGCTGTTCGGCATAACGAATTTCATTGCGCGCCTGCGCCATGCGGTTGAGCGTTTCCAAAAGCTCGCCTTTGAGCTGATCTTCAGGAGCTGAACTGATCCCGCCGTTAACACCAAGCAAGCGTTGTTCTTCGGCATTTAACTTGGCCTGAAACTCAAACAATTGAGCGCCAATCTGGATAATCTTGTCTCTTTGTTCGGCGAGTTCGGCCTCTTTATCGGCCCTTCGCTGCTCCTGCAAAGCAATCGTATTGGTTAACTGCTCACGATTAGCCATGTAGTTCTTTTTCCGCTCTTTGAGCACCTCGCCGTGCCCTTCGCTTTTCTCGAACTCTTCGCTCAACTGAAGCAAGCTCTCTTGAAGCTTTTCCAATTCCTCTTCGAGTCTTCGCGTTTCCCAGCGATGCTTCTCTAGCTGGGCATCATGCTGATTGACCACGGTTGAAAGCTCGGTCTGCTCTTTTTGGAGTCTTTCCAGCTTCTGAGTCGCTTCATTCCAATTGACGTAAATTTGATCAATTTGATGAACGTACATCGAAATCTCGCTGCTTTTTAACTTCTCACGCAATTCTTTATAACGAATCGCCTTCTCCGACTGTTCGCGCAGCGGCTCGATTTGATCTTCCAGTTCGGAAACCAGATCATGGATGCGCAGCAAATTTTGCTCGGTATCGCCAAGCTTCTTCTCCGCTTCCCGTTTACGCGATTTATATTTAACAATCCCCGAAGCCTCTTCAAAAATACCCCGGCGATCTTCCGATTTCGTACTTAAGATTTCTTCAATCCGGCCTTGTCCGATAATGGAATAAGCTTCTTTACCGATCCCTGTATCCATAAACAGTTCGGTGATATCTTTCAATCGGCAGGGCTGCTTATTGATTAAATATTCGCTTTCTCCGCTACGATGTACCCGCCTTGTAACCGTCACTTCTGTAAAATCCAATGGTAGCGACTGCGAACTATTATCCAGCGTCAAAGATACTTCACCATAATTGACCGCTCTACGGGCATCGCTGCCTGCAAAAATGACATCCTCCATTTTACCGCCGCGCAAAGACTTCGCGCTTTGCTCCCCGAGGACCCAGCGAATGCCGTCGGAAATGTTACTTTTGCCGCTGCCGTTAGGACCTACCACCGCGGTAATCCCGCGCACAAACTCCAGCTCCGTCCGGTCAGCGAAAGACTTAAATCCGGATAATTCAATCCGTCTCAAAAACATGGTCTCACCTCGAAAATTATTGTAACATATCCCATATGAAAAAAGAGATAAAAAGTGCGACCATTACGCATTAAATAAGCGAAATCCCATAACAGGTACCCATGTAATTTTTGCGTCAATTGAGTCTTAAATAGGGAATGAACTTGTTATCGTTCATCTTCTCGTAAAGATGAAAAATACATTAAGCATGCATCAAACCTAACATGAAAATTTCAATCACATAATTTCCTATTTTAGGA
>NZ_JBHTHA010000050.1:0-80819 GCF_042676385.1 Paenibacillus sp. GCM10027628
CTACTGCCTTCGCCATTCGGGACTTGAACCCTATAGATAGCGCCCATGCTGGGCGCACACGGACAAACAAAGCAGTTGCCGCGGCAACCTGCTTTGTCATCAAGAAAAGGGCTATTTTACAATATTTTAAGCCAAGCCCGGTACGGAAGCGCTACCTCTGGGCGATGAACACCCTTAGGCTTATATCCCAAGCTTTCGCTCATACCGACCACTTCAGTGAGTAAATAAACGATGCTGAGCCACATCTCTGTGCCTTGAAGGCTTGGTTGATCCAATCGATCTAACTGAAAACTGAATCCCCTGCCCTCTACCCATCGGTTTAACACCCGTTGTAGCTGGTGTTCCGCCCAAATTTGGATCTCATTACGACGGTAGTCGGTTTGCTTCAAACATAGCCACAATGGGTGAATGACGTCCAGCACATTGCAAGCATTCCCTTTTTCACTACTGAAGAAAGCCGTATTACGAGTGTGTGCCAAAACGGTATCGATTGTTGTCTCGGCATAGGGAAGCTTTCCTCCGAATTGTGCATGAGTCGCTCGGGTTAACCGGTAAAAGCCATTTACAGGCTGCAGCCATTGCTCTGTGGCTGTCGGAGAACCCCAAAGACCTGATTGCGGATTGGCGTGTGTATTTAACCAGCCCAAGAGGGCGTCTGGTGTCCGTTTTGAGCCAAAATGTTTAGCATTTAAATACAGCCCTGTCCCAATACTATCGATCCAATCTCCACATGACCACGCTTGATTTGCCCAAGGCAAGTTATCTAGCAGCTTGTACAGTGTTTCAACATTCATTCGTTCAACGGCCTGAATTGGATATAGCGGCTTGGAATCTAGCAGTTCCAGAGCGTAACCGATGGCGAGTATGTTATAGCGTGACAAGTGATCGGACAGTTCGAATGGGCGGTTCGTGGCAGGATCAGGCAGCTTCCAAGGATCGGGGAACAGCCCAAACTCAGGCTCCTGGAAACCTTGCAACAGTTCCACCAATTGTTCTCTTGTAAAACCTGGTGGCAAACGATTGAACATAGCACCAATCTCGACCGCATCACACCATGCCCGTACCGTTTGACCAGCATCAGGAGTATTGCGATAGGCATGTCCCTTCTCATTAGGAACCAAATACCCGGAAAGTAAACCCTCGATTTGATGACGGACTTTGGTGCCAAATTGCTCAACAGATTCGCGCAGTGAGTTTTCACTGTGAGCGTTCATAGGTTGATGTACTGTCAAACCTGCCGTGTTAGCGCCTCCGCTCAAACGATTGCGAATTAATCTGGCAGGGTTGCCGCCAACGATACTGTATTCCGGAACATCCTTAGTCACGATGGCGCCTGCAGCAACAATACTATGGCTTCCTATTTTCACCCCGTCTACAATCACAGCGTTAGCACCGATCCAAACATCATCCCCGATATCGATGCCCAAAGAGGTGGAGGGCTGCTGAAAAATCGGTTTTGTAACATCTTCATAACCATGATTGAAACCATAAATTGAAGCATGAGATGCAATCCGCACGCCGTCCCCCATCGATACTTTACCTACAACTAGCGCGTAGGAGTTAACGGTGCTATTAGCGCCCATTGTTAATTCCGTGTTTCGTACGATAGCTCCTGCCGCAATATAGCTATGTTCCCCCATGTGGAGTCGGATTGGATGGATAAACGCTTTCCTTGATATATAACAGTCTTCACCGAACGTGGCTCCAAATCTAGCTCTTAGTTCCGCTTGCCATTGTGCCTGATCAGCCAACTGAGTTTCATTTCGCAACATCCAAGGCATGTAGTCCATGTTTATTTGATCCCAGTCATCGTACATTTCCATTGCACCCCTCACCATGATCATCTTTGAATCCATTATGGCTGGTTTGGCATTGATGCACCATGGTTAAATCCGTCTTATTCTTGTACAAAACGCTTCATGCTTTATAATATAAAAATTAGGGAGGGGAGAGCGAAATGATCTATTCCTTAGACGATCTAGTTGTACGTATTCATTGGATGGATGATGAGCACAAGATGTCAGGTTGGAACGATACAAGACGAAACATTTCTAAACATAGCTTCTATTGGATCTATGGAGGCAGCGGATCGTTTCTTACCGAGGAGGGAATTCAAACATTTGGACCTGGGACTCTACTTTACTTAAAGCCCGGTCTTAGAATGTCAATGGAGGCTGGTAGCGAAGGTATGGATATAATCATGACGTTGACCGATCTCATACAGGTCACGAAGAAGCCAGAGACTTCTTTGCATTGGTCAGCCGACTCATTGACAGAATCTATTCATTTACCGTTTCTACATAGAGCTTCTCCCGAACATCTTCTTTTATGGACGCAAAGGCTTCGAAACGCGCACAGATGCTGGGTCCCGGGCTCACAGCGAGGAGAGTTCCAAACACAAGCGATACTTCTTGAGCTCATTGAAGAATGGCATCGAATGACTACTATCGAAGAAAGTGGAGCATCCGAGTCCCGTAAGAGTTATGAACGTATTCGTCAAGAGTTGGAACTGAGATACGCTGACGATCTTAAGATCCGCACTTTGTGCGAACTAAACCATCTCTCTACATCGTATGTTCGGAAATTGTTCATGCGTTATTTGGGAGAGTCCCCGAAAGATTACTTAATACGTATCCGGACTGAGCACGTTAAGAAGTGTCTTCTTTACACGGATATGCCGCTTAAGGCTATTGCTACCAATTGCGGCTTCCTCGATGAATTCCATTTGAGCAGGACGTTCAAGCGATTGAACGGGATTCCGCCAAGCGAATACAGAAAGGTCAACCGGCAATAAGCTTGAGACCGCTTTAACTAAGAGGGCGATTCAATGGAGTGGTAGTAACTTGAATATTTTCAGACCGTAGTCCGTTTGGAGGGGAAGACGTATGCTCCCCTGTTTTTGTCAGTTTCCCAATGAAGAAGGAACTGGGAGCACCGCTGCTCGACCGCCAGGGCCGTACGATTAAACGTAACTTCTTTCAACTATCGTTCTCCGTTTAGCTGAACGAGCTAGATGCCTGATATATCTTTAGAACAGTTGTTTTACGAACAGTTAATCTTTGTTTACTTTTTTTCGTCGGGTAAGCGATATCCCACCAAAACCACTGATGATTGCTATGTAAAATCCTAAATCGTACCACCATCCTGAATTATATATTTCATAAACTCTAATATGGTGTTTGAAAATACCAATAATGAGTGAAAAAGGTGCGATCCATCCATGCCATATTCCCCAGAAGAAACCCGCGGGACGATGAACGTTATTGACTCCATCTCCAGGTACACAGCCCGTTAATGAAAGTACAGTAACAATCAGAATAAGCGTAATAAATAAATACCTTGATTTCATATTCCACCACTCTCCTCAAGTTCTATTTTGATATCGGACAGTGGAAAAACTGTCTTGGGAAAGCTGTCCAATAGCACCAGTATTCTATAATATAGAATCTTTTCGCTCTATATTCGTTGGCCTGCGAAAATAAACTCTTAGAATTAAGAGCGACAGTCTTGGACGAGAAAGTCCTAGACTGCCGCTGATTTATACTGAGGAGGATATCATATCCTGACAACTCGCACGGGTCCAATAAGTCCACTTGGTTCCTGCTGCGCAAAGGCCGATAAGAAGTCGCGCTGATCCTTCACGAGCGTATTCGTGACTTCAATGACAAGCTTGTTTGTGCCCATCTTAATCAGTCCATTGATTTCAAAGCGATAAGGCGGACAGATGCGTACTCCTGCTTGCTCGCCGTTTAACCAAACTTCTGCCGTTTCATAAACCTCTCCTAACTCTAATAGAGCTTGGCTTACGGTTTCATTCCACTCAAATTCCGTTTCATAACGGAAGGTACCTGAGAATCGAGGCAGGCAATCCGGCCCGCTCATATTCATTAAAGCCGTCAGTTTTCCCCATTCCTTAAAACGAGGATAATGTTCAGCTTCAGCAGTGGATACGGTCCATTCACCTGTTAGCTCAAGTTCCGACCCCAACGTATACTGTGGCAGTGCAACATAACTTTCAAGGTCAGCTCCGTGGAGCAGAACGATGGATTCATACGGATTAAGGATAAGCTGCACTGTTTTCGCACCGTTCTCCATACTTACATTCAATTCGATCAACCGATTCTGGAACGCATCATATGCATATACATCACCTTTGATGGGCAAAACAATCTCCGTGCGTATCGTTCGATGCGGATGTTCGTTAAAGAACATAAAGACATCCAAACCGTCATGTATATAATGATAGTTCCGGAGATACGGTTCGTGGTTGTCGACTCTAATATCGTAATGTCCGTCTGCAAGAAGTTCATGCGCAAGTTTGTCTAAAGCTACTACCTTTACATTCCGGTGATCGGCAAGACAAGAGATTTCGTCAGAAACATCAATGCCCTCGCTCGATCGCAACGGCAGCCCGTCAACAAAACGTACGGCTAGTCCTTGATCCGCAAGCTGGGTCAAACGCCGTACCATCGCCGCCGGAAGCGCTTCTGCATAAGGTACGATTAAGCACTCGTAATCCTCGAGATTTACATGCAGCTTGTTGTCTTTCACGTTTGCCGCTTCTAGAAGAACATCGACGGGAACAACTTCGCAGTCGATCTGATGCTGCATCAGTAACTTCACGGGCTTATGAAAATACATCGCTTCCCCGGACCATTCGGCTTCAGCATGATACACGACGGCCGCAGACGCCAAGTGCCTTCCGCCTGATATCAGGTGACTGATCCGATTCATATATCGATTTAAATGCTTGTAGTAGCGATACTGCGGGTTTTTCCCGTTCGCATACATATGCGGCGGACAATCCGGGTCCGAATCTTTTTGGGTAAAGGCATGCGGGACAAAATAATTGACGCCGCGAACGAGCATATGGTCTGTGAGCCATTTCATCAGCTTTAAGCCTTCCGCCCAGCCATATGCCCCATAGACTTCACACATCGTCCTGCCTTGTTTTTTCGGATCAATGTGTCCAAGAGAAACTCCTAGCTTAGCGAGACCATAATGGAAAAATTCGCTATCCGTATCCCCCCCTGGCTTGCTGAAAGACAATTCATCGAAACCGGGGACGATTTGCCACAGCACGACATCGAGGCCTGACATGTCTTGTCCCCACATCGAACGGAAGAAGTGTCCGGCGCCGGGGCCAAGCCTTGCATGAACGTTGTTGTCTTCGAGTACATGTCCGATATATTCTACCCCGCGGGCTCTGCACCACTCTCCGATTTGGTTGCAGAAGTTTTCCGCGTAGAGCTTGCTGACAATATTCATATAGGAGTACCGCACGATGTTCGACTGTTCGCCCGCATCATGCCAGAGAAGATATAGGTGCCTACGGTAGTCCTCACCCAACGCCTGCTCAAGCAAGGCTGGCATTTCCCGGCCCCAAGGAAGCGGCACTCCCTGTTTTCCGGGTTTCGATTTGAAGTCAAAGGTCATCTTATCATTGTAAAATCCGGGTTCGTCCGAAAAGAATCCGGCGAATGTCTTTCCGAAATCCGACTTGTATCTTTCATAAACAGCCTCATAAACCGTATCGAGCAGAATACGAACGGAATCCCGAACTAGCGGGTTCAGATGATCCTCCTGCTCCTTGCTGCCGCCATCCTTATTTTCTGAAATAATAAATACTCGCCAATACCCTTCAGGGATATCCCAATAAAGGATACCGTCTTGCACAAGTTCAGTTATGTCGACACAATCACTGAGTAATGTTCCATTGGATGGATCTCTGCGGACTGCGACAACTGAAATCAGCTTATTTTTACCGCTCGCGTGTTGGCTATGCGAGATGGTCGGTCGAAGCCCACGCATAAGCAAGGTATCCAGCAGCATAGAGGTTCCTTGGGCAGGACCGATGGTATCGATATAACGTTCACCCAAAAACATGCGCTGAAGCTCATCCGGAGCATCCTTGACTCTCCCCGCCGCATGTCCCGTTGGAAAATGATCGTCATCGAGAAGCCATACCTTCATGCCCCGATTCCGGGCTTCCTCCATAATAATGTCCATATCCTTCCACCATTTCGGACCGAGAAAATCAGGATGAGGACGAGCTTCGATGCAAACGGCTCCAATGCCAGCTTCATGAACGCGGGCAATCTCTTCACGTATCGCCTGCTCTTCCTCACCATGCTGCCAAAGAAAAGGTAGGATATAATTTTGTTCTTGACCCTCAAGCACTTCCTTAAGACGATTGTTCATGTTAGCCCCCTGTTTCCAATTAGGTTCGATGATCCGATGACCTCAGCTTGGATTGAAATATCCGCCCGTCTTCGCATCGAAGCCGGGCGGATATTTTTGATCCACATTTATTTCTTCACTTTCGCATACCATTCTCTCGCGCGCTTCGTTACTTCTTCGCCGCCAGATTTGTTCCACTTGTCTACAAATTCGTCAAATTTGCTGATCGGATACTGTCCGGTAATGATCTTGCTGGCATATTCGATATAGAGAGTGCGATTGTTGATATCCGGGAAACCTTCATAGACGCTGGCCGGCATGCCGTCTCCAGCAATGACCTTGGCATACTTCTGGGCATCCTGCATGATTTGAACGGTTTGGTCAATCTCCCACATTCTGTCATCCGAAGCAGTGCTTTTCTGGAGATTGCTTATAAAATCAAGAGTCGAAATTTTTGCATATGGATCGAGAATGAGATTCTCTTGAGTACTCTTGTCATCCGGAAGTTTAACGGCTTTACCATCCTTCATCGTATAGTGCATGCCTTCAACACCAAGGTACAGAGCGTTCCAATTCTTCTTGTCGTACATGTTGTTCAGTAATTTTAAAGTGGCCATCAACTTCTTTTGATCCTTGTTGTTTTTAACGACCCATGCCGGAGGCGTAAACCTTTTCCAAGTATAGAATCCCTTATATCCCGGAACTTCTGGAATAGGAAGGGCTGCAAAATTGCCCTTTACACCACTGTTCTTTTGCAAATTATCCAAATATAGATTGGTTTGCTCTGCCCAGTGGAAGTAGTTACCTGCTTTGTTGGCTGCAACCTTGCCGTCCCACTTGGCCTTGTCGTTTAGAAGTGATTCCTTATCTATTAATCCTTCCTTGTACAGTTTGGAGATGAACTCCAAGGCGGCTTTCATATTAGGTGTTACCGCGGAATAAGTGAGCTTACCGTCATAAATGTCCCAATCCGGATAGCCTTCGAACATGGCTACACCATACATAGCGAACAGATGATCCATCCAGCGCGCCTCCGCTCGGCCGCCTGTCGGAAGCTCATCCTTCTGCCCATTGCCATTAGGGTCCTTATCCCTGAATGCTTCCAAAACCTTCACGTATTCGTCTTGCGTCTTCGGCATCTGTAAGCCCAGCTTGTCAAGCCAATCTTTGCGGATTATGCCGGAATATCTTCCATAGTCTACCATACCAGGGATATAATAAATTCTTCCCTGGCCCGTAGGGTCATTAGCTTTAACAATATCCCACATATCCTTCGGAATGGCTTCCCATAAATTCGGCGCATATTTCGGCAGTAGATCTGTCAAATCGGCGATAGCTCCGTTTTTTGCCAAGCTATTTTCAATGCCCTGTTGGGGTAAAAACAAATCGGGCATTTCGCCGGATGCGATCTTTAGATTTAACTGATTTAAATAGGCAGTCCCTCCGTTCCATTCCACATACGGACTAATGACACCTACGCCCAGTTTTTCCTTATATAATTCATACAATTTGCTGCCTTTGGTGGTTGGTTTATAGCCGATGTTCGTACCCCAAACTTCAATATCGACGACTTCCTCCGATTTTGAATTCGCGCCTTGGTTCGGCGAAGCTGCTGAAGGACTTCCGGAAGAGTTCGTTTTGCCCGTACAGCCGGTAACGACCGTAAAGGCAAGAGCGCCGATTGCTGCAAGGACCCCAAGCTTTTTCATTGCCATGACAAGTTTCCCCCTTAGAATGATTAATATATGTTTGGGCTCAAAGAGCCGTAAAACCGATGTGAGATTAGCCTTTCACGGAACCAAGCATGGCTCCTTTAACGAAGTATTTTTGTAAGAAAGGATATACCGCCACAACAGGAATCATTGCAAAGATAACGGTTGCCGCCCTTAGTGTGCGCTCATTGTACGCTAAATCAGCTGTAGAGACGGCTCCTGTAATCAAGATGTTATCATCGGTGATGAATTGCCGAATCTTGATCTGCAATGGGAATAGATTCGTATCCTGCAAGAACATCAGCGGATGCTGGAACTGGTTCCATAATACAACGCCATAGAATAAGGCCAGTGTGGCTAGCACAGCCTTGGAAAGCGGAAGTACGAATTGGAACAGCATTCGGAAATATCCGCAGCCCTCTATAAAGGCGGCTTCCTCCAACTCCTTGGAAAATTGCTTGAAGAAGGATCGCATAATGATCAGGTTAAACGGATTCAGAATATGAGGAATAATCAGTACCAATGGGTTATTGTAAAGTCCGATACCGCGCACTGTCAGAAAATACGGTACAATTGGCGGCTTGAAGATCATCGCGATCACGACGCCGACCATAATGACAGGGCCCCAGCGAAATTCCGGCTTCGACAGCGGGTATGCAAGAAGAGCCGTGACAAGCAGCGCCAGAATCGTGCCAATCACCGTCGAGCCCAGCGTCAGGAAGAACGATTTCCATAAGTCGGGACGATACATCATAAAATCCCAGGAGGCCAGCGTAAATTCCTTCGGCCAAATCGTGACTTGATTCAGATCCACCATTCGTTTAGAACTGAACGAGGTCGAGAGTACGGAAAGCAGCGGTATAATCGCGATAAAGGATAAAAGCAGGAGGACGACAGTAACTACTGAACCAAATAGTTTTTCCCTTCTGGATTCAAGCATGCTTACCACAACCCCCCGTCTGAAACTTTTCTTGACAACTTATTAAAAATGTAAACCAGAATAAATCCGATAACCGATTGGAATAAACCGACGGCAGTTGCGAAACTATACTGCGCTTGCTGAATACCTGTCCGGAATACATAAGTATCCAGGATATCCCCTACGCTATAAGTCATTGGCGTCTGCAGATTGAACACTTGATCAAAGCCCAAATCCAAGAAGTTGCCGATTTCCAGCAAAAGCAAGACCAATACGGTAGGCAGCAGCAGCGGAAATGTAACGTGGCGGATTTGCTTGAACCGGGATGCTCCGTCAATCATCGCAGATTCATACAGCTGCGGGTCTATCGAGCTGATTGCGGCCATATAGACGACAGTTCCCCACCCCGCATCTTTCCAGATGGAAGTAAGCACATAAACAATACGGAAATAGGAGCTCTCCTGCATGACCAGGATGGGATCCTGATGAAACCATCCAATCACCACGTTAAACAATCCGCTTAGAGAGAACAAATCAAATACAATTCCGGCGACGATAACCCATGATAGAAAATGTGGAACATAGAGAGCCGTTTGAATCCCTTTCTTCAGAGCGGATTTCCGGATTTCGTTGATCATGAGCGCGAGCAGGACGGGCACTGGGAACACAATCACAATTCGCAGAAATCCAAGCATCAATGTATTACTAAACACCCTGATAAAATCGGGATAGTGGAACAGGGCTTCGAAATTTTTGAAGCCAACCCAAGGGCTATCCAGAAAACCTTTGAATACAGAATAGTTCTGGAAAGCGATTACGGAACCAGCCAGCGGAATGTATTTAAAAACAATTAGAAATACAATGCCCGGTATGGCCATCACATACAGTGGCCAAAACACCCTCATTCGATAGATCAACTTGATTCCCCCTAATTTCTAGTTGCTTGTATTCGCTTACAAATAATATACCTTTAGGGGGAAAATTGCTCAAAGGGTCGTTTTTAAGTATTTACTAGGTCATTTTATAGATATAAAAAAAGCCCCTTCGCCTTCGGAACATGGCGATGGGCCTTCTACATTTAGTTCTTCAGGACGTTCTTCCGGTATTCGCTCGGCTTGAAGCCCGTTAGCTTCTCAAACTGCCTGGCAAAATACTGCGTATCCGAGTAACCTACCTTCTCGCAAATTTCATACACCTTAAGATCTGTCTTCTCAAGCAGTTCTTTCGCCTTATTAATGCGAATTTGTGCTAGAAAATTCAAATAGGTGTCCCCTGATTTTTGTTTGAACAGTTGGCTTAAATAATAGGGATTGATGAAAAATCGGGCCGAAAGCTCCGCCAAGCTGATGGATTCATTGTAGTGTTCGGTTACGTATTTCTTGATTTCTGCAATGATATCTTTCTTCTTGGTAATATGATGTTCCAATTTAAATGTAATAATTCCTCGAATAACCTCAACCATCCACTCTTCCAGACGCTCAAGTGTCCGAAACCGCGAAATCGCCTCCAGCGAAAGGATATGGCGCCCCAGAAGCTCGTTCTGTTGCAACTGCTGGAAGGACATCTTGCGTACACTCGACAATAAAATATTCAAGCACTGTAACTGGAGGTTGGTCGGGCTTATATTGCGCTCTGCTTCCATACGCCCAAAAATTTCTCGAATGAGGTTCACGCATTCCTGTTCATCCGTATTGTCCAAAGCGACCTCAAGCTTCTCAATCAACGCTTCCGGGATGGTAAGGCGCCCTCCCATCAAGTTCACGATATCAGGGTATGGAATCACAGCCCCGTCTCCCTGGATGACCTTATAGCCTAAGGCGTGACGAGCCTCCTCGAAGGATAAGCTGATCTCAACTGCCTGTTCCTTAACTGTTCCAACGCCAGCAGTCATCGTCTTTTGCAGCTCCCGAAATACCTCTTCCTTCAGGCTATGAATGGCATGAACCAGCTCATTGTGCTCAATAACCCCGCTATCCGTTACTAATATTGCGATTTGAAGGACGGAATATCGGAACCGATACACGCCTTGGTACTGCTTGTGTAACAACTGATCCACCTGGCTAAATATCACATTCAATTCGTACTCCGTCAAGGCATTTTGGCTATTGTCAAACTCCAAAAGTGCGCAGGCGTATCTGGTTTGTTCCATCGGAATACGAGCTAACCGCAGCAACTCGCTCACATAAATGGGGTTATCGCTGCTAGCGTCGACGATGTCACATAGCGTGCTGTTCAGCATACGGTTTCTGAGGTTGTCCACCTCTTGCATTTTGGCCCGTTCTTCCCGAATTACCTCCATCACCTTATAGACGCAATCCCGCAACTCCTCTTCTTCCACCGGCTTGTTGATGTAAAATTGAACTCCGAGCCGCATGCCTTTGCGCGCGTACTCGAAGTCCGCGTATCCGCTCAGCAGAATGAATTTAGCCTGACAATCGGCGTCTTTCAGCTTCGCGATCATTTCTAAACCGTCTGCATGCGGCATCCGAATATCCGTAATCACGATATCCGGACTAAGCTCTTGAATCAAACTCACACCTTCCAAACCGTTGTAAGCTTCCCCAATAATCTCGCATTCTGGGATATAGCGGCCAATTATTTTTTTCAACCCTTCCACAATGCCTTTCTCGTCATCCACCAAGAACACTTTCATACAAGGTACCTCCCTCTCCATGCCGTACCTCCGGCGCCAAATTATCGTTTGGGGATATGAATCTCGATCGTTGTTCCGCTTCCTTGTTCCGAGTAAACTTTTAAATAATACTGATTGCCGTAATGCAATTTAATGCGTTCCGCGATATTTTTGAGACCAAGCCCATGGCCTATCATTTCACCAGACTGCTCCATCTTGTACTTGTTCGATTCTACCTCCTCCAGCAGAGCGCACATTTCCTCCTGCTTGTCCTGAGGCATGCCGATGCCGTCATCCATAATCCGAATGAAAATCCCTTCGTCCTCCGTCCAAGAACCTTCTATCACGATATTCAAGAACTGGCTATAATCCCGGAAACCGTGGCTAATGCTGTTCTCCACAATTGGCTGGAAAACAAGGGGGATGATGCTGCATTCCAACATTTCATCTGGAAGCCGGGTATCCAGACGGAACCTATCGTCGAACCGGATATTCTGAAGCTTCAAATAATTGATCGTATATTCCAGTTCATCCTTGATTGAATGTTTTCTGCCTTCCTTGCCTAGAACAAGCCGGAACATACGCGCAAGAATTTTAATCATGCCGGCTACCTCGTCGTCCTCCTTCACCAGTGCCTTCATGCGTATCGACTCCAACGTGTTGTACAACATATGCGGGTTGATCTGGTTCTGAAGCGCAAGAAACTTGGCTTGCCGCTGCTTGATCTCCGCAATATATACATCTTCGATCAATGTTCGGATCGTGACGATCATCTTGTTATAGCTGTTGACTAGACTTCCGATCTCATCATGTGCCTGCACCCTTTCGATAGGCATATACTGTCCGGCCTCGGCCTGCATCATGCTCCGCCGCAAGCTTTTGATCGGCTTGGTAATTGCATAGTTTAGACCTAACGAAACGAAAACCATGATTACAAATCCCGTCAGGATCACGATTCCTGTTACAACTTGAATCTTTCGAATCCTCAGCAACAGTTTCTGACGGGGAATTTCCGTCTTAATGATCAGTTTCCCTAATTTCGTACCGCCGGTGATTACGATGCGTTCTTTGTCACTCACATCCTTGGTATAATCGACCCCTGAATCCAAAACATGCTTCCAGGATGCCCGGCCGCTAGCCGCATCAGAATGATAGACCGTTTCACCTGAAGCATTGCTGATAATCACACTCATATCGTATTTATCCCGAGCCAACACAAAATCAGGATTCGGCGCCAGAAGCGTGAACGGATCAAGATCGATGAGAAGCCATCCGGCAAACGCCCCGTCGGAGGTCAGCAGCACCCTTCCCACAGTAACAATAGCACCGACCCCTTTATCCTCGTAATAGGAGCGATCGTGCAATCCCGTTACAAAAAACGTTTCGTCCGAGTTTCGAGGCTGCTTGTACCACTCTTTGGACAATAGCGCGCTTTCATTTACTGTGCTTGTTGTATTCGTAATTTGGTAGACCGTGTTATTGGGGCTTACAAGCATCACAGTATCTATCTCTGGCTTGAGCAGAGCAACCCGCCTCAAAATGCTCCGGACTGTTTCATTTTGGAGGATCAACTCATCCATCGACATTTTCTTACTATCCCTAAGCCTGGAGATGAAATCTTTATCTACCAAAACTGACTTGGTGATTTTGTCGTATTCTTGCATAAGTTGATCCAATGAATTCTGAATTTGTGACGTATATAAGGTGGCGAACTCTTGGGAGGAATCTTCGAGACCCGCAACCGATTGACTGTAAATAAGTGTACTTACAACAAGAACTGGAATCACGCAGCCTAGTAAGTACCCGCCCATCAGCTTATTCTGGAGCTTCATGTTTCTTATTGTCGAGACTATTCTTCGTATCCAACAGATGTGCAACATTTACGTCACTTCCTCGGCTTTATGTCGTCTACTCTTATTGTACGTGTATCAATTAAACAACGCGAACAAATATTTATTAAATGGACCGGCTTCATAAGCATGTTCACATTTTTTTCCGCATGATGAAATACAATGGAAGTATTTGATTAAACAGGAGGACATGATACCCAATGTCACAACCGTCGCAAGCCTTCATGAGAGGTACGTTATTCTTATCCGTCGCCGCGTTTATTAACCGCATACTGGGCTTCATCAGCGGGATGTTCGTAGCCAGGGTGTTGGGTGCGGAAGGAATCGGCCTGTTGATGATGGCGCATCCCCTGGTTCCGCTGGTCATCACAATTACGGAGCTGGGCCTGCCGGTAGCCATCTCCAAGCTGGTCGCTGAGGCCGATGCCCGCGGAGATCGGGCCAAGGTGAGACGCATCCTGCATGTCTCCCTGTTCGTCACCGGCTTCCTGAGTGTCACGCTGACGACCCTCTCCCTGCTTGGCTCGGAATGGATCGCAGCCTTACTGCTCAGCGATCAGCGCGCTTATTACGCCATGCTCGCGATCACGCCCATTGCGCCGATCGTTGCTGTTTCAGCGGTTCTGAAGGGCTACTTCCGCGGGAAGCAGCGGATGCTCACCATCGCCGCCTCCGATGTATTGGAGAACACCGTACAGATCGCATGTGTGCTGGCCTTGGTGCACGTCTTGCTGCCCTACGGCGTTGCCTATGCCGCCGCCGGCGCTATGGCCGCCTCGGTGGTGAGCGAGATCAGCAGTCTGCTGTTTCTACTGGCAAGTTACAAGATGCGCGGTGAAGCCAAACTGCCGGGAGAGACATGGGCTGCCCACCTTCGGAATGGCCGATCGACCCTCACGGAGCTGCTTCGGATTGGCTTGCCGACTACCGGCAATGGTGTGATTCACTCGCTCTACGGTGCCTTCCAGCCGCTGCTCATTACGACAAGCTTGGCAGCTGCCGGCATCAGTACGGCAATGGCTACCAAGCAGTTCGGCATGATCGCCGGATATGCTTTCCCACTGCTCTTCATGCCCAGCTTCATCACCCAATCCCTCTCCACTGCCCTCATCCCAGCCATCAGCGAAGCGGCTGCCAACAAGAACAGCCTGTTGATGCACAAAAGAATGGAGCAGGCCATGCGTCTGGGCTTTTTTATCGGGGCACCGGCCACCGTCATCCTGTTCGTTTGGGCCACGCCGCTCACCACCCTCATCTATGACGCGCCGGAAGTCGGCTTGCTGCTGAAGATCCTGGCACCAATGTTTTTCCTGCATTATTTCGATGCGCCGCTGCATGCCATTCTGCTGGGGCTCGGTCGTGCAAATGCCACCCTGTGGAATTACGTAATTACCACGGTGTTCAAGATTGCAGCCATCTACGTGCTAGGCAGCCAGTTCGGCATTGTTGGAATCGCTTTTGCGCTGGGCTTGAGCATTGTGCTCATCACTATGCTCAACTTCTACTCGATCTCCGGCAGCATCGGGTTCTACTGGGATATCCGCCCTTATGTGAGGGTCACTTTCTCTATGATCATCATGGTTCTTTGCGGGCAGTGGGCGATCAGGTACCTGGATGGCTTGGACCTTCCAATGCTGTGGAACGCCCTCGGTTCCCTCATCTTCTCGTTGCTCGCATACTTCGCCGCCCTGTTTCTGACAAACGCCTGGAGTCGGAAGAGTAGAAAAATCTATTCATAAATGGCAGAAACAGCGGCAGCTCTGTACGAAAGACAGAGCTGCCGCTGTTACTTTAGAAATCCTAGTTTCCGACCCCTATTGTCGCGGATTCTTGTAAATGCCGTACTTATTTCTGATGTGCCCCCTACAAGAAAACGATTTTTCAACAGACAAGAACTGGCGTCGGCAAAACTTTTTCCTACAGCGATTAATGGAGTGCATGGTTCGGCACTTCCTGTGATTGAGAAATTAGTGATCGTTCCCCTTCTTTTTCCGGTTAAAATGACAAAATCTCTTTCTATTCTGCGACGACGTTTACAACCTTTTCCAACCCTGACACTAACCATAGGAGTTTTACTAGCGGGTTTGTTGCGTTTCTTCCCGCCGCATCCACACGAACATGGCATTCTGATACACCTTCTTAATCAAATTAAATTATGATGCATCGTATGTAATAGTTGGTTCATGTGCGTAGACAAGTATCACGGCTTGTTGAACATAACTGACCGTTTAATCCCGTCCCGCTCTGTTGATCATCCGTCGGGAACGAGACAAAGTTGTTGCCACCGATAAATAACAAGAACTTGACCCGATAATAAATAAAGCCCGCAATTTAAGCAGACTTCATTCGGCTAATGTTCTTGTCAACCGGCACATGGCTGTGACAAGCCAGGTTAAGAGATCTTGAGCTTTTTTTGTTTATAAACTTAAAACGTATTATATACATTTTCACATTCTGCTCCGGTCGGTTCATAAAAACAGTGCTTCTTCCATCGTCCTACGAGCGGCTGATTATACCAAGTTGGCGGACATGGTCCGGGATTTTCGAACGTTCCTGGACGGAAATACCATAGCGAGAATTTGCCTGGCCAATTCCGCTCCCCATTCACAGCCCGTTGCGCCAGACGGCGTTCCTTCTCTCTAGCGTTTTGATAGTACAAACCATGTTGCAACGCTTCGAACGCATGCGGTTGGTTGATCATTTTGGGAATTGTCCGGATTCCTTTAAAATCGGAGCAATTCGCTCTTATTCGGTTAATGCCAACATTTCCAACAAGGAGCATGCCCATTTCGCCTTCGGTCTCAGCTTCAGCTCGAAGCAACCTTGCCAGCATATCAATATCCTGTTTCCTGGCTCTTACGACTGCCATTGGCTCACCTCTTTAGATTTCTAGACTCATTATATTGTAGGTGAAGCGGATGTGTTACTCTGGCAAAATAGAGTGCGATAATAAATAGCCGTGGAATATAATCTACTTTGTAGCCACTATCATGAACCTCTTGGAATTTGAGCAAATTCCCTTTGGTGTTCGATTTCTTTTAATGAAATCGTTCAGAAGATGAAAGTCCTCTTCAGCCTGACCAAAGCGGGGAATGATTGGTGTATGTTACTTCCCGCGACCAAAAGTTCTTTTTAAGTTCAACTTATCAGCTTCACTTACTTGTTGCGTCAAAAAAATTCCACCATTTTTTATCACCCGGGCGACTTCATTTGAGGAGAATGGTGCGTGACAGCAAGAAATTACATCAAAGAAACCAGAAGGAAATTGCAAAGAGTCAAAGGGCATTTGGGTGAATCGAAAGTTGGACACATTTGCATTATGAAGGTTGGATTGAGCAGCTTCCATCATTCCACTCGATATATCAATCCCAATCACGAACAGCAAATGGGAAGCTATTTTTAATACATTTTCGCCCCCGCCTGTTCCGATGTCTAGAAGAACATCCGAGCTTTTACAGCTTTTATTACTTCTTCATAAAAATCCCACTGAATCCCTTCAGACGTTACCTGCAAATGGCTAAAATCCCAGCCGTTTATTTTTCCAACCTTATCATAAAAATCTTGATATTCTAACTCATTCATTTATTGAATACCACCTTTCAAATGATAAAAAGCCAAGTCACATTACAGTGTCTTGGCTTCACCTTTTGGAATGACTCCCACACTGATCTAAGCTTTAGTTTTCAGAAAAAGGGCATACTTCTCCCTTGATGGCTGGTACGCGTTTTTTCCAGCCCGAAAACTAATTACTTCGAACAATGCGGAAAGACAATTCCATTCACCCCATTTGAAAGAATGTAATTAGCATAATTTATCCAAATAGCTATTGTAAAGATAGACTATCCTCCCGTTAGCACAACGCGGCTTACTATACCACATTCATCCAATCTATACGATTAGATCGGAGAGACTACTAGTCGATTTCACTGGCAGCGCTCCCTTGATATATCGGTCGCCCCACTCGCACATTATGTCGATAATCGGCGCAAGTGATTCTCCCAAACTGCTCAATTCGTATACGACTTTCGGCGGGACTTGGTTATAAACCGTTCTGATAATAACACCATCCTCTTCCAATTCTCTCAGCTGCTGGGTCAGCATTTTTCGCGTGATGTTCGGTATAGCTTTTTGCAATTCGCCTGTTCGTTTGGCTCCGTAGGTCAAGTGACATAAAATCAGCGTTTTCCACTTGCCTCCAATAACATCTAGCGTAGCTTCCACCGGGATGTTATAGTGCCGATCCGGATTGGGTTTCATGTTGCGTGCCTCCTTTCAGTAAAACGCGCGCGTATGCTTGAATTAATAGGAACCTTTTAGTACCTATGATACTTTTAGGTGATAATGATACAAATTAGTGCGTACTTTTCTAATTTCATTATAAGATAGATAATTTCCTTATGCCACCGATGGGCAATAAAATAAAGGAGGAATATTCATGACATCCATAATAATCGCAGGCGGCTACGGCGTTGTTGGAAGCTCAATAGCCAAGCTTATACGTTCGGTAAACCGTGATATCGAGATTGTGCTAGCAGGACGTAATCCGGAACGCGGCGCAACACTCGCGCAGAGGCTGGGTAATGCCCGAACGGTCTATCTTGATTTAGAGAAACTGAGCTATTCGGAAAATTGGGGGCGATTTGACCTAATCGTCTCGGCTCTGCAAGACCCGGCAGACGCTCTGATAGACATCGCGTTGAAGCAAGGAATTGCACATATCGGAATTACGAAGCTGTCCGACGAGATTACGCCTTTATCGTTCTCGATACTAGGAACGCCGCCAAAACGCCCTATCGTTCCGCTCGGTCATTCACAATCTGGAGTCATGACACTGGTGGCGTTGAAAGCCGCCGAAGCATTCAGCCAAGTGGACTCGATTGAGTTGGCCGGACTGTACGACGACCGTGAGCAGATGGGACCTATGACTGTCGGCGATGCCGAGGGTTTTATGCACAGGGCACTCATGCGCGAGAATGGCAAATGGATATGGGCAGAGGCCGCTAACCGAAAGAGGCATATTCGCCTGACGGACGGAAGCGAACTGGAAGGATTTCCGATGGGGCTGCTCGACGTACCGAGCTTGGCGACGAACACCGGCGCACCGAACGTCCGGTTTGATTTTATCATTGGCGAGTCGATCGGGACGAAAGCTGGAAAGCATCCTTCCCAAGACCTGTACATTGATATCGCAGGGTTACTAAATTCGGGCGAATCGGTCAAGCGGAGAACGGTCGTCTCTGATCCATACGGGCAAGCGCATCTTACCGGTCTCGGTATGTTGGTCGCGGTAGAGCGCATACTCGGCCTGGACGGCATGCCTGCTGCGGTTGGTGGTGTCTATTTGCCGGAAACGCTCATATCGGTGGATACAGCGATTGCGTGTTTCGAACGATTCGGCGTTCGGATTTTCTCCGAAGATATATGAATAAAATAAAGAAAGCGAGGAAGACGAAATGAAGGTATTAACCGTCGTATCTCATCCGCGGAACGATTCGTTTACGTTCGCGGTTGCTCGTCGTTTCGAACAAGGGCTTAAAGATGCTGGGCACGAAACTGAAATATTGGATCTGTATCAAATCGGGTTCGACCCCGCGCTTCGGGAAGCGGACGAGCCAGATTGGTCCAACGAGAAGAAGCGGTATTCTTCCGAAGTGGAGGCAGAAATAGAACGTATGAAGCGGCATGAGGCGCTGGCTTATATTTTCCCGATCTGGTGGTATGCGATGCCGGCCATGCTCAAAGGCTATATCGATCGTGTGTGGAACTATGGCTTTGCTTATGGATCCAATCGACTGAACCATCGACGCATCTTGTGGCTAGGGCTTGCCGGCGCACCGGCCGAGCATTTCGAGAAAAGACAGTACGACAAGATGATTGCGCATCATCTTAACATAGGGTACGCAGGATATGCGGGAATCGAGAACTCGAAGCTGGAATTGTTCTACGAGACGCTGGACGCGAAGCCAGGCCATCTGGAAGAGTTACTGAATCAAGCTTACAACCTGGGACTGGCTTTTACCGAGGAATGAGCCTTAAAGGTATCCTCACAAACTTAGCCCATGCATACCGATAGCAGACAAGTAAATAAGTTTACTATGGAAACTGCAGGATGCATGACAGGAATGTCATACCTTGCGGTTTCTTTTATAAGATTCGCTTCTGCTGCCAGAAGTAGAGTATAGTAGGAGTAGTTGGAAATATATTTCAGGAGGCTACAGCCATGTCACAGGAGATTTGGATTAACCTGCCGGTCAAAGATGTTGAGCGGTCAACTGCCTTTTTCAATGAGATTGGATTCCATGCGGTGAGCGTTGGTAACGAGAGAGCCAAGCTTGCCATAGGCCAAACAACGATTCTGCTGTTCCCGGATGCGGCGTTTGAGAAATTTACAGGTTCAAAAACCGCAGATACTTCCCATAGCGCAGAAGTCATATTTTCCATTGGCGCTGATAGCAGAGAAGAAGTAGATGCCTTTATTCAAAAAGTTGAGTTTGCTGGAGGAAGCATCTTTGGCAAGCCGAGTGAAACTGACGGCTGGATGTACGGCGCAGGATTTGCCGACCTGGACGGTCACCGCTGGAACCTGTTGTACATGGATGAGAGCAAAATGCCGAAACGCTAATATGGAAACGCTGGTCACCTGCTTAAGGTCACCGGCGTTTTTTTACACCCCGTAGAATCTCATATCTGTCATTCAAATCAAAATCGTTGCTTAGAAGGAAATATTCGTGGGTTAAACTAATTCAAATCACCTGGGTTAGCCCGTGTTAATTTATTGGTCTTACATAAACTATATTAACACATATTGGAACTAACCTGCCCGTTACTTGAACAGGCTGCCGAGTTTGCCGGCAGCCTGTTTTAATATTATGCTATCGTTTTCCGTTTGCTCAATCCCCCAAGACCCATACTTAAGAATTTAAAACCATGTTAGCCTTAGACAACGGGCATATCGTGTTTAAGTAGTAGTCTTCCGCTTTCCAATACCTTGTCTTGAATTTCTCGACTTGCTGTCTGGTATTTGCTGATTCACGTTCAAAACGTGTTTGCCTTGGGCAATCCAAATAGACAACGAAATCAAAAAACTCCCGCCATTCCTTCCGTTGAAGAAATACACCCTCTACGATAACAATGCTATTACGTGGAATTTCAACAACCGTTTGAATAATTTCGTCACGATTCGAATTATAAAATGGAAGGGTCACTTTAATACCATCTCGTAACTTAGCAAATAACTGCTGCTTTAAAAGCTCAACATCCCATTGCAGATTGTAATACTCATACCATTCTTCAAATCCTGTATCATATCTCTTCTTGTGTTCCACAATGTAATCGTCAATGTGAAGAACACAAAAGGTTTTTTCAAAATCAGTTAACCCTTTTTGTATTTCTTCTACAATGGTCGACTTACCCGACCGACTTAATCCATCTAAACCAAGAATAAAGCGTCCATCAACATACCGATCTAAAATAACCTTAAATAATGCACTATCTTGCATCTGTTTATCACTTCTCCCTTGTCCAATCGTGTCCTGTTAGTGGAACAAGATAGTTAAAATTCAACATAGAATGGATGAAGTTCTTCATTCAAACAAAAGTCACCATCTCTAATGCAGTTTCGATTGGGAAAAATCCTACTTCCAAAGCTTCAGGTGTCGTTGTTGCAGCAGAAACAATATGTTTTGGAGCCATCTCTTTGTCCTCCCCTACTCTTACAAGAACTTAAGAATATCATTTGTTATTCGTTCAGTTATCATCTCACGATTATCTTCACTCAGATGATAAAGTCTTATCCCAGATAATTCCTTTATCTTGTCAATGCTAGGATGGCTATCTACACAAATCGTCCCTAAAATAATATGTTTAGAACTCGAAACTACTTCATGGATCACTGTTTCAAATGGAGCGGATAACATTTGCATGAATCCGATCTCATCAATAACTGTAATCTGCTTTGTATTTAACGATAGGTTCACTGCCTTTAAAGCATTATTTTCAAAAGCATCGATGTCAACCCCGTATCTACCTACTCGCACTGAACTTTCACTATCAACATTTGCAATACAAACAGTCTCGCCATTGAGTGTGATGCAATTAAATCCAATACGGTCTGTACAGTTGCGTATTTCTTCAGTGTAAAAACCACCAAAATATTCAGGACCAATTTGTTGTATAATTCGTTTTATCGCCGTTGATTTTCCTACCCGAGGTTTCCCAGTTAACAAAAAACACGTTTCCAACCTCTTCACTCTCCTTAAATCTAAATAGGAAAATATTCACTAAATGGTTAAATTATCTCGCAAGTTAGCTCAGTGCCCAGCGGTACATCCGAACAAAAATCTTTCTTTTGTTCAGATTTCTACACTTAGAGTTGCCACAGCATTATTGGGCTTCTACATTTGAAATGTTATATACAGGGAGCCATATAAAAAACAAAGTTCCTTTACCTCTACCGCTAATTACATCGACTGTCCCCTTATGTTCTTCCAAGATCCACTTTGCTATTGATAATCCTAAACCAGTACCCGGCGTTTTCCCTCTCGAGGAATCGGCTCGATAAAATCTATCAAATATGTGAGGGAGTTCGTTAGGGTCCATTCCAATACCGGTATCTCTAATCGTTAATCCAATTTTGGCATTATCTCTTAAGACGATAATCTCAACATAGCCTTCTGCAGTAAATTTAAAAGCGTTATCGATAAAAATAAAAAGCAATTGTTGTAGGTAATTCTTATCTCCTAATACGATGGTATTCTCTAGAACATCTAAGCCTTCAGTTTTCAATTCAGCAACCTTGGGAATTAATTGTGCCTTTCTCACTGCCGAATCGACAATAGATTTAAGTTCGACTAATTCACTTTTCATTCGAAAACCTGCATCCGCTCTGGCGAGTGCCAGGAGATCATTAACCAATCTCCCCATTCTAGTTGCTTCATCTGTAATGTCATTAAGAGCCTCCACAGATATTCGAATTTCCTCTTCCTCGGGTAATCTACTAGGGTTGTTATCCAGAGATGTCCATATTTTCTTAAGGAATTCGGCATTCCCTGTAATTGTGGTAAGAGGTGTTCGCAGTTCGTGAGAAGCGTCAGCTACAAAACGTCGTTGAGATGCATACGAATTATCTAATTCTCCATAAATCGTTTGAATACGTTTAAGCATTCCATTGATGGTTTTACTTAGCAGACCAATTTCATCTTGTGCGCCATTATGTTGTATCCTATTTCCAAAATCCTCACTGTTTCGAATTTGTTCTGTAGCACTAATTAAAGAATACACCGGTTTTAAAGCCTTTTTCGATAACAACCATCCCATATACGTTGCAATAAATATTACAATAAGCGATAAACTTAGGAGTACTAGACGCAAAATTGAAAAAAACATACTTATAACACTAGTATTATAGGCGGATTGTAACACCCCAACCAGCTCACCGTTTAGCATTAAAGGGGCATTATATATTAAAAAAGGCGAATGATGAATTGTTGGGGTATCATAATATCCAGCTTTCTTATCTGCAAGAATTTTTGTGGAAAATGGCAATTGAACATTTCTTAAGTTAGCTGACTTTGTCTTATATCCACTAACTAAGTTAATAATTTGCAAGTACATACCTGACTGAACTGAATCGAAATCGTCAAGTTGAATTAGCATATTCCATCCCATAGGGTATAGTTCAAGCTGATACTGTACATTCCTTTGAAGCACATCAGTTTGTTCCTTAAGCGTTTTTTTAGGTCACTAAAAATGTAGAATTTTAAAAAAACATATAAGACAATACCAAACAACAATAAGGTTATAGATAAAATGCCTGAGTATAATAAGGTCATCCTTAAACGGATAGTCATTAGATTAGTTCCGCCTTTGCCTCATGGATTTTCCCTTTATTATCCATTTAAGTGATTAATTTAAAATTAAAATAAGATAAATTCTTGTTGTTAGTTTAGTACATATGCATAAAAACCCTCATTTTATGAATATGTAAAAGGAGCTGCCGCGGCAACTCCTTCATCGTTTGTATAGAGGCCTTTATTAAGCTAACGTATCCGCAATCATGGTTTGAACGAAGAATATGTTCGAAAAATCATACATAAATACCTTTTAAACAGCAAATTCCATAATTCTGTGTGAAAATTCATACAGATTAGTGCTTTTTTAAGAAAAGAGTATAATTCTGTTCGATAATTCATACAGATTCGTTCTTGTTTCGATAACTTTACCTTACTTATTCCGTTCAACTATACTGCCAGTTAGTTCAATAAGGCTGCCAATCGAGCTGGCAGCCTTGTCATGTTTAAACTATAGTATCCGGAATGGCGACTTGATTGGGAAGTTAAAGTATGTATTAACCGTTCAAACTCCAGTTCTAACATTGAATTGATCCGAAGGCTATAATCATCGAAAAATAAATCTTTAGTTAGTTCATTTGGAACAATTACGGTGTGCATTTCAACCCCAAAAAGGCCGATTAAATTCAAAATTCACCGGCCTTTTTTTTAAAACAACGACGAGCCGCGGGGCTCGGTGTCAGTCTTCGATTGCCTGATAGACCGTGGTCCAGAAGTCGTGGATAAGCCGCGCTGAATCCGGGGTTGACATCCCGACCTGGGTGAGCAGGATTCCGGTGAGCTGGTTGTCCGGGTCGGCGTAGGTCGAGGTGCCGCTTCCGCCGTCCCAACCGAACTGGCCGATGGACGCGTAGTCACCACGGTAGGTGCGGACCGCCATCCCGAATCCCCAGCCGCCGTGCTGCCCTTGGCCGAATGACACATGGACGTTGTTGCTGGCCATGGCGTTTCGGGCGGCTTGTTGCTCGGATGTGAGGCGGTTGGTGGTCATCAGCTGGACGGCGGGCCGGGACAGGATCCGTTCGGTCCCGTGCATCCCGTGGTTCAGCAGCATCCGGAAGTAGGCGTGGTAGTCGTCGACGGTGGAGGAAAGTCCGCCTCCGCCGCCCTGGAACGCCGGAGGCTGGCTGTGGCGTCCCCCCTTGGCCTCGTCCCACACGATGAACTCTCCGGTCTGCGGGTTGGGGGCGTAGAGGGGCGGCAGCCGATCGAGCTTGTCGGCGGGCACGTGGAAACCGGTGTCCTTCATGCCCAGGGGGTCGAAGATGCGTTCGCGCAGGAACGTCTCAAACGACTGGCCCGTGACCCTGGCGACGAGCACGCCGAGTAGATCGTTGCTGATGTGGTACTGCCAACGCTCTCCGGGCTGGTGCATCAGCGGAAGCGTGCCAAAGCGGCGCATCCACTCATCCGGCTCGGGCATCGGCTCCGGTAGATCGGGCGTGAGCCCCTGCTCGAAGATCGCGCCCATGATCGGAGTGCCCAACGACGTCATATCCATGCCGAGCCCGAACGTGGAGGTCATCAGGTCCCGTACGGTGATCGGCCGCCGCGCCGGCACGGTGTCGTCCAGCGGGCCGTCGACCCGTTTCAGGACCCGCCGGTCGGCGAGTTCGGGCAGCCATGGCTCTACCGGGTCGTCCAGCCGCAGCCTGCACTCGTCGAGCAGGATCATCACCGGCGCGACCGCGACCGGCTTGGAAGTGGACGCCATCCGGAAGATCGTGTCCCGACGCATCGGCGCACCACCGTCATGGCGCATCGTACCGATTGCTTCGACGTGCGTCTCACCGTACCGGCTGACCAGGGCGACGAGCCCAGGAATCTTCCCGGACTCGACATGCCGTGCCAGCACGTCGCGCATTCTGCGCAGCCCTGTTTGGGAGAAGCCGCTGTCGCTTTGTCCCGTTGTAATCTTTTTCATTTGGTTTCCCTCCTTATCGAACCGTAACCTTGGACAAATCGGCTCCCATGCCTTTGAGCAGCGCATAGGTCAGTTTATCCATCGTTGCGCCGTCAAAGCAGATGGTTTTGATCATACGATAGTACTTATTAGTGAGAGTAAACCCAGGCTGGAAAGAAACATTTTTAAATGTAGCGCCCCTGAATGAGACTTCGGTTAGGGCCGCTTTGTCAAACTTAACGCCGATAAACGTCTGTCCGTCAAAACACAGCCCGGTCAGATCTGAGTACTTGAAGTCAACCCCATCAAATAAACAACCTTCAAAAATCGTTTTTCTAAGATCAGTCATCGTTAACGTCACGTCGGTCAGTCTTATTCCTGTGAATTTGGCTCCGTCAAGCCCCGACTTGCTGAAATTGGTTCGTACAAGGATCGTTTTATTGAAGCTTGCATTTGCCAGGTCAAGCGCGGATAGGCTGCAGTCCGTCAGATTCGCGCCGTCAAAATTGGCTTCGCGTACGTCGCTGCCCTTAAACGAACTGCCGGTCAAATCTGCGCCCGAAAAGTCGGAACCGTGCAACGCGCTGCCTTTAAACTGTCCTTTATGGGCCGTAACGCCTGCAAAGTCGCTTTTCGCCAGGTTGCTTGCGTTAAAGTTTGTCAGTACTTGCCGTTCCAGCGAGCGGGAGAGGTTGGAGACCTCCAGAATCGTTTGCTCGATGTCACCGATACTCTCAATGGTCATCTTAAACGCTGTTTCATCGTCCTTGCCCTCCGCTCTGAGTTCACGGTATCGTTCCTGCAAATCGGTAAGCAGGTCGGCCTTTAATTCGGTGACGCTTTTCACCCCATCGTATGGCGTAAAAACGCTGTTCAGATAATCCGTCAGTTTGGGATTCATCATATCAAATCTCCCCTTATACTAAGTTTTCTAACACGCGTTTTGCATACTCCCAATTGCTTTTGTTGCGATCGTAAGTGTTCTTGCCCTTTTCGGTAATCCTAAAATATTTGCGCCGTCCGCCCTGTGATTCATCGCCCCAATACCACTCGATGTCGCCGTCTGCTTCAAGCCGCCGGAAGCTGGAGTACATCGTGGCTTCCTTTAGTTCATATTCGCCGCCCGAACGCTCGGCAATCAGCTTGACAATCTCGTAACCGTAACGATCAGCTTCGGACAAGAGCCGTAAAATCATCGTATCCGTATGTCCGCGCAGCAGGTCGGATGTGATCTTGTTCTCGCTCATACAATCACCTCCATAACTGCATAATAAGACATATTACTTTGTCTGTAAAGGTAATATTTTAATTATATTACACTGTCTAAAATAATTTGTGCATCCATGAGAAAAACGTCTATCGACGTACTTTCGAAGATGATCGACCGCGTTTAGCGGAAGTTTTTATCGCCAATAGGAAAGTTGGTTAATCGCTTTAGCACTTTAACGAAGTTAAACTTTCCTATGTGGTAACAAAAAAACCGCGCAGAACGCGAGTTTCCTAAGGAGTATAATTATTTCTCCCAAAGCTCGATCAATCGACCTTCAGGATCTTCAATCCAAATAAACTTTCCAAATTCACTAATCTCTTTTTTCTTTGCAAGAGGTACACCAATGTGTTCAAGATGCTTAATAGTCTCGTTTAGATTATGCACTTGGAAATTTAACATCACTTGTTGTTCTGTTGGAAAATAACTGTCATTCTCGGTAAAGAAAGAAAAGATAGTCTCATTTCCTAATTGGGGTTTTATCATAGTCCCATTCCAATTTTCTATTTCAATTTTCAACACTTCACTGTACCATTTTTTTATAACTTCAAGATTCTTAGTTCTCCAAAATATTCCTCCAAAACCTTTTATCATCGTATCTAACTCCTGTCTGTCATCAAATTTTTAGCTATCCATTTCACGCTGCAAGAGCTCCTCCCCGAGTGCCTTCTTACTTGGCTCAGCCTCCCCTCCCTTTTAAGGGATCACCTCATGCCTGCCCCTGCAGCCTCCGAACCAGCTTACCCTGCACGAACCACGCATACACAGTAAATCCCGCCAGCAGCGCTCCCGCCGTTAACAGGAATGGCAGGGAGTAATGATTCCCGGCCAAAATGTACCCCGCCCAATAAGACGCAATCGTGTTGCCGATACTGCGCGAAACCGTCCGCATCCCAGCGAAAACATTACGGTCTTCTTCGGCAACGGCGGACATGCATTCGCTGTCCATCAAGTTGTTCAACATCGTAAAGCCAGTGCCTCGAATCAGCAACAGTACGGCGAAGACGGACCCCGGCATGGTAAGCGCCATCAGCCCTACCACTACAATGTTATAGAGAAACAGGAGCACGAAGGACTTGCGGCTGCCCATACGCTCCAATATGTACGGCACGAGAAGCGATCCGACAAAAAAGAACATACCTGAGAGCGCTAGAAGGCTGGAGATGCTGCTATCCTCCATCCCGAATCGAAATTTCAGGATGACGTTGAGGAACGGGCTCAACAGACCGAAGGTGAAGCCGGAATTAAAAATAAACAGCGCAAGCAGGAGCATGAAGGAATAGGCGTGCGCCTTCTTGGGCCGCTCCGAAGAAAGAACTGCGGAAGCACCCTTTTCCCCGGTTGCAGCAGCTTGGTCGTTGGCAGACGGGAGCAGCCAGCCCCTTAGAATACCGGAGAACCCCAAACAGCCGCCTGCCACGAAAAAGGCGTATTGGTACAGCGTGCTGTGCCCCGGCAGCCACAACGGGAGATAGCCCCCCAACCATGTGCCGATGCCGGTGCATAAGGTAAAGATCGCAAACAGCAGCGAGTAGGCGCTGGTTTCTTCTTTTTTCGTGCGGCAATATTGAAAAAGCAGTTGGATTTCCGAATTCACGATGGCGGCAATGCTCAGTGACCAGATGAGCTGTGCCGTGGTAATCATCCCGACGCCGGTGCCGATGCCAAAGATAATCAACGCAAAAAAAGCCAACAGCATGCCGATGACGAGCATCGTTTTGCGGCCTATGTATTTGACGACGAAGCCTGCCGGCAGACTGGTCAGTCCCACGGTCAGCGCTCCCAGCGAGGTGATGCGCCCGATGTCCTCTTTGGAGAAGCCGAGGTCCAACAGATGTAAGTTCAAGATCAAATTGAAAATGCCGGCGCCGATGCCAAATAGGCTTTCGGTTGCGATAAATCGTTTGACGCCGGGGGATAAATCACGGAATAAATCGACCGTATACGACCACATAGCTGCTCCCTTCCTCTTGCTGTATGCTCCTGTAAATACTCCCTCAAAAGAACATCGACTTCCTATATTATACCAGAATCACCTAATGCTTCGTATATGAAAACCTTCTAATCGAAATCTACATCCCCCACGCAATCCTGCCCGTTCGTTTAAAAATCGCCAAGGCTAACAACCGTCTTATTGTCTAATCATCTAGTATAGTTTCCTTCCATTTCCTGCTAAGGTAATTAGGCGTTCACCCAGTATAGTGAACGCCTAATTCTTAACCGAGTTCCCTATGAGAAAAAGCTGCTCAATTTTCGAAGAATCAGTGCCACTAATTTGGCTGGCGTCTTAGGTGAAGCTGGTGACTTGAGTAGTCCGGTTTAATTTTGCAGCAATCGGGCCAAGTGAATCAAGAGCTTGGCTTGAGCTTCTGTCAGCGCTTTGCCGCTCTGTGCGGCGAGCTCATTCATATACGCTTGGATCTTACCTGCCTTTGGTGTTATTATTGCCGCGGGCTTCAGCAGCTTTGGCTGTGTCAAGCTTCGAGCCAAGCGAATCTTTTTGTTTTGTCTTATGGCTATTCGCTTCGCAATCCGGCCTTCCGGCCATGTCGGTTCCCGCAGGCTTCGCCGGTCATCTCCCCGTAGGCTTCGAATTGGTCGGTAAGCCGTATGATGCCGCTGATCACTTCTGCAAACATCGCCTGCGGCTTCCACGGTGGGGACCCTCGCGTCATGCGCGAGACGGTGGCCCTTGCCAAAAAGTACGGTGTTTGCGTAGGCGCCCACATCGAGCTGCCCGATCGTGGAGGCTTCGGCCGCAGGTATATGCAAATGTCGACGAATGAAGTATACGATCTTTCGTTGTATCAGCTTGGTGCGCTCGATGCGTTCCTTCGTACGGAAGGAATGACTATGGCGCATGTGAAGCTTCACGGAGCCCTTTATATGATGGCATCCGACGATGCGACGCTCTCCGACGCCTTCACTGAAGCCATATAACGACTTCCTACGAATCACCGTAAAAATTCAATGCCCGAAAGCTCATAAATAAATGGCTTTCGGGCATGCTTTGGTACTAACTATTTCTGAATGACGATCATAATAAGTTTTTTGCCATTTGCTGCGATAGCAGTCAACTGATAAGTAACATAGGCGGCTCCGTTACTGTCCTTTCTGGTTCCGTCAGTTGTTGCTGTTACATTGCCATACTGATTAATGCCTACGGTACCTCCACTAATATGATCTACGGAGAATTGAATACCAAACAGATTGTTATATTGCCTTACCGGCCCACCGCTTGCAAATCCATAAAGCTTATGTCCATAGTTATCATAAATATACATGAGACTGAATGCGTTCAAACCTGAAAGGGAAGTCGTGGTTTTCTCGTTGTTAGCACCCATAAATACAGGTGCAACCGGATCGCTACGCACCATTACCGATGCTTTTGTTAAGACATCATTTCCAGTAATTGTTTTGTATACGACTGTAATGCTGGCAGTTCCCGCTTTTCCGCCAATGATATATGCTTTACCGCCTGGGCTATAAACAGCTTGAACGACTGATGAATTGGAGGATACGACGGAACTAATCTGTTTGGGCAAGGCTACCTGATTGCCTGCTGCGTCAGTTGCATACAAATATACTTCTTGCCCCAAATTACTGGTAGGCTTCTGCATATCAGAGATCGATAATTTAAATTCTTCAAAAGGAAGCTTGTTGAAGTCGGGATCATCGTTCGGAATAAGAGCGTTATTCTCTATCGCATCCCCTGTCGCAAACAGGGAGTAATTCGGCATGTTCCAAGGTATAGTCGCTTTATAAGTTAAGCTTTCATTAGAAATGCTGTTTGCATCAATGATTGTAATGTCACGATTCATTGTATACACGACAGATTCGGAACCATTCGAATTTACTTTGATAAAATCCACTTTGAAACCGGAAGCTTTACTAGTTGCATTTGCAGATGTAGCTACACGGTAAACATTGCCTAACTCTCTGAATCCGGTATTCCCTGCATAACCGGAGTTTCCATTTACATAAGCAAAAGTATTGTACTCTTTCCCTGAAGTAATGTAAGGAACCAATGCATTAGGCGCTACAGCACTATCAAGATGCTTTGTGATCGCTACCGTGACTCCGTCCATATTAATCGGAGTCAGTTTAAATTTGTAATAGACAACTCCAGTTACATTATTGATATCGGCTACATTCACCGGATTTCCCAATCCATCGGCAGCCAGGAAGGAGCCACTAGTGTCAAATTCCTTCCCGTATTGATCAACCGCTATGAACCTGAATTTTGTATAACCTCCGGCGACTATCTTCTGTGCAGGTACATAGCCGGCTAAAACGTCATATTTCAGATGATCCGGTACTCGTACGCTAGCAACTTTGAAAGATTTCGTCGTACTGCTGCTGACATTGGCCGAATTGATAAAGGCATTTACCGTTACCATACTGCCGTTTAAGGCGGTAACCTGGGATAAACGAATAGAGCCCCTATGCGGTCCGTAACTCCATATCATGGCGCTGGATCCGGTCGAGTCATCGGAATTCAATACCGAAGCGCCGCTAACGCCAATCTTAATGCGGTTTACATTCACGTCACTGATCAGATCTTCGACACTTAATTTATTGCCGCTCGCGTCATAAGCAATGATAGGGATGTACACGTCCGCATCGCCGGCTGCAATGACGCCTCCGTCGGGTTCGCCGATCTCCACCTTCGCAGATATTGATTTAGATCCAACCGAAATCTTGATGCCGGCGGCTGCGGCTTGGAGATAGACATTTGTCGTATATTCTCCCGCTTTATCAATATTTTCGTTAAGGTTCAGGCGAATTTCTGGGGTATCGGTGTTATCGTAATCCTGCAGCCCCGCTTTGAGATTCGACTCAAATGGCGAAACGACAATCTGCGCTTTCCCGGCTGTCGCGAGGTCATTATTGCTTGTTGCACCAAGTATCGTCTGGATTGCTTTAAAACCGAGTTCATTTCCGTATTGATCGTAAACCTGTAGAGGTACTGTAGCGGTTTCGCCTTTTTGACTTAGACTGCTTCCATTTGTGTATTTGACATTTCCGGAGGACATTTTTGTAATGAATGGTGCGACACCTACAGTAAAGTTTTTGCTGGCGGAAAGGTGCGTGTCGTTAAAATAAATATGGATCGAAATGACAGACACGTTTGACATCGAAGCGCTTCCATTCGAATCTTTACTGCTGTCAAACGTCAATTTCAGCAATCCGTCGTCTCTCCTGACGATTTGTGCAGTCTGGCCATTACTCAATATTACACTGTACAAACCAGCGGAAAAAGAAGCGTTTTCGCCATATTGATTCGTAGCCTTTACTAAAACGGAAGCGTTTTCAAATAATGAAATCGTATCGCCAGTATTGGCAAATTCAATTTTCTGCAGCTTTTCATCTTCGGCTGTAAACGTACCTGTAGCCGTTTTAATGCCAGCAGCCTCAATACCCCCAAGTGTGACTTGGTATTCGCCCGCACGAAGTGCGCTATCCGTCAACGTCAAAGTGGCTGTTTTCTTGTCATCGGACCATGCTATTTTTGTTGCAGCGTCGATTGATCCTTTCTTTAATGTAAGAGTAGCTTTTGAGGTGTCTACTTCTCTGTCCAAATCGACAAGAACCGTTTTAACACCGATTGCTTTAACGGATGTAATAGAAACTGGACCAGGCTTATGTGCCTCAGCATATGCTTGTTGTCCCTCATAAGCGCCAAAAACGAGATCTGCACGAGTAGCAAGTTTTGCTCCGTCGGTGTTTTCCGGTAACAGCTTGGCGGCAATTGCTTGCTTCACGGCGGATGTATACCAAGGACTTCCAGAAGTATCCACCTTGTTGCCGAGACCTTTGACAAGCGCTGTTGCCAATTGTCCGATTGTAATGTTGCCGCTGGGAACGAATGCAGGACCTGCAGCGGAATCACTCACGCCTTCGATAAGACCTGCCTTTTTCGCAGCTTCGATGTAAGGAATCGCCCAACTGTTAGCCGCATCATCTGGGCTTACGTCATTGAAGCTGGAAGTCTTTACGCTCATATCTACTTTGATACCGTAGACCAGCGTCAATACTTTTGCGAATTGCGCCCTTGTCATCATTTGATCAATACCGAACGATTTGTCGGCAACGCCTTCGAACACACCTTTGGCCAGCATCGCATCGATTTTCGTTTTCAGGCCTACGTCAATATTGGCCAAATCTTGAAAATCTGCAGACGTTTTCGCCTCTTCCGATGCTGCACTCGTGCTTGCAGATTTGGACGCTGTCATATCCGCCATTGCGGTCGATGAAATCAACGAAAAGGCCAATGCCATCGAAGCAACAGAGATGGAGCTTTTCTTCATCATGCTTACGACCCCCTAATAATTGAACTACTTTTAGTCTAGCGAAAGCCATCGTCGTTTGTTATGTCAGGAACGAAACTATATGTTAAATCAATAAATGGTGAAACGGTGAGCTAGTGAATTACCGCACTTTGAATACGCTTCCAAATTTGATAATTGTAATTTTTTTCCTGAAGCATCGAGTAGATCAATTCAGAGGTTTTCCATGGAAAATGGTTTCCTGCCAATAAAAACCAATATAAATATGCTGCCCTTGCTCCGAAATAGGAGAATAAATATAACTCAATTTGCACTTTCCCCTTTCCATTAAAGCTAATGATCAAGTGATATGTTTCCTGAACATTGATTTGTAACTGTTGAAGACTATCATTTAGTCTTTACATGACATTATTTATAGCTGTCCCCCCCCATTAGCCTTCATATGTGTGTAGCTGGATAAGATGCCTACATGTCCATCATCCCCACTACCGGACATATGATTAGAGTTATTATATGAAAACAGCTCTGTAGTCACTAACACTTTAACGACTTGTTAATAGTGTTTTGACGACTATGTACTTTCCGCCAACGACGGAAATTGCATTAGCCATTTTACTCGCTTGACAAGAAGCATTATCGAAGTTAAGATCGAGAAAAAAACATACACATGTATGTTTTTATGCAAAAGGAGGATATTCATGTCTGATTTCTCAAGCGTAAAAGGCAAAGTTGCAGTTGTCACTGGCGCTGCAGATGGCATAGGCAAAGCTATTGCTTTGTGTTATGCAGAAAATGGTGTAAAAGTCGTCGTATCGGATATTCATACTGAAAAAGGTTTGAAGGTAGTAGAAGAAATCCAATCCAATGGAGGAGAAGCGTCTTACTTTCAAACGGATGTAAGCATAGAAGAAGACGTGAAGGGACTGATCGACTTTGCGGTCGACACCTATGGCCGTTTAGACGGTATTGTGAATAATGCCGGTATCGGCGCTGACAATAGACCGACTCACGAATATACAACGGCCGAATTCGATAGGTTAACCTCTATTGACCTTAAAGGCGTATTTTTGGGGATGAAGTATGGGATTGAAGCGATTCTTAAGTCGAAGTCGCCTGGCGGATTCGTAATTAATATCGCTTCTATAGCCGGTTTAGCCGGGAACAGCTCTATGGGGATTTACACTTCGGCGAAACATGGTGTCGTGGGCTTGACCAAAAGCGCAGCGCTAGATTATGCGCCACATAACATAACGGTGAACGCGATTTGTCCGGGAACGTTTAGAACCTCGATTTGGGGAAATGCGCCTGAGGAAGTCATTCAACAATACGCAAAAATGATCTCTCCGAACGGAAGACTCGGTGACCCCAAGGAGATCGGTTACCTTGCCTTATTCCTTGCTTCGGACATGGCTCGGTACATCAGCGGTTCTGCAATATCAGTTGACGCAGGCTCCATTGCCGGTAAGATTACTCCTTCCCAATGGGTACACCCGGAAATTTTGGATTAATTCAAATACCGATAACGAGAATAACTTCCATCATTGGAGGTTATTTTTCTTATTGTGCTATAATCCGAAATAGGAGTTGAAAGGTTATGATCACAACAAAAGATAGCATGTGTGGAGTAGCTATAGATCTGTTTATAGAGATTGGTTATGAAAATGTTAGTATCAATATGATTTGTAACAAGCTTAACGTAACGCGCGGCTCTTTCTATCATCATTTCGATAGTAAGAATGATTTATTATTATATTGGTTTTCTTCCCAGGTGGAAAAGAATATCGTAGTTGATCTAAGTATGGGGTCTCCAAAACAAATTCTTAAGAAACTTGCTTTGGATTACGCTAAGATCATTCATGAAGTCGGCAACGATTTTATGTATCATATTCTGATGGCGGAATTTGAACTTGACGGGAAGCATTTTTATTCCTACTTTCATGCGGAAGGTCAGTCTATCGATTTAATCAATAAAGCCATCGAAAAGAATGAAATTCAATCTACGAAATCTGCGAAACAATTATTCGATGCATATACGTCTGCTATGATTGGCGCGATTGTTACATGGAAATTCGACAATGGTCGATTTGATATCGTAAGCAAGATCGAATCCATCTTCGATGCGATTTACAGATAAGTCACAGGAAACCAAATACGTGGCTGCAAAATCTAAAAAAGAGGGATTCGCTACCCCTCTTTCCTTTTTCCGCCAATCCGTCACCCCGCCACCAGCTCCGTCTCCGGATGCTCAAACTGACTAAGAATCGCCCTCGCGATTGTCAGCAACTGCTTCTGTCCTTGCGAAACATTGCTCGTTTCCTCATTCAGTTCCATCTTATACCCATCCGGCAACGTCCGGACAAAGTGATCGACTTGCGCTTCTCTAGCCGCTTCGATTACCGCTTCGTCGGACGCTTCCAGCCGACCAGCTCTTATAATGTAAAGCGATAATCGCCGCTTCCCGCTGTGAATACAATACGTCCATCTTCATAACGGGCATCCGGGAAATCGCCGGATACGTTCTTCAGATCATCCTGGTTGCCCGGAAGCATGATCGTGGCCGTCGTATTCGCCGGTACCTCGAAATGATAGGTTATACCTCGGTCTGCCTTCTCCCAGTTGGATCGAATGGTTCCGTATAGAGATTCATACGTTGCTGAAGCGCGCATAAGCGTCCCTCCAACGAGCGGTTTCAATATAAAGTGCTTGTATCCAGGGGTCTCCCAAACGGGACGAATTCCCGTTACGCCCGCGAAGAGAAAGTCGCAAACAGCACCATACGAATAGTGATTCAGAGATCCTGACAATTCGCCATCCGGCTTAATTCCTTTCCAGCTCTCCCAAATGGTCGTCGCACCGTTGCTGACGGCATACAGCCACGAAGGGCACGTATCCTGCTCCAACAACCGGAAAGCGATATCAGCATGTCCGTAATCCGCCAACACCTGAAGGATGAAAGGTGTCGATAGGAAACCAGTATTCAAGTGATAATCCTGTTCTTCGACCATCTGGGCCAGCCTGTCAGCGAGAGCTTGTTTCTTATCCGCATACGCTAATCCGAATGCTAACGTACGGACATTAGGCGCCTGCCTGCCTTCCAATATATAGCCGTCATCTTTAATAAAATATTGATTATATACGCGTCTAATTTTCTCATAAAGTGCTTGGTACTTGGCTTCTTCCTCTGCCTTCCCCAGCACAGATGCCATTTCAGCCAACAATCGGGTGGAATAGGCATAGTAGGCGGTTGACACATCCGGATGATTTCCTTTGGTTTTGGTCAAAACTGCCATGAGATCTCCCATTTCAGTGTCAGTTTCAAGCCACTCCCCCCAATGGAACCTCGTATCCCAGATGTAATCAGCGTCAAGTTCCCCGTCCGTATAATGTTGATAAGCAGGCGAATCTTGGTATAGCTCATTCGCATTCTTCGCACAGGCAGCCATGTAATCGACCCATGCCTTGGCAGAATCGAACTGATTCTCTAATATAGCCTTGTCTCCATAACAAAGATACATCGTCCATGGAATGATAACAGCCGCATCGCCCCAGCCTGCTGAACCGTCAAGAATGCTGGCTGTACCAGGTTTCGGCCTGCGCATGGCCACCATCGGGTTGTTATTTTGCTCTGTGAATCTTTCCCATTCCTCCACGCTGTGATGCCCAATAACAGTTGGCACTGTGCTGCCGACCGAACCGTCAGCGAATTGTTCCGCCGCTACGTCGGCCATCCACTTTTCAAAGAATGGATACACATTCATAAAATCCGACGCCGTTCTACAGAATACTTGGGCGTCCCCTGTCCATCCCGCCCTTTCCCGGGTTGGGCAATCGGTAGGCACCTCCATAAAGTTTCCCTTTTGGCTCCATTTGGAGTTGGATACCAACCTATTGATTAATGGATTCGAACAGGTGAAATCCCCCGTCTCACCCAAGTCGGAATACACCGCCACAGCTGTAAAATTCTCGGGTATTATTTCTCCTGGATAATTCTTAACGAGTACATAGCGAAAGCCGAAGATCGAAAACCGCGGACAGTAGCGCTCTTCACCATTACCAGCCGTAATGTAACGAATCTCTTGGAAATCTTCCAGTGTTCCGTGATCCGCTAGATTTTGTAGAGTAAAGTTTCCGTGCTTATCTAAGGTTTCCCCATGGATTAGAACAATCTCAGTCCCTGCGTCGCCTTGAACCTTCATTTCTACCCAACCTGCGATGTTTTGACCAATATCAAGAATCGTTTCGCCATTTGGCGTTCGTATTACTTTTGGCGTAAATCTTTCTTTCTCTCTTACCGCGACACTCCGGGTAGCAATCAAGTTGTCGAATCCATCGTCTGCGAGCCCAACAGGCTCCCAGGAGGAATCGTCATAAGAAGGTTGATTCCATCCCTCTATGTTGATTCTGGCATCATAAAAATCACCAGCTTTCATGTCCGATTTACGTAATGGTCCAAGGGACGTCTTAAAGGAGTTGTCACTGCCGATGATCTCGCGGCTTCCATCTTCGTAGTCCAACACGAGTTGCCCCAGAAAAGCTACTTTATAGCCAAAATTGTTCTTTAAACTTGCTCCACCCGTAGCCCCTCTCCACCAACCGTCCCCGAGAATGACACCTAGCGCATTGGGGCCTTCTTGCAAGAATGGAGTCACATCGTAAACTTGGTATTGCAGGCGTTTGTAATAAGAAGTGAAACCCGGCGTGAACAGATGGTCCGTGCCCTCGATTCCATTCAGATAAAAGTTGTACAACCCCTTCGATGTCAGGCAAGCTCTGGCCGATTTGAGCCCCTTCTTTACGATGAATTCCTTCCGGATATACGGAGCCGGCTTATAGGCGTGAATGTCTACTTCTTTCTCAGGTTCAATCCAACGGGCCATCCAATCCGAAGCATTCAACAATCCAGCTTCAAAGAAAGCGGGATCGCTGAAAGAGGACTCCTCTTCAAGATTACTCCAAACTTTAACTCTCCAATATATCCGTTCAAGCGATTTTAATTCCGGACCCTCAAACAGAATGCCCTGCGATTTGTCCGTCTCAACCTTGCCGCTGTCCCAAATCATGTTAGTGAAGCTCTCGTTCGAAGATCCTTGAACTTGATATGCGGTTTGTAAGACGTTTCTGCCATCACTCTGAAGTTTCCAACCTAGACGAGGCTTTTGCGTGTCCAATCCCAAGGGATTTTCCAAATACTCCGTTCGCAATGATACTACTTCCAACATGTCGGTGACCTCCCAAAGCTACGATTTATAATTAAAGTCAGGAATCGATTTCCATCTTTTACGCAATTCATGCGCCACGTATTTCGGCTTCCGGTCCCTGGTGAAGATCCCCTTCTTATTTCCTTGAACCCTAATGATGCTTTGGCTCGTCTGGAAGTCCGCGAAATTCCAAACCTGTTCGCCGATGAAATGCTCGAATTCGTCGAACACCTCGTGATTCGCGCGATAAAACTGGGCTTGGTACTCTTCCGTGAACATGACGGGATCGATGTCATGAAGTCCGGCGATGGTATCTGTCCCATACTCCGTCACCATGATCGGCTTCCCCGGGCAGCGCTTGCCCCAACCGTTCAATTCGGCTCGAAGCGCCATCTTTGCGGAATCGAAATCGCCGGGGAACGCGTACCAACCGTAGTAGCGGTTAATGCAAATGACATCGATCAGCTCCGCAACTTTGTCACATTCGGGAGTAGCCGCAATATGCGTAACGATGGTGACGGGTCTTCCCTGCGGATCGATCGCTTTCGCGAGTTCCACGAGGGGTTTGAAATATTCCGCGGCACCGTCTTCTTCGGAAGCTGGCTCATTCGCGATACACCACATCACGACGCTAGGATGGTTCTTGTCGCGGGCGATGAGCTCTCGCACCGCCTCCTGATGAGCTTCTTGCGTCCGCAGGACCTCCCAAGTGTTCCGCTTCTGTCCGTTGCTATGCGCAACCACATTAAAATTAAGATGCAAACCTACGGCCGGGGTTTCATCGATCACCACGATTCCCTCTTGGTCCGCCAGTCTCATCACTTCCTCGGAATAAGGGTAATGCGCCGTCCGGAAGGAATTGGCTCCAATCCACTTCATCAACTGGAAATCCATCACATTCGCAGCTTCGTTCAAGCCTCGGCCGTTAAGCGGCGTATCTTCGTGCTTACCGAATCCTTTAAAGTAAAAAGGCTTGTCATTAATCAGGAACTTTTCGTCCTTCACTTCGACCGTCCGGACGCCAAACGGTTGATCATACACGTCAATAACTTGTCCGTCTTGAATCAGTTGCAGCCTGAGTTGATACAGGTATGCATTGAGCGGCTCCCAGAGTTTCGCATTCTCGATGCGGATCGTGCCGGACAACCCCTGGCAATCTCCAACCGTGACTCCCGATTGATCGACGACTTCAGCCTTCACCTCCGCTTCGCCTTCGAACGTTGCCTCGAAGCGAACAATCCCCGTTGAGGCACTGAGTTCCGTTATGATGCTTACGTCTTTAATGTAGCTTCGAGGCGTTGTGTAGATTTTGACCGGTCGATGAAGCCCCGCATAGTTAAAAAAGTCAAAGTAAGGACTGTTCTTGACGACCTTGCCTACCCCCGGAACCTCCGACTCGCTATAACTGCCCATCGGAAGCGTTGTCTCGTCGACGATATTGTTCACCGCTACCGTCAAGCGGTTTTTACCCGCTTTCAAAAACGAATTGATCTCCGATTCGAATGGAGTAAAACCTCCTACGTGTTCCATGACCAGACGGCCGTTTACATACACCTTGGCCTTATGGGTCGCGGAACCGAAGCGCAGAACGATTCTCTCCGGGAGCAGTAGGCTCGGTACCGTAAAGTCTCTTTCATACCATACCCAGCCTACATGGTTTCGAATTTCAGCCGTAACCCCTGCATCATTGAAAGAAGAAGGTACGGACATACTAATGGTGTCAGTAAGAGGTGCGCTCTGCCACTCTTCCTGTAGTCCTGTTCCCTTGTCCAACTTAAAATTCCAAACTCCTCCAAGGTCGATCACACTGCGCGATTCCGTCAAGATAGGATATAACATGTCTCACAAGCTCCTTTTATAAAAGTGATATAATCTCACGCATGAGGCGTGTATTGAAACCAATCAAACGATGCGGGAACCGTACACGATTTGCCGTTACCCGTTGCATACAGACCAAAGTACACGCCCGTAAAGCCGCCGGCCACTTCGGTCGAAAGCAATGAGCACTCACCGGACCCAAATGGTTTACGCTCCCCATTCGGGGAAGAGTAATAGAACGAGTATTTAGCTGGCTCCGCTTCCAAACCGAGGATGATGTTCGAGCCTTCAAACTCTTCTTCGAGCTCCACTTTCCAGAGCGACCCGATCCGCCTGCGAAGGATCACTTGGCGTCTTCCATTTGCTCCACAGGTAAGCGCTATCTCATAATGGAACCTCTCATTCATATACACCGTAAGCCCAGCTTCTTCGCCTTCATGTACGGGTTCAAATAACATAAGCGTAGAAACACTGCATCGAAAATGCTGCTGTCTCCGTCCTATAAACGCCGGAGAACCGATATCACTTAAAGTTAAGGCTGAACCGTGAAGTGTCATCCAACCCATTCTTTCTTCTAGGGACCAATCCGCGTCCTGCGGATTTCTTAAGAAGTTCCACTCCAGCTGCAATCGGTTGGAATTAAAATCATCAACGTCAGGCGTAGGCGTTTCATCGACTACAAGCGGAAGCGTTCCGGCATCCATCTTCTCGGCAATCATGCCGCCCTCCCCGATCACCGGCCATCCGTCCGCGGACCAGGTAACCGGGGCTAGGAAGGTCTCACGTCCCAAATGGTGGTGCCGCCCGCTAAACGGAACGGATACGGGGCGAATCCCCAGGAAAACGGCCCACCAGCTTCCATCCTCCAGTTGGACGAGATCCGCATGGCCCGTTGCCTGGATGGAACTTCCAGAACTCCGGTGAGTCAGGATAGGATTGTCAGGATTGCTTTCGAACGGTCCGTATGGCGAATCACTCCTTGCGATCGTAACCATGTGACCATACTCGGTCCCTCCCTCTGCAATCATCAAAAAATACTTCCCGTTAACCCGATACAGATGCGGGCCTTCCGCAGATTTTCCACCCGTGCCTTGCCAGATGAGACGTCGTTCGGATAACAGTTTTCCGGACTCCAGGTCGATTTCCGCTTGATATATCCCCTTCGGCTCGTCCCCAAAGAATCCGCCGGTTCCTGTAATATAGACACGCCCATCTTCATCAAAAAACAGGGATGGATCTACACTCGGCCATTCCGGCCAAATCGGCTCGGACCAAGGCCCCTCCGGCTTTTCCGCCCAAACGTAGAAATTGCGGAACATTTTGACATTCGTCGTAATCATATAGAAACGGCCGTTATGGAAGCGGATGGTTGGCGCATAAATGCCCATTGAGCTTCTGCAGTCTTCCAGATCCAACTGGCTTTGGCGCGTGAGGCAATGTCCAATCTGCTTCCAATGAACAAGATCGCGGCTATGAAAGATCGGTACGCCCGGGAAATATTCAAACGTACTTGTGACCAGATAAAAATCTGCACCTACCCGACAAACACTCGGGTCGGGATGGAAGCCCGGGATTACCGGGTTTGAATATTGAATAGTCGAATCAGCCATTTTATCTCCCTTTCCTCGTTTGCCAACCTGTTCGGTCAACATCACGTGTAAAGTTCACGATTTTCTCTAAGCACAATTATCCTCTCACGAAAACAAAAGGATCTATTAACATCATAAGGTCAATCTAACTCACTCACTAACACTCTCACGACTTATCCATAACGTTTTACCGACTTCCTGTTTAGAAGCATTGGGCTAATGAAAAAACCAGGCCCATTAAAATGGAAACCTGGTTTTAACTTTCTTATTTTTTGTTTGCAGCCGTCCAAGCGTCAAGCTGTTTTTGCTTCTCAGCAATAACTTTATCGATACCCGCTGCTTTCAGTTTAGCTTTGAACTCGGATAACTTATCTGCTGGGTCGAGTGTTCCTGACTCCAACCCCTTCGCATACTGATCTGTTACATTTTTGAGAGCAATAATCTCATTTTTAACAGGCTCTGAATTGAATGTGAAGCCGAGGGCTTTCGATTTGATCGCTTTTTGATTGGCTTCTGCAGTCAATTTCCACATTTCCTGCAAATCTGACTTCATCAAATAGGCGATGGATGGGTTCGTATAGATCCAACTTTGAATCGAATATCCAACCGTCTTCGAATCAATACCGGCTGGGTAATCAATCGTATTTTCCGACACCTTCACATAGTGCTTCCCTTCAATGCCATAGATAAATAAATTAGCAAGATCCTTATCTGTGTACATCAGATTCATGAGCATCATGACGCGTTCAGGGTTAGTTGAGTTAGCGGATATGGTCCACAATCCCCCTTGCGTATTGGATGTAGTCGCATATATATTCTTCATTAACGGTGCAAACACGAGCTCTTTACCATTCGCCCGGATTTCCGATTCCAGGTTACCCGGTCTAAGGCCGATGAAATAAGAAAATGCCTTATCTGCTTTTAACAAATCAGAGGCGTTAGCTTGAGTTGTAGCGGCATCCTTGTTGATATATCCAGCCTTAGCCCAACTATGGACCTTATTCAAATAGTCTTCATACTCTTTGGTCTCAAACAAGTTCACGACCTTTAGGCCATTGTCATATCCTGGCAATACTCCCAAACGATCGCCCAGTTTATCATACCAAACATACACATCCGACGGCATGGATAAACCGGCGCCGAGCGGAACGATATTAGGCTCATTATCCTTAATCGTCTTATACACTTGATCCAAGTCATCGATCGTCTTGATGGATGCTACATTAATTTTGTACTTATCCACTAAGTCTTTCCGCATAAGAACTCCTGGAACTCCTGTCGTGTAATCCTTATAGACAGGCACTCCATAGGTTTTTCCGTCAATTTTAACGCTAGAAAGATAGGCGGGATCGATCTGTTTTTTGATGCCTTCGCCATACTTATCGAGCAGACTGTCGATCGCGACTATTTTTCCCGTTGCCACATCGGGGCTGTACCCAGCACCAAATTCAAAGAACAAATCAAGTTTCTCACGGCCAGAAGTCATCAAATTCATTTGTTGCGCCCAGGCGCCGATGCTGATGGGCATGATTTTCACTGTTGCGTTGATTTTGGCCTTTGTGATTTTGTTAATTTCATCTTGTACCGCTTGGGTATCCTTAGGTGCTGCTCCGAATGCCGGCATGGCAATTGCGATCTCATAGGAATCTTTCGTAGCACTGCTCGTGCTCGCACTGGAAGCCGGAGCTGCTGTAGAACCACTGACTCCTCCATTTTTCGAAGACGAACACCCGACAATCATCCCTGTTAACATGACTGTGACAAGCGACAATGTAGCCAATATCACTTTCCTATTCATCGTATCCCCCCAATAAGAATCATTGATTCACACCTTCATCATATCGTCCCGTATCGTGAGCGACTAACACTCTACCGACTTCATAATAGCGTTTTCACGACTTATTTGCCGCTGCTTTTTTGACTTCTATATTCCATTGGTCCCATCCCGACATGTTTCTTAAATAGTTTTGTAAAATATGAGAAATTCGTGTACCCCAAAGTCGACGCGATTGAGCTTACAGGGCGCTCCGTTTGAGACAATAACTCTTTGGCGACTTTGACTTTTTCAAGTACAATATAATCGGATAAGGCATAACCCGTCTCTTTTTTAAATATTCTCGTTAAATAATCTGGATGGAGAAAGACTTGGTCCGCGATGATTTCGCGCGTCATATCTTGATCCATGTTAAGAGAGATAAAGGTTTTTACGAACTGAACAATTTTTTCTGTCTCTTTGACCGCTTCTGCATGGATCATCGCTTTGCTCACAGAATGACGTACCCAAGCGAGCATATCCGTTATGGACCGCACCGCCGACTCTGAAATGCGTCTTGACTCTTCATCTCCAAATAATTGATTGGCTTCAATGCCTCTCAAGTTCAGATAGGAAAAAACGACTTGTGTGAAGTTTTGGTTGAATTGATGTAAGATTTCAGCATTGATTCCTTGATTGTTAACAAGGCTGCCTAATATCGATTCCACTTCATGAACGACAGCATCCTTAGTACCCGTCTTCATTAGAGACGCGACTACACCCAATGCCGGCAACTTCGCAGGGGACATGGAAGTACCGTTATCATGTTGAAGAAATACTTGATTCACGAAGGCAACATTGTTTCGGTCATGTCTCCGCAACTCAGCTACCATTCCGGTCATTTCATGTGCTTCTACAGATTGTCCAAAATAACAGGAGAGGTCACAGTAAAAATAATCTTTACAAGAATCGATATATTGTTGGCATGCTCGGTAAAGTTGTTCGTAATCCCAATTCTTCCCCCTATTGTCTACCATAATAATCAAGAGCATTCCTCGATCCAAATGAAAACAGATTCCGTTAGAACCATCACCGATCAGGATTTCTTCAGCTGAATTTTTAAGCGCATACTCAAGGATCTTCTCATCCCTTCGGTTTAACCCTTTTTTCCATCTCTGGACCGAGATAAGAATAGGGAGAAAGATCGATTCTTCGGTAATGGGAATGTGATGCAATTCTACTTGATCTCGTATCGCGGCAGGCTGGCTGGGTATGGAATTGTTGATCAAATCCACCCAGAACCGTTCAATGATAAAGGAATGATGCTTAATCCATAATTGATGGGACTGGCTGTTTCTATTGATTTCACTGTTTCGATCTATAATAGCCTGTGCCTTTAGAATGGCATTTTCCAAGTCAACTGCACGAACAGGCTTGAGTAAATAATCGATACTCCCAAGTTGAAGCGCTTCTTTGGCATATTTAAAATCAGCATGACTTGTAAAGAAGATCGTCACCGTATTCGGATGATACTCTCTTGCCCAAGTCAGCAAATCGAAACCGCTGCCAAGAGGCATTTCAATATCACACAACAGGATATCAATCCTTTCCCTTACGAACAGGTCTTTGGCTTGTCTGATATTTATCGCTGTAAACAGTTTACTGATGCCCAATTTATTCAAATCAAGATCTGATTTCACCCCTTCGATGGCAAGAACTTCATCGTCTACAATGAGCAGGTGATAACTCATCTGGTTTCCTCCATTCCTGGATTTGTAGGTATAATTATCTCGATTGTCGCTCCATGAGTATCCTTAAAGTTAGCGTATTGAATGGATGCGGCTTCTCCGTACAAGAGCCGTAATCGCCGTTCCACGTTCCAAATGCCAGTATGCTCGCCTCGTTCATTTTCCACACTTCTACCTGCCTGAAGTTTTTCAAGCACTTCTTTATTAAATCCAGGTCCCGTATCACGAATGCTTATTTTCATTCTGGAGCCGTGATCTTCAATCAGAAATTCAATCTGTACGACAATGGTAAGCGGCTCATCCAACGTAACGGCATGTTTAATGGAATTCTCGACAAACGATTGAATGACTAGTGGAGGAATAGGGACATCCAATAAATAATCCGGTGTGTGGAGCGTCCATTTCAATTTCCCAGGAAACCGCAAGTTCTGAATCTTTAAATAATTGCGTGTATGATCAAGTTCGTCTTTGAGCTGTACGAACGAGGTATTGCTGCGAAACATAAATCGGAAATATTCGATTAAAGACATGGTCATGTCCAAAATTAACTCATAATTCTTGATCTTGGCCAGATTATAAACGATATTAAGCGTATTCAGAAAAAAATGAGGGTTCACCTGCAGCTGCAGCCGCTGCAACTCCTCCTTTTGCTTATTTAACTGCTCCTCATACACGTTAATCCGGAGCCGTTCAACCTCGGACATCATGGCATTAAACGCGCCGCCCATCAGTTGAAATTCCCCCGAAGTATTACTAAGCTCTACCCTGCTGCTCCAATCTCCTTCTCGAACCTTTTTCATTGTTCGCAGTAACCGATATAACGGCACCAAAACAGATTGTCTCATGGAATACAACCCTATCGGAATAAAGAGGAAGGCAACGATCGTAATGAACCAAATGATGGATTGAAGGTAGGGCAGTTTAGCCAAAATATAATGATCAGGTATCAGTGCAATTAGACTGAAGTCTCCTCGATTGGACGGAGCACCTACCACTAGAAATTTCTTTTTGGTACCGGAAATATAATATTCATTCTCCTTTTCTTGCAGTTCAATCCCGTATTGATTTACTAGTTTTGAATCAGATATAGGCTCACCTTGCATATTGGCTAGTAGGACCTCTCCCCCTTCCCCGATCTGAAGAGAACGAAGAGGTTTTAATAAATCATCCGTACTAATCCAAGCTCCAAGATAGGTGTCCCCTGAACGCACAATGTCAATGAGGTAATTAACGTGGTTAATCCGGACATATTTCCAAACCTTAGAAGAACTCCCCATCGAAAATAGCTCAGAATGAATATAATCAATCAGATAATGTACAATCATCTCATTTTGCTTTATGGCAGAAGGGTTATTCTTAGAAATGTTAAAATAATCTTGCCTGTGTTCCGTATATACAAAAAATGAATTTATCGGATCGTACAAGTTAATATCTCTATTTAATTTGTTGAACAAATAAATTTTTGCACTGTAATACTCTCCATCTGTTCCAGCCTGACTAAGGGATAACAAATCATAGCCGGAATCGGCCACCGTTCTCATATAAGTGTCGATGTCGTCTAATCGGGAATCGCTTTGTTTCGTGTACAGGTTCAACATGTTCTTATATGAATCCGCAACCTGGCCGCGAACGACATGAATAGCATAGTAGTTGTTATATAAGAGCATCCCCACCAGCGGCATCGTCATAATAAGTACGCTGACGATTAGCTTGACTCGCAATGAGGCTCGTCTCCAGTGCCATCCGGGAGTAAACATGATCGTTTCGGCTCCTTTGAGGAAATGTTTTAAATTTCAAATCTATCATACTCTTATAACAACTGGTAACGCCACAACCATAATAAGTCAGTTGTGGCGCCAACGCATGTGGAGGAAATCAAGTCGGCACCTTATCCTTTTACAGCACCAATCATAATTCCTTTGATAAAGTATTTTTGGAAGAATGGGTACGCCACCAAAATCGGTAGGACCCCAATTACTGCAATGGCCATTTTCACAGCATCTGTAGGCATTTGTTGCAGAGCATCGCCTGTATTGTTCGTCATATTGGTAGTTATGAATTGAATATCCTGCATGATTCGATTAAGAAGATTTTGAATACTGAAAAGTTTAGGATCGGTAATATAGATCATGCCAAGCTGCCAATCATTCCAGTACATGATACATTCAAAGAGTCCAATCGTTGCTAGAATGGGGGCCGATAACGGAAGCACGATTGACCATAAAGTCCTGTATTCTCCGGCTCCGTCTATTTGTGCAGATTCGATTAGTGCACCTGGAATTGTCGTTTGAAAGAAGGTTCTCATCAACATAACGTAAAATCCGTTCATCAGGAGCCCTGGCACAATCAAGGACCAGATCGTATTTTTAATATGGAAGATTTGTGTATACACCAAGTAGGAGGGAACCAATCCCCCATTGAATAACATCGTGAAGAAGACGATAAACATAATCAAATTGCGATATGGTGTAACACTTCTGGATAATGGGTAAGCCAGAAGCGCCGTTATGGCTACCCCTAATAACGTTCCGACTAAAGTAACGAAGACCGTTACTCCGTAAGCACGAGCGATATCCCCCCCTCTTTCATACAAATATTCATACGCGGCCGTACTAAACGTATGGGGAATGAAAGAATAACCATGCGCAATAATGTCATTCTGATCCGTAAACGAAGCGGAAATGAGCAGAATGAAAGGGAGAATACAAAAGACTGTGAACAAGAACATCATGATATGGCTAAACCACGTCAAGCTTCTGCTTTCATTTTTCAAGGGTATCTTCCTCCTTAGAACAACGCGCTATCTTTGCTGTACAGTCGCACCATATAGTTTGCAAGCATAACAAGTAGAAATCCAACGATAGATTGATATACACCTGCTGCTGTGGACAAGCCAATATCACCATTGCCCGTTAATCCTTTAAATACATACGTATCGATCGTAGCCGTTGTATTAAATAATGCTCCGGAATTCATAGGAACCTGATAGAATAAACCGAAATCAGAGTAGAAAATCCGTCCGATACTGAGCAGTGTCAACATGATGATGACTGGTGTTAGAATCGGCAAGGTAATATGGCGGATCTGCTGCAATCGGCTTGCGCCATCGAGTCTCGCAGCTTCATAATATTCTTCGTCAATCCCAAGCAATGCCGCAAAGAAAACAATGCTCGAATAGCCAACACTTTTCCAGAATTGAACCAAAGATAGAATCCACGGCCAATACTTTTCCTCCGTGTACCAAGAAATGCCGTCTTTTATTCCGAACCAAGGGAGTACCGTATGATTCATGAATCCCGTATCCGCACTCAAGAGGGCATATACCAAATAGCTGACAATGACCATGGAAATCAGGTGGGGCAAAGTAATCACGCTTTGATAAAACTTAAGCAAGATTTTGTTTTTAATCTCATTCAACAAGATCGCGCAAGCAAGGGACAAAAAGGTTCCTACAACAATAAATAATAGGTTGTATAGAATCGTATTTCGGGTAATGATAAAAGCGTCCGATGTCTTAAAGAGATATTCAAAGTTTTTAAATCCAACCCAGTCACTCTCAAAAATGCCTTTAGCAAAATTTATTTTCTTGAAGGCAATGGCGATTCCCAACATCGGGAGATAATTATTAAACAACAAGTAAAGAAGTCCAGGGGCCATCATAGTCAGAAGCGGCAAGTATTTACGGTACCGATTTTCTCTTTTCTTGTACTGGATACCGGCCCGCGGTACAGTCGCCGATACGGCTTTTTCCATTTTATTGTCCCTTCCTTTCTGTGTTATACTCAAATGTCTTACCTTGATCATAATGGATTCGCTCTCGTCTATCTAACAATCTAACGACTTCCTATTGACGTTTTAACGATTTTTTTCTATCGAGAAAACTTATACTTTCTGGTAAAAAAAGACTGATTGGGGAAAAGCCCCAGTCAGCCCTTCACTAACCTCAATACGACGTCCAGCCACCATCAGCCGTGATGACAGTCCCATTCACAAACTTTGAATCCTCAGATGCAAGGAAAAGAGCAACGGTAGCAATTTCATTTGGGTCCACCGGTTCGCGCCGTTGTGTACCCGCTCCATCTTGGAATATCTGTAAAGCTGTCATATCGATATTGCCCATCGAATTCATGATGCTGGTTAGAACACCGCCTGGTGCTATGGCATTACAGCGAATGCCGGATTTCGCGTACATGTAACCAACGTTTTTGGTCAGTCCCACTAGACCATGCTTGGAGGAGGTATAGGCTACTCCCCCTTTAGCCCCAGTTATTCCTGCGGCGGAAGCAATATTTACAATTACGCCCTCCCCTTGTTTCAACATGAACGGAAGCGCTTTGCGAATGGCGCGCATTGGACCTGTCAGATTAATGCCTATAACCCGTTCCCACAAATCGTCCTCGATCGTTTCGATTAATCTGAACCCGTCCATAATCCCTGCATTGTTTACGAGAATGTCGACTCTTCCAAATGCTTCGGAAGCTCTTTCCACCATGGCCTGGATGTCTTCTTCCTTCATGACGTTAGCGACAACGCCTATGGCGGTACCACCATTTTGGTTAATCTCGTCAACAACTGCTAAGGTGGCTTCTTCATTCAGGTCCGCTACCACGACCTTGGCGCCTTCCTCCGCATACAGTTCCGCAATCGCCTTGCCAACACCTGAGGCAGCTCCTGTTACAATAGCTACTTTATTTTTCAGTTTCATACCCATCTTTCCCTCCTCCTCCTCTCCTTAGATCGCATTTTCTCTAGCGATGTTTCCTAGATGAATGCCGCTAGGCTTAATGGTTCGCTCTTGAGTCGTACGATCCACTGCAATGAGTCCAAAACGTTTAGAGAACCCAAGCTGCCACTCAAAATTATCCATCAAGGACCAATGCATATAGCCCAACACCTGCAATCCGTCCGCAATACAATCATGGACACCTTTCAAAGCACGATCGATAAAAGCAACACGACGTGTATCATCATCCGTTGCGATTCCATTTTCAGTAATCATAATTGGTACTTTCAGATGCTCGCTAACATATCGGACAACAGCTCCAAGCGCCTCCGGGTAAAATTCATTCCCCATTTGTGTCGTCTCCGCGCTTTCCGGCACGGGCAGAATGCCATCAGGCCCATATACCATCCGCGTATAGTTTTGCAACCCGAAAAAGTCATCGTCCTTCAAATAAGGAAGGAATTGAAGGAACTCCTCTTGCAATGCATGGGCCGCCTTCTCTTCTCCCCCAGGAGTACTCTGGATGTCGTATAGCGATAAAGTGATTCCGACTTGTGTATGCGGACTAATCTGCCGGATTGCAGCTTTCGCTTCCATATGCGCTTGAAAAATGATTGCCAAGCCCTCATCCGTGCGTGGAGCCAGAAACGAGTTAACCTCGGTTGGAGGCAAGCCAAAAGCCTTGCTCAGCTCCTCAAAATATTTTTGCATTTTAGACATTATGTCCATATTCATGCCAACCTGTGCACCTGGTGCCCCCGCTTGGGCTTCGTGACGCTTTATGATTTTTTTAATTCCAATGGAGATATTCGCTTCATTAATCGTACATACATATGGCATCAATTCGCCTAATTCACGCATGACATGTGTACAATATCGTACAAATCGGGCAGGCGTATCCGCCGACTCCCAACCCCCTAGCCGAATGAGCCATTGCGGTGAGCTGAAATGATGGAGAGTCACAATCGGAGTTATATTATTTTCTTTGCACGCAAGTAGAACTTCCCGATAATGTTCAATTTCTGACGCTTCGAATTGCCCCTCCTCCGACTCGATTCGAGCCCATTCAATAGAGAACCTATAGGAATTCAATCCCATATTAGCTATCTCAGTAATATCACTCTTAAAACGGTTATAATGGTCTACTGCGTTGCCTGACGGTTCCTTGAACACCGAGCCCTCCAAGTTTTCCATCAGCCAAAAATCAGAATTCCTATTATTGCCTTCCACCTGATGCGCTGCAGTGGATGCCCCCCATAAAAAACCTTCTGGAAAATGTGCCATGCCTACTCCTCCTTAACTTCAGTTAATAATAGCTGTATTCCCATTTTATAAAGATCCTCTAATAGCAACTAACAATCTAACGACTCTTCTCTGACGTTTTGACGACTTTCTTAAAAACAAAAATAGACCTGTTCGCTAGGTCTCTAGAATGAAAAAGACATGATTAAATTGTCGTTTAAGTACCAGAATAAAATCGGTAAAACGTTAGCGAAGAACCATCAATTGACTTAAGGGTTGAAAGAATAATTCCCCAATCTATACCTTGCTCTTCAAAAAAGGTTTTTTCTATTTGAAAGAGTTCTAGGGTCCTCGGAGTTAAATCACTAGGAGTCTTAACCGTTCTAACAACATCTTCTAATCCTTTTTCTGTCTCAATTGTGATCATAAAATCAGTCGTTGCAAGAATAGGTTCATTATCTTTATTTGCATGCTTAATATTCAATTGCTCCGCAATTTCAATACTTCGTTCAATCGGAGTAAAGAGTTTTGTTGGATGACAAATTGGTTTTGAAGTACTTCTGAACAGAAGATTTTCTGTGCAAGGTCAATTACGCCGTCGAAGGAAGATGGATCGGCTCGGACGGAAAAGCGTTCCGTCCGTCTCTATCGACGACGGATGCCTTGTTCTATTCCAAACCAGTCAAGCGCGCGTTGAGCTCCCACAGCCTTCGACGAAATTGGCTGTCATATGCTTGCTTGTCGGCAATCGATTCCTTTTTCGATCAAAGTATTTCCCCGACACCCCTACCAGTTCGGACGAAACAGCCAGATAGACAACTGCATATGCGCCGGAACGGACGCTGCCCAACGGAGAAATTCCGCTTTCGCGCACCATTTTCGTATCGAGGATCCGTTTCAGCCCGGCGGACGCGACGTTCATAATTCGTGCTGAATTTGTTTCCAACATCGGCAGCAGCAAACCGTTGAGCAGAAACGAGGCCAAATAATTGACGCTAGTCGAAGCTCATAACCATCCCAGCTTAAGGTGCGCTCCCCCCGGCCCGCGATACCTGCGTTGTTGATCAGCCCATCCAGACCGGCATACTCGGCCTGTACCTCCGCTGCGAGCCGCCGCACTTCGGCATGCGACGAAAAGTCCGCCTTATGAAAACGAATGTTTTCGTTTCCCATTAACCGGACGATCTGCTCCACCGCAGCTCTTCCCCGCTCGTCGCTTCTCCCGTGCACAATTACGGTCGCCCCTCGCGCCGCCAAATCGATCGCGGTCCGTTTGCCGATGCCGTCCGTCGCTCCCGTAACAAAAATCGTTTGTTCATTAGTCCTCCTTGATCATGACTTTTGGTCAACCACTATTTGCTCCGATCCACTACCGGTATTGATACATCTCCACTCGCAAGGCGGCAGGATTGATCCCGATTTTCATTCTATAAGCAGCTTCGTCACCATTAAGTACGCGTCCGGAAACCCATTCATCTTGTACAAACGTTCCTTCTTCAATTCGGATAAAACTTACCTTCCCCGAATCCCCGCGTTTCGGCAAAAACTCTACTGAAAATCCAATCCCAGTGAAAATAAATTCATGGTCAGAGACCTCAATTACGAGTCCCCCCGATACCGGCTTGCCTTCTTGCCGACGACTGTAGGATACCTTTATATCATATTTGGAGAAGGATAACATGCACCCTAGATCATGGTTTTGGAGAAATCCCGTCATTTTGCCTGTTCCGCGATACTTCTGAATGACACCCAACATATTTCCTAGTAACTCATAACTGCGTGCAAGATAGGGACCGGTTCCATTCAGGTTAAAGCCAGAAAAGTCTATATTGAGAGCCATCAAAAGACCTATATCGATTTGACTGCCGTCATTCAAGGGTGGAGCGAGGAAATCTTCAATACCGAAAGGCGAATAACATAAAGCATCATGCTTTCCAAGCGCATAAAAAACATTCGTAACCGATTCAATATCCCTTCTAGCTTCGGGTATAAATAGTGGATTATCATTGTTTGCCGTATATTCCTCGCAAACCTCGGCGAAATTGGACAAATAAATATCCGGTGCATACAGACAAAGGGTCGGTGCCGTTGCCTTCCATAGCTTCATCACCTTCGCAATCGGTCCCCCGCTCGGGTATGTTCCGGGTCTCCAAGGAAATTGCTCCAACCAAGCGTTGACAAATAGCGGCAATGGGTAGACCTTGGAACCCGCGCTTGCTATTTGTTCGACCGCTCGGGCATAATGATAAGCCATGAAGTATTCTGCCGCGTCTTCCGCGAATGCTTCCGCCCACGTACCTCCAATTCCGTAAAGGGATTCAATCTCGGTAGGGATCGGACGATCGAATTCAGCGTTCGCATGGTCGGAATAATCCCGGTCGCTGCCGAGAAACCCGATTTCATTCTCCACTTGAACCATGATGACCGTATGCCGGTCACCGTCTACCTTTTTCAAATGAGCCATAAGCTGTGAAAAAGCATTCGCGTCGGCTTCTACCGCAGTCACGCACAACGGCGAAATGGTGTCAGACGGTTCATTATTTTTATATACGGCTCGGAAATAGGTTTTGTAATCCTTCTTCACCCAGCCCGGGACATAACTGGAAATTCCATTCTTCCATAATCCGAACCATAATAACACCAAACGCACATTCTCTTCCCGTGCTTGTTCGATGATACAATCAACCAAATGAAAATCGAATTCTCCCTGACTGGGTTCAATTAATTCCCAAAAAACCGGAAAAATCACTGTATTTAGATGCAGGCCTCTGAGATGTGGCCATACCTTTTCTTTCATGTAGTTTAGATTTGAGGAACTGGAATTATGAATTTCGCCGGCTAAAGCGATGTAGGGTTTACCATCAACATAAAGGTTATAGACTCCGTCTTCTTTTAACAATTGCGGCAATGTCATGAAATATCTCTCCTTAGACGAATAGCCCCCACGCACGCGAAGAGGCTATTCTCGTTTATTGATTCAATTGCGCCAAGATCCGCTCAAGATGCTCCTCCGTCATGGCCTCACCGCTGAATGCGATCAAGGCGCGCAAAGGCAAATATTTCATGATCGCCTCCATCATATCTGAAGCATCGCCGGCATCCTCTCCTGCAGCGCCGAATGGATTCCGCTGCTTCAAGATGTGCTCGATGACCGGCCGCGTCGCTGGATCCGCTAGCAAATCTCCGACAGTCGAGTTGCGGGTCGCCTTCGCTCGAATGGCCGCCGTCGATTCGACGCGAACGGTATCCACTAGGACGATGTCTCGCGAGGATTTCCCTATCAGAATCTCGAACTCGCCCGTCTCGACGCGCCAATCCTTCGTATCGACGTCGTAATAGGCGAACGAGCGCTTGTCGAGCGTGATCGTCACGGTCTTCTGCTCGCCTGGCGCAAGCTCCACCTTCGCGAAACCCTTCAGCTCTTTCATCGGCCGGATCACCTTGCTTTCCACGTCGCGAACGAACAGCTGAACGATTTCTTTGCCGGCGCGATTTCCCGTGTTCTTCACCTTCACCTGAACGTCCAGCGTCTCGTCGTCGCGGATTTCCTTCTTCGCGATCGATAGATCGGAGTAAGCGAATGTCGTGTAGCTGAGGCCATGGCCGAATGGGAACAGCGGCTCGACTTTCTTCGTGTCGTAGTACCGGTACCCCACGAAGATGCCCTCCCGGTATTCCACCCGGTCCCCTTCGCCGAAGTAGAATAGATAGGACGGGTTGTCCTCAAGCCGAGTTGGGAACGTCTCGGCCAGCTTGCCGCACGGGTTCGCGTCCCCGAACAGCAGATCGGCGATCGCGCCGCCGAGCGCCTGCCCGCCCAGGTACGCCTCCAGCACTGCCTTCGCGCTTCCGATCCAAGGCATCTCCACCGGCGAGCCGTTGCTGAGGACGACGATGAGCTTCTGCTGCGCAGCGGCCACCGCTTGAATCAGCTCGACCTGGTTGGCCGGCAGGCGCAAGTGCGTCCGGTCGTACCCCTCAGACTCGTAACGGTCCGGCAAGCCGACGAACAGAACGGCAACATCCGCTTGCGCCGCGGCACGGATCGCCTCCTCGACCATCTTATCGTCCGAAGCGTCGCTGTCCAAGTCGTAGCCTTGAGCGTAGGAAATCCGCGCCCCGCTGCCGGCCGACTTCGCGATCTCTTCCCGAATGTCCTCCAGCTTCGTCGGCTTGATATGCGAGCTTCCGCCGCCCTGGTACCGGGGCTTTGCAGCCAGCGCTCCAATGACAGCGATGCTGCCTTCTTTAGCCAGGGGAAGTATGCCGCCTTCGTTCTTCAGCAGCACCATGCTTTCCCGCGCGACTTCTCTGGCAAGCTGATGATGCGCCTCGGGATCATAGCTGGCGCTTTGCTTTTTGCTGTCCACCGCTTTGAAAATAATCCGCAAAATCCGCTCAACCGCCCGGTCCAGCTTCTCCTCGGACACCTTCCCGGCGCGGACTGCTTCGACGATCTTCCGGTCGCCCGCCCCGCCGCTTGACGGCATTTCGAGCTCGAGGCCCGCGGCCAAGCCGTCCGCTCGCTCGTTGACGGCGCCCAAGTCGGAAACGACGAAGCCCTCGTGCCCCCATTCATTCTTCAGAATATCCGTCAGCAAGTATTCGTTCTCGGAAGCATATTCCCCGTTCACTTTGTTGTAGGAGGACATGACCGTCCACGGCTGCGACATCTTGACCGCGCCCTCGAAGCTTGCGAGATAAATCTCGCGCAGCGTCCGCTCGTCAACGACGGAATCGCTTGTCATCCGGCGATGCTCCTGGTTGTTGGCGGCGAAATGCTTGAGCGACGTACCGACGCCCTGGCTCTGCACCCCGCGGATGTGGTGAGCGGCCATCTGGGAGGACAAGAACGGATCCTCCGAGAAGTATTCGAAGTTCCTGCCGCACAGCGGCGAACGCTTGATGTTCGCGCCGGGCCCAAGCAGAACGGCCACGTCCTCGGCCTGGCATTCCTCGCCGAGCGCCTGCCCCATCTTCTCAATCAGCTCGCGGTTCCACGAGCTCGCCACGCCGGACGCGGACGGAAAGCAGGTCGCCGGCACGCTGTCGAACAGGCCGACATGGTCGGCGCCTGCCTTCTGCTTGCGCAGGCCGTGAGGGCCGTCGGTCACCATGATCGACGGGATGCCGAGCCGTTCGATCCCTTTCAGATGCCAGAAGTCTTGCCCGGAGCACATGCCGGCTTTCTCCTCCAGCGTCATCTGAGAAATCAATGTCTTTAAGTCGCGTTCCATTTCTTTTCCTCCCCATATATCTGCTTTGCTCCCATACCAACGGCGGCTTCGGCGCTAGCTTTAAACCGCTTTGAATACTTCGCCTTCGGTTATTCCTTTTTCATTAAAGGCATCCACTCTGACATATACCGGCCGATCTTTTATTAAAGCCTTGATCGATAACTGATTGCCGCCGAATATCATGTGACTATGATATAGTTTCTCAGGCGCGAAGCCCCATAGCACGTTAGGTCATTTTCGTCCCGCATGTCATTCGCCCATCAGTTCAAATGACGCTTCAGTCACGTCGCGGGAATTCGAACCGATAAACACCTTGAATTCCCCCGGCTCCACTTCGTATTTCATTTCGGAATTCCAGAACGCAAGCTCCGCTGTCGTGATCGTGAAGCGAACCTCCGTGCTTTCGCCCGCGGCGAGCGTCACCTTAGAGAATCCTTTCAGCTCTTTCACCGGACGGACGACGCTTCCATACAGATCCCGGATGTACATCTGCACGGTTTCCTCCCCGTCTACCGTTCCCGTATTCGTCACGGTCACGCTGGCGATGATCGATTCCGAAGCTGTCATCCGGTTCTGCGACAGACGAATATCGGAATATTCAAACGTCGAATAGCTAAGTCCGAAGCCAAACGGATAGAGCGGCTCGTTCGGACCGTCGAGAAACTTGGATATGAATTTCTGGTTCTTGTTGCTTTCCGTCACCGGTCTGCCTGTATTGAAGTGATTGTAATAGACAGGAACTTGCCCGCCCTTCGCCGGAAAGCTCATTGTCAGCTTGCCGGACGGATTGCAATCGCCGAACAGCACGTCGGCAATCGCATGTCCTGCTTGCGAACCGAGGAACCACGTCTCTACAATGGCATCGACACGGCCGTCGAACCAATCGAGCACAAGTGGCCGCCCGTTCGTCAGCACGAGCACCGTCGGCTTGCCCAGCCGCATGACTTCTTCCGCCAGCCGCAGCTGCGCTTCCGGCAGCGTAATGTCCATGCGGGATGAGGCTTCTCCGGACATATCGCTGTTTTCGCCAAGCGCCAGAATGACGACGTCCGCTTGCTCTGCCGCCGCGACAGCCTGCGCGATGCCGCCCTCGATCTCGGCTTCCACCCGGCAGCCTTCCACAACGCGCAACCGCTCCGGAGCAATGCCTCTGCTCTCCAGCCCTTGCCGAAGCGTGACGGTTTCGTGACCGTAACGGGAAAACTGCCAAGGACCGAGCAAATCTTTGCTGTCGCCGAACGGACCGATCAGCGCCACGTTCCTTGCTTCGCCCGCGAGAGGCAGAACGCCGTTATTTTTCAGAAGCACGATCGATTTGCGAGCCAGCTCGCGGCTTGCCTGCAAATGCGCATCGCTGAAGTTGTATTCGATCTCCTTCTCCGGCCTGATATAGCGGAACGGATCGTCCATAATGCCGATTTTGAACTTGTACGTCAGAATTCGGCGCACCGCGTCGTCGAGCTGCGCTTCCGAAACGAGACCTTCCTTAATCAGCAGAGGCAAATGATCGTATGCCCGCGTGACCATCTCGACGTCCATCGTCGCGTCAAGCGCTTTCTTCGCGGCTTCCTTCGCGTCCTTGGCATTTCCGTGAAGTATGATCTCGTCGATCGCACCGTAATCGGAAATCAGGATGCCTTCAAACCCAAGCTCTTTGCGCAGCAGATCGTTGAGCAGAAACCAGTTTGCGGCGACCGGAACGCCTTGATAGATGTTGAACGAGTTCATCACCGAGCCGGCACCCGCTTCAATGCCAGCCTGGAATGGAGGCAAATATACGTTTCGCAAGGTGCCTTCGGAAATATCGACGGTATTATAGTCCCTACCCGCTTCCGCAGCACCGTATGCGATAAAATGCTTCAAGCACGCGATAATCGTTTCTGTATCGAACAGGCTGTTGCCTTGGAAACCTTCCACCTGCGCCTTGGCGATAACGCTCCCCAAATATGGGTCTTCACCGGCACCCTCTACGACACGTCCCCAGCGGGGATCTCTCGTGATATCGACCATCGGCCCGTGGTTATAGGTAATGCCGGCGGCGCTCGCTTCTTTGGCCGCGATGGAGCAAGCCAGCTTGATTGCCTCCGGATCCCAGCTGCAGGACCAGGCGAGCGGAACGGGGAAAATCGTCTGATGGCCGTGAATGACGTCCGCATTAAACATGAGCGGAATGCCGTGCGGAGATTGCTCCACGGCAATTTTCTGCAGCTCGAACACGCGACGGCTGTCGAATGCGCCCAAGATCGAGCCCGCTCTTCCTTCCGCCACGAGCTTCTCCGGCGGGTCGGAGGCGACGTCGCCGCCGAACGAGAAGTTCGAGGCCATGCATTGGCTCATCTGTCCGACTTTATCCTGAACGCTCATCCGACCGAGCAAATCTTCTACCGCCTGACGGATCTCTTCGTCCGTCCGCTTCACGACATCTTGTTTCCGGTAGGGGGCCACTTCTTCAATCAGATCCTCCGCCAAGGAAGGGCCGCGGCCTTTCGCGCCTTCAATCGGGAAAGCTTCGCGGAACGGAAGCTTGATCCGGCCGCTGAACGAGCTCTCCAGGAAGGAAAGATCGAGCTCCACCGGGTCGTTCGGTGCAAATGCGGAAAACCCGACAGCCTGGAGACGGTTTCCGTCCACGGTTACCTTCGTGATCGTGATAGGTAACGGAAAGGGTTCCGTTACAACGGACAAGGTGTAACCTTCCTTTTTCTCAATAATAAACTGCAGCTTCATACGGGCTTGCGGCGGCTTGAATAAAGCGTGCCAAATTCCGGTAATCATAGATTCATCTCCCTTTCACTAAATTAAGCTTTTACCATTACCACTCCGTTTGATTGATTCAGCCTTTCACTGCACCGATTGTCATGCCCTTGACAAAATACTTCTGAAAGAACGGATATGCGATCAAAATCGGGATCACGCCAATCACCGCAATCGCCATCCGGAACGTTTCGCTTGGCAGCTGCGCGACCGCTTCGCCTGCATGCGAGCTCATATCACTGTTGCTTGCCAAGAACTGGATGTCCGACATAATCCGGTTCAGCACGTTCTGCAGACTGAACAATTTGGGGTCGGTTACATAAATCAAGCCGTTGTTCCAATCGTTCCAGTACGCAAGCCCTTGAAACAAGCCGACCGTGGCCAAAATCGGAAGCGACAGCGGCAGGACGATTTTATAATACATCTTGAATTCGCTCGCACCGTCCATGCTTGCCGATTCCAGCACCGGAACCGGTATCGTTGTCATAAAGAACGTCCGCATCAGCAGCACGTTGAAGCCGTTCATCAAAAGTCCCGGAACGAGCAAAGCCCAAAGCGTATTTTTGATATGGAACACCTGTGTATAAATCAGGTAGGTCGGAACGAGACCGCCGTTAAACAGCAAGGTGAAGAACAGCATAAAAGCGAAGAACGTTCCGCCCGGCAAATCGCGCCGCGATAGCGGATAGGCCAGCATCGAGGTGATCAGCAAGCTTGCCGCCGTCCCTACCACCGTAATCAGAATCGTAATCCCGTATGCGTTAAACACAAGAGACGATTGCTGCCACAAATATTCATATGCGTTCAAACTGAAATGCTTTGGAAAAAAGGAGTAGCCGTTCTGCAGAATGGTCGTTTCATCGGTCACGGAGGACATCGCCAGCAGCACAAAAGGAAGCAGACAGCAGAGAGAGAACGAGATCATAATCAGATGCGCCGCCCATTGCCAAACCCGATTTTCGATATTCATGATGATCCCCCTTAGAACAATGCGTTTTCTTTATTGATTTTTCGGACGACATAGTTGGAAACAATGACAAGCACGAAGCCGACAACCGATTGATAGAACCCGGCCGCCGCCGACATGCCGATGTTGCCGAGCTGCAGAAGACCGCGGAACACGTACGTATCGATGACGTTGGTGGTGCTGAACAGGGCGCCTGCGTTCATCGGAACTTGATAAAAAAGTCCGAAGTCGGAGTAGAAAATGCGGCCGATCGCCAGCAGCGTCAGCATAATGATGACGGGAGTGATCAGTGGAATGGTTATTGTACGGATTTGCTGCCACTTGGAAGCTCCGTCCAGCTTCGCTGCCTCGTAATACTCGGGATCGATGCCGATGATGGCGGCCAGGTACACGATGCAGGAGTAACCCGCCCCCTTCCAGATATGAACCAGTGTAATAATGATCGGCCAGTACTTCGGCTCGTTGTACCAGCTGATCGGTTCGATACCGAGAGCCGGCAAAATCGTTTTGTTCATAAACCCGCTCTCCATGCTCAGCATGGAATAGACGAGATAACTGACCAGTACCATCGAAATCAAAAAGGGCAAAATAATCATGCTTTGATATAGACGGGAAGCAAATTTGCTTTTGATCTCATTAAGCAGGATGGCGAAGCCTACGGCAACGACGAGACCGATGACGATAAAGGCCGCGTTATAAAAAATCGTATTGCGGGTGATGATAAAAGCATCCGACGTTTGGAACAGAAATTTGAAGTTTTCAAAGCCGATCCAATCGCTCCCCCAGATGCCTTTCACGAAATTGATGTCCTTGAAAGCGATGGTGAGTCCGAACATCGGCAAATAGTTATTGATGATCAAATAGGCGATGCCCGGGATCATCATCAGATAGAGCGGGCTGTATTTCCAAATTCGTTTGGCCATGCTAGGCGTTCCCCTTTCATTGCTGGTTGGCTGCAAAAATTTCGTGTTGCCGTACTTTCATCTTAAAGAAATCCGGGTAACCCCACTACCGTTCCCACGACTTCCGAATTGCACTTTGCCGACCATGCTTCCTGCTCTCTTCGCAAAAATGATCCCCTTCAACAGATGCATTGAGAGGGATCATTCGCAAGCATTATTTTTTAATGACATTCAGCTCTTTGTCGATGACCGCCACCAATTCAGGGATGATGTTGAGTTGCACCAGCTGGGACATTTTCTGAATGGACATGACGCTTTTCGTCGCCTCAAAGAACGGATTATTGATCATTTCTCCGAAATATTTAAGAAATACCGCTTTCGCCTCTTCATTGCCGTAAAGGTCTTCAATCGTATCGAATGTGGAATAATACCCGTCCTTCAATTCAATGGGTTCGGCATTGGACAGATCGAATTTCTCAAACCAATTGACGGCGTTTTTCGCTCTGTCCGGTTTGATGTGGATATAGCTTTGGTCCGCTTCCGAGGCAAGACGGAGCACCATGGAATCCTTATGGATAGCACCTTGCTCATCCGTGCCTTCGACTCTGATCTCATTGTCCCCTTCGAATAAGGTAGCATTCTTTACGATTTTCACAGGTTCTTCGCTCTTGATTTCAGCAAGATGAACATCATTCAGATATACACGGATATGAGGCAAATTGGACAAGATCATAATGTCATTTAACTCTTGGTGCCTGTTGACAAAGCGCCGGCCTGCTAGATGAACGAAGGGGTCCTTGGACCAATATGCCTTGTACAAATAGAAGGCGTCCTTCTTGAGTTTGCGGTCGATCGTGACGAGCCCCTTCTGGTTTTTGCCGATTTCGCCTCCCTCGTTGCGGTTGGCGCTGCCGAAATCGAACATGTTCCATACATATCCGCCCAGTACATAAGGCCGCTTATTGATCGCTTCAATGGCGTTCCGATGGAACAGGAGCTGGTATTCCTCCGTATAATCTTGAACTTGCGGCGTATAGGAATGGTATTTCGGGTTCGTATCCACCCCATACTCGGACAAAATCAGCGGGACGTCGGGCCGCGCTTGATGAAACGCGTCGAAGCGGTCCTGCAAATCCTTGATTTCGCCGTAGTACCAGCCATAATACAAATTGTAGCCGACAATGTCGGTAAAGCCGTTGATCACACTTTCATCCTGTACCCCGTTAATATTGGCTTGGGTCGTGAGCCGATAAGGATCCAGGCGTTTGGCAAGTGCTGCCAACCTTTGGATCGATGTATACGTCTGCTCCGTCTCCACGGCGATCGTGATTTCGTTTTGCACGCCCCAGCCATAGATCGAGCAGTGATTATAAGCCTGCTTAATGAGCTTTTCCAGCTGTTCATCGGCGTTACGGTTTTCCGGGTCTTTGGTGGAAGGAATGCTGATAAACGGGATCTCGGCCCATACCAATATACCGTAACGGTCGCATAAGCTGTAGAAATAGTCGTCGTGCTGATAGTGGGCAAGACGAACGCTATTGGCTCCGATCTCGCGGATCAAAGCCATATCCTCATCCATATGCGCTCTCGTAATCGCATTGCCGACGCCTCCGAAATCCTGGTGGCGGCATACGCCGTTCAACTTGACCGGCTTTCCGTTCAGAAGCAGGCCCTGGTCCGTCGTCACTTCTATCGATCTGAATCCGATATCGATCGTGCGAGAATCGCGAATACGTCCATCCACGATGACGGATACTTCCGCCTTGTATAGATAAGGCTGCTCCACGCCGTCCCAAAGCATCGGACGGGCGACCTCGCCTTTTATGCTGAATGCAGCCGAGTCCGCACCAGCTGCCATCTTCGAATTTGTTGTCAGCACTGTATTTCCGTCCTGATCCTTGAGCTGCACTTGAATCGTTCCCTCGGCGAACGTCTTGGTTTCATTGACAACTTGGCCTTGAACGAGCAGCTCAAACCTCTGCTCATCTGTTCGCTGCTGCGATAAATAAACGCCGTCCCGGCCGTTATCCATAACGTCGAAATGGATGTCGTCCATGACAAGCAGCTTTACTTCCCGGTATAATCCGCCATAGAACGTAAAATCCGCCATTAACGGAAATACGTCATTGTGGTTACTGTTATCAACCCGGATGGAGATCAGATTATCTCCTGCTTTCAAATAGGGAGACAGAGGGACCCGAAACATGGCGTATCCGCAACGACTCTCCCCGGCCAGACGGCCGTTGACATATACGTGCCCGATATTTCCCGCGGCTCCGATCTCCAAGTAAATGCGCTTTTCCAGATCCTCCGCGGAGACGTCCAGGATTCGCTGATACCAGCATTGCCCCCGATAATACGGCTCGCTGCTGCCTTGCCCGTCGGTATCGTTCCAGGTATGCGGCAGTGTGACGGTCTGAAACAGTTGGCTAAGCTCGCCAGCATAGGAAGGATCGTTCTTCTTAGAGAACATCCATTGATCGTTGATTTGCACGGTATGTACCATTGTACATTCCCCTTTCCGTTTGCCTTGATGTTTTCTGCAAATGAAATGCCCGGTCAACAGGTACGTTAACCGGGCGCGCTGACTGATTATTTGCTGCTCTTCGCCCATTCGTCGAGCTGCTTTTGCTTCTCGGCAATAATTTTATCGATGCCGGCGGATTTCAGCTTCGAGATAAACTCCGGCAAAACTTTATCCGGATCGACGCTTCCCGTTTCTAGCGGCAGCTTGTACTGCGTCACCACGTTGGTCACGGCGGCGTATTCCGCTTTGACCGGACTTGCGTCGAACGTAAAGCCGAGCGCCTTGGACTTCATAGCCGTTTTGTTGAACTGGTCCATCTTCTCCCAAATTTTCGGGTCGTCTCCATTGAATACATGGGACAGGAACTGATTACCGAACAGCCATCCCATATTCACGCTGTAGCCCGATGTTTTGGAGTCGACTCCTTGCGGGTAATCGATGACGTTATCCGATTTGACGACATAATGTTTCCCTTCGACGCCCCAATCGAACAGGTTGACAATATCCTTGTCCGTATACATCAGGTTCAAGAAATCCATTGCTTTTTCCGGCGTTTTGGAATTGATCGGAATTCCCCACATGACACCTGTAACGGTCGTCGTTGTGGATACCGGCGGTCTCAGACTTGCCGTAATGACAGGCACGCCGCTGCTCTTCGATTCCTGCAGTTCGAAGCCGGGCTTCATATTCGCCATATAAGCGAAACCGCGGCCAGATTTGATCAGATCGAACTGGGAAGTCTTATTCGTAGCGGCATCTTTCAGGATTAAGCCCGACGTGTACCAGCCTCTCATCTTTTTAACGAACTGCGCATATTCCTGGGTCTCGTATAGATTGACCGCTTTCAGGTTATTATCATAATTCGGCAGCACGCCGATCGAATCTCCGAGTATATCGTACCAGGGATACACATCCAGCATGGATCTGCCGATGGCGCTCGGAATGAGCGGCGCCACATTCGGCTCATTGTCCTTGATCGTTTTCAATACCGCTTCCACATCATCCAGCGTTTTGATCTTGGCAGGATCGATATGATATTTATCGGCGAGGTCCTTCCGCATGGTCAGACCGTGATAGGTGGCCAAATCGCGGATCGTGGGAATCGCGTAGATCGATCCTGCAATTTGGGAAGCATTCAAATAGGACGGTTCGAGCGCCTTCGAGATTCCCTGACCGTGCTGTTCGATCAGTTTATTGAGCGCAACGATTTGGCCTTTCGCGACATAACTGCTGTAATTGGATCCACCTACAAACATTAAATCCAGTTTTTCATTGCTGCTGAGCATCAGGTTGACTTGCTGATCCCAGTTCCCGAAGCTGATCGGCGTCAATTTCACGGTCGCGTTGATTTTCTGCTGCGCGATTTTATTGATTGCGTCCTGCACCAGTGACATATCCTTCGGCACAGCCCCGAATAACGGGAATGCGACATTCAGCTCCACCGGTTTTTCCGCAGGCTTCGCTGCATTATCTCCAGCGGCCGGCACTGCGCCGCCATTATTGCCGCCGCAAGCGGACAAGACGAGCATAGAACCGATGATAAGCGCGCTAACCGATGTTAAGCTTTTTTTCATGGTACTCCCCCATTTGCGTTGTAGTGTTCGCCGCCTGAAACCGTTTACGACAAGCCGGAATCGTCAGCGAAGTTATCTTTATTGTATCTTCGCTGCTCCCCGCGCTCTGCTCCGCTCACGACTTTTGACTATGCATTTGCCGACCATGCGTTACTCGGGAACGTGCTGATGCAATTGGCGGTATTCGTTCGGATTCAGATCGGTGTGCTTCTTGAACATCCGGGAAAAATGCGAGAAATTCGCATACCCGATATGTGAAGCGACGGCACTGATCGGCATATCGGTCTTCGCCAGCAGCTCCTTCGCGAGCTTCAGCCTTTCCTGAAACAAATAGTCCGAGACGGCCATTCCTGTCTCCTTCTTGAAAATTCGGGTCAAATAGTCCGGATTCAGAAATACATGACCCGCGATGTCCTCCCGCGACAGATCTTCTGCGATGTGTTGTCTAATGTAGCTCATAACCCTCTCGACAACGCTCTGGGATTGTTCGACCGAGTTCGCATACTCCATCGCTTTGTGGACCGCGTGCTTCATCCATCCAATTAAATCGGTAACCGAACGAGTCGCGCTTGCTGTATATTCGAGCGAAACATGGTCGCTGAACAATTGGTGGGCCTGAATACCTTTCGTCTGCAGCACATAATAGATCATTTGTTGAAAATCCTGATAAAATTGCCGCAGCAGCTTCGCATCCAATCCGTCCTGCCTCAGCAGCTTGTCAAGGAAAGCAGTCGCTTCCTCCAACGCTTTCGCGTATTTTCCTTCTTTCATCATCACGGCCCAAACTCCCATGTCGGGAAGTTGTATGGCGGAATGCTGTAATGGAAATTGGGAAAGCAGGAAAACCTTATTGTTGTAAGCTACATTATTTTTCTCAACTTCCTTAAGGCGGCCGACCATCACAAACATGTCATGGCCATGCACTTTTTCACCGATATAACAGGATAAATCGCAATAAAAATAGTGCCGGCAAGAATCAATGTACCGTTCGCACGCTTCTCTCAGCTTCGCTTCAATCTCGGCATGACTCGCAAAGGATAAGATGGCGAGCAATCTGCCGCTGCCCAGGGCGATCACTTGGCCGTTCCGATTATTGTCCAACAACATTTCCTCGGCGGCATTTTTCAATGCATATTCCAAGATCTTCTCGTCGCGCAAAGTGAGCGGCTTATGCCACCTCTGAACGCTGATGAGCACGGGCACAAAGGTCATTTGCTCGGCATAAGGAATATTGCGGTCGGCGGCGGCAGCACTTACCGCCTTCGCTCTGGGCGGTATCGTCTGATTCAGGATATCCAGCCAGAACCGCTCGATCAGCATCGGCTGATGCTGGACCCAGAACTGGCCGTATTGGCTGAACTCGGCGAGTTCCGTCTCCCTCTTGATTTTCCCGATCGCTTTGCGGATAATCTCCTCCAGCTCGCCGAACGGAATCGGCTTGAGAATATAATCCAGGCTCCCCAATTGGAGTGCTTGTTTGACGTATTTAAAATCGACATGGCAGGTTAAGAATATCGTCACAGTCCGCGGATACCGCTCCCTGACCCATTCCGTCAGCTCCAGCCCCGTCGCCTGCGGCATTTCAATATCGCACAGCAAGATGTCGATGCGCTCTTTCTCGAACACTTCTTTCGCTTGGTTGACCGTATAGGCGGTAAATACGCCGGTGATGCCGAGCTTTGACCAATCGACCCCGGACCGTATTCCTTCCACGGCATGAATTTCATCGTCCACAATCATTAATTGAAGCATTCCGGTTTCCCTCTCCTTTCTAACTTGCCTGTTCATACGGAAGTCTGATTTCAACCACTGCGCCCCTCGGGAAGCCATTGTAGCAAGATATCGCCGCTTTCCCGCCATACAGCAGCTGCAGCCTCTGGCGAACGTTCCAGATCCCGATATGCTCACCATGCTCGTCCACCACGCGGTTCCCCGAACGGATCTTGTTTAGCACTTCCTCCGAAAACCCTTTGCCCGTATCCCGGATCACGATTTCGATGTACGGCTCAAACCCGGTTTCCTTCAAATCGATGGCGACGGAAATAAGCACGGGCTCCTCCAGCGTCACGCTGTGCTTGATCGAATTTTCCAGGAACGTTTGGATGACAAGCGGCGGAACAGGAACATTCCCCAAGAAATCCGGAGCGTCGATCGTGCAGCTCAGGCTGTTCGGAAAGCGGAGCTCCTGAATCCGGACATAATTGCGGACGTGCTGCAGCTCCTCACGCAAAGAAACGAACGATAAATTGCTTTGGAACATAAACCGGAAATACCGGACTAGGCATAAAGTCATCTCTTGAATCAATTCGAAGTTTTTCACTTGCGCCAAATTAAACAGGATATTGAGCGAGTTCATGAAAAAATGCGGGTTGATCTGCAGCTGCAGATGCTGCAGCTCCGCCTTTTGCTTGCTTAGCTGCTCTTCATAGACGTTGATTTTCAATTCTTCGATCTGCGCCATCATCCTATTGAAGGTTTGATTCACCAACTGAAACTCGTCGGAAGCCGGATAAGATTCGATCCTTACATTGACGTTGCCGTCGTTGATCCTTCTCATGACAGCGATCAAACGTTTGAGCGGGATAAGCAGAATTTTGCGAAGAAATAAAAGACTGATTGGCAAAAGTCCGATGGAAGCGAACGATATCGCTTTAATGACCCGCGATAGAATCGGCAGGTTTTGCAGGATTTGTTGGTCCGGAATAACGGCTGCCAGGTTAAAGTCGCCTTCCTGTGAAGGTTCTCCGACGATAAGCAAATTATTCCGGTCACCGGACATGTAAAATTGGCGAAATCCTTTCGTGAAATCGATCTTTTCATCCGGCAACGGCTTGGTGCTGACCATCGGCTCCCCCCGATCAGTAACGAGCAGCGAGCTTCCTTCGCTGCCCAGATCGATCAGATTCAGCGGAATGAGCAGCGTTCTCGCGTTGACCCATGCCCCGATATACAAAGTGCCCGATTTGATCACGCGCAGCATGTAGTAATCCTGTCCGATTTTCTGCACGAACCATTTTTTCATGCCCGTACCCTGGGGATCGCCGCTCAGAAGAAGCTGTAAATGCCGTTCCACTTGATCGCGCTCTGGAAATGCGACATCGGCTTTAAAAACGTCCAATAAATCATACCGGGACTGGGAGTATACAAAAAAAGCATCGACGGATTTATAAAGTACGATATCTCTCGCTAGCGTATTAGACACCCGTTGTTTGGCAAGCTGATACTCGTCATCCGAAGCAGGGGCGTCCATGAACGCAATATCGAAATTGGCAGTAGCGAGACCGATTAAATTGCGGTCGGCATCCTGTAGCTGGGCATCGATCTGCCCCATATACAAAGACATCATATTTTTGCTGGAAAGCGCTACCTGATTGTGCACAACGCCGATACTGTAATAATTGTTGTAAATCAGCAGTGTGATTAGCGGAACTATAGCGGCCACTAAACCAAACACCAGCTTGAATCGAATGGAATTCCATGAAACGTGCGGGATTCTGCCCCCCATCGTCCGACCCCCTTGTAGAAAAAGAAAAGAACTGCCGTGAACATGATCGACAGTCCCGATTATTCTTAACATAATGACAGAATCATATCAAATTTTCAGGTATGGAACCACTCATTGTACGACATTTAAATGTGCATTTCACGACTTATTTGGTTCCTTCCTTCGACGGATACAATTGAAGAGGAAAATCCCGAAGATACGCATTTTTGCATCGGCCTGGAAAATGCTCGCGTTTTACTTGCCGCAGCTGCTCCGAGATTTAAGCCGCTTCATCACCCTCCATGAATTCGCCACTTTGATTCGATGAATTAAATCCATTGCCCGCTGCCCATGATCAGGATGCTGTCATTCCGATCTAAAGTCTTCAAGCCCAGTACCCGCATATACCACGTTCTGGAAAAGGGATCAAATTTATGTTAAAAGGGGGCGCGTGGACGCCTTATGATGCAGATGGAATCAAACAGGATGCGATCACCTATGACGGCAGTACGTATTTGCCGCTTCGTTCCGTTGCAGTCGCTACAGGATTGAAAGTCGATTGGAATGACTCTACCAAAACGATTGTGCAAAATAAATTTATTATTCAAAACGCTACTCATACCTCTCTCCACACTTACCCACTTTCCTTACATTTTCGAGCACTTTGTTTGTTACTTCAAGACTTTATTTGTCATTTCAAGACTTTATTGTCTACTTCAAAACCAATTTGTCATTTAACATCATCTGTTGGGTGACAAATAAGTTTTGAAGTGAAAGAAACCAGCAAACTCAAGGGTTTGCTGGTTTTTCTTTTAAAATCGATTTACAAATTAAGTTCTGAAGTGGTGTTTTCCGGTATAAAAACTGAATTACAAATAAGTTTTGAAGTACTTCTTACAAACCATTTCGCCTACAATCTCTATCAACTATCGTTCTGCGTTAGCTTAATGTTTTGGCTATGTTAAATTCTAATGTTGATATGTAAGCGTCAAATAGCCCCCACCATGCTGCGACATCTGTGATGATGAGGGCTATTTGACGCTTACCGCCCTACTAATAATTCGTAAGCGTCAAACCCAGCACACCTTCAAGAACCCAAATATACATGAGAAAATGAAGGCATCCCAATTAAATTGGAGGTTGCCTTATGACCACAAAAGAACAGCGTCGCAAGGATTGGTCAGCACGTATCGAGGATTATCGAGCGAGTGATCTTTCAATGGCAGCTTGGTGCGATGCTCACCAAGTAACCAAAGAGCAGTTGAAGTACTGGCTCCGCAAACTAAAAGTAGTTCATTCAGAGGCTGATGGCCCTATCTCTCCTAGCTGGGTTCCGCTAAAGGTTTCCGACCCAATCCAATCTAGCACCCATGAATCTACACTTGTCGTTCGTATCGGTTCAGTCCAAATTGAGATCCGTCCTGGCTTTGACCCGCGGTTGCTTAGAGAAGTTGTGCAATCACTGGAAGAGCCATGATAGCATTATCCAGTGTCCAGCATGTCTATCTTGCCACTGGATCAACAGATCTGCGAAAGTCTATCGACGGATTAGCCGCAATCGTGCAAGAAGGCTTTGGACTCAATCCCTTTTCTTCATGCTTGTTTGTTTTCTGCAACCGCGAGTGCAACAAGCTCAAGATCTTACACTGGGAGCACAACGGTTTTTGGCTGTTTTACCGCAGACTTGAACGAGGTACGTTTCAGTGGCCGAACGAAAGCGTGGGCACCGCAACAATTACCTCCCGTGAGCTTCGCTGGCTGCTGGATGGGCTTTCGCTTAGTCAGCGTCAGGCACACCAAAAAGTTATAGCCGAAACGGTCATTTAACTTGAATGTTCGCTGTATCGTCATACCTTGCGGCAGGGATGAAGCGATATTTACCGAAAGTATATGGTATGGAAAATCGAGCGGAAAACTTGGAAACAATCGAAAAGCTGCATCAGCGAATTGCCAAGCAGGAACAGCAAATTGCTGAGCTTACTGCTATGCTCAAATGGTATGAGGAGCAAAACCGTCTTGCGAAACAAAAACGCTTTGGTGCATCGAGCGAGAAGACGAGTCCTGATCAATTGGAACTGAATCTGTTTAACGAAGCCGAGGTGCTTGCGACGCCTGGAGGACAAGATCCACAGATGGAGCAAGTGACCTACGAGCGCCGGAAGACGAGCGGTAGGCGTGAAGTAGATTTTGATCGGTTGCCGATTGAAACGGTGACTTATGAACTCTCTGAGACGGATCAGGTCTGTTCGTGCTGTGGTGGAGCACTCCATGAGATGAGCACCGAAACACGTAGCGAGATCGCCATTGTGCCGCCTCGAGTCAAAGTCATCCGGCACGTGCGGCAGGTCTATTCCTGCCGATCATGTGAGCGCAATGAAATTCAGACACCTATCGTCACAGCACCAATGCCAAAGCCTGTTTATCCGGGGAGCCTAGCTTCACCATCGATTCTGGCGCATGTGATGTGTCAGAAATATATGGAAAGCTTACCGCTTTATCGGCAAGAACAGCACTTTGCTCGCCTAGGCTTTACATTGTCCCGGCAAACGATGGCGAATTGGATGATCTACGGAGCTGAGAAGTGGCTGACGCCAGTGGTTAGTGCCATGAAAGAATACTTGCTGAAGAAAGATATCTTACATGCTGATGAGACCACGTTACAGGTATTGCGCGAGCCAGGAAAATCGGCCGAATCCACATCCTATCTGTGGTTATATCGCAGTGGACGCGGAGAAGACCCGGCTGTTGTGTTCGATTACCAGAGAACCCGAGGCGGTGAGCATCCGCGAAACTTTTTGGCCGGATTTAAGGGTTACCTTCATGTCGACGGTTACCCAGGGTATCACAAGGTAACCGATGTGACACTTGTCGCCTGTTGGGCTCACGCACGGCGAAAATATGACGAGTCTTTGAAGACAGCGCCGCCAGAGGCAAAGAGTAATCCGGAAGCAGTAGCGAAGCAAGGCCTAAAGTTTTGTAACGAACTCTTTGCCATTGAGAGGGATCTGAAGGAAACAACGCCGGAAGAACGCTTTGCCGCACGGCAGGCACGAAGCCTTCCTGTGATCGAAGCGTACCATACGTGGCTGAAGCAACAGCGATCTCGAACGTTACCTAAGAGTTTGACAGGACAAGCGATCGCCTACAGCCCGGCTAAAATATTAAGCAGCAGATATTTCTTCTCTCCCATCCCGAGGTGGGGGCTGTTTGACTTTCAACTCAAAGGAGAAATTTATTTTTCGCTTTCAAAGATGCAGCATTGTTTAGTATCGCTGCTTTTGAAAACTTCTTTGGGCTGTATAATGGCCGCATCAAGAAACCTTGAGAAATAAGGTAGCATTCAGATAAAAACAGGCAGCTCAAGGCATATTTTATTTCCGACAACTCGCCTTATTTCCATGCCCTGTAGGCAAGTAGACACATGTATTCGACATAAAATATTACTTCTAACGAACCGTGTAAGTATAGTAATTAAATTGATATATTGGAATTAACCGAAATATTTCCATATTTCGAAAAAAAACGAATTGCTGCGCAGCGTTCAAAAAAAAAAAAACATACCAGCCTTTTCAAAGGATGATATGTTCAATCTCTTACAATATTTCTATGTCTTGCTATTCCTAATTATTCCAATATACCTTAAGGAGTGTTTGATATGAAGAAAAAATTTGGCTTACTCTTGGATTGTCTTTCTTAGTAGCTGCTATTTCCATAACATCTAGTGCTTATGCAACTTCAGCTAACTTTACTATTTATAACTCAAATAGTCAAAATTCAGGGATTGTTAAAGCATTTTCTACAATTGGAACAACAAATCAACAGATAGTCGGCGTAACGGCTACGTCAACACTTTCTTATGATTCTTTGCAAGTAGATCTTTCCTCTGCTGAAGTTTATATTAGTGCTTTTAAGAATGGGTCATTTTATGGTGATATTTCTGGTACAAAAGTCGCTTCAAATGGCGCTCAAGCAAATGCCTCTTTAACTATGGGTACTTTTGATGGTGTACAATCACACTATACCGCTGCTACTACACACTATACTTATAGAAAAGATGGTATTAAGACGGGTTATGGAACTCTTAATCCAACTTGGATTAACTAAGTTTTATAATAAGGAGTCCCCCTAAAGGGCTCCTTATTTTCAAAATTATAATATGAGGTAAAGCCATGAAAAAAATATTACTGTTAATCGTATTATCAATTTCATTAGCAGCTTGTTCTACGAAAACTGCCTCATCTATAATAAATGACAATGAATTTGGAGGGTCCTCTTTTGGTGTCGCGTGGAGTAATTCAAATGAAAATCAGACTATTCACAGCATAAAACCAAACGAAAACTACTCTCCAAGGGTAACAGTCATAAACCATCTTCCTACTAGGCAAACTTTTAGAGTGTTCTTTTTCGTAGACTTTAAACAAACCCCATTTATCGCCGATAGTAAAAATTATGAACATATTGATCTGACACTTGAACCAGATGAAAGAAAAGATTTTACGATTTCCCTTCCTAATATTCCAAATGGGAAACATGATTTTTTAGCAACCCTAATCCGAAGTCCTGATTACATACTAAAAGAGGCAAAAGTCATTCCAGAAACTCAATATTTTAGCTATCGACGTTGCATATTAGTTGTTGGTAATGATGGAAAAAGTACTCCAACAGAAGTTAAATATTCAAAATTAGAAGCCTCTGATCCTGTTTGGCAATCTAATTCACCCTTTATTACCCTCGATAGTAGCATGAAATCTATCAGTGAAGCAGCAACATTGCTGACCAAATTACCATCAAATCTTATAATTAATTACAATGTTAGTAAAAAGGAAAATCAGAAATTTGCTGTAATTTTATTATCAAATATCGGGCAAATTCAAACAGAAAATTCATTTTATGAACTAAATGCATTAGGTAAGGCTTCATTTCAGATAAAAACAAATGGATATCCTAAGAAATTTCCTTTTAATCTATACGCAATAACTGTATCACAACCTTTTTCAGATTCTTCACCTGAAACCCTAACAATAAGCAGCGTTCACTCATCAAATTTCATTAGCATTAAGAAGTGACGCTCTCGAAGCGCTAGACAAACTGCTGCCATGGTCATCTTCGCTACCACTAACTTGTCGGGTATTTAAGGCCGACTAAAAGCATAATAGCCCTCATCTTGATAACAAGGTGTGGGCTATTTGACGCTTACAATAATTCTATGTAAAATTTGCTAGTTTTATTCAATACAACAACGAAAAATAAGCCCATCCAATGTTGAGGGCTTTATCTTTATTGATTGGAGAATTCAAATGGCAATTTACCAAGTTGATTATACAGTAAATAAGCAGAGTAAACTCGGTATGATCGAAATCCCAGAAGTGAAAAACGAAATCGAGCTGCTAAGGGAAATCAAGGATGCGCTGAGTTATCTTGAGAATGTGGCGATGGTGGACATTAGGAAGGGGTATTGGAGATGAAAAAAACTTAAAAATGCCTAGTGAGTAGCTTTAAAATATACATCACCTTTCTTTATAGCAATCGCTTTCTGTTGATCTTCGCCAACTATTCTATATAATTTACTCCCTACTTCTGCTGAATTTGCTTCTCCATTATTTTTTGGCAAAGGATGCACTCTTTTATTTGTCTCACCTATTTGCTCTCCAATATCTTTGGATGGTACGGTTTCAGCAGATTCAGAATAAATGACATCGCCCCACATGACTTGTGCAGGATAGGAACCTCTGGACTGATCACATGCAGAAAACAATGAAATGAAAATAAACATATAGATAATAATTTTCAACAATTAACACCTCACTCTATTTTTTTGCAGAAAACCATCCTTGGAAGCACCAAAGGATGGTTCAATATTATACTATGGTTGATATAATTTTGCATCTTTCATTTTAGGTCTATCCTTGAATTTTTCTATCTCTTTTGGTATTTCGTTGGTAAAAGTTGAAGGATCTATCTCATCTCTTACCCCTTTGAAAATCTTCTTATCCGCATTTTTTTCTTTTAGATTATATTTACCTTGGAGCATACCAGTTAGGATATAGTAATCTTCATTAGTATTAGCAACATCACTATCATCTCTTGAGAGGAAGACAAGAACCTCTTCACCTTTTTCAAAACTTGGATATCCTTCTGAAATAACTTTCACACCTTTAGTTTCCCCTGAGTCAATTCTGATCACTACAGAATCACTTTTGGTAGGATTTCCTTTAAAAGTTTTGTTTACTGACACAACTATGTCTGTTTGAAGAATGTTGCTAACATCCGCGCCTCTACTACCATCAGGATTACTCCATTTACTAGGTAAAACCTCAGAAACCGTACCAGAAACGATGACATCAGCTTCACCAACTAAAGTCGTCTTATCCTTATACGGTTCATGAACTGGAGGACAAGCTGCACCAGACCTGGTCGCCTGAGCAGATCGCTGAAGAACGTCGTGCAAGCGGAAAGCCGTTTGTATGCTTCAAAACAATTTACCGGTGGCTTTATAACGGGCGTCTGTCCGGGGGCGAAGTTAACGTGTTGCGCCATAAAGGAAAACGACGGAAGCCTATGGAGACACGTGGCCGGTTTCTAGTGGGTAAAACGATTGTCCAGCGTCCTAAATCCGTTAAGAAGCGTGAGTCGTTCGGTCACTGGGAACTCGATACAGTTGTCTCCAGCCGCGGAAAAAGTCGTGCCTGTGTAGCGACTTTTATTGAACGCAAGACGCGTATGTACCTGGCTGTTAAGATGCCAGACCGCACCGCTCATTCCATGGAGATTGCATTCGGCGTAGTAACTGGGCAGTTTCCACAAGGAGCCTTCAAGACCGCCACCGTTGATCGTGGGAAGGAATTCGCGTGCCATACAGCGTTGGAGTTCTTTCACGGTATTAACGTGTATTTCGCCGATCCTTACTCGTCCTGGCAACGTGGATCCAATGAGAATGCAAATGGGCTCCTCCGTGAATTTTTCCCGAAGGGTAAAGATTTTGCGGAGGTCACAGATGAAGAACTGGCCCGCGCCCTCCACCTCATTAACCACCGGCCTCGCAAGTGTCTCGGTTGGAAGTCTGCAAACGAATCGTTAATGGAGGATCTGTCGCACTTCTTTTTACAATCCGTCACTTGAAATAAGTGCTTTGTCTTGATCGCTTAGATTCTCATTCTTCTTTACATATGAATAAGCAACACTATCTACGAAAACAGCGTGTGTTGAGCATAATGTCCCCTTTAGCGTAACGTCCATTTACTCTTTGATGATATCTTCGAACTATTCCAAATCAGGCTCCAAGTTCAAGACACCTAGTTCTTCATTAAAATAGGCAAACTCCATTCTTGCATTCATATGTGATTTTATTACCAAAATCATGATAAAAAACGACTTCTTCAAAATTGACAAAAGGAGCAGCTGCTGCAGAAACTGCTCCTCCTTGATCGCTCAACTCGTGTCCCGTTTAATCCTCTTTGCACTTTCCAACTTCCTCATCTATTTTTTCCTTATCATAAAAAATCATAAAAAAACTTAATCCACTGATTGTACCACCGAATGCCGTGATGCCATGCTGGATAATACAAACACAGCAATGATGGCGATAAGTACGCCGAGTACCCCGAACCAGGTAATGGATGCTAAAGAAACATGGTTAACGATCAGCCCACCGATTCCTGCTCCGACAGCCATGGCAAGCTGCATCATGGAACTGTTCAAGCTCAGCATGACGCCCGAGGATTCAGGAACAAGCGAAACCAGGTTAAATTGCTGCGCGGGCGCGGATGACCAAGCGGCAAAAGACCAGAGGATCAAAATGACGATTACGGCAATGACCGACTGTCCGACTAAGGATAGCAAAATCAACGAAATGACGTGAAGCACCATCCCTGAAACGAGCGTGTATTTGATACCCCGTTTATCCGCACTGTAGCCACCGACTTTCGAGCCAATCAAACTGGCAACGCCGAACACGAACAGAGCTGCGCTAATCAATGATTCATTTAAATGAGTCACCTCTAGCAGAAAAGGTGATAAGTAAGTATAGGCAAGGGAATATCCTCCCAACCAGAAAAAAGTAATCGCTAAAGCAACCAAAACCTGAGGTTTTTTTAACAAAGCAAATTGTTTGATCAAAGGGACAGGCTTGTCGCCCTGCATACGTGGTATAACCGCAGCAATGACAAGCATGGCCAAGCCCCCGACAATTGCGATGGCCAGAAATACCGCTTTCCATCCAAAAGCCGAAGCTACCATTCTGCCGAGCGGGACTCCGATGATGAGCGATGCGGTAATGCCCATGGTGACGTTGGCGATGGCGCTTGCCTGTTTACCTGGCGGAGCGATTTTGGCGGCGATGCTGAGCGCATTAACTGTGACCACCCCGGCGCCTAACGCCGTAATGATTCTCGCGGCAATGAAGAAACCGAAGCCGGACAATATATATGTCAGCAGATTTGCGGCAATAAAGAGGCCCAACGAATAAAGTAGGAGCTTCTGTCGGTCCATTTTGGCCGTCAGCGCCATCAAAATAGGAGTACCGACCGCATAGGCCAGGGAATAAACCGTAATGAGCTGGCCTGCTGCCGAAACGCTTGTTCCCAACGTCTCTGCGATTCGGTCTAATATCCCGGAAACGATGTAATTGGATGTTCCAACTAAAAAACTGATCAAGACTAGAACGTAAACTTTCCATGTGCTCTGCATAATTCACTCTCCTGATGTGTTTTAAATAACTATATTTTTGTCGATATCGAGAAACCGTCACGGCTTCATGTTAGCAGCTGAAGGAGCCAGCGCGGGGCTTGTCGTAATGTTTCGTTCAATTCCTCAGAGAAATCTTGATCTCGGGATCGTATCTACGAACCGACAGGCGTTCTCGAATAATATCAAAAAATGAGTTGGTGCTCCATCGTTTGCGACGGTTCTGAAACTGACATGGTTCTCTCCTCCTTTTGGAAAAGCGGCGTTCTGTATTTTGTTTCAATACTACATTAGTTGTTTGAACAACACATGTTGTATTTGTATGTTATAATAACAACCAAATGGTACGCAATCATCAATAATCATAAACCGTTGTATAGACAACACCATTTCAATAATGTCGTTATACTGGGGAGATCTTAATTATGACAATTAAAAAGAATGAAGCTGATCCTCGTGTGATACGTACACGGCGACTCCTTCAAGACGCTTTTGCTTCATTAATTCAAGAAAAAGACTTTGAATCGATAACCGTTAGGGATATTGCAGAGCGTGCTACTGTTAACAGAGCGACTTTTTATGCGCACTTTGTAGATAAATTCGAAATACTTGAGGCCAGACTAATGGAATCATTTATGACAATCATAAATCGTAGAATAAGCGGTCACGAAGTATTGAATGAAGAAACAATTCAGAGTATTTTTCTGGGGGTATGCGAATTTCACAAGGGTTTAAGCACTATGTGCAAAAGAAGAAATACATCGCTTGTACCTGTATTCGAAATTCAAATAAAGGAAAAAATTCAAACGATACTTCTTTCCTTTATAGACAAAGACAAGATGCTATCGAATCCAAACTCGCAATTCTTAATAAATACAGCTTCTATCATGTTAAGTTGGGGGATGTATGGGGCGGCTTACGTTTGGAACAAAGAGGGGTGTCTAATAAGTGCGGAATCATTCGTTAAACAGTCTTTGCCCTTAGTGATGAACGGAGCCAAAGAATTGCTGGTATAGGTCCTTTCGCTATTGCTCTGCCCTGCCCGTTCAGATGAAACCATTAACTTGAATCACCGATTGTTGTGTATCACAATGAATCATCCCGCTATCCTTGTATGCTGTACGACGACCTGGCTCCAATCTCGTGATCATCCTTCCAGATCGTCGACTTGCACAGCATCTTTGTCTTGCCAATTCTGGATATGACCATCTGGGTGGCGTAGTACATCCACCCTTCAGATGTGCTATAAAAAACCTGCTGAGCATTTTCGTAGAGTCCAGAATGTCATCTCCTGCAGCATTGCGCTCCTCACACGGCCTAAATTATAACTATCCTCCAGTTAATTTAACGAAAAAAGCAGCCGGTTATCATGGCCGGCTGCCGATTGCACTAACGTTCGCCGTTAGCTGAACAATACGAACGGAGCATCATTGTTTAGTTCTACATAAGAACGATATATTTTATCGCCAATATGTCCCGAAACTTTTACCCGATTGTTACTCCTCCAGTTATCCTGCAATAAAAATAGCGCAGCCAAAGACGGGAGATTAAAGTCTTTGCTGCTGTCTTATTGAACTGACGCACCTTATATCCTTGCTGGGAAAGCAGAGTTGCACCACAGAGGAAGAGAATAGTTCTTGTTTATCTAGGTGTTCGAACGGTGCCAACTCGAAAAATATTATATACATATACTAAACGGTTTTATTTTCATTTTGAAAGGTAAGTACTTCCCTTGCTGCTTCTATAAAAGATAACACGATTGGTGAAAGCCACTTGTCTTTATGCCACAACATCTGTGTATACACGTGCAAGTCAGGAATTTGCCATGAAAGGGGAACTAGTTCCCCGCGTTCAACTTCGGCTACCGTTACGATTTCTGGAAGAAAGGCAATACCGATTCCTGAAATTGCACATTGTTTAATGGCCTCAGCACTTTGAAATTCTAAATAAGTAATGCTATCAATGCCCTCTTTCTCAAATGACCGGTCAAACATGGTTCGATAGGGACAACCTTTCTCATTTGTTAGGAAAACTTGCTCGTGAAAATCTTCCAGCTTTAGCACAGTTCGTATTGCGAGCGGGTGATCTGGAGCAGCGAACAAGCGGAAAGTTTCTTCAAGCAACGGTTCCACGGTGAGTCCGGTCGAGCGAATGGGTTCGTCCAACATATAGACGATATCTGCTGCTCCCTCAAAGAGTGTCTGCTTGAGCTCTTGATTTGGAACGGAGCGAAAATTCAGACGTACTCCCGGATGCTGCGAACGAAACTGTTGAAAGACAGCTGGAAGCCGATAAGCGCAAATAACCTCATTGGAACTTATTGTTATGGTGCCGCTTAAATTTTCATTGTCATGAACGACGCTATGAGCCTCGTCCAATTTATCAAGAACGCCTTGGATATGAGTTAAAAAGCGCTTACCCGCTGTAGTGAGAACGAGTTGCTTGCCCAAGCGATCAAAGAGGCGGACACCAAGCTCATCCTCCAATGCTTTAACTTGCATCGTGACGTTGGAAGGGACGTAGTTCAGCACTTCAGCAGCCCGAGTGAAATTTAATGTTGATGCAACCGTGCGGAACGTATTTAGTTGGCGCAACTCCAATATACGATCCCCCTTAACTTTCAATATTATTGAACTCTACTATGAATTTCATTCACTTTTATTGAGAATATCACGGATCTATACTAACAACAAGAAATACAATTTAAATCTAAGCTTTCATTTTGAGAGGAGCAAACAACACGATGGAGTATGAAATTTTTGATTTGGGTGACGTATCTTTGCAATCAGGAGTGACGTTACCGAACGCTTTTCTTGCTTATAAGACTTATGGAATATTAAATGAAAAGAAAGATAATGTCATTGTCTATCCAACTGCTTTTGGCGACCAGCATGTTCAAAATGAATGGTTAATTGGGAGTGGGATGGCACTTGATCCTGAGAAATATTTCATTATCGTTCCAAATTTGCTTGGAAACGGATTATCTTCATCCCCTAGTAACACGCCTCCGCCATTCGACCGTGCTAACTTTCCGCAGGTGACCATCTATGATAATGTTAAGCTCCAGCATCGGCTGATTACCGAAAAGTTCGGCATTCAAAAGATTGCTCTTGTAGTTGGATGGTCCATGGGAGGGATTCAGGCATTTCAATGGGGTGCAAGTTATCCAGAGATGGTGGAACGAATTGCACCTTTCGCGGGAATTGCCAAGCCGTGGCCCCATACATTTGTTGTCTTGAACGGTATGAAAGCTGCTCTGCTATCTGCAGTTGGTTTCGATTCAAGTAAACTAAACCAGCTGACTTTTGCAGACATGCGCGCCGTTGGCCGGGTCTATGCGGGATGGGGATTATCGCATGCGTTTTATAGACAGGAGCTTTATCGTGAGATGGGATTTGACTCCTTGGAAAATTTCGTAACTGGCGTCTGGGAAGATAGCTTTATGAAGATGGATCCGCATAATGTCCTAGCCATGTTATGGACAGGCCAACATGCAGATATTAGTGCAAACCCCTCCTATCATGGAGATTTCGATAAGGCACTTAAGAGTATTAAAGCTCTTGCCTGCATCATGCCGGGAAGCACAGACCTTTTCTGTACAGCGGATGATAATGAATACGAAGCTAAGCTTATACCCAATGCTATCTTTAAACCAATCCCGTCAATCTGGGGCCATTTTGCCGGTCGCGGAATCAACAGTGCCGATAATCAATTTATCGATGATAACCTAAAACATTTGTTAGCACGTAGCACAAACGGATAGATCGTTTCTTGCATTGCATCCCAGTTATTTCTCTCATGAATTCATTACCTAACCGTTCGTATTTGGGGTCCACCAGAACTTACTGGTCCGACCTCTTTTTTTGTGGTCGTACTTGATTTAAAAAAGAGCAGTCTAACACTATATTATCTTCAACAAAGACCTGTAAGTAAATTAAAAGTGCAACCACGCTATCCTGCCCGTTCGTATTATGAGGTCACCAGATATTTCTGGTCGACCTCATTTTTTTGAAGCCGTAA
>NZ_JBHTHA010000051.1:0-88712 GCF_042676385.1 Paenibacillus sp. GCM10027628
TTCTTTTATTCAACCGTTCGGCTTCCGAAGCGACAAAGAGTAATATACCAAAATCAAAAACAGAATGCAAGCTTTTTTTGATAGTTTTTAATAATGAGATAAACCTTTATCGAAGTCATTCGAAGATGAGCGACCGCGTTAATAGGTAAGTTTATTCGCCAATCAGAAAGTATTCACTACTCTTAGCGCTTTAGTGAACTTATACTTTGCTGATGTGGTAAATAAAAACCCCTTCTAAAAGAAGGAGTTTGGCTTCTTACCTATATTTAAATCACACCGAGTACATCCTGGATAAATAGACTTCTCTCAATAGCAAGATTAACAATAGTTCCATTAACACTGACCCAAGGACGAGTAGGGTGAGCTCGATCCGAGAATACGATCTCTCCGATTCGGTTATCACTTAGCTTTACAAGAGTCCCATTACTAATCTGTGTGGACTTGTTAATGAACACTTGAACGAGGGTAGGATCAACTTTACCGAATGACTCTGTAAACAATTGCTCAAGCACTAAATAAGGGGACATTCCTGTCCGGTAGAAACGGTCGTTTGTCATGGCATGATAGATGTCGGCAATGGCCACAATTTTTGCATACAAATGTATCTTATCGCCTTTCACACCGAGCGGGTAACCGGAGCCATCTTCACGTTCATGATGCTGAAGGGCACTTAGTTTCACTCCCTCATTAATGGCCGTGATATTTTTCAATATTTGATATCCGATTAAAGTGTGTTGTTTAACTTCGTCCATTTCTGAAGCTGTTAACGGCTTCTTTTTCTCCAAGATCGTATAATCGACCTTAGCTGTACCAATGTCATGTAGAAGACCAGCTAGAGCGATCTGCATCAAATCTTTTTGAGGGAGGCCGTGCCATCTAGCTAATGAATAGGAGGTCAAACTTACCATGATGCTTTTGTGATAGATGTAATCTTGGAGAATTGTATTTTTGGGTATAAAAGTGAGTACTTTATAAGTATCAATATGTTGAATGAGTGCTTCCAGTCTTGTCCGAATGTCTAAGATTGGGATTGTCTGCCCTCCATTAGCCAGACGAAAAATCCGTTTAAGTAGGGTTAACATGTTCTGGTATTCGACATAAAAGGGAAGAGGGGCCGCGTTTTCAACTGGCTTCGGCTCTTCGACAGCAGCCTCGGGCTCTGAACCGGCTCTGGATTCTATAAAAACGGATGTAATCAAAAAGGCTTTTAGAATTTCAATATCTTTCTCCGTTAATATTTTCCCCTTGTTAAAAAGTGTATTTCCAAGCTTCGTTAGCACATTGTCGCCAAGCTTTTCCCCATATTTCAGTTGAGTAACGGCTACTGTCGGCACAAATTTTCACTCACCTTACTTGTTCTTATACTACTTATTGTAAAGTAAAAGGGATGGGTTTGTAAGCCCCATCCCAACATTTTATCATTCGGCGCTATCGGTCTCTTCCCATTCGCCGTCTTCATCACCGTTTTCGCCTTGCTCTTCGTTCTTCTGCACGCGCGCGAGCGTACCTACTTCATCATCTTCACGAATATTGATCAATTTAACGCCTTGCGTATTCCGACCCATCATCGAGATACCGCCCATGCTGGTCCGGATAACGGTACCGGATGCCGTAATAATCATCAGATCCTCGTCTTCCTGTACCACTTTAAGTCCGACGATTGGACCGTTCTTTTCGGTCACATTCAAGGTTTTGATTCCTTTACCGCCGCGGGATTGAATCCGATATTCGGAAACAGGCGTTCGTTTACCGAAACCTTTAGATGTTACGATCAGAACGCTGTTGTCTTCATGAACAACGTCCATATCGATCACAGAGTCCTCTTCATCGAGGTGAATACCTTTCACACCGGTTGCCGATCTGCCCATCGAGCGCACATCCTGCTCGGGGAAGTGAATGGACATACCGAGCTTAGTCCCCATGATGATACCTTGATTGCCGTCTGTCAGTTTGACACCGATTAGATCATCGTCCTCACGCAGGTTGATGGCAATTAAGCCACCTTTGCGAATGTTGGAGTAATCGTCGATTGGCGTTTTCTTCACAATCCCCTGCTTCGTAGCGAAGAAGAGGTATTGTTCCGTTTCAAAACTTTCGACTGGAATCACCGCGTTGATCGTTTCACCTTGCTCGATTTGAATCAAGTTAATGATTGGCGTACCACGAGCTGTTCGGCTAAGATCCGGAATTTCGTAAGCTTTTAGACGATATACTTTTCCTTTGTTCGTAAAGAACATCAGGTAATGATGCGTATTCGTCACGAACAAATGTTCTACGAAATCATTATCCTTCGTGTCCATACCTACAACACCGCGTCCGCCGCGCTTTTGGCTGCGATACGTTGTGACAGGCAGACGTTTGATATAGCCTGTATGCGTAATAGTGATCACTACGTCTTCACGAGGGATAAGGTCTTCATCTTCGATGCTTTCCTCACCAATCGTGATCTCAGAACGTCGATCATCTCCAAATTTCTCTTTGATTTCTTTCAGTTCTTCGCTAATGATTGCGAGAATTAATTGCTCATCAGCCAAGATTGCTTTGTATTCGGCGATTTTCTTCATCAGTTCCGCATACTCGGCTTCGATCTTCTCACGCTCTAAACCCGTCAAACGCTGTAAGCGCATGTCGAGAATGGCTTGGGCTTGATCAAGACTGAGGTTGAAGGTACTCATGAGTCCTTCTCTAGCCTCGTCTGTCGTCTGTGATGCGCGAATCAAAGCGATGACTTGATCCAAATGATCAAGCGCGATGCGCAAGCCTTCCAAGATATGAGCGCGTGCTTCCGCTTTACGCAGATCATACTCGGTTCTACGGCGAATCACTTCTTGCTGATGCTTGAGATAGTAATGCAGCATCTCACGCAGATTAAGAACTCTTGGCTCGCCGTTCACCAATGCCAGCATAATAATACCGAAATTGGATTGCATCGCTGTTTGCTTGAACAAGTTATTAAGAACAACGTTTGGATTCACGTCACGTCGAAGCTCAATAACGATGCGCATCCCGTTGCGGTCGGATTCGTCACGGAGGTCTGTAATACCTTCGATCTTCTTCTCGCGAACGAGTTCGGCTATTTTCTCAATCAATCTAGCTTTATTAACCTGATAGGGAAGCTCATTAACAATAATTCTAGCTTTATTGTTATTTTCCTCAATCATGGTTCTGGCACGCATGGTCACAGAGCCTCTGCCTGTTGAATACGCTTGTCTAATCCCTTCACGGCCCAGAATATAGCCGGCTGTTGGGAAGTCAGGACCTTTAATGGCTTGCATCAGTTCCAGCGGCGTCACATCCGGATTATCGATAAGCATTTGAATACCGTCGATAACTTCACGCAGGTTATGCGGAGGAATGTTTGTCGCCATACCTACTGCAATACCGGAGCTTCCGTTCACCAGCAAATTCGGAAAACGGGAAGGGAGGACGACTGGCTCTTGCTCTTCACCATCATAGTTAGGCGCATAATCAATCGTCTCTTTATTGATATCACGAAGGAGTTCCATCGCAATTTTGGATAGACGAGCTTCTGTATAACGCATTGCCGCAGCCATATCACCATCAATGGATCCAAAGTTACCATGTCCATCTACGAGCATATAACGTAATGAGAAATCCTGCGCCATCCGGACCATCGTCTCATAAACGGCGCTATCTCCGTGCGGATGGTATTTACCTATAACTTCGCCGACGATTCTTGCCGACTTCTTGTAGGGTTTATCCGGTGACATGCCCAGCTCGGACATCGCAAACAAGATACGTCGATGAACCGGCTTCAGACCGTCTCTTACATCGGGCAGTGCGCGACTGACGATGATACTCATCGCATAATCCAAGAAGGATGTGCGCATTTCCGTACCAATATCAATCTCTTTGACTTGCGAATGTAATTCTTCGCTCATGGTTGTTCCTCCTGAAAGCTTGCATCGTAGGCAACGCCTAAAACGTCGAATTTAGAAATCCAAGTTTTTCACGTATTTCGCATGTTCTTCGATAAAATCTCTTCGCGGTTCCACGTTGTCGCCCATTAACGCATCAAATATGGAATCCGCTTCAATCGCGTCCTCAATCGTTACTTGCAATAACGTACGGCTTTCCGGATCCATTGTGGTTTCCCATAACTGCTCCGGATTCATTTCGCCCAAACCTTTGTAACGTTGTACGTTAACTTTAGCGCTATCGCCAAATTCTTGCATGATGGCTTCTCTTTGTTTTTCGTTATAGGCATAACGAACCGTTTTATTTCTCTCTAGCTTGAAAAGCGGCGGTTGGGCAATATAGACATAGCCAACTTCGATCAACTTTTTCATGTATCGGTAGAAGAAGGTAAGGAGCAGCGTACGAATATGGGCACCGTCGACGTCCGCATCGGTCATGATGATAATTTTATGATAACGCGCTTTCGCAATATCAAAATCATCACTAATCCCCGTACCAAAAGCCGTAATCATGGCGCGAATCTCCGTATTGGACAAAATACGATCCAATCTCGCTTTCTCCACGTTCAAAATTTTACCACGAAGGGGAAGAATGGCCTGGAAATGGCGATCCCGTCCTTGCTTCGCCGATCCGCCGGCAGAGTCACCCTCGACGATATAAATTTCACTGATGGAAGCATCCTTAGAGGAACAGTCAGCCAATTTACCTGGTAAGGAGCTTACTTCCAGAGCACTCTTACGGCGTGTAAGCTCTCTGGCTTTGCGCGCAGCTTCCCGTGCTCTAGCCGCTTGAACCCCTTTTTCAATAATTTTTTTGGCAACTGCAGGGTTCTCATCCATAAATTCCTGAAGCTTTTCGGCAAATAATGATTCAACGATACCGCGAACTTCACTGTTGCCGAGTTTTGTCTTCGTTTGACCTTCGAATTGCGGTTCCGGAATTTTCACGGAAATGATCGCTGCAAGTCCTTCACGTACATCATCGCCGGAAAGATTGGAATCGCTCTCTTTGATGGAGTTGGACTTACGTGCATACTCATTCAAGATCCGCGTCAACGCACTTTTAAAGCCGGACTCATGGGTACCGCCTTCATGTGTGTTGATATTGTTCGCAAACGAATAGATGTTCTCCGTATAACTATCGTTATATTGCAAGGCGATTTCGATCGATATATTGTCCTTCGAACCTTCGACATAGATTGGCGTCTGATTGACAGCTTCACGATTGCGGTTCAAATATTCCACAAATGAAATAATACCGCCCTCATACATGAAGGTGTTTGATGTATCTGTTCGCTCATCAATAAGATTGATTTCAATGCCTTTATTCAAGAAAGCAAGCTCCCGAATCCTCGCTTGAAGAATGTCGTAATCATATTCCGTCGTTTCTTTGAAAATTTCCGGATCCGGCTGAAACGTAACCGTCGTCCCGGTTTCCTCGGTCTCGCCGATGACTTTCACATCATACTGCGGCGTTCCGCGGCTGTACTCTTGTTGGTAAATTTTACCACCAAGCTTAACCTGAACGGTTACATGTTCGGATAGCGCATTCACAACAGAGATACCTACTCCGTGCAAACCTCCTGATACTTTATATCCGGATTCTTCGCCGCCAAACTTACCGCCTGCGTGAAGAACAGTAAGGACGACTTCAAGTGTAGATCTTTGCAGTTTCGCGTTCATCCCCACTGGAATACCCCGTCCGTTATCAATGACGGTGATGCTGTTGTTTTTGTGAATGATGACGTCGATCTTCGTACAAAATCCGGCCAATGCCTCGTCAATACTGTTATCGACGACCTCCCACACGAGATGATGAAGACCGCGGGAGCTGGTCGAACCAATATACATACCTGGCCGTTTACGAACAGCCTCTAATCCTTCCAGTACCTGAATCTGACTTTCATCATACGAATTTTGATTCACAGACATGTTATGCTTCACCTGCTTTTTTATAGTCAAAACCGGTTAGTTCGTTAACAATTGATGCGCTCTTTTCTTCAGCGTCGCAGAAGAGATCGGGGAATAATACACCTTGTTCTGAGTAACAACGAGCGACTTGCACTCTTCTTCTCCGATTTGCTCTATCTTTTTATCTTTTGTAGCTTGCTGTATAAACTGTTTCGATATTTTGGAAGATTTCTCAATCGAGATATCAAAAATAGCAATCAGTTCGGAAGCCCTAATAATTTTCTCGCCGCCCAAATGGATAAACATGATCATCAGCTCCTACCGCTTACATTTCCTTTCAAAACATGGAACACGGAAGCATGATCCAGCTGGTCCAAATGGACGCTCTCTAGACCTGTAGTTGTAATAAAGGTTTGCACTTTTTGTTGAAACGTACGAATCAGTTGCGTCTGCCTGTATTCATCGAGTTCAGAAAGTACATCGTCCAGGAGCAGGAGAGGATACTCCCCAACTTCTTCTTGAATCAGCTCTATCTCTGCGAGCTTCAGCGATAGCGCCGTCGTCCGCTGCTGTCCTTGCGAACCAAACGTTTGCACTTCTTTCTCGTTGATGTAAAAGAGAAGATCGTCGCGATGAGGACCAACCAAAGTAACGCCTCTTCGAAATTCTTGATCCTTAACCTGTGTTAACTTTATCATAAATTTCTCTAATAAAACAGATTCATCTTCAAACTGCTCTACGTCAAAGGAGGGAGCATAGCGAATCCGGAGCTCCTCACTATCGTTTGTGATCCCTCTATGGATCGTTTCCGCCCATTGTTGGAGTTTCTTAATAAAGTTTTGACGTTTTTTCATAATTTTAACACCATACAGGGCTAATTGTTCGTTCCAAATGTCCAGCATAGCGTCCGGGGAAGCTTTTCCCGGGAACGATTGCTTTAAATAATTGTTCCGCTGCAGCAATATTTTTTGATATTGGGACAAATCATAGAGATAGGAGGGCTGAACCTGGCCGATCTCCATATCAAGAAACCGTCTTCTGATTCCTGGCGTTCCTTTGACAATTTCGAGATCTTCCGGAGCAAACATAACCACGTTTAGTGCACCGATAAAATTGCTTAGTTTCTTTTGCTCAAGGCCATTGATTTTCGCCTTTTTCCCTTTGGTGGAGATTGCGAGATCCAGCTTGCAGTTCCCGTAACGTTTATTAATCTCTGCATGGAGCTGCGTCTGCTCACCGTCCCAGCCGATCAATTCCTTGTCCTGATGCGTTCGATGCGACTTGGTCATAGCAAGTACGTAGATCGATTCCAGCAAATTCGTTTTGCCTTGCGCATTGGGCCCCACAAAGATGTTCACATTACTGTCCGTCGTCAACTCAATCTGCTCGTAATTCCTATAGTGACTGAGCGCTAGCTTCGTTAAAAACATGGGCCATCCTCCTGGGGGCTTGATCCTGTCAGGAGCTTACCACTTCAAATTGTCCGAAACCCTCTACGCTTACCACATCGCGCGGTACCAGTTTCCGTCCTCTGCGGTTTTCAGCTTGCCCGTTGACTTCAATTTTCTCTTCTTTCACAAAAAATTTAGCTTGTCCACCTGTGGATATACAGTCCGCCAGCTTTAAAAACTGCCCTAGCGTAATGTATTCGGTGTTGATCGCGATTTGCTTCATCGTCGTTAACTCCTATACGTTTTTCGCCAGAAAACTGGCTTCTTAAAAATATTAGTTGGTCGTACGGTAAGGCAGAATGAGTTGAATAATGTTGGAAGTATCTTCCGGTTTCATGATGATCGGCTGCATAGCACCCGTAAATCCGATGTGGATAAAGTCAGAATCCAGCACTTTAAGAGCGTCGAGCATATATTTGGAGTTAAAAGAAATCCGCAGCAGCTCGCCTTTAATACTTTGCAAATTGATTTGCTCTGTGACTTTTCCTAACTCTGAAGAGCTGGAGGAAATTTCAATTGTTTGATCCTCGCGCATAATCATTTTGACAATGTTCGTTTTGTCTTCTCTGGATAGGAGGTAGGCGCGGTCGATCGCTTCCGCAAGCTCTTTGGTCGGAACGACCATTTCCGTTTGATAGGACTGCGGAATAAGCTTCGACGTATCCGGATAAGTCCCGTCCAAGATACGGGAATAGAAAAGAATCGAATGAATTTTGAATAAAACCTGGTTGTCCGAAATAACTATATCAATAAGGGAATTTTGATCCGGCAAAATTTTGCTCAGTTCGTTTAGTGTGCGGCCGGCAATAACGATATTTTGCAAGTTTTGGGCTGCATCGTTATCGATGGTTATCTCTCTGCTAGCCAGCCGATGGCGATCACAGCCAATAAATTTCAGCTTATTTCCTGAAATGCTCCACAGAACGCCTGTCAAAATGGGCGTCGATTCATTCGTGGAAACGGCATACGAAGTCTGTTTGATCATCGTTTTAAGCAGATCGCTTGGAATACGAATCATTTTGTTTTCTTCGATTTCAGGGAGTAGCGGGTATTCATCTGGATCTAGGCCCATGATTTGAATTTCGGAAGATCCTGAACGTATCATCGTTTGAAAATGCTGTCCGACTTCAATCTCAATATTTTGAGAAGGAAGTTTTCGAATGATTTCTACAAAGAATTTAGCAGGAAGAACAACGCTGCCCGCTTGGATAAGATCGATAATTTTAATGTTTCCATTTTCGGTAGGTGTAAAACTTTGAATGGAAATATCGGTGTCGCTGGCTGTGAGCGTTACACCGCTTAACGTAGCATCTATTTTGATCCCGGTGAGAATAGGTATGGTTGTACGACTGGATATCGCTTTAGAAACGTGACCAATGGATTCGATCAAATGGTCCTTAAGAATGGTTAATTTCATGATTTCACTCCTGCAGTTCTTTTTTAAGGGTGCGTTAGCATATTCATTTTATAATACCATTTTTTATTAGTAATAGCAGTAGGGGCGCTGGATATGTGGATATGTGGATGAAACCTTCAAAAATCAAGCCTATCCACATGTGAATAGATTGTGCATAGGCTTATCATTATTAAGAAGTTATCAAGATGGGTTTTTGATGCGTTCCGTCAGGTTATGAATAATCTTATATAGGTCCTGATCGTTTTTTAACGACTCGGTTATTTTCTCATGAGCGTGAATGACCGTCGTATGGTCGCGTCCGCCGAAATTTTCACCAATCTTGGGCAGTGAGAAGTCGGTAAGTTCACGCGCCAGGTACATCGCGACTTGTCTTGGGAATGCAACGGCTTTCGTGCGTTTTCGCGCTTTGAAATCTTCTAGCTTTAATCCATAAAATTCACCCACGCGCTGCTGGATATCTTGAATCGTAATCACTCTAGGCCTGCTTGAAGGAATAATGTCTTTTAGTGCTTCAGCCGTTAAATGAACGCTAATATCTTGGTTGATAAGCGACGAATAAGCGACGACACGGATGAGTGCGCCTTCTAATTCACGGATGTTGGTATCGATTTGGTTGGCTATGTAAATCATAGCTTCATTCGGGATTTCGAGATTCTCGGCTTTCGCTTTTTTGCGTAAAATGGCGATTCTCGTCTCCAGATCCGGCGGCTGGATATCGGTAATTAACCCCCATTCAAACCTTGAGCGCAAACGATCCTCCAACGTAGGAATTTCTTTAGGAGGGCGGTCACTGGAAATAATAATTTGTTTGCCCTCTTCATGGAGTGCGTTAAATGTATGGAAAAATTCCTCCTGCGTACCTTCTTTACCAGCGAGGAACTGAATATCGTCAATTAAAAGTACATCAATCGTTCTATATTTATTTCGAAATCCCTCACCGCGGTTATCACGAACCGCATTAATGAATTCATTCGTGAATTTCTCGGACGAAATATATAAAACACGCGCCTCCGGGTTGTGCTCCAGCACATAATGACCGATCGCATGCATTAAATGGGTTTTGCCTAATCCGACTCCTCCATAGAGAAATAGGGGATTATAAGCTTTAGCTGGTGCTTCCGCAACCGCAAGTGATGCGGCGTGAGCAAACCTGTTGCCTGAACCGATGACAAACGTGTCGAAGGTATACCTTGCGTTCATCATATTTGTGAAATTTTCTTCACCTGCAACGATCGCCGGGCCTTTTGGCGGGATGACCGGTTGCGCAGCGGCAGCTGATTGGGATTTTTGTTCTTCGGTTTCAATCGTGAACTTTACTTCGACATGTTTGCCGGTAAAGTCATAGATCGTGCCTTCAATAAGCTTGGTGTAGCGACTTTCAAGCCACTCCCTAGCGAAATTGTTGGGCGCACAAATAACGACCGTAGAATCATTAAATACCGTCGCTTTGGTTGATTTCAGCCATGTATCGAAGCTGGGTTTGCTGAGTTTGGTTTGAATGATCGTTAAAACTTGCTGCCATAAGTCAGTAGAATGGCCATCCACAATAATTCACTCCTTTGAAATTTGAACATGTGGCGTAAGGCCAGCAAAGAAAGCTCTGTCTAATTAACACGGCTTTTGTCGATTTATCCACATTATTAAGGATCGGTTGAAATGACTTATTCTTAAAGAGGGAAAATTGTTCACAATGTTATCCACAGGTTGTTGATAAATCGGAGGATAGTTGGGGTATATCCACAACAGAAACATTATCATCTTATCAAAAGATGGCTTGTTAATCAACGAATTGTTTGATTTTATCCACAATCTCCATAAGTTGTGCATATGTTTTATTCACACCACAAGATATTGTTGATATTTTGTTAATTTTCGACAAGGTTCTCTTTTTTAGTGGTGAAAATTATTCACAGGTTGTTCTTTTGCAAATTCATTTCCAGAAATGCTTAGTTCCCCTGTACACTCGGATAGGTTGACTTTCGGGCGCGAAAATGCTTTAATGGTTAAAGAAATTTAGTAGGATGGATATCCTCATGCAGGGAGGTGCTATAGATGGGTCCGACGTTTAACCCGAATACGAGAAAGCGTAAGAAAAATCATGGTTTCCGTAAAAGAATGAGCACGAAGAACGGCCGTAAAGTGCTGAGCGCTCGTCGTCTTAAAGGAAGAAAAGTTCTTAGCGCATAAAGAGAGGCTCCGAAAGGGGCTTTTTTTTGTGCATATGGAAGCGGAAGTTTGAACCTTGATCTTTCTGTTAATGATATTAGGATGAACCCGTTCATTATATATACTTGGATGTAATCTGTCTGGAGCGTACATATTTGTGGAAAAAACTTATAGATTGGCCAAGAGGGAAGACTTCAATAAAATATACCGGTATGGAAAATCGATGGCGAATCATCAATTTGTTCTTTATTATTTGGCGCAGCCCAAATTAGAGCAATTTCGGCTTGGCATATCGGTCAGTAAAAAAGTTGGCAATGCAGTTGTTAGGAATCGGCTTCGCCGGATGATCAAGGAAATTGTTAGACTGAATAAAGACCATATGACCCTTCACTACGACTACATATTGATTGCAAGAAAACCTGCCGTAGATATGGATTATGCACAGATGGAGAAAAGCATTTTCCACGTTATTCGCAAAGCTTCTTTATATAAAAGAAGCGAGCCGGTAAAAAAGTAACGGATTATTTCCTTGCTGGGTAAAGTTGTGGTATAGTTTATGTTGGAAAAGATATTTAGGAGGACCTCATTTTGACTCGTCGACTCTATTTGCTCGCATCAGTATCTGCGCTGATTCTTTTGCTTTCCGGTTGTAGTACTGCAAAAAGCGCTACGGCGCCGATTGATCCGAATACCGCCGGTTTTTTTGTTAAATATTTTGTGTACCCGCTTTCGCAAACGCTTGACTGGTTCGCTGATCATTTATGGGGCCAATACGGGCTATCCATTCTGGTTGTTACGCTAATCATTCGTTTAATCATCTTGCCGCTTACGCTTAAGCAGTATAAGAGCTCCAAGCGCATGCAAGATTTGCAGCCAGAGATGAAGAAGCTCAAAGAAAAGTATAAAGATGATGCGAAAAAGCAACAGGAAGAGACGATGAAGCTTTTCCAACAAAATGGCGTTAATCCGCTCGCTGGTTGTTTCCCGATCATTGTACAAATGCCGATCTTGATTGCGCTTTATCAAGCGATTATGCGTAATGATCACATTCGTGAGCATACATTCTTATGGATGAATCTTGGTCAGCCGGATCACCTGTATATTCTTCCGCTGATTGCCGCGGCAACGACATTTATTCAACAGAAATTCATGTCTTCTCAAATGAATCAGCAAATGAAGAGCTTGCTGTTTATTTTCCCGGTTATGATTTTCGTGATGTCGATGAATTTTGCATCTGCACTGCCGCTGTATTGGATATACGGTAACATCTTTACGATCGTTCAGTCTTACTTTATTTATGGTTCTCCTGGATCTCAAGGTTCTAAAGGATCTCAAAATAATAAGGGTGGCCTGTCTAAATGAAAAAAATCGTGGTGACTGGAAAAACCATTGAGGACGCAGTAAAATCAGGGCTCTTTCAATGGCAGGTATCTGAGGATCGTGTTAAGATTCATATCTTGGAGCAGCCTTCTAGGGGGCTGTTCGGTTTCATTGGTTCGAAAGCAGCAAAAGTCGAGCTTGAATTGATCCCGGATGCGCTTGAGGAAGCGATACTTTTTTTACAAGATATTTTCAAGACGATGCAAATTTCCATCACCATAGATCAACATAAAGATCGCGAAGGCACCATCTTGAATTTAAGCGGATCGGAATTAGGGATGCTTATTGGAAAAAGAGGACAAACGCTGGATGCGCTGCAGTATTTGGTTAATATTGTAGCGAATCGCTACGCGACTTCTCATTTTCGCGTTATTTTAGATGCGGAGAATTTTCGGGAACGGCGGAGAAAGACGTTGGAGGAATTGGCTATTCGCTTAGCCAATCGGGTCCTTAAGTCGAAAAAAGAAGTCATTCTTGAACCGATGAATTCCCAGGAACGCAAAATTATTCATGCCGAGCTTCAAGGTCATCCAGTCGTAAAAACTTACAGTAAAGGCGAAGAACCGAACCGCAGAGTGGTTATCGCTTTAAAATAACGTCAAGCCGCAATGACTTGGTACATGTCATTGCTTTTTCTTTAAACCAACCTCTAACCGCGGTCGCTCATCATTGAATGGCCTCGATAGAGGTTTTCTCATTCATGAATGACTATGTTAGGGACTTCTCAGTATGAGGTACATTCGAGGTGTTATAACGATGTTAAAAGATACGATTGCCGCTATTTCGACTCCGCTTGGTGAAGGTGGAATAGCGGTTATACGGGTGAGTGGGGATGAAGCTGTTCCGCTCGTGGAGCGTGTTTTCCGCTCCAAAACAAAATTATCTGAGGCGCCGACACACACGGTGCATTACGGTTATATTGTTGAGCCTACTTCTTCCGAGAGGTTAGAGGAGGTACTCGTTACAGTTATGAAAGCCCCGCGATCCTTTACGATGGAGGATGTTGTGGAGGTCAGCTGCCATGGCGGTATTGTTTCGGTTAAAAAAGTGCTTGATTTGCTGCTGCAGCAAGGGATTCGGCTTGCAGAACCGGGCGAGTTCACGAAACGTGCATTTTTAAATGGTCGGATTGATTTGACGCAGGCTGAAGCTGTTATCGATCTGATCCGTGCGAAGTCGGATCGTGCTTTTAAGGTTGCACTTAAGCAGGTTGAAGGGAACTTGTCGAAGCAGATCAAATTGCTTCGTCATCAACTTGTTGAATTGATGGCGCACGTGGAAGTAAATATCGACTATCCGGAGCATGATGTCGAAGAGATGACGAATGCGTTCATCAAGACGAAATGTGAAACGGTGATGGGTGAGATTAACCGCTTGCTGCATACGGCGCAGCAAGGAAAGATACTGCGCGAGGGAATCGAAACTGCCATTGTGGGGAAACCCAATGTCGGCAAATCCTCGCTGCTCAATGAATTGGCACAGGAGAACCGTGCGATTGTGACGGATATTCCGGGAACGACGAGGGATGTGATCGAGGAGTTCGTCAATGTTGGCGGGATCCCGCTGAAGCTGCTGGATACAGCGGGTATACGCGAAACTACCGATATTGTGGAACAAATCGGGGTGGAGCGCTCGAAGACCGCTTTGGCTGAAGCGGATCTGATTCTGCTTGTACTGAACAACAGTGAGGAACTACAACTGGATGAACTCGCGCTGATGCAGCAGCTTGCTGATAAGCAGACTATTGTAATTTTAAATAAAATCGATTTGAAGCGAAAGCTCGACATTGATCAAGTTTATCATTACTTCACGAAAGAACGCGTTGTAGAATTATCTTTGCTTGAGAATAAAGGTATTGAAGATTTGGAAAAAGCGATTGCGGCTATCTTCTTTGAGGGCAAACTAGAGGCAAGCGATTTGACGTATGTAAGTAATGTTCGGCATATCTCGCTGCTCAAGCAAGCTAAGAAATCTCTTGAAGATGCTTTGGAAGCGAACGAGCAATATGTGCCTATCGATATGATACAGATTGATATCCGAGCTGCTTGGGAGCAGTTAGGTGAAATTATAGGCGACTCGGTTGGCGAGTCTTTGATCGATCAGATTTTCACTCAATTTTGCTTAGGGAAATGAAAACGAGTTTTCATAAAAGAGGGAGGAACGAATCAAAATGGGATATCATGCTGGTGATTATGATGTTATCGTCATCGGTGCTGGGCATGCCGGATGTGAAGCGGCTCTGGCTTCCGCACGGATGGGATGTCAAACACTACTGCTAACCATCAATCTGGATATGGTTGCATTCATGCCTTGTAATCCATCTATTGGTGGTCCTGCAAAGGGCCACGTTGTTCGAGAGATCGATGCACTTGGCGGCGAAATGGGCCGTAACATTGATAAAACATACATTCAAATGAGAATGTTGAATACAGGGAAGGGACCTGCGGTGCATGCACTCCGTGCACAAGCCGATAAGTTTCTGTATCAGCATAAAATGAAGGAAACCATCGAAGCTACGGATAATTTGACCCTTCGCCAAGGTATGGCTGAAGAATTGATTGTTGAAAATGGCATCTGCAAGGGTGTCATTACAAAAACCGGAGCCGAGTATTACGCGAAGGCTGTTGTACTAACAACTGGCACTTATTTACGCGGAAAAGTCATTATGGGTGAGTTGATGTACGAAAGCGGTCCTAACAATCAACAGCCTTCTGTCAAATTGTCCGAATCGCTGCGGAAGCTTGGTTTTGATTTGGTTCGATTCAAAACCGGAACACCGCCGCGGGTTCATAAGGATACGATTGATTTTGATAAAACCGAGATTCAGCCCGGGGATAGTGATCCAAAGTTTTTCTCATACGAAACGAAAACCGGTGTACCGGACCAATTGCCTTGCTGGTTGACATATACTTCTGAAGAAACACACGACATTATCAACGCGAATCTTCACCGTGCACCTATGTTTTCCGGTGCGATTGAAGGTACAGGTCCGAGATATTGCCCATCTATTGAAGATAAAATTGTTCGTTTTGCTGATAAGCCCAAACATCAAATTTTCTTAGAGCCTGAAGGACGAAACACTTCTGAATATTATGTTCAGGGTCTTTCTACAAGCATGCCTGAGGATGTCCAACTGGGCATTCTTCGTTCGATTCCAGGTTTAGAAAAAGTTGAAATGATGCGTACCGGTTATGCAATTGAGTATGATGCCGTTGTTCCTACGCAGTTGAAACCGTCTTTGGAGACGAAACTGGTAAGTGGTTTATTCACAGCAGGGCAAATTAACGGTACATCCGGGTACGAAGAAGCGGCTGGCCAGGGGATTATGGCTGGCATTAACGCGGCTCGTAAAGTGCAGGAGAAAGAAGCAGTTATTCTGGATCGTTCCGAGGGCTACATTGGTGTACTCATTGATGATCTTGTAACCAAAGGCACGAGTGAGCCTTATCGTCTTTTAACATCGCGGGCTGAATACAGACTTTTACTTCGCCATGATAATGCGGATCTTCGCTTGACGCCGATTGGTCATGATATTGGTTTGATTTCGAAGGAACGTTACGAGGCATTCCTGAATAAAAAAGATCTAGTTGAACAAGAGATCGAACGTTTGAAAATGACGAAGGTTCGACCAGAGCCTGAAATTCAAGAATTATTAGAAAGCCTGGGCAGTGTGAAGTTGAATAATGCTGTCGATCTTTTGTCGTTATTACGTCGCCCGGAAGTAGAGTATAGGCACATAGAACAAATGTCGATTTCTCCATTGGAGCTTAATGAAGAGATGAAAGAACAAGTAGAGATTCAAGTGAAGTATGCCGGCTACATTGAGAAACAACTAGCGCAAGTCGATCGTTTGCGTAAAATGGAAAAGAAAAAGATTCCGGACGATATCAATTATAGCGATATTCATGGAATCGCAACGGAAGCTAAGCAAAAGCTTGCAAAAATTCGCCCAGTATCAATTGGGCAGGCTTCCCGTATTTCAGGTGTGACGCCAGCCGACATTTCAATTTTACTTGTGTATTTGGAACATTATAACCGTGTTACAGCGGCTAGAGGATAAACTAAAACTATGGATGCTATTCAACAACAATTTGTTCAACTTTTGCAGGAACATGATCTTACTCTAACTCCACAACAGCTCGATCAATTCGAGCAATATTACAAGACGCTTGTAGAGTGGAACGAGAAAATGAATCTTACCGCAATTACAGAGAGAGAGCAAGTATATATGAAGCACTTCTATGATTCTCTCTCTCTTTCATTTTATTATCCGATGGGACAAGTATCTTCAATTGCTGATATAGGTTCAGGCGCGGGATTCCCGAGCATTCCACTAAAAATAGCATTCCCGAACATTCAGGTGACAATTGTTGATTCATTGAATAAACGGATCTTATTCCTACGTGAATTGGTTTCTCTCTTAGGTTTGAAGGATACGGAGTGTGTGCATGGAAGGGCTGAGGATATTTCCCGAATGCCAGCTTATCGGGACCAATTTGATTTAGTGACCGCACGTGCCGTTGCACGACTTAGTGTGCTTAATGAGTTTTGCCTTCCTTTTGTTAAAAAGGGTGGTACTTTTATGGCGATGAAGGGCTCTGAAATCGAAGAGGAAATGACGGAAGCTTCCTATAGCTTGTCTGAATTAAAAGGGAAGATCGTTAAGGTAGATCGTATGCAGCTTCCTGTTGAAGAATCTGTTCGTCATTTTGTGCGAATCGAGAAGACGGCTACAACCCCTGGCAAGTACCCGCGCAAAGCCGGTATACCATTGAAAAGTCCGTTGGTGAAGCTGTAAAGATGTTCCACGTGGAACATTAATTAAGCCCGAACGATATCTATTATTAAAACGTTCATATTTACACAGCAGGAACTTCTTCTTTTATGGAGAATTATTTATAGTATGAGTTTTCTCGTCATCCTTTGCCAGTGTGGCTTTTTGTGTTCATATTGGTAGTTAAACTACGGGAAGAGTTGGTGGTAAGTTTTCCTATGAAAGAACAAATCTCTAAATTATTCGGTCTATCAGATCGCACAGCAACTACAACGACTGACGAGGTAAAGAATATACCAGTTGATAGTATTCTACCTAGTCCTTATCAACCAAGAACTTTGTTTGATGATGATCGTATTGAAGAGCTTTGTCAGACGATTCGTACACATGGTGTGATTCAACCCGTTGTAGTAAGAGTGAAAAATAATACATTCGAATTAATTGCCGGAGAACGTAGACTTCGAGCTGTCAAAAAGCTTGGGCTGGATACAATCCCTGCGATTGTTCGCGACTTCAATGATTCTCAGGCAGCTTCGATCGCATTGATCGAGAATTTGCAAAGAGAAGGGCTTACTGCGATTGAGGAGGCTGCAGCCTATCAACAATTGATAGAGATGCATGATCTAACTCAAGAAAGTCTCGCACAGCGTCTTGGTAAGAGCCAATCTACGATAGCAAATAAGATTCGTCTTCTTCATTTAAGTGAACCTGTTAAGCTTGCTTTAATGGAACGCAAGATTACGGAGCGTCACGCAAGAGCGTTGCTTTCCTTGGATCAAGAAGAACTTCAAGTAAAAGTACTTGAAGAAGTCATCGCAAAAGAATTGAATGTAAAACAAACAGAAGCTAAAATTAATTTTCTAAAAGAAGCTGCTAAGATAAAGAAATCTAAGCGTGTCTCTTTTACGAAAGACGTTCGGTTAGCTTTGAATACGATTCGACAATCGGTTGAAATGGTTACGAGTTCAGGGCTGAATATTAATACATCCGAGCAGGATCACGAAGATCACTACGAAATTATTATTAAAATTCCTAAAAGATAGGCAGTTTTGCTACCTTAAACGGCGCAAGCCGTTTTTTTGTTTCTTTTCATTTAAGTCTAGTAAATATTGATAAGGTAACTAGTTGGAAGATATGGTAAGATAGTAGTATTCTTTGTTTTCGCATCTGGAACATAAGTGATTGAGGTGAACAGGTTTTGTCTAAAATTATAGCAATAACGAATCAGAAGGGTGGCGTCGGTAAAACGACAACTTCTGTAAACCTGGGAGCATCTCTGGCCTCTTTAGGAAAGAGAGTGCTGTTAGTAGACATCGATCCACAAGGCAATACGACGAGTGGAATTGGTGTTAATAAGGCGGATGTGGTTAATTGTATTTATGATGTGCTTATTAATGATGTTCATCCAAAAGATGCAACAGTAGATACAAATGTAGAAAATCTCAAAATCATCCCAGCGACCATTCAACTTGCCGGTGCTGAGATTGAGCTTGTACCTACAATCTCCAGAGAAGTACGTTTGAAAAAATCGCTTCAATTAGTTAAACATATGTATGACTATATCCTTATTGATTGCCCGCCATCATTGGGGCTTTTAACGATTAATTCCTTAACGGCTTCTGATTCTGTCATTATTCCTATTCAGTGTGAATACTATGCGCTTGAGGGACTTAGTCAACTGTTGAATACAGTTCGATTAGTTCAAAAGCATCTTAATACAGGTCTTCAAATTGAAGGTGTTCTACTTACGATGTTCGATGCAAGAACGAATTTGGGCATCCAGGTTATTGAAGAAGTCAAAAAGTATTTTCAAACCAAGGTATATCAAACGATAATTCCGCGGAATGTACGTTTAAGTGAGGCACCAAGTCATGGGCAGTCCATTATCACTTATGATCCTAGATCTAAAGGAGCAGAAGTATATCTGGAGCTCGCGAAGGAAGTGATCTCTGTATGACAAAGGGCATGGGAAAAGGTTTAGGTAAAGGTCTGGATGCACTAATTACATCCTTACATATTGATGAATCGGATAAAGTTATTCATATACCTCTTGCTCAGCTGAGAGCGAATCCTTATCAACCTCGGAAGAATTTTAATGAGGACAGCATTAAAGAACTTTCGGATTCGATCAAAGAACATGGGGTTATTCAGCCGATCATTGTTCGCAAAGTGCTTAAGGGTTTCGAAATCATTGCAGGTGAACGTCGATATCGTGCTTCACAATTGTGCGGGTTACCAACGATACCTGCCGTTGAACGGAACTTTTCGGATCAGCAGGTCATGGAAATCGCGCTTATTGAAAACGTGCAACGCGAGGATCTCAATGCACTCGAGATTGCTGTAGCCTATCAAGCGATTATTGATCAGTTTTCGCTAACCCAAGAAGAACTTTCTGTTAAAGTTGGGAAGAGTCGATCACACATTGCAAACTTCTTAAGATTGCTTCAACTGCCTGAATCGATCAAACAATATGTTTCACGTGGAACATTATCGATGGGACATGCAAGAGCCATTGTTGGTGTGAAAGACGATAAGATAAAGAAAGAGTTGGCAGAGGCGACCATAAGTAAGCAGTGGAGCGTTCGCGAACTTGAAGAAGCTGTTAAGAGGTTAGAAGAACAACCAGGCCAAGAAAAAGAAAAAGGTAAGCAAAAAGAAAAAAACAGGGATCCGTATATTCATCAAGCTGAGGATCAACTAAGAGATATTTACCGAACGACAGTGAAAATCAAGCATCAACAGGATAAAGGGAAGATTGAACTTTTATACTACTCTAAAGATGATTTAAATCGACTGTTAGAACTTCTTCAAGGAAAAATCTCTTAATAATTAGATAGCATACCGATGGTTTTCTTTCGATGAGAAGGATCAAACTAAGGTATGCTATATTTATGAGGTGAGAACGAATGAGTGGAATTTTGTATTTTGACCAAGCGGCATCATCATGGCCTAAGCCACCGACAGTGATGGATGCGATGTTGAAATGTATGGAAGACTATGCGGCAAATCCAGGAAGAGGCAGTCATCAGATGGCCGTACAAGCTAGCAGAGTGTTATTTGATACTCGGAAACATGCAGCTAGGTTGTTTGGTATCAAAAACCCGAATGATATCTCATTTGCTTTGAATACGACGCACGCTTTAAATCAAGCGATTAAAGGTTTTGTGCGTGAAGGCGATCATGTTATCTGCACGAATATTGAGCATAATTCAGTACGCAGACCGCTTGAATATTTAAAAACAACTTTCAAAGTCGAACTTACATATTTAAGTCATGATGCAGAAGGGCATATGGACCTCAGTGAGCTAGAGAGAGCTTTTCAATCCAATACTACGTTAGTTGTTGTTAATCATAGCTCGAATCTATTAGGAACTATTATGCCAGTCGGAGAGATAGGAGATATGTGTCGCAAGAGAGGTGTGAGGATGCTTGTAGACGCCGCTCAAAGCGCCGGAATCCTGCCGATAGATATAAGTGATATGTCGATTGACATGTTAGCCTTTCCGGGTCATAAGGGGCTTCTGGGGCCTCAGGGAACCGGGGGGTTATACGTAAATCCGGATATCGAATTGGAACCATTACTTCATGGTGGAACAGGCAGTCAGTCAGAAGCGATTCATCAACCTACCGTAAGGCCTGATCGATTTGAAGCCGGAACACAGAACACGGTGGGCATTGCTGGTCTTAATGAGGGCATTAAATACGTGCTTGCAGAAACGGTAGAAAAGATCCATGAGAAAGAGTGGCGCCAAACGCAAATATTAATGGAAGGGCTACTGGGAATTGAAGGAGTGACAGTACTAGGGCCTGGACTTGGGCAAAATAAAACAGGAATCGTTTCCTTTAATATTGATCATGTGGATTCCTCTGAAGTCGCGTTTATCCTGGATCAATCGTTTCAAATTGCTGTGCGAGCCGGCTATCATTGTACGCCATTAGCACATGAAACGGCTGGAACGTTGGCAACGGGGGCTGTTCGTGCAAGTATAGGATATTTTACGAAAGATGACGAAGTGGAAGCTCTTATTAACGCTGTTAAAGAGATCCGCTCACAGTATGTATAATTAGAAAGAGGGATAGTTCATGGGGGAACTGGTTGGATTGGATGCAGGCATTCTTGAATTGGCTTGTTTGCTTCTTATAGTTGTTTTATTCATTCTGTTGATCGTTCTATGGTCTAAGTTATCAAAGTTGCGAAAGCAGTATGTTCAAATGATGAATGGATCACAAGCCGAAAATATTGAACAATTGATTATTGATATTCAGCAAAAAATGAATCAGCAAGAGGCCGAGTCCAGAGCGACTTCAGCCAGAGTTGATGAAATACGCGAAACGATGAAAACGATGAAATCTAGAGTCGGCATTCACCGTTACAATGCTTTTGCAGAGGGTGGAAGTGATATGAGTTTCACCATTGCGATTCTGGATGAGCAGCAAGACGGTGTTATTATGACGGGCATTCACAGCCGCGAACAAACTTATTTATACGCAAAACCGGTTCAAAAAGCTCAATCCACTTATACATTGAGTCCTGAAGAAAAAGAAACGATTATTCAAACTTCAAAGCAGCGGTAGCATTAGGCGAATAAGGTTGGACACGTCGTAATGCGGTATGAATGGCATCGCCGATAACACCTGCCATATTCATAACTAAGCTTAGGCGTGTATTTTGCAAAACGAAATATTCCATAAATCCGCCAACATTGACGATACCGGTCACATGAATGTCGCCAACTGGAGGAAGGTCCTTGTTCACCCCGGCTCCAGGTTTCAATGGCCCATCTGCAACTTGGATACAGCCTACGCTAGAAACTTGGCCTAAACAAGCATCAACTGCTACGATAAAAGGATTTTGAAATTGTTTATGGATTCTTTCCACAGTCTCGGCTAAATTCATCGCATGTACCGGATCGTCTAAGGTGCCAAAAAGATGTAGACTACGCAAGCTGGCTTTATTTAAATGAGAGCCAACGAGAGGTCCAAGGGAGTCTCCGGTCGAACGATCCGTCCCTACGCAGATGATCACGATAGGTTGATAGGTTGGTAGTTTGCTAAAAATTGCGTGTAAATGTTTAGAGAGAAGAGCAGGCGTATCGGCATCGGTATGCTGGATTTTTAGAGGCTCTAGCGCTTTATCTTTCGATGAATCAAAACCAATCTGGAATTTCATCATATCCCTCCAAGTGCTGCGTCTTTTTTTACCACATTAGAAAGTATTAAAGTTCAGAAACAGAAAACACCTTTTTAATTGGCAATAAAACCTACCTCATAAACGCGGTCGCTCATCAGCGAATGACTTCGATAGAGGTTTTATTACTAGTATATGGAGAGATAGGGACATTTATACGTAGTGAGAGGAGGATTTTCCATGAATTCTTCTATTATGTTGCTTGCATTCGATTCTACTCAACAGGCATTGAGAGCAGAAATGTTGCTAGAATATGCGGATATCGAAATTGATATTAGGCCAACTCCAAAAGATGTGACGGCAGGCTGCGCGTTATCTATCGAATTTCCTGGAGAGAATCTATCGCAAGTTCAAGAGATCATTAAGTCTGAAAAAGTAGAGATACGTGGCATTTATTTTAAATCAGACGATAAATATGTTACCATGGAATGAAATTAGGAGGGCCAAAGGATGACCTATGCATCGGAAGTCGTTCAATGGATCAGAGAACATTTTAGCAAACCTGAAATGCTAGCTTCAATATTTTGGATCGCCGTAAAAATCTTGATTATCTATGTAGCAGCTAGAATGTGTATAAAAATTGCAGATAAAATAATTGCTCAGATGATGAGTGCGAGAGAGAAGTCACCTCTGAAATTTGATGTGAGAAGAACCAACACTATTGGTAAACTGATACATAATTTGATTTCATACTCTGTAAATTTGATTTGCATTTTATTAATTCTCGGACAGGTTGGGGTTAATTTAGGTCCGCTATTGGCGGGTGCAGGGGTTCTCGGGTTAGCGATTGGCTTTGGGGCCCAAAGCTTGGTAAAGGATGTCATAACGGGATTCTTCATTATATTTGAAGATCAGTTCGGGGTGGGAGATGTCATTCAAATTGATCAATTCAAAGGAACCGTTGAGGAAATCGGAATCCGAGTTACACGCATCAAAAGCTGGACGGGTGAAGTTCATATCATCCCGAACGGGAACATTAAGCAAGTCACGAACTTCTCGACCTATAATTCCCTGGCCGTCGTAGACGTGGCAATTTCTTATGAATCAGACCTTGATCGAGCTACAGAGGTGTTAAAAGAAACAGTAAGAAGTGTCCATGAGCGGACGGCCAATATTGTGAAGGAACCCGAGGTGCTCGGAGTGCAATTAATCGGCAATTCCGAATTGAAAATGCGGATTATCGCTGAGTGCAAGCCGAATACGCAAGGGGAAGTTGCGCGGCTGATGAACGCCGAGATTAAAAAGCAGTTGGATGCCAGCGGCATCGAGATTCCATATCCGAAGGTGGTCACATTCGTAAAATCGGAGAAAGCGGGGGCGGAGTAAGATGGAGAAGAAACAGTATCAACTTGGCGATATTGTACAAATGAAGAAGCCCCATCCATGCGGTACCAATGAAATGGAAATCATTCGGATGGGCATGGATATTCGAATTAAATGCGTAGGGTGCAAACATAGCGTCTTGGTTCCACGAACTAAATTCGAAAGTAAGCTAAAAAAGGTGCTAAGATCGAACGCAGAGAAGGAAGAAGGACCATCGTAAAATTAATAGAGAATAGGACTTGCGAGAGCCTGACTTTTTTGATACAATAAGTCCTGTTCTCACTTTTGTGGAAAGGTACCCAAGAGGCCCAAGGGGGCTGACTCGAAATCAGCTAGGCGTCGCGAGGCGTGCGTGGGTTCGAATCCCACTCTTTCCGTATAAGTTTTAAGTAGTGACTCTAGGGCAGAGTCACTTTTTTTATTTTCAGTAAAACCTTCCTACTGTGTTGTTTCAACAAAGGGGAAGGTTTTTATTGTTTTTGCCTAAAACAATTGAGCTGACATCCATTAAAATCAGGAGTCAGCTCAAACAATGACTTATCTCTTTTTGCCGGATTTACCGGATTTACCGGATTTACCGGATTTGCCGGATTTACGGGATTTGCCGGATTTACCGGATTTACCGGATTTACCGGATTTACCGGATTTACCGGATTTGCCGGATTTGCCGGATTTGCCGGATTTACGGGATTTACCGGATTTACCGGATTTGCCGGATTTACCGGATTTACCGGATTTGCCGGATTTATCGGACTTACCGGATTTGCCGGATTTGCCGGATTTGTTGGATTTGCCGGATTTGCCGGATTTACCGGATTTACCGGACTTACCGGATTTGCCGGATTTGCCGGATTTACCGGATTTACCTGGTCCAGGTGGTTTAGGCGGGCGGGGCTTACCGGATTTACCGGATTTATTCGACTTGCCGGACTTACCGGACTTACCGGATTTATTCGACTTGCCGGACTTACCGCCCTTACCGCCAGATTTTCCCGCAATTACTAGCAGGTCTTCTTTCGAGTCACGCTGCATAAATTGTGTGAGCCCAGCTTCTTCTGCTTGTTTAAACAACTCCTTGATATCATCGGCTGTTGCAATAGGCATTAAATCTCCTCCTCTGTTTCTAGATTTTAAGGAAATATCGTAGTAGAAATGATTTGGAGAGCTGAAAAATCTCTCTACCTCAATGTATTCTTGAGTTAATAAAACGTTAATGACAAACTAGAAAACCGTTATTTACCTAGTGACGCGTTATTATGCTTTAGCATAGTTTGATAATAGGCATTAAAACCAAAAGGATGTGAGGATGATGACTGCCCAGGTGCAAGGCGGGCTGCCTTCACTACATGTAAGCATTTTACCCAGGTACCTTAAAGAAATGAAGAAAGATATTTGGGTCGACGATCCCCAGCCTGCCAAACTCGAAATAGATGATGAACAGCATACGATTAAATTCTCATTCCGCGGGAACTACACACGAAAACTCGAAAAAAAATCATACCAAGTGCTTTTCCGAAAACCAAGCCATAAATTCGGAGCAAAAGAACTTCATTTAAATGCGGAATATCTCGATCCTTCTATGATACGAAATAAGTTATCATTAGATTTCTTTAATAGATTGGGGGTTCTTACACCCGACGCCAATCATGTCCGGCTTTTTATAAATAAGAAATATAAAGGTGTCTACTTGCAGTTAGAATCGGTCGATCAATACTTTTTGAAAAGTAGAGGCCTGCCTAACGGTCCGATTTATTATGCAATCAATGACGACGCTAATTTTTCGCTTCTCACAGAAGAAAAGAATATAAAAAAATCACTGGAAACCGGCTATCAGCAGAAAATTGGATGTAAAGAAGACGATGGTTTCCTCCGGGAACTCATCTATAAAATAAATTCCATTCCCCGCCAAAATTTCCGGGAAGAGATTGTTAAGTATGTAGACGTCACAACATATATTCATTGGCTGATTGGTGTCCTTTGTACACAGAATTATGACGGTTTTACGCACAATTACGCATTATACAGAAATAGTGAAACGGGACTATTCGCGATGATCCCATGGGATTATGACGGGACTTGGGGAAGAGACTATAGAGCGAAGCCAATGAATTACAATTACGTACCCATTCATGGTTTTAATACGTTAACCGCAAGAATTTTAGATGTAGCGGAATTTCGCCAATATTATCAACAAAAACTTGGTGAGATCTTGGAGTCCGAATTTACGGTCAATTATTTGGCGCCCATTATTAATAGACTTTATGAAAGCTTGAGACCGCATGTCATAGAGGATCCGTATAAGGCAAAAGCGATTTCTGATTTTGACCGAGAACCGGAATATATCATTGAATTTATACGGAAACGCAATCGATACTTGCTTGAAAATTTATCCGAACTCGATGGATAATTTTATACAGTGAAATTAAGAGTCTTTCTACGGTTAAGCGTAGGGACTCTTTTTCATTTGAGCGGTGTGAGGGAATAAAAGGCAGAGGAGGGACGCACAATAATCTGTAACCTTGAGAAGTCTTGAGAAATTAGAGGAGCACAGCTCTGCGAAAACGTTAGAGGAGGTTATTGAACATGAGGTACTGGCTAATGATCGTACTAATAATAGCTGTGGTCGCTTCTGGTTGCGCCAAGAAGGGTGGGACGAGTACGACAAGCCCTGCCGCCACTGCGACCGTACAGCCCTCACCAGGAGCTGCAGCCACGCCAGGAGGCACGCCGACAGGAGGCGCTACAGGTGGCGGAGGGGTGGCAACTGCCACGCCTAGCGGTGGTGGCAATCCCGCTAAGGAAGAACCGCTGCCAAGCATGACCAAAGAGCAAGTGGAGCAGATAAGCATGACCAGCACTTATGCAGATATGGTGAAGCTGACTGGCTCCAAGGGTAAGCAAGTGAAAGAAGAAAACGGGAAGAAAACGTATGAATTTGCGATCTCCAACCAACCTGGATATTACGTAGACATTGTATATTTTGACGATGGAAAGATATCAGAAAAAAGAGTGTTTCAGAAGTAAAGAAAACGCCGCAGATCTGCGAGTATAAGCAGGTGCTGTGGCGTTTTGCATTAGAGGGCTGACGAAGAAATAACCCCTGAACAGTTGTTCAGGGGCTAACTAGACACCAGTGAGGCTCGTCTATTAATACTTGCTTTTCCTGCGATAGCCGGCGGAAAAACGGTCAATAACATACCCAACTAACGCCCACGTGGCAATGGTTAGAACGTAGATGACGAACATTTTAAGCATCGAGACTTCGTAGATGTTGGTAAAGATCGATGCGAACCATGCGGGTATACTTAATGCATAGAAGAGCATGTAAAAGGCATCATGATCATGATACAAATAATGGATCAAGCACAATGCCGCACCAATGAAGGTAAACAGCCAAGTAAACGTCGTTCTCATGGCGTTATTCTCCTTGCTTCGCAGATTACTGCTTCATATCCTTACGCTTCCATTTGCGATTATGGTTGCTGGTTTCCGGGAAGGCATCACCCTTCTTTAAAACGACTCTCTTGGGATTGCTGATACCCATGTGGAAGGCGTTCTCGCCAATCTCAATATACTCCCCGTCGTTCGGTGCATGATCTCCGGGATTGTAATGTGTCCACTCGCCCATTGTGATCACCTCTCTTCATGATTATCGCTCGTCTTTAGAGTACCCAAGTGAAGGGGACACATGTACTTCTCATATTGCCAGCTTCATCCTTTTATATCCTTATCGCAGAGCTTGTAATATGGTGACGAATTTGCTATAGTATTTAGGTGCGAGTTTTGAATAAGAATCCTCGCTCCTTGCTCCTGCAGCTTTTACAAGCTTGAATAGGGGCCGCTTAGTCCAAAAGGAGGTGAAATACATGCGCAAATATGAACTGATGTACATCATTCGTACGGATATTGAACAAGAAGTTGTTCAATCTACTGTAGAAAAGTTCCAAGGCATCATCACGAACGGTGGGGGAGAAATCTCCAAGCATGACCTGATGGGTAAACGCCGTCTTGCGTATGAGATCAATAAGTTCCGTGATGGTCACTATGTGTTGGTACACTTTAACGCAGAGCCAGCTGTCGTAACTGAACTTGATCGCGTAATGAAGATTTCGGACGAAGTTATTCGTCACTTAATCGTAAACGACGTAGCTTAGTACATGCCAGTATTTTCGTCAGGGAGGGATTTACCATGTTGAACCGTGTCATTCTTATCGGCAGGTTGACCAGAGATCCAGAGCTTCGCTATACTCCAGCCGGAGTAGCTGTAACCCAATTTACACTGGCTGTAGACCGTCCGTTTACGAACTCTCAGTCGAGAGAGCGTGAGGCCGACTTTATCAATATCGTGACGTGGAGGCAGCTTGCCGAGACGTGTGCGAACTATTTGCGTAAAGGTCGTCTAACTGCAGTGGAAGGCCGCATTCAGGTTCGGAACTACGACAACAATGAAGGTAAGAAAGTATATGTTACTGAAATCGTTGCCGATAATGTACGCTTCCTTGAATCCAATAATAGCGGCAATCGTGAAGAGGGTGCTGGATCATCAAACGCAAACGCTAGCTACGGCGGCGGAGGCGGGGGCAATCGGTACGGTGGATCACGCGAGCAGCAAGATCCTTTCGTCGATGACGGAAAACCGATCGACATTTCAGATGATGACTTGCCATTCTAAAGTAGAAAGGACTGAAGACGAATGAGTTTCAAAAGAAACGATGGTGGTGAAGACCGCGGCGACCGTAAATTTGCTCCTCGTGGCAAAGGCGGTAAAGGCAAACGTCGGAAGGTTTGTTACTTCACTGTAAACAAAATCAAGCACATTGATTATAAAGATATCGAGACACTCAAGAAGTTCATCTCCGAGCGTGGAAAAATTCTTCCTCGCCGTGTAACTGGTACTTCCGCGAAGTATCAACGCGCTTTGACGATCGCGATCAAACGTGCTCGTACAATCGCTTTGCTTCCTTACACAACGGAATAAGAGTGGTATCATGAGAAGGGCGTATGGATAGTTATCCATGCGTTCTTCTTTTTTTGTTGGAGCAACGGTAACAAACGTATTATACTGAAAGTTAGAAGTCAGGCTAGGCTTGAAAAAATAACAGTGCGGTTCCTCCGCGCTGTTTTTCATAGGGAGCGATGAGGATGAAAGTAGAGAAAGCCAATGTGGATCATTACATATGGGGAGCGGGTTGTGACGGATGGTTCCTCGAACAAGACGCAGAGCGTACGATTATCCAGGAACGGATGCCGGCAGGTACAAGCGAGACGAAGCATGTGCATCAGAAGGCAAAGCAGTTCTTTTTCATGCTCAGCGGGGAAGCGATTATGTGGATCGATGGGCAGGAGATTAGACTTCAAAAGCATGAAGGTTGCACTATAAATCCCGGCACGCCCCATCAAATTCGAAACGATTCACATGTGGATAACGAGTTTTTGTTGATATCCACACCCTCAACCAGAGGAGATCGGACGGAGCTGTAGAGGCTTTCTTTTCTTACCCGCTTTTGTGGTATAATTGAATGCATAGCCTTTTTTGGGGTTGGGGGAGATGACAGTTGCCAAATAGGGAAAAGGAAGTTGACCTTGCGCGGCGGGCCAAAGTGATTGAATGGCTGAAGACGGAAGTCGTGGACCACGTTGCTCATTTACTGAAAGGGATCTGGGAAGGAAGCCAAGTGAAAATTGTGGATGGATTAGCTAGCCTAATCTCCTGTGGATATATACTGGGCAGAAGGTTGGGGATATCGTACCACAGTTTGGATGAAGCCATTGTGGATAAAATGAAGAAGCACCGCCAAGACGGCCATCAACTGGAAGATTGGTATGGCGACATCTCATCCTTGGAAGAACATTTACGTAAGAGGTGATCCCGGTTGGGGAATCGAAGTTGGCAAGGCATCTTATGGAGTGTAGTAATGATCGTTTTACTGCTGTCCTTAATGACTCCTTTTATTATTTTTACGGTTAGTTTTCTCATGATTCCCGTACTCCTATTGTACGTGAAATCCAGCACGAAACGATTTGCGCTCTTGTATGTGCTAAGCTTGCTGATTGTCTATTTGCTCACCGGTTTGCATGGCATGTTCCTCTTATCGGTATCTTTATTTTTCCTGCCTCCTGTCTTGGTGATGGGGAATTTATATAAACGCAAAGCGGCTGCCCGTACGGTACTTACAGCAGGAACTGTAACTTTATTGGCGGAATCGTTATTAAGCCTCGTTATCGGCTATACGCTTGGTTTCGATCCGATTGCTAAATTCAAGCTGTTTATGACCGATTACGTGACAACGATGCCAACCGCTTTAAGAGAATTACTGCCCAAGGATCAGGATTGGTACGTAAATCTAATGGTGCAAGTCATACCGCTCTACTTGATCTTCTTCGCATTGTTTTATGCGTTTGTATCCCACGGCATTAGCCGCTGGTTGCTGAACAAAACGGGAGAAGGAATCCCAGGGCTTCGTCCGATGAGGGAAAGAATGCTTCCTCGATCGTTTGTCTGGATCTATTTGCTTGCTTTCATTATCGATTTGTTTGTAGACCCGGCGTCCAATTCATTAATTGCAACGCTGCTGATGAATTTATTGCCATTGTTGGTGCTGGCCTTCGCGATACAAGCGATATGCTTTTTATTTTTCGTTGTCCACGCCAACAAGTGGAAACCGATTCTGCCGATTATTGCGATTGTGTTAGTTTGCTTTATGCCTCCATTTTTGTTCGTATACAGCTTATTAGGGGTATTTGATGTTGCGTTTCCAATCCGAGAACGGTTTAAGAAAAATTTATAGGATTAGGAGCTAGTACGAATGCCGAAGTTCCTTTTAAAGCGGTGGCATGGCCAACACATCGTATGGATTTTCGCTCTGTTGCTTCTGTTGACAGCAATTATTTTTATGTATCAGTGGATACTGGGTCTAGTGGCATTAGTGATTTGCGGTGTGCTGGCCTATTTTACACTGCAAGCGGAGACCGCATTTCGCAGAGAGCTGAATGCATATGTCGGAACAATTACACACCGTGTGAAAAAAGCGGGCAATGAAGTGATGAGCGGCCTCCCGATCGGAATCATTTTATATAATGAAGAGAAGCGTATCGAATGGCACAACCCGTTTGTGGCAAAAATGCTCGATCAGGAGTCGGTCATCGGAGAGTCGATTTATGAATTTTTCCCTGACCTCAAAGGTAAAAAGGATAAGAATGAGAAGGTCGAGCTGTCCATTGGAAAGCTAATCTATCAGGTATGGATACGCCCTGAGGAGCGACTGCTCTATCTCCGCGAAATCACCGAACAAGCAATATTGGCGAAAAAATACGAGGATGAGAAAACGGCGATCGGCATCGTGATGATGGATAACCTCGATGAAGCCACTCAAGGGATGGATGATCAGACTCGTAGCATCATGCTGGCCAAAGTGACAGGAGAGATCACAGAGTGGGCGCAAAAACATCGCCTTTACCTGCGTAGGACATCGTCGGACCGGTTCCTCATCTTGATGGACCAAAAAGGACTGCGCGAGCTGGAACAGACCCGGTTTGAGATTTTGGACGACGTCCGCGATCTCACAATTGAGAACAAGCTGCCGATGACGCTGAGTATCGGGATTGCCTCGGGTGCTGAAGAGCTGACGGAGCTTGGCCAAATGGCGCAAATGGGGCTGGATATGTCGCTTGGACGCGGCGGCGACCAGGTTACGGTGAAAGTCGGGCAACGGCTATCTTTCTATGGCGGTCGTACGAATGCTGTAGAGAAACGGACACGTGTGAGGGCGAGAGTGATCTCCCATGCACTGCGCGATCTAATGAAGGATAGTGACAAAGTCGTCATCATGGGGCATCGTTTTCCGGACATGGACTCGGTTGGAGCGGCGATCGGTGTTTTGAAAGCGGTCCAGGTGATTGGTAAAGAGGGCTACATCGTGCTGGAAGGCATTAACCCATCCATTCAAAAGTTGATGGAGACGATTTCAGCCGACGAACGCCTTTACCGGTGGTTCATTACACCGGAGCAAGCCATGCAAATCACGACTCAGCGTACGCTGGCAGTCGTTGTGGATACGCACAAGGCATCGATGGTGGCGGAGCCGAAATTGCTGCAGTTGACCCACCGGGTTGTGGTCGTCGACCATCATCGCCGCAGCGAGGAGTTTATACACGATGCTACACTCGTTTACATGGAGCCTTACGCTTCTTCCACATGCGAGCTGGTAACTGAACTGCTTCAGTACATTAATGACAAGCTCACGATGGAAGTTTTGGAGGCTACGGTTTTGCTCGCGGGGATCGTTGTTGATACGAAGAGCTTCAGTCTGCGGACAGGAGCCAGAACGTTCGAGGCAGCTTCGTATTTGCGCAGGAATGGTGCAGATTCCAGCTTAATTCAGCGTTTGCTGAAGGAAGATCTCGATGCTTATATCGAGAAAGCAGAGATTATCAAGCATACAGAAACGCTATATGAGCATATCGCATTGGCAGTTGCTGAGCCGAATCGCAAATATTCTCAGTTGATGATTGCGCAAGTAGCTGATACATTGTTGAATATGACGAATATTATGGCTTCCTTTGTCATCGGTGAGCGGGCGGATGGACTCATTGGCATCAGCGCTAGGTCGCTGGGGCAAATGAACGTCCAACTCGTGATGGAGCGACTGGGTGGCGGTGGCCATCTGACCAATGCCGCCACTCAGATCGAGGGCACCTTAGAGGAAGCAACGAGACGGCTAAAGCAAGTGCTTGCGGAGATGCAAGAAGAGGAGGGACTTTTCGAATGAAAGTCGTATTGTTGAAAGACGTTAAAGGCCAGGGGAAAAAAGGCGAAATTAAAGAGGTATCCGAAGGATACGCACAAAATTTTCTATTTGCACAAGGGTTAGCAGCACCTGCAACGCAAGGAACGGTGAAGACGCTGGATAACCAGAAAAAAGCGGAGCAGCGCCGCAAGGATCAGGAAAAAGCGGACGCACAGGAGCTCGGCGCAAAGCTGAACGAACTAACGGTAACGATTAAGGCTAAAGCCGGTGAGGGCGGACGTTTGTTCGGAGCGATTACAAGCAAGCAGATTGCGGAAGTGCTGGAGAAGCAGAAGATTGTTATCGACAAACGTAAAATCGTGCTAGAAGATCCAATTCGGACGCTAGGCGTTACGAAAGTTCCAGTGAAGCTGCACAGTGAAGTGACAGCGAGCCTTAGCGTGCAAGTGACGGAAGAGAAGTAATACATTAAATAAAATTGAAATGAGTATTAAAAAGTCCGCTTTCACAAAGTGGTCTTTTTAAATAACCTCTAAGAAAGGCGGGTACCTTGAAATGAGCGGGGATAACATGTTTGTGGATCGCGTACCCCCACAGAATATAGAAGCCGAGCAAGCTGTGCTCGGCGCTATTTTGCTTCAAGGCGAGGCGTTGATTACCGCCATGGAGCGGGTAACGAGCGATGATTTCTACCGCGGTGCGCATCAGCGCATCTTCGAGGCGATCGTCGAGCTGGCCGAAGAGCAGGAGCCTGTCGATCTGATTACGCTGACGGCGCGTCTATCGGACAAGCAGCAGCTGGAGGAAATCGGCGGCGTAACGTACCTCTCGCAGCTTGCTAATGCCGTTCCGACGGCGGCAAACGTCGACTATTACGCGGCGATCGTCGAGGAGAAGTCGATGCTGCGCCGACTCATTCGCACGGCCACCCAGATCGTTTCGGATGGCTACGCCAATTCCGAAGATGTGGGAGCCATGCTCAGCGAGGCGGAGGCGCGCATCCTCGAGATCTCGCAGCGCCGTACCTCGAGCGGCTTCGTCTCCATTCGCGATGTGCTCATGGAGGTATTCGAGCGAGTCGAGCATCTCTACTCGCATAAAGGCGGGTCCACGGGAATCCCTTCGGGCTTCGTGGACCTCGACAAGATGACGTCCGGCTTTCAGCGCTCGGACCTTATTATCCTGGCCGCTCGGCCTTCGGTCGGTAAGACCGCCTTCGCGCTGAACGTGGCGCAGAATGTCGGCGTCCGGGCGAAGGAAACCGTCGCCATCTTCTCGCTCGAGATGGGCGCGGCCCAGCTCGTCACGCGTATGATTTGCGCCGAAGCCAATGTCGACGCGAACCGCATGCGGACGGGCTTCCTTGAAGGCGACGACTGGGAGAAGCTGACGATGGCGATCGGCGCGTTGTCAGAGGCGAACATCTTCATCGATGATACGCCATCGATTACGGTTGCCGACATCCGCGCGAAGTGCCGTCGTCTGCAGCAGGAGAAGGGGCTCGGCATGATCCTCATCGACTACTTGCAACTGATTGCCGGACGCGGCAAAGGCGATAACCGGCAGCAGGAGGTCTCTGAGATCTCCCGTACGCTGAAGCAGATCGCGCGTGAGCTGAATGTACCGGTTATCGCGCTCTCGCAGCTTAGCCGGGGCGTGGAGCAGCGTCAGGATAAGCGTCCGATGATGTCCGACCTTCGGGAATCCGGTTCGATCGAGCAAGATGCCGACATCGTAGCGTTCCTCTACAGGGACGATTACTACGATAAGGAATCGGAGAAGAAGAACATTATTGAGATCATCATCGCTAAACAGCGTAACGGTCCGGTAGGGACTGTGGAGCTGGCATTCTTAAAACAATTCAATAAATTCGTGAATATGGATCGAAGTCATCAGGAAGTGGCAGCCGGGCAGTACTAACGGCTGCCATTTTTATATGCCATTGGAATTAGTCCAACAGAATCAATGAGAATCATGTTGGACTAAAGGTCTGATTGGAAATTCTCCAATAAAAACCATTAAAAAGTTATGAGAATTTATTTTGGAGGCAAAACTATTGGATGGAATCCAGTAGCAAGCACGATTCCAGGCAATGTCGTATTTAGCTGCTGGATAAAATTCAAGCCAAAGATTGAGGCGTTCCGAACATTTTAACTTATGGGGCAGTGAACCCTCTGCCAATTTATTATTATGAGCAAATTCCGAACAATTATACAAGCACCTCTTTAATCGTTCGTTTTTCATTGACTTTGCTTAGGGGGACTGCTACACTAGAGACGGTGGAAAAACCTTGATCGAACGCTTGCAAAAACAAGGCTGGTTCGAGTAGAGGTCGTTTTTCATGCCGAAAGGTAGGATCCTCGAGCTTCTCAATCAAGGGTCGCTTCAAGACACCTACGTGTTCCTTTGCGGTGAGTAAGCCCTCTAACCGGGTTAGTGCAGGATAACGGCACGCCTTTAGAGGAAATTGCATCGCCAGAGGGAAAGTTTTACGGACTCCATGCTTTAGCGCTTTAACGAAGTCCAACTTTCCTTTGTGGCACAAAAGCCATAGCGGCTCATTATGGGTGACTCGTCACCGTACGGAGGTTAGTGCACATGTCAACGGTTGTTGTTGTCGGTACGCAATGGGGAGATGAAGGTAAAGGTAAAATCACGGATTTCTTGGCTGAGTCCGCAGAGGTTGTTGCTCGTTATCAAGGCGGGAACAACGCAGGCCATACGATCATAATCAGCGGCAAGAAGTACAAGCTGACGATGATTCCTTCCGGTATTTTTTATAAAGATAAAGCATGTGTGATCGGGAATGGGATGGTAATTAATCCGGCTGCACTTATTGAAGAAATCAATTACATTCATGATAATGGTTTTACGACGACAAATCTGCATATCAGTAATCGCGCGCATGTCATCATGCCGTATCATCTGGTGCTTGACGGACTGGAAGAAGATCGTAAGGGCGACAGCAAAATCGGAACGACCCGCAAAGGAATCGGCCCTTGCTATATGGATAAAGCAGCTCGTAACGGTATTCGCATCGCCGACTTGATGGACGCCGAAGAGTTCGAGCTGAAGCTTAGACGCATCGTTGCAGAGAAAAACGTTCTGATCGAACAAGTGTACGGATCCAAAGGCCTCGATGTCGAACCGATTCTCAAAGAATACCTCGGTTTTGCAGAAGTTCTTCGTCCCTATGTGACGGATACTTCGGTCGTTCTGAATGAATATATCGATGAAGGCCGCCGCGTCCTGTTTGAAGGCGCACAAGGCGTAATGCTAGATATAGACCAAGGTACGTATCCATATGTAACTTCGTCGAACCCAACAGCGGGTGGCGTATGTATCGGTTCCGGCGTAGGCCCAACGAAGATCCACAACATTATCGGTGTAGCTAAAGCTTACACGACTCGTGTTGGCGACGGTCCGTTCCCAACGGAGCTGAACAATGAAACCGGCGACTGGATTCGTGAAAAAGGCTTCGAATACGGTACCGTCACAGGGCGTCCTCGCCGTGTCGGCTGGTTCGACAGCGTTGTTGTGCGTCATGCAAGACGCGTCAGCGGAATCACTGGCCTGTCTCTGAACTCTATCGACGTTCTGACAGGACTAGAAACGGTCAAAATTTGCACAGGTTATATGTATCGCGGCGAGCTGATCGAACACTACCCAGCAAGCCTGAAGGCGATCTCCGAGTGCGAGGCAGTCTATGAAGAACTGCCAGGCTGGACCGAAGATGTATCCGAAGCACGTTCCTTGAGCGATCTGCCGGAGAATGCCAGACACTACATCGAACGTGTATCCCAACTGACAGGCATTCCGATTGCGATCTTCTCCGTTGGTCGTAACCGGGAACAAACGAACCTAGTACGCCCAATCTACGCATAATTCCACTTTTGACCACAACAGACTGCCAATCTATATAGCGCTTAAGCTTATAGAATGGCAGTCTGTTTGGCGAATAAACCTACCTATAAACGCGGTCGTGCATCTTCGATATACTGCGATAAAGGTTTATTCATAACGAAGTTATTCAGGGTGCATAATCGGCATCGAATCTTGAATGAAATCCGGGAAGTCCGGTACTCACGTAGCAAATCACTACGCTCCGTTCCTCCTTCTCCGAATTTCATCCAACCTTCTCGGTTCTGAAAGTGGAATAAATATAGAAATCCTCTAGGCTGTCCATCAGCTTAGAGGATTTCTTTTTTCTGTAAAGGGATTTAATGGTGATGAATTCGTCAATACTGGGAAGGAGGTAGTTGATAATGCGGCAGGAGTGATGTTGGGAATGAAAGTCTTGCAATGGTTAACTAAAATTGTGATCGGAACCGTCCTTATTACATCGATTACTATATTCACGACGTGGTATGTGGTGAACATGTACGTTGAAGATATATTTCGACAATTTAACATCCCGGCACTAGGTAAAAAGGTTCAATTTTCCGAATTTGCTGCAAGATTGGCGGGAGAGCTGAATATAGTTAAGCCAAGAGACGGGGGGAAACAAGCGCCGACGACGAAGAACGACTCTTCAACCCCGTCCTCACAACCTGGGGCAAGTCCTAGCCCATCCGGCAACCTTTCGTCGAACGCTCAAAATTCGAGCAATGGGTCTCAAAACGGAGCGGGTGCAACGGGTTCCGACATAGCTGTTGGCGCTCACGGCGACTCAAAAGATGACGCTGTCGCTGTCATGGGGCGAGTCCACAGCGATGCGGATGCCCAAAAGAAGGATCTCGTTCTTTCCACCGAGGATTTCGCCAAGAAGAAGGAAGCTCTCTCCAGCGATGACAAAATGAAAATATTTTCGCTAGTGGTGGCGAAGCTCCCGCAAAACGAAGTACAGCATTTGTCGGCCATTCTGGAGGACGGGATCACGACGGAAGAGGTGAAGGAGGTCGATCAAACGCTAAAAAAATATTTGAACGAACAGGAATACAAACAACTCATGGACATTATCAGCAAATATTAGAATGCATGTTCATCATGGAGCAGGCCGCCGAATTTCGTAATGGTATCTTCCGCTTGGCGGTAGCGTGATTTTTGGACACTAACCGTAAGCTCATAGGAAGGGGTTGCGGCAGAGCTATCCAAGCTTTGAACAAGTTCACTCGATTGATAGTCCACTATAAATGCGCCATGATGGTCATATTGAATATTTAGCACACCCTGCTGTTTGAGTTGCTCTGCCGCTAGCTTCAGGTTGTCCACGTTATCAAAAGTAGCCGTTAGATTTTTTTCCATTTGGGATTTTCTCCTTTGCGTATTTCGCCAGAAAAACTGACATAGGAAGCATAGGCCGAGTTTTTCGCAAGAAAAGCTGACATCGGATACGTATGCTTGAAGTTTTCGATAGAAAACGGAACTAGTCAGCACTAGCTTTCGCCATATTTTTACCTTGAAGTTCAAAGTAAGGGGTTTCTTAACATGAATTTCGAGCGTTTGGCGTCGGTTTTTAGGCGTTTGACACGAATCTATCACATGCCTGACCGGGTTAAAGTTGAAATTGTCAGAGAGAGTGTGGTAAATTTAACAAAAGGAAGATATCCTCTCATGGATATTATGTCTAAATAAGGTTGATTTATGTATCTGTGGATGCAAAACCGTCTAAAGGGAGAAGATCATGACAGGTTTCAGGGGAATGCGCTTTGTCATGGATCTCATCGAGAGATTCAAGGCTAAGCGAGAAAGCTTGACCGGAAATGAATCAGACAAGCAGCAACAGGAAACGACGACAACAACGACGCTGGCGGTAATGAAACGACATAAATGGCCTCTTATTCTGGGAGCGGGCGCAATCGCTCTGACAGGGGCAATCACCATTGCTGGACATCAATATGTAGAAGCAGGCATGGTCAATGTGTACCATGTGATGCTGAATGATCAAGAAATCGGAATCGTAAGCGACAGCAAGATTATCGATGAATATAAACAGAGCAGACCGCTAGAAGTACAGAAGAATTATCCAGATGTCCATGTGGTGCTTGAAACATCCAGCGTTACCTATAGAGCTGAGAAGGCTTACAATAAAAAGACGGATGACGCAGCCGTTATCGCTTCATTGAACTCGCTTTTAATACCAAAGCCGACCGGTGTTGAACTCAAGGTGGACGGCAAGGTCGTTGCGATTGTGAAGGATCAAGAGACGGCAGATCGGATTCTCGAGCAGGTGAAGGCACCCTTTACACCAAAAGGCAAGGAATCCGCTAAGGTAGCTGTTCTTTCCGCAAGCGCCGGCGATGATATCAGCACAGCGCCATCCGAGCTCGATAAGGTCGAGTTTATCCAGCAAGTTGATAAGGTTGAAGTACCTATCGATCCGAAGGATTTAGCCAAACCGGACGACGTCGTCAAAAAGCTGCAAACCGGTGATGTACAGCCAGCTAAATATACGGTTGTTGAAGGAGACTGCGTCTCTTGCATCGCCAAGAAACTGGGCATTTCCAAACAGTTTATTTATGACAAGAATCCAGGCATTCAAGATGATAAGCTGAAGATCGGCAATCAGCTGGATGTGACCGTACTGCAACCGACACTCTCCGTCAAAACGACGGAAAAGGTTGTCCAAAATCAAGAGATTCAATATGATACCGAGTACGTGAAAGACGATTCTATGCGGGTTGGTGTCGTTCAACCGATTTCGCCGGGCAAGAACGGTTTGAAAAAGGTGACGATTCAGGTTACAAAGGTCAACGGTTTAATGACTGAAGAGAAAGTCGTTAATGAAGACATTATCGATCAACCTGTAACCGCTAAGGTGAAAAAGGGTACGAAAGTCATTCAAGGCGAAGGTACTGGCAAGTTTGCATGGCCGGTAGTCTCACCAAGTATTACGAGTACATTCGGTATGCGTTGGGGCAAGCTGCACAAAGGCATTGATATTACGGGCAACAAGAACATTATGGCGGCCGATAACGGTAAAATCAGCGAAACCGGTTATAAATCAGATTACGGCAATTATATTATTATCAATCATCTGAATGGTTACGAAACGTTATACGGACATTTGAGCAAGATCACCATCTCTCAAGGTGCGATTGTAGAAAAAGGCGACAAAATTGGCATTATGGGGAGTACAGGCGACTCTACAGGCGTGCATTTGCATTTCGAAGTCCATAGCGGTGGAGAGCTGCAAAATCCTTTAAAATATTTGAATCGCTAGTTAACTGAAGAGGCGAGGTCGAACCGGAAAGTACGGGGGGCCTTGTCTCTTTTTGCTTGGAATTATGGTAAAATAGATGAAAGTATGTAAATGGATGGACGACATTTATGAAGTAGGCGGTGGTAGGTTTGTTTGGCAAAATTCTTGTGGTAGATGACGAACAACCGATTGCAGATATTTTGAAATTCAATTTGGAAAAAGAGGGCTATCAAGTCATCTGCGCATATGATGGCGGCAGTGCGGTCGAGCTTGCTTTTTCGGAGCAACCGGATTTGATTTTGCTTGATCTGATGCTGCCTGTGAAGGATGGCATGGACGTGTGCCGGGAAGTTCGATCGAAGCTGAATACTCCTATCATTATGCTGACAGCTAAAGATACAGAACTGGATAAAGTGCTTGGCCTAGAAATGGGTGCAGATGACTATGTGACCAAGCCTTTTGGCACAAGGGAGCTGCTAGCCCGGGTGAAGGCGCACCTGCGCAGACAGACGAAAGCTCAAGCTGCACCTCCTGAACTTGATACGCAGCGCAATGGGATGCGGATTCATGGGCTGTTTATCGATAACGACATGTACATGGTGTATAAAGACGGGGCTCCGCTCGATCTGACGCATAGAGAATTTGAATTGATTCAATATTTGGCTAAAAACTCGGGTAAAGTGATGACGCGCGAACACCTTCTTCAGGCGGTATGGGGCTTCGAATATTTCGGCGATGTGCGAACAGTGGATGTGACGATTCGGCGTTTGCGTGAGAAGCTGGAAACCGATCCGAGTCGTCCGGAGTACATTATGACGCGCCGAGGTCTCGGCTATATGATGCGGAGTCCGAAAGTCGGTGGCTTCTAAGCATGAAAGGCATCCGCTTCTTTCAATCGATTCAGTCGAAGCTGATTATCATCTACGTGTTGCTCATTCTTATTGCTATGCAGCTCATTGGTGTTTATTTTTACAAAACGGTGGAGACGTATTTCAAGAACGACTTTCTCGCATCCCGTAACAGCCAGGCGACGCTGCTCGCCGGGTTCGTGGGGTCTTATTTGACAGGCGACCAAGATAGCAAGAATGCGGAAGGCAAGAAAACTTACGCTGATTTAAACGAGTTTGTCAGCAATTTATTTTCCATTAATAACGCGGAAATACAGATTATCGATGCCAACGGGAATGTCATCAGCACGTCGGTGCCCGGTCATTTGAAGCAGCGTAACACGCAGCCTGAAGTCATTCGGGCCTTACAAGGGATTAAGGATAATCAGCGCATTTTTACGGATGAGGACGGCTACCGCAAGTTGGTTATTGCGAAGCCGGTAGGCAGCGGTGTCCGTGTGCTTGGTGCGGTATATATCATTGCGTCGATGGAAGATGTGTATAAAACGATCAGTTCGATCAACCGCATCTTAATCTCCGGCACGTTGATAGCACTGGGGTTAACCGCGATTCTCGGTGTGATTCTGTCGAGTACGATTACGAATCCGATTAAAGAGATTACGAGGCAGGCTACGGCGGTTGCGGAGGGCAATTTTGACCAGCAAGTCCGTGTGCAAGGAACCGATGAGATCGGTCAGCTGGGACATACGTTCAACTTCATGATGAACCGGCTGAAGGAAGCGCTCTCGCTTAACGAAGAGGAGAAGGAGAAGCTCGCCTCGATCTTGACCAATATGAATGACGGTGTCATCGCGACGGATGATAGGGGACAAGTCATCGTGCTTAACCGGCGGGCGAAACAGATTCTCCAGACGGAAGAAGAGGCGACGCTTGGACGGGAAATCTCGGATGTGCTCGGGATTCCGATGGAAACGATTCGCGAGTTTATCAGTGGGCAGGTGAACACAACGCTGCTTGATATTGAGCTCCCCGATGAGGAGGAGCAGCTCTCGGTCCGGATTACGTTCACGCCGATTCACCGCCGGGGAGAGGGGCAGCACGGGATCATTGTAGTGCTCCAGGACGTCACCGAACAGGAGAAGCTGGAACAGGCGAGGCGCGAGTTCGTAGCGAATGTGTCGCATGAGCTGCGGACGCCGCTGACGACGATCAAGAGCTATCTGGAGGCGCTAGACGACGGCGCCATCGAGGAGCCGCAGCTCGCGTCGCGCTTCATCGGCGTTACGCGCAGCGAGACGGAGCGGATGATCCGTCTGGTGACGGATCTCTTGCATCTGTCGAGGCTAGATTCGAAGCAATCGATGATGAGTAAATCGTCGACACTCGTAAGCGAGATGCTGGAAGAGGTGGCGGACCGTTTCTCGTTTCAGCTGCGCCAGCGGAAGATTCGCATCAGCATTCAGGTAGATCCAGACGTGAACCGGTTGCTGCTGGACCGGGACAAGATCGATCAAGTGCTCGACAATCTCGTTTCGAATGCGATCAAATATACCGGTGATGAAGGGGCCATCCGCCTAAGCGCGAGAAAAATCGACAAAGAGATGCTGGAAATTTCGGTGCAGGACAATGGAATCGGGATTCCCAAGAAGGATCTGACCCGCATCTTTGATCGATTCTATCGTGTGGACAAAGCACGCTCTCGAAATATGGGCGGAACGGGGTTGGGACTTTCAATTGCCCGGGAAATAGTAAAAGCGCACGGAGGAACAATAGCTCTGGATTCAGAGCTTGGACAAGGAACTCGCGTTACATTTACGCTGCCGATGGGGCAAGAGGAGGATGAGTCGGTATGATAGAAAGCCTGAAATCGATCGTTCTCGTCGTCTTAATCGGAGTCAGCTTGTATCAGAGCTTCTTGCTCTCCTCGTATAACCCGCCGAAAGGCGAGCCTATCCAGCAAAGCAATTACGTCCAGACAGAAACGCCAGGCAAGCAATCGGAGCTGCAGGACATGCTTTTTCCTGACCAAATTATTGTGCATCTGGGCAACCAGCAGCACTCTGTTTTGTATCCAAGCAATTATTACTACACGCGCCTCTTAGATAATATTAAGCAACGCAGTTTTGATGGATTCCGGAAAACCACGATGTATTTGGCCAATGTGAACTGGGAGGACGTTCGAACGAAGCAGCAAGGGGTCGAGATGCGTTTTCGGGAAGGCATTCCGTTCAGTGTCATGCAGCAATTGCTTCGAATTGAAGGTGAAATTCCCGCCGAGAATGATAAAATTACGCGCATATGGATTTTTTCAAAAGGCAATAACGAGGATGTGCGTGCGTTCTTTTTTACAGACTCCCCAAGCGTGGGGTACGAAGTCGTGCGGGCTGATTTTACGAGTAAAGACGTGGAGAATTTCGCCGCCTACGGCGATTTGACCAACCTCTACAAAACGACGAATAATGGCGATTATTATTTGCCGATTAAACCGCTTCGAGTACCCAGCTACTCGTTCAACTACAGCCTGTTAACGGCCGATCAATTGAAGCAGAGTCTGTTTGTTGACCCTGGCATTACGAGGAACTTGAAGGAACGGGATGGCTCGGAGATTTATACGGACAGTAAACGCGGATTCCAGATCAATCGGGATCAGCGGTGGATTACGTATTCGGATCCTATCGCTCCGGTTGAGAGCAAGATCGATGTGCGGGAAGATCTGCTCGCAGGGATTAAGTTCATCAATCAGCACATTGGTTGGGACGGGAAATATGTCGTAGCCCGCACGCCGCAGAAACAGTCTTATGACAACCATACGTTTACGTTCCGTGAATATTATGAATCGCTTCCGATTATTACGAATCAGTTGGAAGGCTTCGGTTCTATGAAGCTGCAAGTTCAAAAAGGCCTCGTATCCGGCTTTGAGCGCTCGATGATCATTCCGGACCTCAAGACAGGACAGCGACGGGATGCTGAGCTGATCTCTGGCGACGTACTGGAAGAAAGGCTGCAGTCTTATCAACGCCGGACGAGTATTCTTTCTATTTTCCCGGCTTACAGGCCGATTCTATCGGAAAAGACGCTTGTGCTGGCGCCGACATGGGCGCTGGAGCTGCGGGATGGCACATTTGATTTTATGGAATGAACATGATGATGAGCGAAGGCAGGTGAAGCCATGAACTGGGGTCGGGCTAAAACGATTTTAATCCTCTCATTTTTGATGTTAAACATGATTCTCGGCTTCCAGTTATGGTCCGCCAATCGGTCCAATCAGACGGAAATCGCTTCCGATACTTCGGGGACGGTAGAAGAGCTGAATCGGGTCCTCCGCAGCAAAAATATTCGCTTAACGGAAGATCTGCCAACCGATTTGCCTAAGCTGAAGGTCATCACAGTCAAGTTCGATGAGAGCATGAAACCAAGCGAGAAGAAGACGCTGAAAACGCCGATTACAATGGCTACACTCCTAGGCAAAGGCGCTAGCAAAGAAGTGCAAGCACGGTCGGAAATTCCGCATTTTGAGCTGTATCAATTCGACTCGGTTACGAGTAAGAACGGGGTTTATCTATTCAATCAAGTATTTGGGAAATTGCCGCTGTTTGATGTGAAAGTGGAACTGAATGAGCAGAATGGAGAAATTACCAGTTACCGACAAGCGTACGTTGAAGTAGAATCAGGAGTAGAACAAACCGAGCAAAAGCTCATCCCCGCTCAATTGGCTGTTCGCAGCTTAGTGGATAATTATTTGAGCGAAGGTTCGATTATTACGGAAGTACGTCTTGGTTATCATGGGCAAAATTACAATTCGCAAACACAGCCGATGTTCCCGCACTGGCGGGTAACGATCGATAATGGGGATATCTATTATCTGCAGGCATTTAACGGGGCGGTAGAGCCTCCTCAGAAAGGTTCGGAGCTTTCGCCGTTTGCTACGCCGGAGGTTGATGGCAAGAAAGACACGGCCTCAGACAAAGGCAAGGATAATAAAGACGCCAAATAGAGCAGGCAGCCTAGAAGGACGAACAAGGCTTGTGATAGAGGAGCAGGAATATGGGAGTAAGATTTACGGTACTGTCGAGCGGTTCGACGGGAAATGCGACGGTCGTGGACAACGGTGAGGTCAGGCTGCTCGTGGATGTGGGTTTCAGCGCGAAGAAGATGGAGCAGTTAATGAAGGAGCGGGAGCTCGCGGCCAGCAGTATAGATGCGATTCTGGTTACGCATGAGCACTCCGATCATATCAAAGGGCTGGGTGCTTTTGCCCGCAAATATGATCTCCCGATTTATGCAAATGAGAAGACATGGGAAGAGCTGAACCGGCAAATCGGCGAGATTGCAGAAGGTAATAAACGCGTGATGGAGACCGGGTCTGCGGAGGAGTTTGGCACGATGAAGGTCGAATCCTTCGGGATTTCCCATGACGCGGCGGAGCCGGTCGGGTACTGCTTTTATGAAGGTGAACAGAAGCTAAGCGTCGTCACGGATTTGGGCTATATGAGCTCGAAGGTAAAGGAGAAGATTACCGATTCCGACGCCATGGTGCTGGAGACGAATCATGATGTAGAGATGCTTCGCATGGGCCATTATCCATGGAGCATTAAGCGTCGGATTCTCGGGGATAAGGGCCATTTATCCAATGAAGCCGCAGGGGAAGCGCTCTGTGACGTGTTGACCAGCAAGACGAAGTCCGTCTATATGGCGCATCTCAGCCGTGATCATAATTTAATGGATTTGGCCAGGCTGACCGTGAATAATATACTACAGGAGCGAGCCCCTGAGGCCAAGCAGCTGCGCCTTATGGATACATATTTTGACCGACCTACGAAATGGGATGTGCTGGATTCGGAGTGAGTGCGGCGTCCAGTTCCTTGGACTTCTGTTGGAGTTCTTGCGCGGTAATGACGCCTTTATCGACAAGGAGCTGGATGAGAGATGAGAGAATGAGGGATTGGTGATAATGGCTTTCCTTCAGGTCTGCCAGCTTGCCGATCATATTAATTTCATCGAAATGGGAATGAATCCGGTTCATTGTGCACGCTCCTTAGATTTTTGCGGAGCAATACTGGTTTCGTAAGCATCCGCTTGGGATCTGGATTAAGTTTCGGTTAAGTCTAGTATTTCTTTAAGAGATTTGGTTTACTATTATTGTAGGCAAGTGATGATCGAAACATTCCTAAATTTTATCAAATGATGAAAAAGCGTCACCGTCAGCGAGGGGGGATCCGGTATGAGTTTGTTTGATGATGATTTTTATTCGACCAAAACGTCAAGGGAACGGCAGCAAAAGCAGCCTGTTTGGCGGCCTAAAGGGTCGTTCCAATTTGCAAGCTTTACGGATCGAAAACGAAATGTAGCTATAATCGCTGGACTTGGCGGTGCGCTGCTGATGTTGATCTTCATGTGGGTCATCGGCCTGACCACGCGTGACGTAAGTAAAACCGCGATTGCTGTTCCGGCTTCGGTGAAAGCTGAGGCGCATCCGATGAATAATGACACGGTCGTCACTGCGACGGAGAAAATTAAGCCGGCTGTAGTGAGCGTCATCTCCTCCAAGAAGGATGATAAGGGGCAGGAGACCGGGATAGGCATCGGATCGGGCGTCATTTTCGGCCGAAATGGCGATAAGGTGCGCATCGTCACGAATAGCCATGTCGTGGAGAACGGGAATCAATACGAAATCGTAAATTTCCAGGGTGAGCATCGTAAAGCGACTTTGGTCGGACGTGACCGGGTGACCGATTTAGCGGTATTGGAAGCGGATGGGAAAGATGTTAAAGTGATTGCGGAATTCGGCGATTCCGAACAGCTGCGGGCTGGCGAGACGGCGATTGCCGTCGGTAATCCGTTAGGGCTTGGTTTCTCCCCTACGGTTACACAGGGGATTATTTCGTCACCGAAGCGCACGATTCCGGTTGCGCTTTCGCGCGATGGCGGCGATTATGACTGGGAGATGGATGTCATCCAGACCGATGCCGCCATCAATCAAGGGAACAGCGGCGGGCCGCTCGTTAACATCGAAGGCAAGGTGGTAGGGATCAACTCGATGAAGATTGCCGACACGGGCGTGGAAGGATTGGGTTTTGCCATACCGATCAATAGTGTGAAGCCGGTCATCGAGAGCCTGATTACGGATCATAAGGTAAAACGCCCGTTGATGGGGGTTTCTACGCAGGAACTGCAAGCTTTTACGGGAACGGATGTATTAAAGCTCCCTGCAGATGTGAAAACTGGAGTTATCGTCTTCGACGTTTCCGGTCCTGCCAAGGATGCGGGGCTAAAGGCGCAGGACGTCATTGTACAGCTGGATGATCGCAAGATCGACAGCACGATTTCGCTTCGCAAGTATTTGTACAACGAAAAGCGAATCGGCGATAAAGTCAGCGTGATTTACTACCGCGGCGGGAAAAAATTGAGCGCAACAGTTACCCTTGCGGAAGCGAGCGATAAATAAGCGTGTGAGCAACGACGCGAATGGTCGAATGAGAGACATTTGTGAGTGACCGGAAGCTGGATGGTCGAATGAGAGACAGATGTGAGTGAACGGTTGAATGAATGAGAGATATGTATGAGTGAACAGAAACCGGATGGTCGAATGAGAGACAGATGTGAGTGAATGACACGTGGATGAGAGAGGTACTTGCATGTATGTAGTTTGTAAAGATCATGTCGAAATCGCAATCGATGAGTTCGTTGATGAATACGAGGAAGCACCGGACATTGTGGATTTGCAGAAGACCCACTTTGCCAATTGGGAGCCACCGACACATTGCGAGCACTGCATGGCGTCAGCGCGATTTCTAGTTGTATGAGGGAGGCGGAGGCCTTCCTTTTTTGTTTTGCTAGGGGTTGTGGAGCGGGAGAATGAGTAGGAAGACGTATACGAAAACAGCTAGAGAGACAAGCATAGCTGCTGTTATAGACAGAACCACAGATACAACGACAGGTACAACGACAGGTACAACGACAGGTACAACGACAGGTACAACCATAGCCGATTGAGATGTAAAATGTACATGTTTTATTGACGGATAGCTGCTAGGACGCAATCAACCTGCAAAACCTACAAGTGAATAGCATGAAATAGCCCTGAATTAGGGCAAATGGGGCAAATTACATGTAAGAAATGCAGGTTGTGGGCTTAAAATGGCGATTTTCGGCGCAGCAACATGTAGAAAATGCAGGTAGCAGAGTGCGGCCGGGGTTCATTGGTTCGCTATAAAGAAAAGGGGATCGGTCGTGCATATACAGATACTTACCGTAGGGAAGTTGAAAGAACGCTATCTCGTCGACGGGATTGCGGAGTACGTGAAGCGCCTTGGGCCTTATGCCAAGGTGCAGATCTTAGAGGTGCCGGATGAGAAGGCACCGGAAAACATGAGCCCTGCTGAGGAGCAGCAGGTGCGCGTGAAGGAGGGCGAGCGGCTGTTGGCCAAGCTCGCCCCGGATACATACGTCGTGGCGCTGGCCATCGACGGCGAGATGTGGACGAGCGAGCAGCTGGCGAGCTCGCTCGATAAGCTGGCCACCTACGGGCGCAGCCAGGTGGCCTTTGTCATTGGCGGCTCGCTCGGGCTGTCGGGCGAGCTGCTGCGCCGTGCGGATATGCGGCTGTCTTTTGGCCGCATGACGCTGCCGCACCAGCTGATGAGGCTGGTGCTGGTGGAGCAGATTTATCGCGCGATGCGGATAAATCGGGGGGAACCATACCATAAGTAGGGCGAAATTTTTGGCCTTTACCGTTCAAGGGGAGCGGAAAGGATTATGTTACACTAACTGGCAGTTTAATTACGAAGACGAACAGCAGGGCACTCCACGAAGTAGAATGCCTGCCACAAAAGTGTTTTTGACTACATATAACATATTAGTACAAAATGATTAGCTTAGTTTTTGCAAACCTTTGAACCATACGGCTTTAATGGATAGGGTATCCGAGATATTGGTTGTCGGATCGCCATCGACCAGTATTAGGTCAGCGCGCGCACCCTCGGCAATACGGCCACGATCATGAAGACCGAACCGACGGGCCGGTTTCGAGGTAGCCGACTGAAGCGCTTCTATCGGAGTGAACCCGGCCGTAACCAGCAATTGCAATTCATGATGTACGCTGGCTCCATGAGCGAGGCCGCCAAGATTCGGAACGGGAACGGGGGCGACATCCGTCCCGACCAGAATATCCACTCCAGCATGGTGAAGATCCATCACATTTTTAAAGCTATTTTCCATTTTTCCTTGCGGGAAAGTATTGAAGCTAGAGTTCAAAATATCGATCCATTCCGGACTTAATTTGGAATAAACACGCGGGTCATTCGCCAACTCCGATGCCGGGTTCCCAAGAATGGACGAGTTCAACACCAAGCACGGTGTAACAAACGCGCCAGAATCGACGATGGATTGCACTAACTCCGACGTATACTCGGGCCTGTCGATAAACAGGTGGCCCAATCCGTCCACTCCAAGATCGATGGCGGTCTGCGAAGAATGAGCGGTCAAGACGTGGGCGATGACGACTTTATCGAACTTATGGGCTTCTTCCACGGCTGCTTGTAGAATCTCGTCGCTTAAAACAGGCAGGCCAGGGGCACCCATGACCGTTCCTTCTTCAATCATGATTTTTATATAGTCGGCGCCATTCTCCACCTGGGTATGCACATGTTTGATCGCTTCTTCCACCGTCGTTACTTGCGGCACTTCTTCGTGATCGTGGGCGTAAGCGGCTAGCATAGCTTCCCGGTCTTCCCTCGATAACTTCTCCAATTCTTTTAATACAAATTCTGGGGTTTCATCCCCATCTGGCAGCAATTCATCCGGATGACCGCCCGGAGCGGTGATCGCCGTTCCTGCAGAACGGACATCGGCGAGGTCATCCACATTTTTCAATTGGATCGCGCGTCCTCTTTCCGTAAAATCACCGTTCATTTCGAGTTCTGTCGTCACGCCGAAATTTAATGCATCTCGTAATCCACCGATGGAAGTGTGGACATGCGCATCAATCAAGCCGGGCAATAAGGTCGCATTCTCAGCATTGATGATAGTTGCATTCGCCGGAATGTCGCCGCCCACCGCAATAATGGTTCCCCCTTTGATGACAACACTCCTTGACTCGATCACTTTTTCTCCATCGAAAATACGCGCATTCGTAATTGCAGTCACTTTTTCTAACGGAGAGTATTGAGTTACATTCTTCATTTCTTATTCCTCCTTAGCGAGATATTGTACACTTAGGAGTATAAAAGTTAGAATTCTAACTGTCAATAAACTAATTTTTGTTTGACGAGTATGCTAGTTTTCTGTATAGTCTATTTACCGACAGTTAGCTTTCTAATAATTTGAGGAGGTGCGATCATGAAGCCCCGTAAGGATACGCCTTATCTGGATTTGTTTCAGATTATCGGCCTTAAGTTAAAGAAAAGAGCGGACGAAAGCATAAAAGAGTTGGGTTTAAACGCTCAACAAGGAAAAATAATCGACTATATCTACGAAAACCAAGATAAAAATATTATTCAAAAGGATCTTGCCAATCAGTTTCACGTGCGAGGAGCCAGTATTACAAGCATGCTTCAGGGCCTTGAGAAAAGAGGATTTATCGAGCGTAAGATCCCTGCCAATAATGAACGGCAAAAAAATATATATGTTTTGCCCAAAGCCGTTGAATTGATTGAAGACTTTAATGACTCCTTCCAAAGCGTAGAGGACGAAATCGTCCAAGCCCTTACCGAAGAGGAGAAGCGAATCTTAAAGGAAATGCTGATCAAAATTAATGAACGCTTATAATTGAGGTTGGAATCTTAAAAGCTTAATAGTGACTACGACGATTGATTAAAGCTAACGGGATAAGTCAGGATCGGGGAGTGCCCTTATCCTGCCTTTTTGCGTGTTATATGTTTTCTACTGTACTAAATTATCCAATTCCGACTGCAATTTGGTCCGCAGAATATACAGCATGATGGCACCAACAAGGAACGCGACGGCATCCGCAATGACGAGCGACCAGACCACTCCGTGGAAGCCGTTCATTCGATTGGCGATATACAACACAGGAATCAGAGTAATTCCTTGAACAACGGACATTATAAACGCGGCGGTTCCTTGCGCTGTTGCTTGGAAGATCCCCGTAAACAACGTGGTCACTCCTGTAATGAACAAGGATAAGAACGTCACATGCAGAATGTAGCTGCCATTGAGACGATTGGCCGACCGGCTGGGGATTCAGGCTCCCTCTCTGGACTGGTACTTCAAGAGCAAGCAAGACCTATACCAGCGTCTGGCCAACCAGGTTTCAAAAATTATTCTTTCCGCCTTCTGGACTCCCTGAGCGAGACGGATGCGGGACTGTTTCGGAGGATGTACAAGAGCGGGATTTTCGAGTTGATGGGGACCGACGGGGCGTTTGAGTTCGGCTTGAAGCTGATTCTGTTGGGGATTGAGCAGGTGATTAAGGAGCAGGAGAAGTAGAATGTAAAAACCGCTCACCCGGTTATCGGGTTGGCGGTTTCGATGGGACTTACCGGTTATCCTAAATCAAGGGGTTTGAGAAAATTGTCGTGAAAGCTAGAATTCTGTAACATGAGTATCCTTTATAGTTAAGAGAGTATTCCTTTCGTACTAGACTAATGGTATAATTTGTTAGGAAAATATGGGTAATTAGTACCAATTTATCTTTTGTAAATTATTATTTAGGTGGTGTGTAGATGCGTAAATTGATTTTAGGAGTGGGGTTGTTTTTTGCAATAGCATTCGTCTGGGCGTCGGGTGTTTATGCAGGAGCAAGTATTGAGAAAATTGAAGCTTATCTCAATCACGAAATTATGTTTAAGATCGACGGCAAGGTCTGGATCCCCAAAGATCAAGATGGAAAAGCTTTGTCTCCTATTGTTTATGATGGGGCGTCTTATTTGCCGGTGAGAGCTATGGCGGAAGCGACAGGAGTTGCTATTGACTGGGATCAGGCGACGAAAACGATTCTGCTTAATACTAAGAGAGACTCCAGCGGCGAACCGTACAAAGATGCCAAATCATATAATGGAAATGGCACTTCAATACCTAATACGGACTCACAATCAGGTACTTCGACTGCCCCAACTAGCGTATTTAAGTATGGAACAAGCGATAAACCTTATTCAGATCCACTATTTAGCATGAAAATAAAGCAAGGTAAATATGTCAGGTGGATAGACGATTCTGATGGTAAGCATTTAATGTCCATGATCGTTGCAAATAATACGTACTCTGAAGATAGTCATCTTGAATTTGATACGAATGGAATTTATTACAGCCAGATGGATTTTAATTTCAATTGTCCCTCATGCTCGGCCGCAAACCCTGTCGAGGTGCGCGTCCTCACACAGGACGGGGTTGAAGCTGCAAAATTTACTTTTACAAATACTGAAAAAGATTACAAAATGCAAGGGATGACGATTGGTCTTAATGGTCCTGTTTCAAAGGTTATCATTTGGGTACGCTCAGTCTCCGGTGCTCCTATCGAATTTCGTATCTTGCCGACAGCCAAATTGGATTATTATCCAAATTAATTTAGTGAATACGAAGGCCATCCCGCAAGGGATGGCCTTATAACTTGCCGTTACAGACAGCGAGCTGAACCGTATCACAAGTAAGGTGGAACTTAGGCTCCCTTTTCAAAACCACTCCTGGCCTGAACTGTTCTTCGTGCGGCGGTAAAGGCTTGGGAGGCTAAATAAAACACGATGGAATACCCAAATTGCCACCATCCCAAGAGAAAACCCTTGAATAATATCTATCTTGTAACTCATCAGAATCCGATATAATGAAGAGAGGATGATCACAGCTAGATTAGAGGTGCCGAACCATGATTTTGAGTACCAAACTTCATATTCCGCCAACGAGGCGCGATGGACTGATGGAGCGAGTGGCGATCACGGAGATTTTAAATAAAGGGTTAAAGAGCAAGCTGACAGCCGTAACGGCTCCCGGGGGGTATGGCAAGACAACTGCCTTGAGTCAGTGGCTGCAGCAGTCCGGCATACCTGCTGTATGGGTTTCCCTCGATCCGCAGGATAATGACCTGATCCAGTTTTGGAGCTGCGTGATTGCTGCTGTCAGCAGTAGGCATCCTCATTTTGCCGAAGCGGTGAGCCCACATCTCTCCTCTCTTAAATTGGGAGCCTTTCAGCCTTTCATCACGGCCATGATCCAGGAGCTTAACCCGTACTCGGATCAATTGGTCATTGTTTTTGACGATTATCATGCGATTGATCTTGCTTCCATTCACGCATCGGTGGCTTATTTTCTCGCGTATCTGCCCGCTCATATCCACCTCTATATAACAAGCCGTGCAGAAATGCCTTTCCCGGCAGCAAGGCTGCAAACGACCGGTCAGATGGTGAAAATCACGATTCAAGATTTGCGTTTTCAGGTCGAGGAAGGGACTCGCTATTTTCAGGACTGCATGAGATTATCACTCTCGGAAGATGAAATAGCGAATCTGGTCAGCCGCACGGAGGGATGGATCAGCGGACTGCATCTGGCGGCCATTTCGCTGCAAAGAAGCAGCAGCTATTCCGAGTTTATCCGCGCTTTTAGCGGGGAAAACCGCAGTATATCCGACTATTTGTTTCAGGAGGTTTTCAGTCTCCAGTCCGAAGAGATGCAGTCTTTCCTCATGCAAACTTCGATCTTGGACAGGATGAACGGCCCCTTGTGCGAGGCTGTTACAGGACAGGCCGACAGTCAGGTGCTACTGGAAACACTGGAGCATCAAAATTTGTTCATCGTCCCCTTGGATGAGCGGCGGGAATGGTATCGCTACCATCATTTGTTTTCTGAGTTTCTGCAGAGGCTCTTTCGGCAGAAGTATGCGGCAGCGTCGAAGCCTTACCATGTCAAAGCGGCCCATTGGCTGGAAGAGAACGGATTTATGAAAGAAGCGGTTGAGCAATTGCTGATGAATGGGGATCCTGCTGAAACAAGCTCCTTCATCGAGAAGCACTTGCGGGACTTTCATATTAAGAGAGGGTTCGATCAATTGCCTTGGAGCGCGGATACGCGTGCCTGGGATTCACGCGCGCTGCGTACGTTGCCGGAGTCCTGTTTTGAGGGGAAGCCGGGCCTCCAGTTTCTTTATATCAAAGTGCTGGTGGAAGCGGGTGAATTTGAGGCCGCGGATTCCCGGCTTCGTCTCATGGAGGATAAACTCTCGGAACCGGAGTGGAAACCTTATGCAGGAACGGTGCTATATTTTTCAGCGGGCGTTTCCGTTTACAGGAAGGACTTTCGACGGGCGAATGAATATTTCGAGCTGTTCGACCGGCAGATGCCAGAGGGCGCTCATTTCCAGTTGATGGAGGCGAACTCGTATTCGTTCACTTTTGATACGTTTTTGACCTTTTTCGGCGATCTGCACGAAGCAGAGCGGTTCTTGCATAAATGGATCAAGGTATGGGAGGACAGGGAGAACTACCCGTTTGTCGGCTATTTATACAATTCATACAGTTGGCTGTCCTATGAATGGAACCGCTTGGAAGAGGCAGAGATTTATGCGGATAGGGTACTGAGGTCTAAATGCATGCAGCCCTATGCCCTTATTTCGGTAATCGCTTATATCGTTGCTGCGCAGATTTGTCAGGCGAACGGAGATTCGGCTAAAGCGTTCGATTTGCTGGAGCAGGCGAAATCCAAGATTCATTCGGCGGATAAAAGTCTTTTTATGAGGAAAATAGAGGCGGAGCAGGCGTACTTGTCGCTGATGAACGGATCTTTCGATCGGAGCTGGCTGCGATCATGCGGAATGCAATATACCGATACGATCCTACCCGGCTCGATTAGGGAATATCAGCACTTGGCCAGGGCGCTAATGGAGTGCGGAAGGTTTGACGAAGCTTTACCTCTGCTCGAGCAACTGTATCGGCTTGCCGATGAGCAAGACCGGCTCTGGGATAAGGTCAAACTGACCGTCCTGCAAAGTATAGTCCTCTATCGAAAGGGCGATACGGCGAATGCTGCGATTAAACTGGAAAACGCGCTCCAATTGGCGGAACCGGGTAAATTCATACGCAGTTTCTTGGATGAGGGAAAAGCGATGGCCGAGCTGCTGCATGAATATGTCCGGCAAAGGCAGTGGCACTCTAACCGGAGATCTGCAGTTGTACCCTTGAACTATGTCGAAGATTTGCTTCGCTTGATGAAGGAGCATACGAATAAGCAAGAGGTACCGAGGTCTCTGTTGACCAATCAGGAGCTAACGATCTTGCGGATGATTGACATGGGGCTGTCGAATAAACAAATTGCCGAACAGCTCCAAATCACAGCCGAAACGGTAAAGAGCCATTTGAAAAACATTTACAGAAAACTGGATGTAAACAACAGAGTACAGGCGCTGAAGCAAGGAAAAGAGCTGAAATTGTTGTAGCGAGAGTTATATCGCGATAGAAGGGTAACGACATTACACAATAGATACGAATGTGAGAGGTATCGGGGAAGGTCTGCTTCGTTGGCTGGTGCATTAAGGCTATTAAATTGAGAAGATGTCTCTTGATCGATCAAGAGTTCATCTTCTTTTTTTGTGCGCGAAAAAGGTTCAATAGATATACTTTGATAATCATGTTTATAATGGATCGTTTTGGTCAAACCTGCAAAATGACATGAATGTAACTTAAGTATGCACAATGATGGAGGTACCCATGACGCAGTCTTGGATCAGGTCAGGCCGAAGTTTATTTATTGTATTCTCCATTATCTTCTGGGTGAAGTTCGCCCTGCTGCGATACTTTCTTTTTGGGGAAGTCGATTTGAAGTGGTGGCTTGTGGATTTATCCAGTCTCCTTGTCTTTAGCGGAGTCATAGAGATTTGTTTCTCTCATCGTGCCAAGCGGTTGGCGTATTGGGTATTCAATGCAATTTTGTCGCTGATCTGTTTTGCGGCTACTCTTTATTTTGAACATTTCGGGTCGGTCATCACGTATACATCTGTTTTGGAAATAAAACAGCTTATGCAAATTTCCTCGAGCATTAAAGCAACGATTCATCCGTTGGACTACTTATTTTTCGCCGATTTCGTAATCGGCTTCGTTATTTGGCTGGCGACGCGGCGGCGCGGCTCCATCCTGGTCGATGAACGGCCAATGCGGCGGTTTGTGCTAGCTATGTTGACACTGGTCTGTATCGGGGTGTCTGCGTGGTTCGTCAAAACAGACAAGGGCATTACGAATGAGCTCGTTCGGGCCGAGCAGCTTGGCCTTGTGAATTACGAGGTTACCGTCGCTGTTAACGGAATAAGCGAAAAAAACAAAATGAATTTCTCGAATTTGACACAAGCCCTAACGGTTATCAATCAGGTAGAAGCCGGCTATGGATATAATCAGGTGGCGGATCCCGCCCAAAAGCCGAACTATTTTGCATCGCAGCAAGGCATGAATGTCGTTGTTGTGCAGTTGGAGGCGTTTCAAAACTTTTTGATTCATCTTTCCTATCAAGGCAAGGAGTTGACGCCTGTACTTAATAAGTTGGCGGAGGAAAGCTTCTACTTTCCTCATATTTATCAACAGATCGGCCAAGGCAATACATCCGACGCCGAATTTATGTCCAATACGTCCATTTATCCGACAGGCACAATTCCGATGTCAACCGGCTATGGCGACCGGCAGCTTCCTAGTCTGCCAAAGTTGTTGGAGGGTAAGGGATATGAAGCGGACACGTTTCATGTAAACGAAATTCACTTCTGGGATCGGATTAAATTGTATCCTGCGATCGGGTTTACTCATTATTTTGACAAGCCCTACTATTCCAATGATAATTTCAATTCGTTCGGGGCTTCCGACGAAGAACTGTTCCGTGTAGGCAATGACAAGCTTACCGCGCTGTACAATCAAAAAAAGCCCTTCTATGCGCAGTTTATTACGGTATCTAGTCATTTTCCATTCACAGTTCCCGTCACTTTTGAAAAAATGACAATACCGCCTGCATTGCAGGGACAGGAGATCGGCAATTATTTAGAAGCGACCAATTATGCCGATTACGCGCTGGGGACGTTCATCGACAAGCTAAAAGCTTCCGGCATGTGGGATAAAACCCTTTTTGTCGCTTACGGCGACCATTTCGGCTTGCAGCCGGAGGATATTAAGCCTGATACGCTAAGCAGCGAGCTGGGGTTCACCTATCATGAGAGGGTCACACGATTTAACATCCCTTTGTTTATCCATATGCCGGGCCAAACGAAAGGGCAAGTGGTCAATCAAGTAGGCGGGCAGCTGGATATTATGCCGACCATCGCCAACCTGCTGGGTATATCGTTGCAGGATGAGGGATTCGTCCACTTTGGCCAAGATTTATTGAATATCCAGAAAAATGCGTTTGGCATGAGATACTATTTGCCTACCGGCTCGTTTTTCAATGACCATATTTTGTTTGTTCCCGGCAAAGGGTTCGATGACGGAACGGCGGTTTCCCTGGAGACGCTTCAACCTGTTGCTGATTTCACAGCGTACAGAAGCGATTATGACTATGTCATGACTTTGATGAAATTGTCAGATCAATATGTGAATCTGCTGCCGAAGCGTTAATCGAATATTTTCCATAATTGGATTCAATCGCGAGCTAGGAGGAAGAAATGCGCCGCTGTATAATGAAATCATTATAGGGATCAAGTTTCGGGTGAGGGAAGGAAGCGCGATGGACAGAAGGACTTTTTTGAAATGGATGGCAGGCGCTCTTACCCTTTCATTGTTTGGAGAATTTGGCGTTGCGGCGCAGCGGCATTGGAGCGGGATGAATAAAAATTCCACACCTGCTGAATTCGTCCATCAACCATCTGCTTCACATATCTCCGATGATGAAGTGCTTATGTCGATGTATATTTTCAGTGATCTGCATATTTCTCGAGACCCACAAACGCCTCGGAAAATGAAACAAGCCTTGGATGATTTAACCTCGCGTGAAAATCCGGTTGATGCGCTGATTATTACAGGGGATTTGACCGATACCGGGACGGTAAGTGATTACAGTCTGTTGTCGAGCATTTTAGGCAAATACAAGCTCCCTCCTATTGGAGCAAATATGGGGAATCACGAATATTATACGATTTGGATAGACGCTCATGGTAATTGGAAAAAATCGGCGATGCCAAATGGCAAAACGAATGAGATTTCCCGTCAGCTGTTTTTAGACTTCATGAAGTATAAGAAGCCGTATAACGAAATGACGATCCAAGGTTATACAGTGCTTCTTTTGTCTCAAGAAACCTATGTTCTAGAGCATCCGGAGGTCGGAGAAGGCGCTTGGTACTCGGATGAACAGATGGATTGGCTTGAGAAACGTTTGTCCGTTGTCTCCAAAGGCGGGAAGCCTGTTTTTGTGATGATCCATCAACCGCTTCCGCCGGTCGGCGAGGATGGCGGGAGTCATTTTTTAATACGGGCAAAACGGTTTCGCAAAATATTGGAGCCTTATTCGAATGTGTTTGTGTTCTGCGGTCACCGCCATCAGGATTTCACGAATGGCACGGAACACTATGTTAAGGAAACATTCCACTTGTTTCACAATTCCTCGGTTACGAGACCTCTTGACCGCAATTATAATGAAATTTGGAAGGACCATGCACAAGGCATCTACTTGCAAGTTTATCGGGATAAGGTGGTCGTTCGCGGTAGAGAGTTCAGTAAAAAATCTTTCATTAGGGAAGCTGAATGGACGATTCCGCTGGAGAAAAAGGTATGAAACAGGGGTGAGGATGGTAAACTTATGGTCACATACGTCGTACATTGCGTTTGTCGATAATCGGAACATAGATAGGACTTATGACTCGTTGCCGCTATTCGCTAAGTAGGAAATAAAGATTGTTTGTATGATTGAGAAGTAAACAGTAGATTGCAGGCTGTACAGCGAGGATCAGAATTAAGAATGGCTATAGAAGAAATCATTCTATATTCCCCTGAACCACAATAAAATCCCCCTTTCCTATCCCCCATTTGGGGGATTTTTTTATGTCGAAAATAACCTTAGAATTAACAACAGAGTCGACAAAACACGAAAATTGTCACAACTTTCAAGGTCTAAAGTACTAAAAAATGATAGGAGTGAGGGGTTCCATGTTTAAGAAAAGCAAAGGATTGAGGAAACAGGCAACGGGGAGGCTTTTATCTTTCCTGTTAGCTTTGGCGGTAGCCATCGTGCCGTTCAGCACGAGCTTTGCATCGACGGCACATGCATTAACGTCAACGGTTTCGCAACTTACATTGCAAAGCGCTGTCATTGGCAATGCAAACCATGATGTTACACTGACATTCAATGTGCCTGTGGTTGGGGCATCTGGGAGTTGGGAGTCATTGATCGAGGCAAAAGGAACGAACGACGGAGCATTTAATAGTATTACGAATACTGAAAGTGCGTATGCGTCCATCAGCGGTGGGGCTGTCATTGTTCATTTCTATTCCGCTCTAGTCGGCGATGGCAACCTGATTCGTATCAAAGCAGGTGCTCTAGTGGGAGATGAGAATCATCCCGACAATTCGTTAACTTCAGACCTGGTAAGTACTAAGATTGCGGCACAAGATTTGGCTGCCCCTCAACATGTGAGCACAGCAATCAGCAGCGATCTGAAAAATGTAACTCTGACATTTAACACTACGGTACAAACGGCAACTTATTTGGATGAAAATTCGGTAACCCAGAATGTATATCTATACGATTTTGTAAAAATAGCTAGTACTTTAGATGAATCCGGTTGGACATCATTAAGCAAAGACTCTCAAATCTCAGTAAACGGTAATCAAATGGTTATCGCGTTCGCTTCGCCATTAAGCGGAGACAAATGGATTCGAGTAGAAAGTAATGCTGTACAGGGCACCAACCGCATAAAGAACCAAGAGATCGTGACGGAATTGAACACAAATCCGATTACTTATTCCTCCTTTAATCACTACAATAGTTATTATGGTACGAACTCGGAATTAGATCTCTTTTTCAGCCAAGAAGTTCTCAATAATTCTTTAAGTGACGATGCATTAAAAGCGGCTGTTACCATTTCTAATGATAATGGTGCGACATTTAGGGCGTTAGGTGTAAATGATTCAGTTAGTTTCAATAATAACTATGATTTTGGCTTTATTACTCCCTTTAGATCGAAAGATAACGGAAATCTCCACCTTCATTTCTTTACGTATTTAGCACCAGGCAGTTATAAAGTTAAAATAGCGGCGAATGCGTTGAAAAGCAGCATCGGTCTTGCCGCCGGCGAATTGACGACAGATAAGATTGACGTGAGTGATGTTACTGCACCGAATTATGAGAAAGCGGAAGTTAGCCCAGATCGTAAGGTTGTGACACTTACATTTGATAAAAAGCTTTATGATAACAGTGCAAATGTAAATCCATGGTGCTTGTGCGAACCACAACCTTTATCTAATTATGTAAAAATACAAAGAAGCGAGTATAGTGGCAACTGGCAAGATTTAAACTCCGGGGATAGCGTTGAATTAATTGATAATAAATTAATAGTGAACTTGCATACAGCAATTACTGGAACTAACAATAAAATTGCTATTTACTCAAATGTTCTTAAAAATGAATTCGGATATGTTCAGTACTCTGGTATAGTAACGAGAGCTATCGATGTATCGACAACTGCTCCATATTTGCATTCGACCATTGATAACCTTAACCAGGATTGGACGCTCTTTTTCAACAGAAATGTAAAAAGCAACATAGCATCAATGGATGATCTTAAAGCTGCCATTAAACTGTTGATTGGCGGAGTGGAGAAGCCTTTAGATCCATCCGCGACCGTCACTTTTATTGACAATAAAATGGTACTCCATTTCTCGGAACCACTAGCCGACAATAATATCCAGGTTCAAATTAAAGCAAACGCAATTGCGGATTCCGATAATAACGTTCTGACGGATCTCATTGCAACAGAAGCATTATCGCCAAATAATTTTTACCCTCCAAAATTTGACATGGCTAAATTAATATCAAACCATTCAGTAGAGTTACATTTCAATGGTCAATATAACAATACAAGCTTGGTAGATAATACAATGGATGCAACGGGTTCCCATTTAAAAGCGGCTGTGACGTATTCAACTGATAAAGGGGCAACCTTCTCAGCTCTGCAAGCCGATGAGGCGGTAACCGTAAACGGTAGTTATCTCGAAGTTTATTTCCATAATGTCATCCAAGGAAACCTGCAAATCAAAGTTGCCGGGAATGCTCTCAAAGATACATCCGGCAATATTATGACAACCCCTGTAGTAACTGGTGATATTGATACGAATTTTGCCCCTTATTTAGTGGGATCTTTTTTTAGCGATACTCAGAGTGTTCTAACTTTTGAAGACAATGAACTTTGGAGAAGTAAGATCCAGAAAATTGTTTTACAAGAGTACGCAAACGGTAATTGGAATCAGAGAGTTATGTTGCCGGATGAGTATTCGATAAGTGCTGGTAAACTTGAGATTCCTAAAGGTGTTTTAGAACAACAAGTAAGATACCGTGTCATCGTTTACGCGGATGGATTTAATCCAATATATTCCAATTATTTGACAGCTATTCAAGCCCAAGATTCTTACTATATAACTCCAGTTACAATCGATACGACAAGTGGAATTACGGCAAAAGTGAAGATTGCGAAAAATAAGTCTTTGGGTCATCTGAACGTCATCTTCCAATTGATGAATGATAAAACACCGGTTAGCATTGTTTCCGCAGAATCAGACTATTTCTACGCAGGAACATTTACTGCGAACTTTAACGTAGCTGATGCAGCAACGAACCCAAAATATAAGGTAAGAGCTTTCGTTGTGAGTGAATACAGCAACAGCCCATCATCGGTTGGAGTAAACCTGGCTACGCCAATCACTGACGCGGAGTATGATTTCTTACAAAGAAATGGAAAAAATAATAACAATTAATTTCACGTTGAAACTGCCTCCTCAGGGCAGTTTCAACTACTAAGAAAGCGAGGGAATGAACAACGTGAAACCGCTAAAGCTTATGCTGAGCTCATCGATCGCTCTTTCCATAGCATTGGCCAGTACAACAATAGCCCCCGTATTGGCATCAGCAAGCCAACCGACTTCTCAAGTCAGTATAGCTGCAATTTCATCTATAAATCCTGGAGGAACGGTAACGATCACCGGCACATCAACAAACTCCGAAGTCATCGTGAAGGTCATTCGACCGACGGGGAGTGTTTTGTTTTTCGATATTGTTAAAGTAACGAATGGAGCTTTTTCTGATTCATTTGTTTTGAGCAGCAGCGAGTCTACCGGCACTTATAAAGTGGTCGCCGGACAAGCTGATACTGTAGACACGAAAGATCTTGTTGTTACTCTGCCACCTGTACCACCTGCACCACCAGGACCTACCGGCGGTGGAGGTGGCACATCCAACTCCAACATTATTAATCCTGGCAATGTGGAAATAAGCCCCGGTGCTATCACCGCTAACAAAGTTACGGGTCCTGACGGCAAGGTTACGACCACAGTTACCATAGACAATAAATTTTTGAACGATGCTTTTAGCCAACTCAAGAGCCAAGGCAAAACGGATGGATCGCCAGTCATCGCGATTAAAATCAACAGCGTAGACGCTAATGGTAAAACCAACGTTTCGGTCCCGGCATCCATACTTTTGGAAGGAATGAAAAATGTACCGAATGCGGTGTTTCGAATTTACTCGGAAAAGGAGTCGTACTCACTTCCTTTACAGTTGCTTGACTTTGAAGCCATCGCCAAGTCATTAGGCGCAGATAGTTCAGCCGTAACCCTTCATGTGAATATTTCGGTCATGGGACCGGATATCGAGAAGCAGATTCAAGAGAGTGCCGGAAACAAAGGAGCCACTTCTCTAGGCCATTCCGTTGATTTCGGTGTTACCGCTGAAGGTAATGGTAAAACAGAAGAGCTGAACAACTTTGGAACTAACTATGTGGACCGGAGCATTGTGTATACAGGAACTGTAGATCCGAAGAATTCAACAGGAATCCTTTATGACCCAAAAACTCATGATATTTTCTTCGTTCCGACCGTTTTCAGCGGTAATTCCGATGGAACCACACAAGCGAATATCAAACGAAATGGAAACAGTATCTATTCCGTTGTGACCTCCAATAAAACGTTTGATGATATCAAAGGACATTGGGCTAAATCCGATATTGAACTGTTGGCGTCCAAAATGGTCGTTAGCGGTACATCCGATAAGGATTTTGCCCCGGATCATAACATTACGCGAGCAGAATTTGCTGCCTTGCTCGTACGTTCACTTGCTTTAACTTCTGATGCGGCGTCAGCTTCATTCAAAGACGTTCTAGCAACCGATTGGTTTGCGGGTTCCATTGGCGCCGCGGTTAAAGCCAAATTGGTTAGCGGCTATGAAGACGGTACTTTCAAGCCTAACGCGCCAATCACCCGTGAGCAAATGGCTGTGATGGTAGCGAAGGCACTTAGCGCCGCTGGAAAAACAGTAGACAGCCAATCTGAGGCATTAAGCAAATTTAGCGACAATCTGCAAATTAGCGATTGGGCGAAGGCATCCGTCTCACAATCTGTAAAAGCGGGCATTATTTCAGGGATGACTGATACTACTTTCGTTCCATCCGCCAATGCAAGCCGCGCTCAAGCTGTTGTCATGCTGAAGCGATTGCTTCAATACGCACAATTTATCAACTAACAATCTGTTATACTGAAAAACAGTATCCAAAGTAGGCAGCAGCCTGCGTAGGGTACTGTTTTTTGTATTTGCGACGCTTAAATAGAATCTCTTTTAAGAAAATTTCAATGATTTCCTGATAAAATGAGTAAAATTAAAGATATTACTTACGCCGGGAGGTTGATTCCGTTGAAAATATTGATCGTTGAAGATGACCTTCCGCTGCTTGAAGCGATTAAGGAGATTTTCGAAAATGAATCCTTCGATACGACAGGCGTTTCGACGGGGGATGAAGGATACTACTTGGCGGAGCAAGGGAGCTACGACCTTATCGTTCTTGATGTGATGCTGCCGGGCATGAACGGTCTAGACGTCGTGAAGCGATTGCGTACCCAGCAAGTCTCAACGCCGGTCATCATGCTGACAGCAAAAGATAGCGTCGAGGACTGCGTGAGGGGACTGGACGCCGGGGCTGACGATTATGTGACGAAACCATTTGCCGTTACCGTACTGCTCGCTAGGGCAAGGGCCGTATTAAGAAGACGCGGATCCCTTGATCTGGATGGGGAACTGTCATGCGGGCAAATTCATCTTGCGCCTAATTTAAGGGATGCTTTCGCGGGCGAACAGCCCCTAAGATTGAGTCCCAAAGAATATGAGCTATTGGAATTTTTCCTGTGCAATAAGGAACAGATTTTATCCAGGGATCAAATATTCGAACGGATTTGGGGATTCGATTCAGAATCTGCTTCGACTGCCGTTGATGTTTATATTCACCATCTGCGCAAGAAGCTTGCACCATATGGAGGGGATCTCTATTTAAAGACGATTCGCGGAGTAGGGTATTTATTTAAAGGAGATTCTAATGTTCAATAAAACGCGTGCTCGATTGGTTCTGTTAAATTCCGCTGTGCTGGTGTTAATTTTAATCGTAGCCGGGATCATCTTGTATGCTCATTTACGCTACCGGCTCTATCATCAAGTTGACGAAACTATTCTCAATACGGCAAAAACCATGCAGTCCGGTTCTATTGATCAAATGCTTCAAGTCGATCATCCGGAACCTGATGCTGACCGGAGAACATCCTACTTTTTCTGGGATAAGCAGGGAAATCTGATCAATCAATATCCGAAGCAATCGTTCACCTTAAATGACGCTTCGCGTTTCAAAACGATGACGAACGATGGATCTTTGCAAAATGTGACGGCAGACGGGCGGGAATATCGGGTATTGGGATTCCGTAATCCAATGAACGAAGCGGCTGATGCAACTTCACTACCCCATGTTGACTATGTAATCGTCGTGAGAAGCCTAGAGGCAGAAAATAGAATGCTTCAAACACTTCGTACGGATCTTGCCTTGGGTGGCGCGGCAGGTTTAATTTTTTCCGTTTTGGCGGGTTTCTATTTGGCTGGTCGTGCCCTTGTGCCGATTCGCCGGTCATGGAACAAACAACAGCAATTTGTTGGGGATGCTTCTCATGAGCTGCGCACGCCAACATCGGTTATCCATACTCGTGCGGAGCTTTTATTTCGTCACCCGCAGCATACGATTGAGCACGAAAGTCAGAACATTGCCGTCATTTTGAAGGAAAGCAAGCGGATGGGGAAGCTGATCGATGATCTGCTGACACTGGCCAGAACCGATTCCAACCAGCTTCAAATCCATGAAGCCGCCATACCGCTGTATCCTATTCTGGAAGAAACTGCGGAACAATTTCAACTGCTGGCGGAAATTAAGTCCATTCAAATGAATTGCCATTTCGAGCCTTCTGTGATACAGGGGGACGAAGGTCGCCTCCGGCAATTATTTATTATTTTGCTGGATAACGCGTTAAAGTTTACCCCACCCCACGGTTCCATTGAGTTTACCTGTCACAATTTGCCGCATTCCGTTAAGATCATGGTGAAAGACAGCGGCTGCGGGATTGCAGAGGCTGATCTTCCTCATATTTTTGAACGGTTCTATCGGGGAGATAAGGTACGTTCCCGCAATGAAGGCGGAACCGGTCTCGGACTTTCTATCGCTGAATGGATTGTACATGCGCATAAGGGGAGCATTCGCGTCACTTCCCAGGTTTCTGTAGGTACTGAATTTCAGATCATTTTCCCAAGAAAATAATAACTTACGAGTTTTAAGAAAATTTAAATGTTCGCTCCTTATAATAAAAACTATCGATGAAGAAGGGGAGGGATCAACGTGGCAAAAATGAACAAAAAGTGGGTCATCCTTTGTACAACAGCTATTGGAGCGATCTACACTGCCGGATATTTTGCTACCGAAACGCAAGCAACCCAAGCAACCATACAACAACCTTCACCATACAGCCAAAGCCAAGTGAACATTCAGGCCAACAGCACCCCATCCAAAGGACAATATAAAAATGGGACCTTCTATGGATTGGGAAGCAATCGCCGCGGATCGATTCAAGTAGCCGTAACCATGAAGAACGATAAAATAACGGATGTTGAAATTAGTCACTTTGCCATGCATTATTCAGAGGACGATGTAGTCGGATTGCCGCAAGAAGTTGTACAAAAACAAAGTGCGCAAGTGCGAAATGTATCGGGCGCAACCTACAGTACGGAAGCTTTTCAAGATGCTGTACAAGATGCGCTATCCCAGGCACGAAACTCATGACGGGCTCCGTGAAAAAAACGAAATTATTTATGGATACCGTTGTAGATATACAGGTGGTCACACGGAAATCAAAGGATGAGGCAGAAGCGGCCATCGATCGGGCTTTTGAAGCCTTTCGCAAAGTCGAACACGCCTGCAGTCGCTTCAGTCCTGACAGCGAATTGATGGAGGCATGTCGCCAGATTAAGACACCTATACAGCTTAGTCCGTTCTTATTTGAGCCTCTGAAGTTTGCTTTGGAGGTGGCCAAATGGACGAATGGCAGCTTTGATCCTACTGTGGGAAAAACGATGGAAGATCACGGGTTTCATCAGCATTATTTAACTAGGGAAACCATGCAAAGCCCTTCAGATGATTCTGCCACCTATCACGATATTGTCTTAAATGAACAAGATCAAACCCTTTATTTACGGAAGCCGCTGGTGATTGATTTGGGCGCGGTAGCTAAAGGTTTTGCCATCGATTTGGCTGCTCGCGAGTTGGCAGCTTTTGAAGGTTTTATCGTTAACGCCGGCGGTGATCTCTATGCTGGAGGCGTAGATGAAAGCGGAAGTAAGTGGAAAATTGGCATTCAGCATCCATTGCATAAGGAACAAATCATACAAACTATTGAAATTTCGAATGAGGCCATATGCACCTCAGGAAGTTACGAACGGAGAAGTCCGGTAAAAGCCGGTACGCATCATATTGTCGACCCCAAAACCAAACAATCGCCAGACGATTGGATCAGTTGCAGCGTCATTGCTCCATTCGCCATGATGGCGGACGCCTTCTCGACGGCCTCTTTCTTATTGGGTCTGGATCAGGGGAGAACGCTAATAGAAGAGGTTGAACTTAAGGGAATCCTGATTACTTCCGATTTACAAATATATAGAGTAGGAGGGATTTAAATTGGCAGCTAACAAATGGACCAAAACACCCAAAGGATATGTAACCATGGCCATGGTTGCCTTTCTAATCCTAGCCGCTATTTGGACAACGGACTTCAAAGGTATTTACAATGGGATCATAGCCGTCGCTGTTTCAGTAGCCGTCGATGTCCTTTGCTCCCGTATGGCCAGAAGGAAACGAGTTCTGCCGGATGGCGCGGTGATTACAGGCTTAATTATTGCTTTGATCTTAAGTACGGCTACCTCATGGTATATTGTAGCTGCAACGTCCATTCTGGCCATTTTGTCCAAGCATGTACTCGTCTATAAGAAAAAACCAATCTTCAATCCAGCTGCTTTCGGATTGCTTCTATCTATCCTTTTCTTTCGATCTGGACAAAGCTGGTGGGGGGCATTTGGGGATCTTCCAGCATGGACAATCGGGATTCTCTTGATTGGCGGCTATTTGGTAACGAATCGCGTGCATAAATTCCCTCAGGTCTTTTCCTTTCTCGGAACGTATTTCATCCTCTTATTGATGATGGGGATATTTCAAGTCGGAGATGCCACGGACGCGCTTCGGCCGCCGTTTATCAATGCTTCACTTTTCTTTGCTCTATTTATGCTTACAGATCCGCCTACTTCACCGGCTAAAGATAAGGATCAAGTTATTTTTGGTATCCTCAGCGCGGTAGTGGGAGCGGTTGTTTATGGGTTGTTTGGAGGCTTGATGTATCTATTTATTGGATTGCTTGTCGCGAATTTCTACCATTTATTGAAAAATCTTTCTTTACATGCGTCCAAGGTTCAAAAACAAAGCTATCACAAAGCATGATTCTAAGATTAAAATAATTGAAAGGAGTTGATTTCGCTTGAACAACGTAACGAAAATTAAAATAGTAAAATCCGCTAGTGAAGTATTCGAAGCTCTTGCAGACCCTGCCCAAATGTCAAATTACTGGTTTTCATCAGGTTCGGGAAGATTGGAACCAGGCAAGACGATTACATGGAGATATGATGAATACAATGCACAAGTGGATATCAAAGTTATGCAAACCGAAATCAATAAGAAAATCGTTTTCCAGTGGGGTACCGATGGGGAAGGCCATGTTGTAACGATTACGCTGCAAGAATTGGAGCAGGCGAGTACAATAATTGAAGTGAATGAAGAAGGTTTTAATGAAACGGATGAAGATTTCATTCGTCAGCTGGTAGATAATAAAGAAGGCTGGGTTTATGTGTTAACTTGTTTAAAGGGCTATTTGGAATTTGGCATCTCTAACCTGAGAGCCGCCATAGTGAGATAACAGCCGTAGTGCAGAGACGGTTAATTTATAAAATTTCTGGGTGGAGCGAGTATTCCGCCTTGTTTTTTATTTTTGTTAAGGTAAAGCTATGGAGACGAACATTCTAATACGAATCTTTTTCGATGAACATGGACATTGGGTTTGCTTTGCCGCGAAGCACAAAGACAAGCTGCGTTCTAATGTCCTGAAGGAAGTAGTAAAATTCCGAGGCTGCGGGGACCTAAGTAGAGGTTTTAAGCTGCTCGTGTGCGAAGGGTGCCACGACCTGCGGCTTGAGTTCCGTTTCGCTGCAAAGGAAGATTCTGTACAACTTGTTCATGTGGAGAGACAGAAGAATGGGCACGTATGCGGCTTATTGACATGATAGTATCCTTTAGATTCTCGCGGTCAAACATGATCCCCCTGAGCGACGTTTTCGCCGAGTGGAGGACGTTTCGAACTTATAAGCCGGTGGATTCGGCTTTGTAACCCGAAGCATGCCTTCCTGCAAGTTGCTTGGAAGCTTTTCGTGTTGTAGCATTTTTTGTCATATAAAAAAACACCAACGTTCGGATTTTACTTTTTTATAATCCATCCTTTTACTAAATAATAAATGTTTTCACTGAATCTCCAAATCCATTGATCCTGAGAAAGTATCTGTAATTCTGGCAGATAATTTATTAATTTATCGAAATTTATTCTACCATTAATAGTAAAAGGACCTCCCTGTTTTTCAATTAGCCTTTGAGTATCATGGCTTAACATAAGTTCAGGTTTGTCAATAAAGTTTGAAAGTGGTAAATTTCGTCCATCCATTAATCTGCCCCATGCATATTGCTCGGAGGTAATAATTCCAACACCATTTTTATCATTTAATAAATTTCTAAATTGAAAAAAGTGTTTTTCCGCTAATATATCTCCCAATTGTTTTGCTAATGCAATTAGCCTATTGTTCCCTGACTGTTCTATTGTTTGAATTAGCGGTAGGAGTAATTGAGTCGAAACAGTTGAAGATATAACAAGAGAATATTTTTTCGACCCAAGCAGACTAAGGGGACAGATAGTACCATGAATCCATGCTATAAGAATTGACTCAGCTTTATTATATTCTTTATAGGTTAAACATCTTAATAATTCATTTGCTTCTGTTTCATCGATTCCTGTAAGGTCTTTCTTTATTAAATTTATTTTGCTTCTAAATGTACAAGCTTCCATTGTATGAATTAAAGATTGCTCATCTAAATCAAGCAAATGATTTTCCATATAATTTTTACATATCAAATCAAGAGGAAGATCATAACAATTTCCAGCACCAATAATTAATGAATTTCCAGAACTATCACTAATATCTGAAATTCTGTTTATCATTTTCCATAAATGTTCCCTATGATTTTCCCAATAGGGAACACAGTTTTCTAAATGACTATTCATATTCCTAAAACATAGTTCTAATTGATCCAGAAAATTAATCAATTTTTTATTGTCACCTCAGTGTTTGATTTTCTCACACAAAGAAAAACCTTGATATCTTCAAGGTTTTTCTTTGTATGATTTTTGGAAGTAATTTTTATTGATACTTTGATTTTATTTCTTTTTTGATGTTTTCACGGTTTTGAATATCTGTTGTATCTTTAGTATCAGCGTTATCTAGGTTGTACTTACCATATGCTGATGACATAATACTATATTGTCCCTGTGTATTCTTTTTTAAGAACACTACGTATTTTTTACCTTTCTCCATCTCTGAATAATCGTCTACCGTTAACTTCTTCTTCCCAGTAATTTCTTGAATAAGACCAACTGGCTCAATTACCTTAATCGTCTTATCCTCAGAAACTTCACCATTAGATTTAATAACTTTTTGTACTTTTATATTTGTTAGAGTATAAGCATCTTGGATTGTATTAGAGGATTTCCCTCCAGGAAAATATGTAGCTTTATGGTCACGGCCTTCAAAATCATTAGTTGGAGTTGCTATAAGAATAATTTCTGCATTTTTCTCCAATGACTGCAAATCGTTATATGGTACAACCCTTTCATACCCAACGATAGTGGTAACTTTGTTATAAACAAGAGAATAATATGAGGTACCGCCTGCTAATAATGCTAATGTCAGCAATCCAATAGAGACCTTCTTTTTTGTTAGTAACATGATAACTCCTCCTTTAATTTCCCCATTTACTTTTTAGGTCAGTTTTGTCATAAGTATTCGGGGGGAAATTTGTTATATCGTTTGCTGTCATAACTGAAGCAGTGCCAGTTGGTGAATGTGCTAAGGACAATGAGTGCCCAATTTCATGTGTGGTAACAGAAGATACAATCTGGGCTCTTGTTAAACTTCCATCTGGATTACTTCCATTTTTACTAGCCTTAATATTGTTATCGTATAAAGAAACTACACAGTATGTCCATGTTTCGGACGTACTGGCCATCTGGTGTAAACCTAATGAATCTGTTTTGTAAGGTTGTGTATAACCCAGTCTTCCTACAATACTAGAATACCCTGCATAATATTCATCGGAGGTACTGGTATTACTGCTCGTATACGTAATAGCTACTTTACTAGAAATTCCTCCCCAATTATTTTTACCTTCATCAAAAATTGAAGTATAGCCATATTGCGAAACTGAGGAGTCATAATATGCGGTGAAGATACCACTTGTTCTGCCTCCAGTCCAAGTAGTTGCTGAAGCAGAAATAGGCACTAATGCTGAACAAAGAATTAGTGAACCTATGACTTTAAAAATTTTTGATTTTCCCATCTCTTTCCACCTCTTGTATAATTTATGATAAGAAGATTACACTATCATAATATATTACCAATTATTTCTTGTAAATACTTTAATGAGAATATTTTATTTTATTGGTAAATTTTATTTTTAAATGTATGAAATGGAATTATTTATATCAACTACAATTCAGATTTTTTATCGGCTCAATTTTAATGTTGGATCCTTCGGGTGGAGACAACTGCTGGTTAAAGGAAAAGGGCTTACATGTGGTAATGGTCAATCCTGCCATGATAGAGTGAAATGAAGAAAACCAATATAACTGCCTTAAAAGAGTGTATACACGTCAATCACTTTATGAAGTCTGACGGTTTTGTAATTCTAAAAGTTTCAAATGACATGTTGTTGTTTTAGCTTTGCAGGCGGAAGAATGCGATCCATGATCCGTTTTCGGAAGCATCTTGCATTTTTCTAACGATTGAATAGTCTGTTCTTTTTGTTCTTCTACAATAACGGCTCCAAGTTGTCCCAAAAGTAGCATGCTTGGCGGATACACAGGGCTGCTCGTAACACCTTTTTTGAAAATCGGGGTTGTTAACCATCGATCAGGTAAAGCCGTAGGGAGCTCACGGATCCCAGGGTATTCCATCAATAGGTGATGTGGAGTATCACTGCGAGAAGTTGCCGAAGGAGCTGCTCCTGATTGATTCAATAACCTTTCACTGTGGGGAAAGCCCGTTTGCCCTAGGCTCCTTTTCATGGCGAACGTTGGCAGGATTTCGTCCCTATTAAATTCGGAAGAAGATTGGAGAGAGTTGAGGCTTGCTAAATTAATTCGTTAGAAGGCGTGCGGGAATAGAGGTGGGGGTAGCGTCACCCAATTTATTCCATATGATGCACGTATTCTCCACTGTGCCCTTAGCGATTTTTACTCCCATGTCTCAACGGGTCATAAGTCCTTTCATTCCTCGTTACACCTATCTAAGGGGTGGAGGTCGATCTTTCTAAGGTTACCTTATTGTAAGCTTGGTACTAACCGTTTTTGCTTCCGTTGTTCCTCCAGCAGATGCGCCATCTGCTTTTGCACATCTCTTGTTTGATCCGTGGTGAAGGCCGGATGTGCAAGATTGCATGTTTCCAGCGGGTCTGCGGTCAAGTTATACAGTTCATACTCCTCAGGGACAGGCTTGGTTTTGACGGATGTGGTATACAAAGTTACCTGCGATCCGTCAGGGGCGGGGGGACCAGCAATTGGGTAAGCGATAACGTCTGTGTCGCCAGGATGGCTCCAAAATTGATCGTTATCGAAGTAACGGGAGTACTTCCACAACTCTTTGGTGTTATTCCTATGTATGCTGGCAATAACAGTTTCGATATGGTTAGGTTGTATAACGGAAGGATAAGGTATCCCCAAAGGATTGATCTGGTGCTGGCCGCGAGTAACATCGTCGTCTATCATGAAATAGATCGGTTCTTCGACTGGATCCGACTTGGTCTGCCCCATGATCAATGGAGAATGATCGCGGCCTACAAAAGAACGGACTTCACTGAATGTATGCCGTAAGCGATTTTGGATGGCAGGTACATCGATATTGGCCAGACCCAGCAGGGTAGGCAGCAGATCAACGTGGCTTGTAAGCGTATCGAAATGCTTCGGCCGCGGAAAAAGCTTTTTATGGTGAATGAGCAAAGGCACATGCAACATTTCTTCGTAAGCACAGTACCATTTTTGATGAAGATGACCGTGAGCGCCAAGCAAATCCCCGTGATCGGATGTAAAAACAACAATCGTATTGTCATAGAAGGAGGAGCGGGTAAGTGCTTCAAACACCTTAAGCATTTCCTGATCTGCCTTTTTTTGCAGTTGATAGTAAAGCTTACGATAATGCACTTCGTTGATGATAGGCTGTAAAGCTCGGGGATATATTTGCTGATAGCTGGCTTGACATCGTGGTTTTGTATGTAAAGATTCGTTTATGGTCGGTGGCGGAGCAACCTGTGGCATAGGCTCTATATCGAAATCAAATACAGGAAGATGTGAAGTAAGAGAGCCGTACAAAACAATATCATGAGGGTTCACAAAGGAAGTGATAAGCAGCCACGGCTTCGCCTTGTTGTCCCTCATTTTCTCCCGATCCAAAGACTCGATGAGCTCAACTGCTTCTGAAGCATAGACTATGTCTCTGCCGCTTACCCCGAAAGCCGCGGAAGAAGCGGAGTTACGGGGGTTTTTACCGTGGGGCTCCGGACCAATCCAACCGGAAAACCCGTAGCTGTCCAGGTGGTCGGCGCCCAAATACAAGGCTTCTTTACTTCTATCAGGTACACCGGTCATGGGGTTATAGCTGGGGACACTTTGATGCGTACCGGGAACAACAATATCCTCATAAGAGATATGCCACTTCCCTTTATAATAGGTTTGGTAACCTGCCTCGCGAAAGTAATTACCGATCGTAGGCACTGTGTTTCTGTCCAACCAAAACATATCCGAGTCGGCGCTTTCTTTGGCAATTCCGTTGGTTTGGGAGACGCCATGGAGAGAGGGATACTGACCGGTCAATAAGGTTGCTCGACTAGGGCAGCAGGCTGCACTTCCAATGTAATGCCTGTGAAATTCCAGGCTATTAGCTTTCAAAAGTTCGTGAGCAACGAGATTTTGTCTGCGCCATTCCTGGATTTCCGCATTTTCATAAAGGGGCGGATAGCGCTCCTCATCTACGAGAAATACGAGAATGTTAGGTTTTTCATCCTTTGAAGAAAGCGGCTGTTCATTCATGGCAGGCACCTTCCCGGGGCGGCTTTTTTACCATGACTATGTGATAAAGTGTCAAAAGAGAAGTATTTCAGAAAATACATAATGAAGCGACTTTTAAAATGACATAAGTCACCTCGATCTGATTACTTCTTGCACTGTCGGTAAACTCCCTTATTAGCGATAATAAATCTATAAGATCCAATCCAATAAGGGAGTGTTGTTCACATGAATTCAACAGTATCTTTAATCATTTCGGTAGCGATTTTCTTTTTCATCATACGCGGTCAATTAAGCGGTATGAAAGCGCCAATCAAGAAAGCAGGAATCACTTTATTGCTACCGATCCTATACATCTCTACCTCGTTATTTCAATTGTTCGATCCAACCCTTCATATCCAGCAGGGGCAAGTCATCTTAGCCTTGCTAGTAGGAATGGTCGTTTCCATACCTCTCATCCTAACGACGAACTTTGAAGTCCGGGCAAGCGGAGACACGTTTATCAAACGCAATAAGACGGTTTTCGTGTTGTTAATCGTGATCTTTGCACTCCGATTTGTCGTTGTTGCAACGGTTAAAACGATAGATCCAAGCACCCTGAGCTTTATGTGTAATTTGGTCACGCTCGGATATATAGCGACATGGCGTATCGTAAGCTTCATGAAATTCCGCAGTGTAAGCAACCATAAAACTTTAGGGATCAACGCATAAGAAAAGTTGTTCAAATCATTCCTGGCTATCCATAATGTGGATAGCCCTTTTTCATCTATATTGGATGCTCCCCTATCATTTTGTTAGAATGGGTAAATCATACCCATTGGAGGAGAAGCTTTGATGACAAAACGAATCGGTTGTTTGCATGCACACTATTCGAATATTCCGTATATCGAGCAGGCATTTTCAGTTTATGACGCTGAATTGCTTCATTTTGTTGACCCCGGTTTGGTTGGCAGAGTCTCGTCCGACGAGAAGTTTAGCGTAATAGATGCACAGCAAAAGGTGAAAGAGCAGATCGAATGGATCGCTGAGTGCAAGGTGGACGCTATTCTGATTACATGCACGAATTACATTGCGCTGCTCGAGGAAGACCAGCTTTCCCTATCCATCCCTATTATTAAAATGGACGAACCTTTCTTTACCTATATCTGCGATCAAGAACAATCGCAAATCTTGCTTTTTACGAATCCTGCCACAGTAGAAGGGACGATGAAACGTCTTCACGACCGGGCTAGCGAATTGGGTAAATCTCCACAAGTGGAGGTCCAAGTGATCCAGCATACTTTTGAACTCATCATGAAAGGCATGAATGAAGAGTATGTCCGGGCATTGACCGGATACATGCATACGCTGCTCGAATCCGACAAAAATACAACAATATCCGTCGCTCAATTATCCATGGTGGAAGCGGCTAGACATATGGAAAAAGAGACGAACCGTAGAATCGGGAATCCATTGGAAACTTTAATGTCTTTTGCGGTAGAAAAACTGCAGTTACAAAGAAAAAGTAGCTGATAACAGGCAATGACGGAAGGGTTAACACTAATTCCAGGAATGAAGTGATTGAAACATTAAATTTTCAAATGAATTACTGGATGAAACGATCAAAATCGTGTAAGCTTCATAATAAGCACATGTTACTGGCTTAGGAGGAAATTACAGATGAGATTGTATTTTGAAGGAGAATTAACCGCTCTGCTTCCCGGGATCCAGGTATTGTCTAAGGAGCTAGGCATCACGGTAGCCCAAGACGGACTAAGCGTCCGAGTTGAGCTATCAACAGGCGATCTGGAAGTAGGTATGGAACAAGGGAGTGCTTATATTCGTTATGGGCAAAAGCATCAATTTTTCCGGGGACTCGGTCTTCTCGTGCAGCACGGGCGCGTGGGAAATCCGTTCCAAATTCGAGAAAAGCAGCAGTTTGATACGATAGGACCGATGTTCGATCTGTCGCGCAATGCGGTATTGACGGTAGACAGCTTCAAATTCATGCTGAATAAAATGGCCTTGATGGGACTTAACACCGTCATGCTTTATTTGGAAGATACGTACGAGATTAAAGGTGAACCTTATTTCGGCTATATGCGTGGGCGGTATACACAAGCGGAGCTGAAAGAGATTGACGATTATGCCGACCAGTTCGGCATTGAGGCATTCCCGAGCATTCAGACCCTCGCACATCTGGAGGAATTCCTGAAATGGGAGCCGGTGAAGCATTACAAAGATACGAAGGGTGCGCTGCTGGTCGGGGAAGACAAGACGATTCAATTGGTCGAGAACATGATCGAAGCTGCCAGCTCGCCGTTTCGCAGTCGCAAAATCCATGTCGGCATGGACGAGGCGGAAGAGCTCGGCCGTGGTAAATATTTGGATCAGAACGGCTATGTAAGCCGGTTTGAGATCATGACCACGCACTTGGAGAAAGTGCTGGATATCGCACGCCGACGCGGCCTCAAGCCGATGATGTGGAGTGATATGTTCTTGAAGCTGGCTTCTGCCGGCGGAAGCGAATATTACGACGAAGAGACCCAGATCCCGGAGGAAATGGCGCGGCGTATCCCTAAAGATGTGGATATGGTTTATTGGGATTACGTCCATACGGAGCGGGAGGATTACGAGAGCCTCATCGCAAAGCACCGGCCGCTCGGGTGCAACCTTGTGTTTGCAGGTGCTGTCTGGGTATTTAATACGTTCGGAGTCAACTACGGCTTGTCGCTGAATGCGTCGGATACTGCCCTGCAGGTGTGCAAGAAGGAAGGCATCCGTGAGGTTTACGCGACGATGTGGGGCGACGACGGCATGGAGAGCAATCCGTTCATTGCGTTGCTGGGCTTGCAGCTCTATGCTGAACATGCCTACACGGAAGGCAAGCCGGATTGGGAGCGCCTGGCAGAGCGGGTCAAATTCTGCACCGGCATCGAGGCCGATGCATTCTTGCAGCTCAAATACCTGGACGAGACGCCGGGCTCGGAACCGGATAACCGTAAGCAGAGCAACCCGTCGAAGTTTCTGCTCTATCAGGATGTGCTGCTCGGATTGTTCGATAAGCAGATCGAAGGTCTGGAGATGGCGGCGCATTACGCGCAGGTGGAGCGGGAAATCCACCTGCGCCGCGTCGAAGATGCAGAGCTGGATTATTTGTTTGAGGTGCCGGAGCAGCTATGCGGCGTGCTGAAGCAAAAAAGCGAGATCGGTATTGAGCTGAAGCGGGCATACGATGCTGGAGATACCGAAACGTTGAGACGCATCGCGACCGAAGAACTGCCAGCTATCTCGGAAGCTGTCAGCAAATTGCGCGCCGCTCATCGTACCCAATGGCTGCGCATGTTCAAGCCGTTCGGCTGGGAAGTCATCGACATCCGCTATGGCGGTGTCGTGAACAGGCTGGATACCGCTTCACTTAGGCTTCTCGATTATGTAGAGGGGCGAATCAGGCAGATCGAAGAGCTGGAACAAGAACGATTGCTGTACAGCACCACAAACAGGTTTAATCAGAAGGGCGTAGGCTGGTGCAGTTATTATTACCGGATGGCGTCGCCCAATGTCTTCTTTCATGTATTGAATCCTTTTTAAAGATACAAATACCTTTAGAAGATGGCTCCGGGATTTCGGAGTCATTTTTTTAATGTTTTGGGGTCCTGTTGGCGATATAAACTTCAGCTATACGCGGCGGATCATCTTCGAAGATGTTTGTCGATTCTCATATAGGAAATATGCAAGATGCTGATTGTGGGCAATAGAGCATGGAACCTCATATGCGTGTGTATTGGCTGATGGTTACACTGGGGTTCGACCGTCTCCTGTGTCGGCGCGCGCGCTCAGGATTCGCGTTAGGCGTCAGTCACTTTCTGCTGATTTCGCCTTTAGAGAACTGATGGTCGCTATTAGCGACCGAAGAGACGCTAAAAGGTGAGGAATCCCCGTCTAGGGATCGATTAAAGAACAATGGTCCATATATAACGAACATGGTTCTCTAATCTAAGACCTTTGTTCTTTCGAGCCCCGTTTGGAACATACCTCTAAAATAAAATGCGTCAAAGAGGCTCACTAATAGCGACCCCAATTCTCTAATCTGCTGACTATGCCTATTTTCAATCACACGCAGGGTGATTTTATCCTACCCGGCAATTTAGCTTGATGGATAGCGAGGCATAATCTTGATTACAGGTAACAAGGATTCTGGTAAAAAGAGATCCAAAGGCCTTTGATCATTGACACAAAGGCATTAAGTTGTATAATACAATTATATAGAAGTTGCATAATACAATTAAATACAAAGAAAGGAAATGAATTATGCCAAGTATGTTGAACCAACCCAAGGCGGTGTGGGCTGTTGCCTTTGCCAGTATTATCGCTTTCATGGGACTTGGACTTGTAGACCCGATCCTGCCATCCATTGCCCAAAACATGCACGCCTCGTCGAGCGATGTTACATTGTTATTCACTAGCTACAATATCGTTATGGCTGTCGCTATGTTGATTACAGGTGTGATTTCCTCACGAATCGGGTTGAAGTGGACGCTACTCCTAGGCATCGTCATCATTGCCTTGTTCTCGGCGCTTGGAGGGAATTCTAATGGCATCTGGCAGCTCGTCTGGCTGCGCGGCGGTTGGGGTCTTGGGAATGCACTCTTTGTCGCCACTGCCTTATCCGCCATCGTATCTTTATCCAACTCCGGAGTTGGGCTCTCGATTATTTTGTTTGAAACGGCTGTTGGCTTAGGGATATCCGTTGGTCCGCTGCTTGGCGGAGAGCTTGGCGCGATTTCTTGGAGAGGGCCGTTTTTTGGCGTTAGCACGTTAATGGTTGTTGCCTTTATCTTTCTCTTGATTGTCATGCCCCGAACGAAACCTGTTGCGAAAGCCAAAACCTCGTTGCTGGACCCATTTCGCGCCCTGAAACATCGCGCACTTTTCACTTTCGGGATTACAGCTTTCTTGTACAACTTTGGTTTCTTTACATTGTTGGTTTATGCGGCACTAATATTAGGTCATTTAGGTCTCGATGAGCACGGTCTCGGTTATGTATTCCTCGGTTGGGGCTTAATGTTGGCGGTCGCTTCCGTCTTTATGGCGCCCAAACTCCAAAAACGGTACGGTACTTTGAAATCGATGTGCATTCAGTTGTTTTTGTTTGCGCTGACCTTGTTCGTTATGGGGATTTGGACCATGAATAAAGAGGTCATCATTATAGCGGTTATTATTGCCGGCGCGTTCCTGGGGAATAACAATACGCTAATCACGACAGCGGTGATGAATGCGGCGCCTGTTCAACGTTCCACGGCATCTGCCGCTTATAGCTTCCTGCGGTTTATTGGCGGTGCAATCGCTCCATATTTGGCAGGGAAGCTGGCAGAGTGGTATAACCCGCACGTTCCGTTTTATGTGGGCGGCGTTTTTGTTCTTTTATCGGTTATGTATCTGTTCCTCAATCGGAAACATTTGCAGCATATCGATCAAGTTGAATCTTCGCATTGATTGCGGCTTTGGAGGCCCGATTAGCCTGTTTGATGGCTAAATCGGGTCTTTTTTCTTAACCGGAGACAGGCCCCGACTTGAAATAAACTTTAAAGTTTAAATCTTAAATTCTAAAGTTTAAATTTTAAACGTTGAACTTTAAATTTTAGTTGCCACCTCCAAAACAAAGATGTAAGAAACTTCTAATAACCCTCCCAAATCTCTCCACAATTGCGAATCTATTATACTAGCTCATATAGGTTGGGAGAGGAAATAGACATGGCCAAGCACGATATTCTTACCACAACCATTGATTTATCGATTGATAACGGCAGCAGTCATATTAAAGGTATTTATGATGACTTGAACAACAGTTTTATTTTCCCTAATGTGGTGGCGCAACCGTTTGGAGAACGCTTTTTATTGATGGAACAAGGAGATCCCCTGGATTTTCTGGATGTTCAAATCACATCGCCTGCGATTGATATGGAACAGTACCGTCACGTCTACGTAGGTAACCTGGCGATCGGGGACGAAGGTATCGTTCATGAAATCGTAGGTGACAAAGCGGTACAAAAGAAGGCGCAGCGACCGGAGACGATGGTGACCCTCCTGACAGCAGCGGCATATGCGATAGCAACGAAACACGAAGATGCTATTAAACGCGGCAAAAACCGCATTAAAGCTGCGGTCAATCTAGGAACGGGGCTGCCCATCAGAGAGATCACCAAATTTAGTGAAGAATTCGCCCAAAAGATAACAGGGGGCGTCCATTCCATTACATTTATCACAACTCCTTTATTTAAAGGCGTAACGGTTGAAATGGAGTTCTCGCTGCCAACTGGAATCAGCATTGACGATGTGTCAGGCGTTTATGACATGGAAGCAACCTCCAAGTCGCAGTTGGCGCACAAAGGTTTCGGTATAGCAGACGTTGGCGGTGTGGATATGGATATCGCCTTTTTTAGACCGGGGCTTGATCTGGATCAGCGGCATTCGACAGGCGCCAAGATCTATCTGAACGACGCCTTGGAAAGCATTCGCAATGAGGTCAACGCCCAAGGTGAGGAATTAGTTGGCAGCACGGCAGAGCTGACGCTTATGCTCATCAACAAGGAGTACGAAATCTACGCAGAGGGTAAAGTTGCGTTTGATATGACGAACCTTGTTAATCGACACATGCGTATCTTGGCGGAGAAGGTACTGAAATACGCCCGTAACGCCTGGAAGCATGTTCGTTATGCCAATGAGTTCTGGTTTATCGGTGGCGGTGCCATCGTTCTTCAACCTTGGATTGAGAAACTAAACGCCGAGTTGGGTTTGCCGATCCGATTCGATAACTCCGCGTACAGCCAGTTCCGCAATTGCCGCGGTACTTTCTTTCTGTTGGAGCATGCCCTGAAACAAGTGGGGGAAACAGCGGCAAGCGTTGAGGCCGAGAGAGGACTCGAGGGTGGGAGCGGGTCGGATTGAAGAAACGGAGATCAACGGTTATGGTAAGTCCGGGTAAGGATGTGACCCTTTACATCCCGACGGACACGCCGCCTGAGGTTATCGATTATATGAACCGGTTGAAAGCGGACGGTATGTTTAGTCAGGGCGTCATGGATATTCTGACCAGACATATTCTACAGAAATTAGCATTGGAGACTCCGGTGCATGGAGGCACGCATATTCATGATGCCGGATCATTTTTGGATGATGCGATCTATCCAATGGAATCTTTGGAAGATCGCGAAGACCTTGACCTTAGCTCTGTAGTTGAGCCCGAAGCTATCAGCCGGAACGACTTTAGTCTGGAGCAAATTTTTCGTCAAGCCGGACGGAATGCCGGTAAGCTAATGCACGAACACGAGACAGAGAAATGAAAGTATGGAATTGAGGGGTGAACTCCAATCAGGATGAGAAGGAGGACATCGAATGTCTACCGAACAAGCAACCGCAGGTACGCGTAATTTTACACTTTCTGATGAAATATTTCGTCAACCTGGACTTGATATTTATGCTCAAATGGTGTTCATAATTTTGAGAAGTTTCTCGTCTGAATCCAGTTTGCCGGAGTTATCGGATATCGCTAAACTGGGTCGAATGAGTGACAAACAAACCATGAAGGCGCTGCAATGCCTCGTGGATCTGAAAATTTTGCCGCATAAATTATTCCGGCGGATGGTCGGCAATTTTCAGGATGACCGCCTCTCATGGGCTGCCAAAGGGTTACTCATCTTTTGCAAGGATAACCCGCAGATTCATATGCAAGACCTGTTGGAATTAGCAGGAGATTCGGGTGAAGACGAACATAACATACGTAGGGCGCTTCAGGAGTTGAGCCAGTGCGGATACCTGGAAGAGTACCCCGAATGGCGTCAGATGGCTAACTGACATGCTAGGAAGGCTAGTGCTGCGATGTGAACATAACAAGGAAGGCTGCTTATGGCAGTCTTCTTTTTTTCCTTTCCAACATTTTTGTATACATTGCCACATTGAGTTGTGCGCGGTTTAACGCTTATAATATAACGAGATAAAAGTTTAAAAGAAAAGGTGTCAATCATGAGCATATTAAACGTAGAACGACTCAGCCACGGCTTTGGAGATCGCGCAATCTTCAACGATGTATCCTTCCGCCTGCTCAAAGGCGAACATATTGGACTGATCGGAGCCAACGGTGAAGGCAAGTCCACTTTTATGAACATTATTACGGGCAAGCTTCAACCGGATGACGGGAAAATCGAATGGTCCAAACGCATGCGTGTTGGCTACCTCGATCAACATGCGGTGCTTAGCAGGGGCATGACGATCCGCGACGTCCTGAAGGGAGCCTTTCAATATCTGTTCGATATGGAACAAGAAATGAACGATATGTACGCCAAGATGGGCGACGTCACTCCGGAAGAGCTGGAGAGGCTGCTAGAGGACGTCGGAACGATTCAGGATACATTGACGAATCAAGATTTTTATATGATCGATGCCAAAATTGAAGAGACTGCCCGCGGATTGGGCCTTACCGATATCGGGCTGGATAAGGACGTCAATGACCTGAGCGGCGGACAACGGACGAAAGTATTGCTGGCAAAGCTGCTGCTTGAGAAGCCGGACATTCTGCTTCTTGACGAGCCGACGAACTATCTCGATGAGCAGCACATCGAATGGTTGAAGCGTTACTTGCAAGAGTATGAGAATGCATTCATTCTAATTTCACATGATATTCCGTTCTTGAATAGCGTTATTAACCTGATTTATCATATGGAAAATCAAGAGCTAAACCGCTATGTCGGCGACTACGACTATTTCCAGCAAGTCTACGAAATGAAAAAGCAGCAGCTTGAATCTGCTTATAAACGCCAGCAGCAGGAAATTGCTGATTTGAAAGATTTCGTTGCGCGGAACAAAGCGAGTGTTGCGACGCGAAATATGGCGATGTCCAGACAAAAGAAGCTCGATAAGATGGACGTCATTGAGCTTGCAAAGGAAAAACCAAAGCCTCAGTTCAATTTCAGAGAGGCGAGAACGTCCGGCAAGGTGATTTTTGAAGCGAAGAGTCTCGTTATCGGTTATGAGGAGCCGCTATCCAGACCGCTTGATCTCCGCATGGAACGGGGACAGAAGATTGCACTCGTAGGGGCGAACGGGATCGGTAAAACGACATTGATGCGGAGTATCCTTGGTGAGATCAAGGCTCTGTCCGGCTCCGTTCAGCTCGGAGAGAACCTGAATATTGGCTACTTTGAACAGGAAATGAAAGATGCCAATAACAATACCTGCATCGAAGAGGTGTGGAAGGAATTCCCTTCATTTTCACAATTCGAAGTGCGGGCGGCGCTGGCCAAATGCGGTCTTACCACCAAGCATATTGAGAGCAAAATTGTCGTGCTTAGCGGCGGCGAGAAAGCGAAAGTGCGCCTCTGCAAGCTGATCAACCGTGAATCGAACCTGCTGGTGCTCGATGAGCCGACCAACCACTTGGATGTGGATGCCAAGGATGAGCTGAAACGTGCGCTTAAAGCATACAAAGGCAGCATTCTTCTCATTTCCCACGAACCGGAATTTTATCGCGATGTCGTGACAGACACTTGGAACTGTGAGTCCTGGACGACGAAGGTGTTTTAATCCATACTACCCGAAGCTTGCCTATCCGTTAGTGATTAGGCAGGCTTTTTTGCATACAGGAAAGGCTGCATTCCGCAATTCAAGATCACTTGACCTCATAATTATTGAAAATCTGTTCAGCCTGACTTTTTATATAATCCGCGACAGAAGCAGGCTCCAGCACTTGGACGTCAGGACCGTAGCTTAACAGCATGCCGTACATCCATTGACTATCCTGATAGCTAACTGTTACACGAAGAAACCCATCCTCTTGGACTTCGACAGCGTCTTGTCCGAACGCTTCCTCCACTCTCACCCTTACGCGCGGGCGAAAGCGCAGAACAAGCTGTATAGTAGGGCCCGGTTCTTGGTTGCCCCATTTGGCATCAAGCTCCTCCAAACGAACGCCTCTATTCTTAAATTGCTCCAAGCGCACATGCAGTTCTCTTATCCTTGAAAGTCGGAATGTCCGATAGTCGTTGCGAAGCCGGCAATACGCATAGAGGTACCAAGAATAGCCCTTCCATGCGATACCGATAGGCTCGACGGACCGGTGTTCTCCGATTCCTTCGGAATTCGTGTATAAAAAAGACACGACTGTGCGATTTTTGGCCGCTTGCCGAAGCGTTGCCAGCATCGACTTGTCTCTGAGCCCGCCGCCGTGCCATAGATTGGTATCAAAAATGAGAGTCTCGCCAGTCTCTTCCATCCGGTTCTGGTCAGATTTGGCCACAAGCGCTTTGACCTTGGTTAATAAGGTGTCCATTTCCTGATCGTTCAGTGAAGACTGGACCCCTTTTAGTGCAACCAAGATGGATTGAAGATCATCCAAGGTAACGATTTGGCGGTCGATCCGGAATTGCTCCATGATTTCATAGCCGCCGTCAGGGCCTGTATAAGAGACGATGGGAATACCCGAGGAGTTGATCGTCTCCAGATCTCGGTAGATGGTTCGAAGCGATACTTCGAACTTATCGGCGAGTGCCGGCCCGCTAATCCTCCGCTGGCTTAACAATAGCATCGTAATGGCAAGCAGACGCTGAATTTTCAAGCTTAATCCCTCCTTTTTCTAGTACTCCATGTCCATCCTAATACTTCCAACCATCATTTTACGTTTGGCTAAGGAATTTGTCGATGAGAACAGACCAAAAACTTAATTTAGGTTTGGTAAAAGACCCTGACAACAAGCTGTCAGTAAGGGTGGGCTAAACTACGAATATAGCAGCAAATAACAAATCTGAGGAGGAATTTAAAATGAAACATGACCAAACGATCCGCCCATTCCGCATCGAAGTCCCTCAATCTGATCTAGATAGCCTTAAAGAGCGGCTTGCTTTAACTCGTTGGCCTGATGAACTTCCGGGCGTAGGCTGGAATTACGGAGCGCCTCTAAGCTTTGTTAAGGAGATGGCGGAGTATTGGAGAACGTCTTATAGCTGGCGCAAGCATGAGGCTCGCTTGAACGAGCTTCCCCAATTCACAACAACGATCGACGGCGCAACGGTTCATTTCTTGCATGTCCGTTCTCCGGAACCGGATGCAATGCCGCTCATCTTGACCCATGGCTGGCCGGGATCGATCGTTGAGTTTCTGGATGTGATCGGACCTCTTACGGATCCTAGCTCTTATGGAGGCGATTCGGCGGATGCGTTTCATCTGGTCATTCCTTCAATTCCAGGTTTCGGATTTTCCGGCCCGACGAAGGAAGCCGGATGGACATCGACGCGTGTAGCCGGCGCTTTCGCTGAACTCATGAACCGATTGGGCTATGAAAGGTACGGTGCCCAAGGCGGAGATATGGGTGCCATCATTTCTCCGGAGCTTGGCCGTGTGGCGGCGGGCCATGTGGTCGGTGTTCATGTGAATGCAGCTACAGTGGGATTCATTCCATTCGGTCCGGTTGAAGAAGATGTACTGGCGAAGTTCACGGATGCGGAGAAGGTACGTTTGGAACGCTTAACCCATTTCATGCGGGAGAGGTTTGGATTCAATGCGATTCAATCCACGAGACCGCAAACCTTAGCTTACGGCCTGACGGACTCCCCAGCTGGATTGCTCGCTTGGAATTGTGAGCTATTTTACGGATTTGGAGATGCTGTAGAAGCTGTAGACCGTGATCAGTTTTTGACAAACTTGATGCTTTATTGGTTAACGAGTACAGCTAATTCTTCCATTCGCATGTACTACGAGGGAGCGCATGATCCTAGCGCTTGGGCGCCAAAAGAGCCATCGAAAACGCCTGTCGGCGTGGCAGTCTTTCAGTTAGCGGACGTTGCGCTCCGTCACTATGCCGAGCAGAACCATCACATTGTACATTGGAACGAGTTCGACAGAGGCACCCATTTCGCAGCAATGGATGCGCCGGATCTGCTGATAAGCGATATTCGCAAATTTTTCCGAAGCTTGCGTTAAGATCGAGCATAGACTCTGACCTAGAAGAAGTATAGAAAAAAGGCTGCCGTCGGCAGCCTCTTTTTGTATGACATGAAGATCAGCTTCCGGGAGATTAGACCGGTTCATGGACCGGCTGCGGAGCTTTTTTGCCGAAAGATAAAAAGTATAAGAACGCACTGGCTATAACAACTAAGCTTAATACCAGAATAAGATTCCCATACATGTAGGCGTGCGAGTCCGAGATGAGAGGATGGAGCGGGAATGAGAACAGCTTTTGTTCCATTATTTTGGCGACTAAGGCGGTCACTACAGCCCCTGAAATCGTTGATGTCATATTGAAAAAGCCCATGCCGACGCCGATTTGGTGAACCGGCAATATCTGCGTAACACTCTCCGTTAGTGCCGTCTGAACAAAGGAGAATCCGATGTACATCATAATGAGGGCAACCCCGATGTACCATACCCAAAGCCCGATCGTGGAAGATTGCAGCAGCAAACTAAGCGCAATTAAGGCTAGACCTAGATAAACGACGTAATGGCTTCCTCGTTTGACGGTCAAATTACCGGCGACCCTACCGAATATGACTGCGCTAATGGCTCCCGGGAACATAATGAGCCCGATATTCTCCGTACTTAGACCATACATTTTGCTTAACATGAGCGGAATCACGAACATGACGGACATCACGGTACCGAATATAAGGAAGCCGATGATGAGCCCGTTTCGGTATAGCGGGTTTGTAAAAAGGGCGGGATCGACAAATGGGTCCTTCGCGCGGCGGATTTGAACAATAAATAAAATTAGCGCCACGAAAGTCACAAGCAGATAAAGCAAGTTTGCATTTGTCGTAAATAAAATCAACATAGCCACTGCAATACCTAGCAGAACGGCTCCAACAATATCTACAGTGCCCGCGCCACGCTGTTCCTTCGGCAGCAGCTTTTGGAAAAAAGGAATCGCAACGAGGACAGGGAGCGGAATGAGAAATAAATAGGACCAGTGCAGAGATCCTGCGATATAGCCGCCGAGTACCGGACCGATGCCAATTGCGAAGGATACGGTCGAGGTGATCACCCCAAACATTTTTCCCCGCTCTTCCGGCGTAAAGAATCGGGCCACCATGACAAAGACCAATGCCGGGATGGCCGACCCGCCAGCGCCTTGAATAGCTCTGGATATAATGACAGCAGGGTACCAGGATTGAAAAACAAAGCCCATGATAGACCCCAAGCTATAAAGGGTGATACCGATCGTAATCAGCTTTTTGACACTGTAAATATCGGAAAGTTTTCCGAAAATGACCATGCCCATACCGAACACGATAAAAAAGATCGTCACTACCCAGCTTACGCCGGAAGCGTCCAGTCCGAACTGCTTGGCAATGCTGGGGGTCGAAACATTAAATACCGATTCGTTCAATACAGCAAAAAAGATCACGTAATAAATCCACAACACACTTCTCTTTACTTCGGATGATTCCGTTACAGGTTTGGTACTGCTCTCCACAGCTTTCATCTCTTTATGCATCCTTCCTTTTTTTGGATATAGGTAAAGACTCTCAGATCCCTCCTCCTCCAAGTTTAACATGTAATCCAGGTTAGTATTTCTTATCGTTTGCTATGTTGGAAAACCTTTTATTGAGGAAATTGTTCATCAACAAGGGTAGAGAAATCAGAATGGGCGGATCGTCCAGACGGGGTACGTGGAGTGTAACTTGCTGGTGAGGGACCGTGGAATAGGGGCTGACGATGATCGGCTCCTTCGATCGTGTGCGTAAGGTTGTCTGAGGCAGCAAAACATCCATGGCCTTACTCCCCCAAGAGATTGAGGTGGCCATAAGGTAATAGGTGCCCGGTTTGACATCAGTAAAACAAAAATCTCCTAAAGAAGAAAGCAGCGTTCCGTGCAGGGGAAATCCTTCGGGAATCGGTTTGGCAAACAAGCCGATCAGAATGACACCTTCAAAGGGAGTTTCCGCGCGGACGGTCCCATCTATTCGAGCGTAAGGATTTGCAAGCACGGGCGGCGTATACCAGTCGTTAAGATTTCGTAGTGAACGCAAATGGTTATCGGCTTGCTGTGTCGAATTTCGAAATTCGGCAGGCGTCATGCCGACCCGTTCGGTGAATCGGGTGGTGAAAGTCCCCAGACTTTGCTGTCCGATCTCTAATCCGATATCGCGAACACTCAGATTCGTACGCAATAACAGATCTTTTGCTTTTTGCAAACGAAGGGAGGAGACATAGTATAGGGGTGGGAGTCCGATTCTTTCTTTGAAAATGCGTGAAAAGTGGTAAGGGCTATAGGCTACATACCCGGCCAATCGGGAAAGCGGCAGCGGTTCATAGATATGCTGATGAATAAATGCGATGACCTCATCGATTTCCGAAATCAGGTCTGTCGCCATTTCTACACCTTCCTTTCACCTGACAAATAGCATGTTCCTTACAGAACAATTGTTCGTGTTAATTTTACCACATATTTCATATATAGGGAACGATTTTATTCAATAATTTGTCCATAAAAAATGAAAAAGAAACCTGAACGTATATAAATATATAAATTGGACCAATCTAGTATCTATAACTCTATTAATTTTTAAGAGGAGGAGATACTATGTTTCGTAAATTCATAAGAATTGCTTTGGTGCTTCCTTTGCTGCTTGCATTATGGCATGCCGAAACGGCATATTCCTACCCTGTGACTGAAGATGGGGGAGAATCATCCCCAACATACAACGATGCAACAAATGTAAATGCGGCGGGATCTGATACAGAAGGGACACCTGCTGAAGCGGCACCGGCTCCGGCACAGTACCAGGTGAACCGAGGAGACACACTATATAAAATTGCTCAGAATTTCGGCGTATCTGTCAATGATCTGATGGTCGCCAATGACATCCAAGATCCGCGCCTTCTGGTCATCGGACAAAGCTTGCGCATTCCGTCAAGCGGGGCAGGCATTGATTTGCCGGATGGTCAGCATAAAATCATCAAAAAAGTGTTGAGCACGACCCTTACTGCTTATACGGCCGGATTTGAATCGACTGGTAAAAAGGAATCGCACCCCATGTACGGTATTACTTATAGCGGCATAAAAGCCAAAGAAGGACGCACGATAGCGGTTGATCCCGCTGTAATTCCTTTGGGGTCAACAGTGTTCATTGAAGGTGTTGGCATTCGCAAAGCGGAGGATATCGGTTCGGCCATTCGCGGATCGAGAATCGATGTGTTCATGAACGATCTGAACGAAGCGCAAGAATTCGGGGTTAAGAAGAATGTAAAAGTCTATTTGCTAGAAAAAGAGAATGTTTGATGCAAAAATTAAAAAACGGGCAGTTGCTATTGCGGCATGCCCGTTACTTTTATAAAGCGCCGCTTCACGCGTGATCGGCGAACGATAAGCTCTTGGCGGCGAGAGCGCGGCGAAGCAGATCCATCGCTTTTAGCCCCATGCCGTGCAGCTGCGCCGTAAGTATCCAGGCTTTATTTCTTATTCCTTGCGTTTTTGGAGCGCAAAAAGCTGCCGATTTCTCGGCAGCCTTCTTTGTGTGCGCCACGCATGGCGATTAACTAGGCGGTGAAAGTCCGCTGTGGGGGTTTGTAGTT